>JAVVEM010000024.1:0-52726 GCA_032250805.1 Bacteroidales bacterium
ATTCGGGGTGTGGCGCAGTTGGTTAGCGTGCTAGTCTGGGGGACTAGAGGTCGTGAGTTCGAGTCTCACCACTCCGACATCGCCCACCGAAGCTTTTTCGCCAGAAAAAGCGTAGGTGGGCTTTTTTACTTTATCACCTTGCTCTGCATCATCAAAGGCGGGCTTCGTCGGACACGGTCCGACAAGATTGCTGTCACCGGGCTCTTTTGTTCGATCCAACCCAGGCAGAATCCGGCGCAGCCAATCTCCCCACGTCCATAACAATTTCACGATTGCCCGGTGTTCCCAAAATGCTTCTATAGTATGTTAATAATTAGTTAATTAATTGACATGATAATATTTATTTTGTAATTTGGTCATGGATTTGGGATGTAACTCAACAGGGATATTTTTGGGGATCATCATTAGCGGTATTATTTAAGAACATTTTCCTTCTTGCCTTTATCCCAAACAGGGAAAATAAACACCCACCAACCTTTTTCGGCACTTAATCAGGCTATTGATTTTGTATGGCTTGCAATAGCGTTATGCTCACTAATTTTTGATATAAACCCCAAAATTCAATCTCATGAAAAAACTTTTTCTTTCTTTCATTATTCTTGCCATCGGTATTTCATTCGTGATGGCACAGCTGCCGCAGGCTTTTAAGTATCAGGCAGTAGTCAGGAACCACAGTGGTGCTGTGATCACAGAGCAAAACATCAACCTTCGGATTAGTATTTTGTCCGGAAATCCTTCCGGGGAGGTGGTCTATGCTGAAACGCACCCGGCCACAACCAATGCCATGGGTCTTGTAAACCTTGAAATTGGCCATGGATTTTCGACCGAGGGAAGTATGTCGGCGATCAACTGGTCGACAGGTGATTATTTTGTTAAAATAGAAATGGATGAAAACGGTGGCAGCAATTTTGAGCCCATGGGTGTTGCCAGGTTGCTCTCCGTACCATATGCCATGCATTCAGCCACGGCCGATAGAATTACCGGCGGGGATGGAGATGGCGTTCCGGCCAATAACTGGATACTCTTCGGAAACAGCAATACAAACCCTGAAGTGGACAAGCTCGGAACCACCGATCCCGCCGACCTCGTCATCGTTACTGATAATACCGAGCGTATGCGGGTGCTGAGCGATGGAGACATCAATATCCTTAACAGCGCCAATATTGGCATGAATCTTACCGTCGAGCAAAATGTAAACCTGAATACCTTCAGCGGCGAAACCAACAACTACGGGCCGTTTACGGTTGCCAACCTGAGTCCTACGCTTTTGTCAGGAACCCTCACCGTTGATTTACATACCGATCTCAACAGTTCACTGAATGTTGACGGCATTACCGATCTCAACAGTGCTTTTAATGTTAACAACAGCAGTCCTTCCTTACTCACCGGAACCCTTTTGGTGAATGAAAATGCCACTTTCAACCAACATGTCAGGCTCGACAACCCATTACTTGGCGCTACCAGCCCCAGTACGGGAGCCCTTGTTGTTGATGGTGGAGTAGGCATTGGCGAAAACCTCTACGTTGGTGGCAGTGCTTTCTTCGAAGGTCCACTGGCAGTGACCGATGAAACAGAATCGACCGATATTTATACCGGAGCCCTCACAGTAGCCGGTGGTGTTGGCATTGCCAAACGCCTGAATGTTGGCGGTGCTGCAATGATCGAAAATACCCTTGGTGTGAATGGCCAGCTCACTGTAAATGCCAATCCCGGCGGACATGACCAGGCAACATATGCCGATTATCCTCTCCAGGTTGAAGGCGGCAACCAGGGGATAGCCATAAAAGTGAGCGGCAACAGATCTTCGGCCAACAACTATATTTCTTTCTGGGATGAAGAAAATGGTGGCAAAATGTGGGGTCGTATCGAAGGCCAGACCCTGGGTGAACTCTGGACCGATCCTGAATATTTACTGGAAGCAGGGTTTAAGCTTTCCGACATTATTATTTCGGGTGTAGATTTTGTAATTGCCGGCTTTGAAGTGGCACAGGCTGTTGTGGAACTTACTGCCAGCTCTACTTCCTCTACGGCCTGTGCCGGACTGGGTGTTTGCGTTACGGCGCCCATTCCGTCATTTATCGTTTCTTCAGGCCTGAACCTGGTTTTAAAAATTGCCAATGCTGTTGCTGTTGGCGCAAACCTTGGAGTAGCCATTGCCGATGAAGCAACCTTTATTGCCTTTAAAAATGCACAGATAGGGGTTTCATACCAATCGGGATCAGGCGACTATGCCGAATACCTTCCAAAACTGAACCCGGCTGAAATGTTCACTTCGGGCGAACTGGTAGGGATCAAGAACGGATATGTAACAAAGAACCTGCTCGGTGCTGATAAGATCATGATCGTGTCGACAAGTCCTATCGTTCTCGGAAATATGCCGCAGGATGGCCTGGAAGACAATTATGTTAAAATTGCATTCATGGGCCAGGTGCCCACCAAGGTGCTGGGCACTGTTAACCCCGGCGATTATATCCTTCCGATAGAATTTGGTAGCGGATTTGGCAAGGCCGTAAGTCCTGCCGACATGGCTCTGAATGATTACGGGAATATTGCCGGCGTTGCCTGGTCGGTGCTGGGCAATGTAGCTGCGAATATTAGTCTTGTAAATGTTGCGGTTGGCATCAATACCAACGACCTGACCGGCCTTATCAGCAAGCAGCAGGAAGAAATTAAACTGCTCAATACGAAACAGGCACAACTTACTGAACAATTTGAGCATTCAAATGCCATCCTTGCCAATTTGGTTCCGGGATATGCCGATGCTCTTGGCCTCGGAAATGAAAACACTGGCAATGAAGATGTACATGTTGCCAATGAAGATGCACATGCCCATGATCATGGCGATTTTAACATTGCCCATTCTGAAGAAGAAGATATTCTTTATTTCGACATTACGAGGGAGCAGATCGAAACATCACTCGAAATGGCCAGGGAAACCTACCAGCAAATGCTTGCAGATGCTGATCAGGTCAATAATCTTTTCCTGGATGAAAAAACCAATACATATATTAATGATAAAGGGATCCATCTGATCCCTATCGAAGAACATCCTTTCTGGCAGAAGATCGATAATGATCCCGATTACAGGGAACAGGTCATCCAGTATGTGGAGACAAGCCTCGAAAAGGCTATGCACACACACAAAAAGTACGCACAGAAATTTACCGGATTAAACCTTCATGAGTAATCTGGTCTTTTTGGTCAGCAGGAAAACATAGCCTTCCCTTGCTGACCTCATGGAGACAAAAAATTGTGTGAACCTTTAAAGATCGACAGTCATGAAAGACAAAAAAAATAAAAGTGCTCCCGGAAAGTCATTGTTGCTGGCCTGGTGCATGCTATTCGTTCCGGTTATCCTTTTTGCGGATAATCATGCGCCGGGCTTTAACTTAGCTGCCATAGCCACGATTACATGCCCGGCAGATATTGTTCAGGACAATGATCCGGGTCAGTGCGGTGCTGTGGTCAGTTATACTGCACCCAACAATGCATACCTGGTTTATGGTCTTCCGCCGGGCTCATTGTTCCCGGCAGGAGTTACCTTTGTACAGTATAACCTTAATGATGAGTCCGATTCCTGTTCATTTACCGTTACCGTAAATGATACAGAAATGCCCTGGTTTTTCAGTTGCCCGGAAGATATAAAGCAATCCTATGATGACGGGATATGCCAGGCCATTGATTATGAGCTGCCACAGGCAAGTGATAATTGTGCCCTGGATACAGTTTACCAGCAGTCAGGCCTTCCACCCGGATCGGTATTTCCGGTGGGCACAACAATAAACAACTTTATTGCTGAAGATACGGCCGGAAACCAGGCTGTCTGTTCCTTTTCTGTTACAATTACGGGAACTAACAGTACATTGCTGAGATCTGATGGTTCGGGCTCAGATCGTCTTAGCCCGCAGGGGAAATTAAGATACCAAAGGGCCTTTTATCTGGTCACTGCAGGGGAGATGGATAGTACTGATCTCGAAGCAGGCATGGATATCAACGCCATAGGCTTCACGCTGGCTGTTGCCCAGGATCAGTCCACTACAGGAGATCTGAAAGTATACCTGCAAAATACAAGCGATACTGCCAGCAGGATCGATGACGACTGGATTACGGAACCAACCACCACGCCATCGTTCGACCTGAGCATTGCGGCACCCGGCGAATATGAATGGCGCGTAAGGGCTGTATGTGCAGGGAATTCAGATTATTCTGATATTATAAGTTTTGAAAATGATAAGCTGGGAAGCTGTAATCAGCCTTTCAATCTTGAAACATCCAACATCACCCCAACATCAGCAACATTCAACTGGGAGCTGACAAACCCTTCGGGTGCCGACAGCGTGTTGCTGATCTATGGTATTTCGCAGTCACCGGAGCAGGATACTGTTTATACATCCCAGGATTCTTTTTCAGCATCGGGCCTTGAGCCGGAAACCAACTACCAGTGGAGGGTTAGAACACTTTGTGCTGACGGGTCTTCACCATTTTCCGAGTCTTCGTTCCTGACAACAGGTACTGATTTATGCAATGAGCCTGTCGATCTGGTTGTTGAAACTGTTACGGAAAACACGGCTACGGTCAGCTGGACAGAAGGCAGTAGTTCATCCCATTATGAATTGACATACCGACGCTCCGGTACCAGCTTCTGGAACCCTGCCATATCTTTTAATGATCATTATACCTTCAGTGGTCTTACAGCCGGCACATACTACCAGTGGCGCGTAAGAACCGTTTGCCCTGATGGCAAGGGAGCTTATGTCAGTGGTCCTGTGATCATTACCTCCGGCACACCAGCCTGTTATGCGCCCGAAGGTTTAAAGACCAGCGATATTGCTGTAGATGGAGCAAGTTTGTCGTGGTTGGCTCAACCCAATGCCACATCATATGAAATAAGCTACAGGCTGAAAGAATCAATATCATGGACGAATGCCATTGATGGCATGACCCTGGTCAGCGATGGCCAGGTCGGCATTCCCGATACCATCGGGCCCTATGATATACCTTTTGAGTCGGGCAGCACATTTACATATGACGGCGATGGATTGTACATTGCCTGGGAATATAGCAACATTGCGGGCTCGCTGAGTTCAGGCAATATGGCTTTATGTTCATCCAGGAAGACCACAATAAAAGGTGCAAATGGATTGGATTCTGCAAAATACTATCTGAGCTTCGATGGCAGAACTGACACCAACAGCACAACTCAGCCGGCCACACTGAGGGCCAACACATTGCGTCCTGAAACCCGGCTTGGTTCCCCGGCCCTGCAGGACAGCCTGAGTGTTGCAGCAGTGTATGCCCCCGGACATATTGCCTTGCCCTATGGCAGCCCGGTGGTGATCTCTGCGCTGGTAAAAAACTATACCGGTAAGGAACAAACCATTCCTGTTGGTCTTGATATTTATAATGCCGTAACAGGCGACCTTATCCATACGCAGAGTAAAGATATTATCGTTGATGCTGCATGCGGAGAAGTCATTACATTCGATAACTGGGATCCCATGGATCAGGGAATCGATTCTGTTGTTGTTCATGTGCCTTCCATGGATGGCGAAAATGCTGTTGACAATAACAGGGCATGGTATATGGTGGATGTCAATACGGTGATGCAGGGATATGATGATGATTCGCCGGTGCTGAACGGGGCCGGTTTAGGTGGAGGAGAAGGACTGATCCTTAGTAAAATTACGATGAATGGATGTGGGAAAGTCAATTCAGCCGGTATATTCCTGCACTGGTCGGCAAAAGGACATACCCTTTATGCTGCGATTCTGGATGCATCAGGCACTATTCTTGATATCTCCGAATCCATAACACCCGACTCCACCATGGTCAGCAATTACCGATCTTTTTATTTTCCGAATACACCTGAACTTCACGACGAGGACTTTTATATTGGCCTGGCGCAAAGCATGTCTTTAGGGAAACCCTATTTCCCTGTAGGGGTGCAATGGGAAGGAAAGGATGTAAGGCAGGATGCATTTTACAGCGCAGCACTTGATGGCAGTGGTCTCACCAATCATTCCTATCCGGGCCGGCTGATGATACAGGCTGAGATCCTGCCGGCTATTCCTGTGCCGTTCATAAATGGCAGCGATGTATTGTGCAGTGGTGCTGCCAATACCTTGCAGGCCGCGGGTAAATCCACGCGTTATGCCGACAGGGTGATTGATGTAAGTTCAGAATATAACAATACCGGATTTGGCGCTATCCAGTCGCTGGGCAGTCCTGATGTATATCCTGCTTACGGTGCTGATGCACACTCATGGATAGGACAATTTGCCGATCTTCAGCGTGAATATATTGTTTTGCATTTTCCCGATCCGGCACCTATAAATTTTATTGATATCTATCAAACCCTGAACCCCGGGGCCATTGATACCATATACATTAAAAATGACCTGGGAACCTTTGAAGTTGTATTCACAGATACTGCCCGGGCCGGATCTTCCGAAGCATCGGTATTATCAGTGAGCTTCGGACTTACCTCCTTTGATGTCTCAGAAATTCGCATTGCCCTGGGTTCTGATTCTGTTACCGGCCATCATGGTATTGATGCTGTTGGAATAGGACAGATCACTGATCCGGCAGGCTATGATAATTACCTGTGGCAGCCGGGAGGGGAAACAAGCAGTTCGATTGATATCACTTCGCCCGGAAAGTACTATCTGACAGTATCGAATGCCGACGGATGTTCACTTAGCGATAGCATCGAAGTGACAACCCCTGTGATAGGTACGCCAACGATCAGCCTTAGCGGTCCGGCAGAATTTTGCCTTGGCGACAGCGTCGTTCTCACTTCCAGTGAACCCGAAGGCAATACATGGAGCACAGGCGAAACAACCCAAAGTATTGTTGTCGATACCACCGGCTCTTACTCTGTTACCTTTTTCAACGGATGTGAATCAGCCACTTCTGCAGATGTCAGCATCATCAGTCATCTTTTGCCTGAAGTATCCATCACCGGGGGGGCAATATGCCCCGGAGGCTCGGCAACGCTCACAGCCGAAGGTGGCTTTAGCAGCTATGTTTGGTCAACGGGCGACTCCAGCCAGAGTATCACGGTGAGTGTGCCAGACCTGTACAGGGTTTATGTTACTGACGATAATGGCTGTGAAGGAACGGGGACAAAAACAGTGTTTTATGCCACAGCCCCTTCTCCGGTCATCAGTGGTGATCCCTATCATTGCCCCGGCGATTCGTCGAGGCTTGATGCTGGAAGTGGATATGCTTCCTATCTCTGGTCGACAGGTGATACCACCCAAATGATCTATGTTAAGTCGGCTGCTGCCATATCAGTTTTGGTAAGCAACCAGTCTGGCTGCACAGGATCGGCCAGCATTACCACCGGTGAATATATTCCGCCGCAGCCATTCATCTCCGGAGCACTGTCACTGTGCTATGGTTCGGCTACGGTACTGGATGCCGGCGAGGGTTATGCTTCCTATCTGTGGTCGACCGGCGAAGCCGGCCGTTCTATTGTCGTTGACACGGCCGACACCTTTACGGTATATGTTACCGATGCAAATGGCTGTGAAGGCTTTGCCAGTGCCACCACGACCCTCGATGGTGCCATCCCTGATGTGCCGGGCCCGGTGAGCGGCCCCGTAAGCGGTGTATGCCAGCAAACCGGACTGGTCTATTCCATCGACCCCGTCCTGAATACGACCCATTATGTGTGGAACGTACCGGATGGTATGACCATCGTTGACGGGCAGGGCACAACAAGCATCACTGTTGATGCCGGTCTGGTGACAACAGGTATTATCAGTGTTGCAGCGTCGAATACCTGCGGACAAAGCCCAACATGGAACGGGCAGGCGCTGGCGGTTACAGGAACACCCGGCGAGCCGGCCGAAATATATGGACAGGCGACAGGGGTGTGCGGAATTAGCGGTCTGGTGTATCATACCGACCCGGTCTTCGGAACCTCTGATTATGTTTGGACAGTGCCACCGGGTGCCACGATAACAAGTGGGCAGGGAACCACTTCGATTACGGTAAACTATGATGTTTCGTTTGTTTCAGGAACGATCACCCTGGCGGCCGCAAATGGATGTGGACCCGGTAACGTTGCCAGCATGATGATAACAAGCGAACCTTTGATGCCATTGGAGGTATTTGGGCCTGAGCAGGTATGCAGGAAAGAAAAGAATGTGGAATTCTATGTTGATCCGGTATTTAATGCCGGTAATTTTGTGTGGACGGTACCCCTTCAGGCGAAAATTAAGTCGGGCCAGGGAACAACAGGGATCACTGTTGATTTCGGGAATAAATCCGGCTTTGTAAGCGTATATGCTGAAAACGACTGCGGCCAGAGCAGCATTCAGATGTTCAGTGTTGATGTGGTGCCTTGCGATAATCAGGGTGTTGTGATCAATACGGTCGATCCCCCGGGCAGTACAGGCGATAATCCTTACCTGGATGGCTCATTACAGGCATTTTACCCTGAAATTATTGCCAATGCCGGAGATTTTGCAAGTGGCAGGTTTTATACCATGAGCTGGACAATTGGTGAACCTGTTATCGAAACACGCGAAACCGAAAGGACAATGATCACGCAGGGATTCCACCAGGGCCAGTACTTTGTCCTTCCGCTTGGCAATGCCGAAGAGGAGCTTTCATTCGACGTGAGGGTGTTCCCCGTACCAACCAGGGATATGGTTACCATAAACGTAATCTCAAGGGCTGAACAGCTGACTCTTCTGATCGAAGTTGTGGACCAGATCGGGGAGATCGTATACAGGGAAGAAGTGCACAGTAGTGAGTTTACACATACGCTCGGGCTTGAACACTATCCCTCGAACATGTTCCTGCTAAGAGTTGCCGATACACAGAACAATACGCAACGATTATTCAAGATCATCAAACTTAAGTAATTACTATATCCTTATATTTGTAAGAAACCTTCCCGGTAATCTGTACAGCCGGGAAGGGTTCTTTTTCATTATACAAAATGCTTATTCATATACCGCTGCCATAAAGTATTTACCAGATGAACGATGTAAGGAAATATTACAATAAACATCACCATGAGGAAGATCAACGTTTATCCTACCATGTTTTTGAACTGCCACGCCAGGCATCTGCTCAGCATTTCCAGGCCGGTCTGAACTTGTTTTTAAGCCTGCCGGTTCATTTGGTTATGCCTCCAGCCTCTAGAAATTGGCATACAGATAGGAAATATCCGAGCTGCTTTCATACATGAGCATGAAAAGCATCAGGACAATAATTGCCAGCCGAACAGTATATTTAATGATCTTCCTTTTCATGCAAATGTTGTTTTATTTCGCGATAGATCAGATATGCTCCGTAGCTCGAATGGTGTTGGTTGTCGATAAAACTGCCGGGCACCGATCCCAGCCAGGTCATGTCAACATAATCAACATTTTCTTCTTCCAGCAACAGCCTGATTTCATCGACCTTTTTTAAATAATCCTGTAGATAGGGCGGATGATAGTTGCTGATGTAGATCTCATTCACCGGCCCCAGGATGTAAGTTGCCTTTACGTTCAATTTGTTGCAGAGGTGGATAAAATGTTTCAGCTCGCGTGTGCGGTAATCCTTGTCCACCATAGGGTTCAGCCATGTCCTTTCCCGGAATTCATGGGTGATGTTCCAGGAGGTATCGAGGTAGCTGGTATCGATCTTCCCAAAATGGTCGAACTGACCGAAACCTTCTTTTTTATGAGCAATGAAGGCCAGGTCGTCGAGGTATTTTTCTTCGTTCAAAAGATAGCGCATATCCTGGAAGAACGGTTTCCGTATCTTTCTGAGCCATGCTGTGGCATAGTGCAGGAACTTCTCGCCAAAGTTCAGTTCTTTGGCATATTTCTGCGAAATACCTGCAAATAATGCATCTTTATCGGCGCTGAGCGTGTTTTGGTATGTATAGTAATTAAGATAGCGCATCCAGTATCCCTTATCGAAGCCATTCAGCTCGCTGCGCCAGTATACAGGATTAATGAAGTAAATAATTTGGAGGCTGTCAATGATGTCTTTGTGATTCAGCAGCATAGCCATGTGTATGCCGCAGGTGCGCCCTGCGCCACCCAGTATGCTGAAGCGGGTGTTATAAGTGGTGTCCTGGTCGAGGAATTCGTAATAATTGCCATCGCGCAGCGGAGTCGACTCAGAGGTGCCCATGCAAATATATCCCTTGCTGTTTTTTACTGAAAGGATGAATTCCTCAACATGAGGGGCATCATCGTATTTCAGGTATTTGCCTTTAAGGTTCAGCACCTGCCTGTCGATATTCTGAATGCTGTAAGTGGGTATCAGTAAATTGCCCAGGATCACGATCACGACCAGGGCGATCAATATGAAGATGCCGTAATCACTGAGGTTTTTTGTTTTGTATATGTTATCGATCAGTTTCAAAATATCACCGTATTGAATATTTGCATCAGCTCCTCACTTCCGTAATGGAAGAACATCCACCCGAAGGTAACGAAGATAAATGTGATCAGTATGCTTATTGAGCGGTAGATCACACCGTTTTTAACCTTTTCCGCCACGGGGACATAGAGTTGCCACAATTTCCCGATCGAGATCCCCAGGCCGTGCCATAAGCCCCAGTACACGAAGTTGATGGTTTCGCCATGCCACAGGCCGCAAATAAAAAAGGTGGTCATATATCCGCTGATGGTGATCACGATCCGCGGAAAGCGCGGAAACATTTTGTTATACAGCACCAGCACAGGTTTGAAAACGTAGGCAAAAAGAAATCTGGAAAAGGTGATGTGCCACCGTCGCCAGAATACCGAGAGGTTTGACGAAAAGTACGGGTTGTTAAAGTTCTCGGGTGTTTTTATGCCGATAAGATATGCGGTGCCGATGGCGATGTCGGAATAGCCCGAAAAATCAAAATAAATATATGCCGAATAGGCAAGCAAACTCAAAAATAGCGCTGCCCCCGGCGAAAACCAGGGCAGCAGGACGGTATAGTCGAGGGCATAATCGATCACCAGAGGAACGATGAGCAGCGTTTTTACTCCCCCGGTAAATATCCGGCTGATACCGGCAAAAAACAGCGGCCGCAAATATTTGAAGCGGGTATTCCCAAGCCAGTAATGAAAATTATGGTAGGTGTCGATAGGTCCCGCCAGGAAATTCGGGAAAAAGAAGATATAATTCAGAAAGGTTAGCGGATTAGACCTGTAAATGGTGTTCCGGTATGATTCGACCAGCCAGTGAACATACCTGAACAGGATATAGGAGATGCCGAGTTTCTGCACAGAAACGACAGGTTCGTTGATGAACGAAAAATAGCTTTCGGACAGAATATTCTGAATGAAGGGGTAGTTGCGTATGCTGAACAAGCCCACTACGAAAAGGAGCATGGCCGAGAGCAATATCGCCGAATGTTTTTTTTGCAGGCCGATGCCAATAAAATATACCAGCAGGCTGATCACCGAAAGCACAATAAGCGAGTGTTCGTTGACCACGGTTAGCAATACCAGCAGGCTGGCAAAAATGATCAGCAGGTTTTTAATGATCCCCGACCGGATAAAGGCCTTCGTAAGGTTATATATCACCACAAAAATGGCGATATAGATAAACACTATGTAGTCGTTAAAAAACATTCGGGCCTGAAGGCATCTTTAAGAGGATTGGCATAAAGCTTATTAAAAAATGCTTTGCAACTTATCTTTTATATCTTCAAAGTCAGGATCTATGTCAAAAACCAGTGAAGGTTCAAGGTAGTGAAGCCTGTGTTCATTTTTAAATTTTTCCTCTCCACCGCCGGTGATATTCAGCATGATGAGGGCATCTTTTTCTACGAGGCCATCCCTTACGGCATTGCTCAGGCTTGCTGTTGCAACTGCTGCGGCCGGATGAATGTCGATCCCTTCGGTTCTCTCAAACATTGCTGATGCTTTTTCAGCCTCTTCGTTGGAAGCAAGCAGCACATCGCCCCCGGCATCTTTCAGCGCATCATATAGTCCGCCTGTGAGGGAGTAGGGAGGTTTTCTGTTTGAGAGCACCTTGGCCATGATCTCGGCAACCTGTGCCCTGGCCAGCGTATGATCGAGGGGAAGCATGGCTCTTGAGCCGGCTTTCCATGCATCGTAAATTGGGGTGAAGGGTTTATTTTGCGAAACCATCAGTTTCATTTTACGCTTACCGAACCGGCCGTCGCCAATAAGCCGGAGGTTGGCTTCCCAGGCTGCAATGGCTCCGGTACCGCTGCCGATAGCCTGAAAATAATATTCGGGGATCTCGCCGATGGTGGTCGCTGCAGAGAGTACCGTTGTGCCCATACCGTCTCTCCTGGCCACATTCTTTGCTCCTCCTTCGGGGATGAAACCCTGTATCTGGCAGGCCAGGCCGGAGAGGTGGATAGCATCGAAATAGTCGCTGCCCGTGCGCGAAACAATAAGCTTTACATGATCTTTTATGGGTTTGTCGAACCAGAGGGCGCCGATATTATCTTCGGGAACACACAGCAGCAGCGGAATGTTGTTGTCGGAACATACGCGCGCAAAGGAGCGTGAAGTGTTGCCTGCCGAAGCAACCACAAGGATCTTATCCTGGGCAGGATCGAGGCGGCCACAAACCGAATATGCTTCGGTTTCTTTGAATGAACAGGTGCTCATATGTACCCCACGTTCGGGCCAGTAACCGCTGAAGGTGATATACAGATTCGTTAAACTCAGCTCTTTCGCCAGCCCCTCGCTTTTATAAGTTACAGGGGCCGATGATCCTTTCAGCATACGACCTATTGGCAGCCAGTCGGCAAAAATGTAAAAGCCATGCCCGCTGTCCCTGAGGTGTAGTTGTTGCTTTTCATAAACAGCCCTTACAAAGCCCGCACCCTGATCTTCGGGCGGATCAAGTATCCAGCCATTGTCATCGAATATCCTGCCCGATAGCAGGGATTGAAGTTTGTAGTTCGTTTTTCCGCGAATGTTCATGTCTGCTGAATTCATTGATCATGCAAAAATAAGAAAAGATTCTTCACGATGGATAAGCGGTGCATTTATCGCCCTGCACGCCTTCTCCAACCCCTTTTGGTTTGGATTCTATTAACAAGGAATAATTAAATGAAAATTCAAAAATCGACCATCGAAAATCGAAAATCGCTTAATCTTTATTATCTTTAAAGGTGAAAAAATCAAATGCCATGAAAACAAAAATCAGCTTCCTCATCCTGATGATCACAGCCATGAGCCTGTCGGCGCAGGTTTACATCGACCCCGTCGACAATACCGACCTGCAAAGCAATACCTCCTACATAATCAATCCCGGGCTTTATTCGGTTGCCGATGCGGGGAATGATGGCGTTTTGCGAATAAACGACAAGGAAAATATTGTGATTGATGCGAGTGGTGTTTCTGTTGCAGGAAACAATTATTCGGGGTATTTTATAAAGATCAGCAACTCATCCAATATTGTCATAAAAAATTTCGACCTGGTCGAAAATTACTTTTATGCCGTATATATTACCAATGCGGAAGAGATCAATATCCACAACAATAATTTTAGTTATAACAAGGTCGACTCAATCGGCTGGATCTCCATCTGGACCAATTACACCTCTGCACTGGGCGGAGGGGTGATGATGTACCAGGTTGATTCGGCTTCGATATTCAACAATAACATGCGGTTTCAGAACGATGGTGTGGCTTTGTATCATTGCACGCATGCCAACATTCATGATAACGATTTTTCGTGGAACACTTCATTTGGCATCAGGATGTATTTTACCGATAGCTGCCATATCCATTACAACAACTGCTCACACGTGAACAGGCCGTTTACAAACCCGAGCGATTGCGCCGCCCTTTTGGTACTGGTATCGAATGAAAACCTTGTTGAACATAACGACCTGTCGTATTCGGGCGACGGGGTTTTTCTGGGGCAGTTCGAGCATTCGTCAACCCCCAACAACAATGTGTTCAGGTTTAACGAGTGTTCATATTCACCGCATAATGCTATCGAAGCCACTTTTGCCGATGGCAATGTGTTTTACGGAAATAAATGCAATTACAGCCATTATGGTTTCTGGCTTGGATATTCGTTCAATTCCCTTGTCGACAGCAACGAGGTGATCGGAAACCAGTATTCGGGCATTGCCATCGACCGCGGATTCAACAACACGATCGTAAAGAATATCATTTCCGAAAACCCCAATGGCATTGAACTATGGCAGGGTGATGGAATTCCCCCTTACCAGAACCAGTATTCGCACGATTATTTCATCCATGATAATCATATTGAAGGAAATGCGCTGGCCATAACTGCCGATAATACTGAACACCTTGTTGTTGGCAACAACACTTTTATTTACAATAACAATGGTATATTGGTCTCCGGCGACATCAGCACCGACAGCATAAGCGGCAATACCTTTGCAAATACCTGCTTTTTTCATATCGAAAACCAGTCGCCGGATGGTCTTTATGCCCTCAACAATTCGTATGGGTTTACCGATGAGGATCTTATTGCTGCCAACATATGGGACAAGGCCGACAATCCCGCCCTGGGTGAGGTTTTGTGGGATCCGTACATCCCTGTCCCTGATCCGGTACAGCTTACCGATCCCATCGATGACATGGCCGAGCCCAACGCCCAATGGTATGCATACCCTGAAGCCTGCTGGGGTTACGACTCCAGTTTGGCACCGCTGACAAGCTGGGATTATTCTGATTATGTGGTTGGCCAGGCTTCGATCCATCATCAAACCGGCAATGGATGGGATGTGGGCCTGCAGTACTGGCCCGAACCTGATACCATGCGTACCTGGTCGCTCAGCCTGGCCGATACCCTGGTGTTTTACCTCAAAACCCTGAACAATACGGCTTATGGTTTTCAGTTCCACCATGTGCGCGTGGGAAACCATTACGGTGGTTATTTCAGATATTCGAACAATGCTTCACCGCTGAATGCTGCCAACGGACAGTGGAAAAAGATCGAAATACCGCTGGCGGGAGGAGGCACATATGGCTACAGCAAGTCGCAGATAGGGGAGGTCTCGCTTGATGAGATCCATTATGTTGCCGTGCATGCCGACACCTGGGAGTTTGGTTTTGAGATATGGCTCGACGGGGTGCATTTTACGCAATTTGGGGTAGGCGAAGACGAAATCGCCTTTGACCAGTCAATAAGCATTTATCCCAATCCTGCTGTGGAGAGGTTGTTTGTTGATTATACCGGAGAGGAGCCAATATATGTTTCTGTGTATTCTGTTTATGGCGAACTGCTTGTGAAACAGCGAAAACTCGAATCCGGGACATCCTCTGTTTCCGTTGCTTCTCTTGCTGATGGGGTATACTTCCTAAAGCTGATTAAAGGAAACAGGGCAATGGTCGAAAGGTTTGTTAAATTGTAATTGCATGATCATCCTGTATTGAAGTATAGGCAAATACCCTTGTTTACTGATCAATGTATTTTCTGAAAGTGCGTGTTTCCTGAACCCTGGTAAGAATTACGAAAAAAAAGTGCGACATTTTTAATTTTTGGGTACTAATAAGTAGGAACCCAAAGAATAAATTTATGCTCGTAAAAACATTCGGAAGCACGCTGGTTGGCATTAATGCCATCATTATAACCGTTGAAGTGATCGTCGATCAGGGGGTGAACTTTTTTCTGGTCGGTTTGCCCGATAGTGCTGTAAAAGAAAGCCATCAGCGAATCGAAGCCGCATTGAAATATATCGGTCTCAAGATCCCCGGCAAGAAGATTGTGATCAACATGGCTCCGGCCGACATTCGCAAGGAAGGATCTTCATACGACCTTACCCTGGCTATCGGCATTCTGGCTGCTTCTGAGCAGATCAATGCTGAAGGTGTCGAGGATTTTGTGATCATGGGAGAATTGTCGCTCGATGGTGGCTTGCAGCGTATCAAGGGGGCCCTGCCCATTGCCATCGAAGCAAAGCGAAAAGGCTTCAAGGGTCTCATCCTGCCAAAGGACAATGCCCTGGAGGCAGCCATCGTGGGTGGAATCGATGTGTATGGTGTTGACAATATTACCGAAGTGATCAACTTCTTCAAGGGTGAAGGTGAGCTTACGCCAACGGTATTGAATACGCGCGACGAATTTTTTTCGAGGCTGGATGAATATGAGTTCGACTTTTCGGATGTTAAAGGGCAGCACAATATTAAACGTGCCCTGGAAATTGCCGCAGCCGGGGGTCATAATGTGATCCTGATCGGTCCGCCGGGTTCGGGCAAGACCATGCTCGCCAAGCGCCTGCCCTCCATATTGCCCCCGCTCAACCTGCATGAGGCCCTTGAAACTACCAAAATACATTCTGTGGCCGGAAAAATGAAGTCGAGGGTTGCTCTGATTTCGGTACGGCCTTTCCGCTCGCCTCATCATACGATCAGTGATGCAGGACTTGTTGGCGGAGGCACTTTTCCGCAGCCCGGCGAGATCAGCCTCGCCCATAATGGCGTATTGTTCCTTGATGAGCTGCCTGAGTTTAAGCGTACTGTTCTGGAGGTGATGCGGCAACCCATGGAAGAGCGCCTCGTAACGATTGCACGGGCCAAACAAACGGTTGAATACCCGGCAGGCTTCATGCTGGTGGCAGCCATGAACCCATGTCCGTGTGGATACTATAATCATCCGGGGCAGGAATGCAGTTGTGCACCTGGAAATGTACAGAAATACCTGAACCGGGTATCAGGACCACTCATGGACCGCATCGATATTCATATTGAGGTGGTTCCGGTGCCATTTAGCGAGCTTTCGGAGATGAAAGCCGGCGAAAACAGCAAAGACGTGCGCAGCAGGGTGATCAGGGCACGCAAGATACAGGAAGAGCGCTTTTCGGGAGAGAAAAATATGCATTGCAATGCACAGATCTCCTCGCGCCTGCTGCGCAAGATAGCAGACCCGGGCCCGGAGGGACAGGTGCTGCTGAAAAGTGCTATGGATAAGCTCAACCTCTCGGCCCGCGCCTACGACCGCATCCTGAAGGTAGCCCGCACCATTGCCGACCTCGACGGCAGCGATAAGATCCGGACCGAGCACCTGGCGGAAGCGATCAACTACAGAAGCCTCGACAGGGAGAATTGGGGGAAGTAGGGAGTGAGGAACAAGGGTCAGGGGACCCTCCTCCGTCCTTCGGACTCCGGCGGGCAGGCAGGGGACCGGGGAATAATGAACATCGAACATGGAATGATGAACAAGGAAGATTATTCACGACTGCACAACTTCACGACTGCACGACTGCACGACTGCACGACTGCACGTTTCATTTGGCATTGAGCATTTTGCATTTTACATGTTCTATTTAATTCAAATGGTATATGATACATGACAAATGGTGCATGATGCCTGAGAAATTGAGATGGGGAGATGGGCAGAGGAATGTTCACTTTACACTATACAGTATTGAGTATTGAGTATTGAGTATCTGGTACCCAGTATCCAGCATCCAGCCTACGGATTATAGCGGGAATTATCCAGCACCTGCCTTGGGGTAATCTCTTCCATTAATTGCGGCAGGCTTACCTCCGGGTTGTTCTTCATAAAGCTTCTAACGATCTGCCAGCCTACCCACCAGCCGGTGCGGGCGGGAGAACCTTCGGGGAAGAAGGAGGTGAAAGGACCATCGATGATAAGCTTATGTGTTTTTTCGTAATCCGACGAAAACAGCAAATTGTTTTCGATGATGAAGGCCCAGAGGTTTTTCTCGTTGGCCCTGCACCACTCAAGTTGCTGTATGGAATATCCGATCCTGATCGTGTCGTGGACCCGCGGCATCATCGCATCTAAAAAATAAAGCACCTTGCCTTTTTCGATCATCTGATCAAGTAAAATATTTTCAGTACGATACTGCACCGGAAGCTGATTGGCCACCTCGATCATCACATCCCTGGCGATATGCTCAGGCGTGGCTCTGCGGGTGCGGTATTGGGGTATCCGCGACATGGCGTAGGGCTCAAAATCCTTGCCCAGGTACATGTCGAGGGCAATAAGAAGAATGCTGTCCTGAAGTTGCACCGGGGATTCAAAATCCAGACCGGAAATATAGGTGTTCACAATGGGTACCTCAGCTCCGGGGTAATAGTACAGATAGTGTCTGAAAGCCAGGTTAAGGTCTTTTTCGATGCTTTTCGTGTCGGGAAACCGGGCTTCGGTGGCCAGGGCGATGTCGCGCAGAAACGGATCGCTTATAAAATCGTGGATCTGTATGAAACTCAGCGTATCGAGGGGTGGTTCGCCAAGGAAATAAGGATATTTTTCGGCCAGGGCAGGCAGTTCTTCAGCGATATTGCCGGGCTGGATGTGGAACAGCTCGCGGCCATAGCGTTCGATCTCTATTCCCGGGTTGGGGATATCCGAAATGTCGACGTCGAGACTGCTTTTATTGTTGCATGCACTTGCAAGTAAGGCAATCACTATAACGGAAAACAGTTTTTTTTTCATACAGCCAAAATAAGAAAGGCCGGCACCACCTGCACCGGCCTGATGATTACGTAATTTAAGTTTGTTTATTTCGAGATGGAGTTTAAATTACAGTATTTTCCAGCCCAGGCTTACGGTCCACAGGTTATTTTTCATGTCAAATTTATTTAAACCTGCTTCGGGATCATGGATATTATTCAATCCCCACTCATATCGCACGTCGAGGGTAAGCATCATTACATCAACCCCGCCACCCAGCTGGAATGTCCAACTGGCATTTTTCAGGTCGTCCTCCTTTATGGGGTTTTCAATTTTTTCATCAAATTCGATATCTTTATTCACGATCATCGAAATGGCTGGCCCGGCCATTACTCTCAGGTTAACGAGCTTGAAGTTGATAAACTTGTATCCAACCAGCACCGGCACCTGTACAGTATTCAGTTTAACAGTTGTTTTAAGGTTACGATCTTCAGTTTTAAGAACTCCACCCGTGGTTGAGAACATTACTTCGGGTTGCAGGAAAACCTTCTTGCCTACGCGGACAAATGCACCAAGCTGAAATCCTGTTTTCAATTCTTCGGTATAATCGTCCTTATCAACAGACAGCTTGCTCATGGTAATGCCGATCTTCGGACCGAAGGTCAATTGTGCAGATACGGCAGCTCCGAGAAAAAGAAATACGGATAATAAAATTAATTTTTTCATATCTTTTTGAATTGGTTATTAATTATGCGTTGTTCATGATATACACAAAAATATACACATCAACAGCTGTTTTTATTGTCTTTCGCAATATTTATTAACAATATGAATTTAAAAACTTGTTGATGCCAAACAGCATACAATCCATGAATGATCATATCTTTAGGCTGTAAACACGATCATAAAATTCGTATTAGGATGAAAAAACAAGTATTTGTTGCCTGCCTGGTGATCAGTTTTTGTTTGTCGACGGTTTACAGTCAGCAAAAACCTTTTGTATTTGGCTTTAAGGCGGGGCCCAATATTGGCTGGATGAAGCCCGATACCAAAGGCTATCAGGGCAACGGGATAAAAGCGGGTTTCAGCTGGGGCTTTATTGCCGACTTTTTCCTGATGGAGAATTACGCGATCGCCACCGGCTTTGATGTGATCTTCCTGAATGCAGGCCTTGAGATCCCCCATGAAATAGATATGGATGAAATTCTTTCATACGAGGGAACTCTTCATCGCGATTACAGGTTGAAATATATCCAGATCCCTGTAAGCCTTCTGATGCGAACAAACCAACTGGGGAAGTTCAGGTTTTTTGGCAGGATCGGTTTCGGGGCCAACTTTCTGATCGGTGCCAAGGCTGATGATGAATTCATCTCATCCGCTTACATTGAAAAATCTGATGACAACGATATCTATACCGACATGACTTTTATGCGGGCAGCACTCATACTGGGTGGCGGAGCAGAGTTCAACCTGGGTGGATCTACCAGCCTGATGGCGGGATTAACCTTTAATAACGGCTTTACTGATATCCTGAAGGGGAAGAACAGCCGCTACCCAAACCTGAGCAATAAAGCTCTGGCAAATTTTCTTTCGCTCGATATCGGGATCGTTTTTTAACTTTACAGTGTGAAAATATCACTTGCACAGATCAATTACCACATTGGTAACTTCGAAAGCAATACAGCAAAGATCGTTGCAGCCATCGAACAGGCTAAAACTGAAGGTGCCGACCTTGTTGTCCTTGCCGAGTTGGCGGTAAGCGGATATCCGCCCCGCGATTTTCTCGAATTTGATGATTTTATCGACAGGTGCTATGCTTCCGTGGAGGAGATTGTCAGCCACTGCCAGGGTATTGCTGCCATTGTTGGCAGTCCCACCCGCAGGGAAGAGATCAAGGGCAAAGACCTGCATAACTCTGCCATATTCCTGGCAAATGGCAAAATCCGGGCCATGGCGCACAAATCGCTTCTGCCCAATTATGATATTTTCGACGAATACCGCTATTTTGAGTCCTGCCGCAAATTTGAGGTGATCGAATATATGGGGAAGAAGATCGCCCTCACCATATGCGAAGATATCTGGGATATTGGCGAAGATCCTCTGTATACTATCAGTCCGATGGATGAACTGATAAAACAGAAGCCCGACCTGATGATCAACATAGCGGCTTCACCTTTCGACTATGAACAGGCCCAAACACGTAAATCGGTGATCCTTGCCAACGTGGAAAAATATAAGCTTCCGCTGTTTTATGTGAACCATGTGGGCGCACAGACCGAATTGCTGTTCGATGGCGGTTCGCTGGTAGCCAGCCCGAAAGGATTCATTTTTGATGAACTGGATTATTTTGTCGAAGACCAGAAGTTGTATCTGCTGGATGATGTGCTTGCTGCAGATCTGGCTGAAGGAAAGGACCCTGGTGGTATTACAACCGACAGAACCGCCCTCATCCACGATGCCCTGGTGATGGGGGTAAAGAACTATTTTGGAAAGCTTGGATTTGGCAGGGCTATCCTTGGCCTCTCGGGAGGGATCGACTCTGCCGTTACCATGGTAATTGCCACCCGGGCCCTGGGCCCGGAAAATGTCAGGGCGGTATTGTTGCCCTCGGAGTTTTCGTCGGCCCACTCCATAGAAGATGCCCGGAAACTTGCCGAAAACCTTGGCGCACCCTACGATGTCATCCCCATCCGCGATGCGTTCAAACAAATGGAAAATACGCTCAAACCTCTCTTCGGCGATCTTCCCTTCAATATCGCTGAAGAAAACATTCAGGCACGATTAAGGGGGTTAATTCTCATGGCCCTTTCAAACAAGTTCGGGCATATTCTTCTGAATACGTCCAACAAAAGCGAAGCGGCAGTGGGGTACAGTACGCTCTATGGCGACATGAACGGCGGCATTTCAGTGCTGGGTGATGTTTACAAGACGGAGGTTTTTCGTCTGGCGCGATATATGAACAAAGACGGGGAGGTAATCCCTGAAAATACAATTGTAAAACCACCCTCGGCAGAACTCAGGCCGGAGCAGAAAGATACCGATTCACTGCCTGAATATGATATTCTCGACGAGATCCTGTACCAGTATATCGAAAAAAGAAAAGGCCCGCGCGAACTGGTGCAGATGGGCTTCGAAAAAACGGTTGTCGACAGGATACTGAAACTTGTGAATACCAGCGAATACAAGCGTTATCAAACACCTCCCATATTAAGGGTTTCCTCAAAGGCTTTCGGCATGGGAAGAAGAATGCCGATCGTGGGGAAATACTTATCCTGATCGTGTGGGTCTTGCACAATACAAAGTCTGCTCATACTCACTTGTTTCTCTGATCTTTATTTGTTACATTTGAGGTATTGTTATTCTTTTGTTTAATGGATGTTACTTTACAATAAACTATTTATACCATCCCGGTTGATATTCAGGATACTTTTTGCAGCGCTCCTGGTCAATACCCTGCAATATTCCTGGTCACAGGAATATAAAAGGGCCGATATCTGGTATTTTGGCAGAAATGCAGGGATAGATTTCAGCAGTGGGGAACCTGTCGCCATCTATGATAACGCGCTTTCGTCAGGAGGGACCAGCAGGGCCTTTATTGCCATGAGCGATACCAACAGCAATCTGCTTTTCTATTCAAATGGCCTGGCCATCAGAAACCGGAATCATCAGCCTATCGATAATACCTACATGCCCGCATCTTATGATGTGATCTCTTTTCCGGTTTACGGATCTGACCACGAATATTATGTTTTTTCGGCCCCCAACTTTTATCTCGGGCCGCTCAATGCATTTTACTATGGCATTGTCGACATGAGCCTTAACGGAGGACTGGGTGGCGTGAGCGAACCCGTTCATATGAGCAGTGTTTGGGATCCTGACCAAAAACTCACCGCTACACGGCATAAGAATAAAAAAGATGCCTGGGTAGTTACCCGAAGAATTACCGAAGAGTATTATGCTTCTATTCTGGTAACGGGCGATTCGGTTCATACCCAACCGGTGCTGAGCCCGGCACCCTCATTTGTTGAAGATACGATGTGGGGCGTGTCACAGTTGAACGGACAGATCAGGATATCATATGATAACAAATATCTCATTAACACAAACAATGGTTTGGATGTGCAATCAGACTCATCAGACAGGGTGGAGGTTTGTAAATTTGATGACAATACTGGAGTGATCACATATTTGTATTATTTCAGAATTCGTGATGCAGACGATATCTGGGCACCCATTGGAGCAGAATTCTCGCCCGATTCAAAGTATCTGTATATAAGCGGATTCACTGATTACTCTGATATTGGCTTTGTGTTTCAGTTTGACATGCAGCATATTGAAGATTCTGCCGCTTTTTTGCAATCAAGAATTTTGGTTGGCCAGGATATGAGGATGTTTGGGATGCAACTGGCCAGGGATGGAAAAATATATATTACCCTGCGGCCTGAGGGCCCGGGCGAAACGCCCTACCTTTCAGTAATAAATGATCCCTGGAAACAGGGAACAGCCTGCAATTTTCAAACTCAGGCCGTTTTTCTCACTCCCGGCGCCGGCACGGGCATGCTCACCAAGATTTTTCCTTATTATCTGTTCCGCTTTGATTATGAAGGCATATGTGAAGGCGAAACTTTTTACTTTGATCACTGGTTTGTCCCGGATCCTGTTTATATTGAATGGAATTTTGGTGACCTTGCTTCCGGAGCAAACAATACTTCAGGCCTTCCCAATCCCACCCATGTCTTTACTGACGGCGGAACATACGAAGTATCGGTTTACGTGGAATATTCCAACGGGAGAATAGAGGAAACATCACGTAAAATAGAAGTGGAATATAAGCCGGAGCCCGACCTGGGGCCCGATACCTCGATCTGCAATGGTGGTGAAATTTTACTTGACGCTGAGTGCGGGCCCCATATTTATTCATGGAGCAATGGTGCTTTCGGGACCAACCAGATCACTGTCGCAGATAGTGGATGGTACTGGGTAAGGGTAGAAAATGAAGCGGGCTGCTATGCCCTGGATTTTGTTCATATATCTTTCCACAATACGGCTTTTGCCGATACTGCCAATATGATCATTAGTCCGACAACATGTGGGGGCAGTACTGGAGCCATTAAAGGGCTTGTCATTAATGGTACGCCGCCACTGGCCTATCGATGGCTTGATGACATGGGCAATGCCATATCATCATCGCCCGACATCTATCATTTGCCTGTAGGGAACTATACCCTGGAGGTGACCGACAACAATGGCTGCATAAATTATTTCGGCCCGTATACCATCCACGATGCCGGCGAAGTGCTTATTGAGGAAGTACACTTTAGTCAGGAATATTGTGACCAGCAGGATGCTTCCATCACGGTTACTGCCGTTTCCGGCCTGGGCGATATGCTTTTTTACTCCATTGATAACGGTGCAAACTACTATGCCAATCAAGGCATATTTACCGGACTTTCGGCCGGGAGCTATGCCGTGCGAGTGAAGGATTCATCCGATTGCCAGGATGTATATATCAACAACCCGCTGATGATTGAAAATATGGATGCCCCTGAGATAGTTGATGTGCAGACAGGTGCATGCACCTCAGGACAAAGCAATGGTTCTATCGCGATCACGGCTATTGGCGGAGGGGATACGCTTTACTACTCCAACGACAATGGTGTAACTTTCCAGGTAAACGATGGAGGATTCTATAACCTGCTGGCAGGGTTCTACACCTGTGTGGTGATGGATGAAGTGGGCTGCGATACCAACTTTGTTGTGGAGGTGCCGGAGGAGATCACGCTTCGCCTGCAGGCGGTGGCCGGCGATGATGAAGTGTGCCCGGGCAATGCTGCTTTTGTGCCATTATACGTGAGCAACTTCAATGATGTGGCTTATTTTAAAACCACCCTGCTGTATGACAGGACCCTGCTTACCTGCACGGGCTTTGCCAACCCCCATGCTCAGATAGAAGATTCACTGGAAGTGATGTTGTTTCCGGCTGAAGGGAGGGTAGAACTGCTGTGGCATGCCCCGGCAGTGATTTTGCCCGACAACACAGCATTAACCGACCTGGTATTTGAATCGCTTGACCCGGGCCTGAGCACGGTGGACTGGGATGGCAGTGCCGGGGCCAGCCTGTTCCTGAACTCCACAGGACTGACCATACCCGTTGATTACTACCTGGGAAGCGTACGCATCTATCAGGAAGTGCTTTTCAGCATTGGTTCTGCTGTTGAAGCCTGCCAGGGCGATGATATTGAGATCAGCCCTGTTTTATTGTCGGGCAACGGAGAGGTGAGCTATATCTGGACAGATCCGTCGGGTGCAGTCAGTAGTAATGGAATTTTGTCCATCAGCAATGCCCAAACATCTCATTCAGGTACCTGGACACTAAAAGTTAGTGATACGCTGGATTGTTATTCGGAAGAATCCGTTGAAATACTGGTCCATCCAAACCCGGTTCCGGCTTTTGCCGGGCAGGATACCATCACGACAGAAGACCCGTTGGAGATTGATGCCGGCGATGGTTTTTCAAGCTATCTCTGGAACAACGGTGAAACCAATCAGGTTATCACTGCAGAGCTCGAAGACTGGTACAGCGTAATGATCGAATCCTTGTATGGCTGCACAGGCAGAGATTCTGTTTACGTGAAGTTTATTGCTGCCCCGCCACCTGAACCCATTGCAGACATGATCCAGGTTCCCAATGCCTTTACACCGGATAATGACGGCCTGAACGATGAATTCAGGGTGATCAATCCTCCTGACAATTTAACATCTTTCAACATGTACATTTTTAACCGCTGGGGGCAGTTGGTCTTTGAGTCAGGCGAAATCTCTCCCGGCTGGGATGGCACATACCAAAACCAACCAGCTCCGGCCGGAACGTATGTTTACAGGATAAAATACGCTATTCATGGTGTTGATTTTGATGCCTCGGGGGTGGTGTTGCTGGTGAGATAAGCAATGAGTGCCGGGTGCCGGGTGCCGAATTCCGAGTAATTCATAGGGTCACTGGTTACGACGGTACGAAGAGAAATAACAAATAACAAATAACGAATAACAAATCTGGTTTCTGGTCTCTGGTTTCTGGCTTTACCCTCCGAATCAGAAAATTATATGGCATGGCATTTAAACAATCTGAACAGTGTAAAATGTACATTGTAAAGTGTAAATTATACAGGCTCTAAACGCCTTCTTACACTGATTCGACCGATTTAATTTCCGGAATGGCTTTGAGCACTGCACTTTCAACACCGTTTTTGAGTGTCATGGTGCTGTAGGGGCATGAGCCGCAGGCTCCGGTGAGCCTGACATTCACGGTCATATCGTCGGTGAGTTCCACAAATTCTATGTCGCCGCCATCATTCTGAAGATAGGGACGGATCTGTTCAAGGACATTAAGCACCTTTTTCTTTGTTGTTTCTTTATCTGCTTGGCTCATGATATGTTTTTTAATTATTTTTTATCTTTTTCAGTTCTTTATCAATATTTTTCGCCAGCTGCATGAATGCTGCCGTTACCGGTGAGTCGTCGTCAAGGGCGATTGGCGCTCCTTTATCACCCGAATCGCAAATGCCCTGTACCAGGGGAATTTCTCCCAGGAGGGGAACACCGGATTTTTTAGCGAGTGTTTTTCCTCCTTCGCGCCCGAAGATGTAATATTTGTTATCAGGCAGTTCGGCAGGAGTAAAATACGACATATTCTCGACCAGTCCGAGGACAGGGATCCTGATCTGTTCCTGATTGAACATGCTGATTGCTTTGCGGGCATCGGCCAGGGCCACTTCCTGCGGTGTAGTTACCACGGCAATACCTGAGATTTTAAAGTCCTGGGCCAGCGTAAGCTGAACGTCGCCCGTGCCCGGGGGCAGGTCGATCACCAGATAATCAAGCTCGCCCCATTCCGTTTCTCCCAGGAGCTGTTTCAGCGCATTTGAAGCCATGGGTCCGCGCCAGATCAATGCTTGTGAGGGGTCCACAAAAAAGCCTATCGAAAGCACCTTGATCCCGTATTTTTCAACCGGAATGATCCATTGCTGTCCGTTCTCGTTTTTTACTGCGGGCTTTGCATGAACAACATCAAACATCAGTGGTATGGACGGCCCGTAAATATCAGCATCAACAATTCCTGTTTTAAAGCCCTGCCTGGAAAGTGCTATGGCCAGGTTGGCAGCCACAGTTGATTTGCCCACTCCGCCCTTACCGGATGCCACTGCGACAATATTTTTAACCTTTGCCAGGGGGTCGGCAGGATAGCGGATCTCAACATCCACTTCGGCATCCTGATCTACATTATTTACGATTGCACTGATGCAGGCCTGGCGCAGTGTGTTTTCATTTTGTTCATCCCTTTCGGCAAAAAACAGGGCGAAACTCACTTTTTTGCCATCTACCTTAATATCGCGCACCATATCGAGGGCAGCTACATTGTCGTGTTTCGGGAAATATAATACGCCCTTGAGGGCTTCAAATGCGTCTTCTTTACGGATTTCCATCTTATATTGTTTTGAGGGTGCAAAGATAAGAATTATTGGAAATCAGAGATCAGGCCAGTTCCCTGGCCGGGTCCCAGAAATGTTTTTGCCAATCGGTCACCTGGTCATCTTTAACCCTGATGCCTTCGCTTTCGAGCAACTGCTGCATAATGAACGGATTACCGAAGTGATGCTTGCCGGTAAGCAGTCCCTTGCGGTTGACCACCCGGTGGGCGGGAATATTTTCGCCGGCCGTGTGGGAAGCATTCATGGCCCAACCCACCATGCGGGCCGAGCCCTTGCTGCCCAGATATGCAGCAATGGCTCCATAGGATGTTACCCTGCCATGAGGCACCTGTTTTACTACTTCGTAAACTTTTTTAAAAAAGGAAGTGTCATCCATCTTTTTTCATCCTGAAATTCAAATAATGTATGGTGCGACCCTCCTCACGCCACATCTGTTCGTAAAATGTCTGTATCTCCATCACCTCCGGTGGGGCCCCCAAATGATATACATCATAGCTGACAAAGCCTTTTTCATGGCCTCCCTCGGCAATCACTTCAAGGGTGTAGTCGAAAAGCTGACGGTTATCTGTTTTCAGATGAATAAGGTTATCGTGGTGCAGAAAATGGCTGTAGCGTTTCAGGAACTGGGGAGAGCTCAGTCGTTTTTTTGCCCTCGATTTCCGGGGTTGGGGATCTGAGAAAGTCAGCCAGATCTCGCTAACTTCGTCATGGTCGAAAAAATTCTCTATTAATTCTATCCGGGTTCGGATAAAGGCTACGTTCTTCAGGCCCAGTTCATGCACTTTTTTACATCCTACCCACATTCTGGCCCCCTTAATGTCGACACCGATAAAGTTTTTTTCGGGGAATCGCCGGGCCAGTTCCACCGTATATTCGCCTTTGCCGCAACCCAGTTCGAGGATAATGGGGTTTTGATTGTTGAAAAAGTCGCTCTTCCACTTTCCCTTCAAGTGAAATCCGTTTCGGAGCTCTTCAAAGCTGCGTTGGAATAAATGGCTGAATGTGAGGTTTTCCTCAAAACGGCTGATCTTATTCTTACTCACTTTTATACCTGCTTATGATCTGTAATTTTGTGACAAAGAAAAGAAATTATCGGATTCTGAGCAGCCAGGCATTGGGATTAATGTTGTTGCGGATCTGTGCGAGAATGTTTAAGGCTTCATTTTTCTGATCGGATCCATTGATGCTCACGCGTGTCAGGCCGCCTTTGCTTTCACCCGTAATGGCGGCATCATAATTTTTCGACCGCAGTTCGTCGACGAATGTGCTGGCATTTGATTGCTCGGAGAAGGCTCCGACCACGATCTGGTATCTGGTGCGCAAGTTTTCCGGTTCGGCAACAGCATAAGCGGGGGCTTCGTGGCTTGTTAGCGGTTCTTCGGCCACAGTTTCGGGGATCACCCTGAAATTATTCGAGGACGCTGTTTTGGGAGTAAGCTCAGCCGGATGATGTTTGGTTTTTGCGAATTTTATCGTAGGTACGAAGCTGGCGTAGCTGTTGTCGAGCGTATTGATGATGGCGGGGCTATAGAAATACAGCAACAATGCTGCTGCAACAGGGATGCTGATGCCGGCCGCCCATCCGATCACTGGACGGCGGTTTATTTTCTTTTTTTCGCGCGGAGCGACGGGCCTGGGAGTGAGTTGTTTTTCGAGCCGTTCACGAACGGATTCGCGCCTTATTGCCGGCGAAACAAATGAAGGCAGACCAAAGGCATCAGCCAGATAGTTGCTGCTGGTATCGGGCTCGAAGATCTTGTTCTTTTCCTTTCCCATACGGCAACTGCCAATGTTATTGAACAGCACGGTACTGCCTGCTTCCAGCTCCCTGATGCATTGCATCACGTATGCATTTACCTTTGCCGAGGCTTCTTTATACGCGATGCCTTCCGAACGGCAGACATAGTCGATCAGCAAGCCGTCGTTGGTACTCAGGTTAGCATTGAAGATGACCGTCCTTGCGGGCGGTTGAAAGCTATGCCTGACCGGATGTATCCTGGCACCGGAGTAATTGGTAAGAAACCCGCCAAAGCCCGGGAGGATTACACAATCGTGGTCAAATAAAAGTTCGCTGATATATTTATCAATGCCTGTCATTCTTAACTTATTGGCTGCTAAATTACTATATGGTGTTCAGATTTTCAAGCTTTGTTAGTAATTTTTAATAAATCTGCGGGCGTGTCAACAGCGATGCTCTCATAATCAGTTTCTTCAATGCGAATGCTGTATCCATTTACGAGCCAGCGCAACTGTTCCAATCCCTCGGCCTGCTCAAGCACTGAGGGCCCGAGGGTGGCGATTTCTTTTAAAATATCTGCCCTGTAAGCATAAATGCCAATATGCTTGTAAAATGAAAACACCGACATCCAGTTGGATGCATCTACACCTTTGATAAAAGGAATTGGCGAACGGCTGAAATACACTGCCTGCTTGTCTTTTCCGCTGATGACTTTAACGACATCGGGGCTGTAAAGTTCCTCTTTTGTGCTGATTTTTTTTATCAATGTGGCAATTCCGGTCGCGGGATCTTTGAAACACTCTGACAGTGTGTCAATAGCATTGGGTTCGATAAATGGTTCATCGCCCTGGATGTTGATCACGGTATGTTCATTCCACTTGCTTTCATCAGGCAAAAGTGTGCATATGGCTTCGTACACCCTGTCGGTGCCGCTGGCGTGTTTGCCGGAGGTCATCAGTACTTTTCCACCTTGTTCATTTACGTGGTCGAAGATACGCTTATCGTCGGTGGCCACAACAACTTCGCTCAGGCAGGATGCTTTTTGCGCCTGCCGGTAAACGCGCATGATCATGGATACGCCATTGATCATGGCCAGGGGCTTGCCCGGAAAGCGGGTCGAAGCATATCGTGCCGGTATGATGCCTGTAAATTCCATTAGAACAGACCGTGGATCTCAGCGCTGATCTTTTCAATCACGGTGCCGAGGTCTTTGGCATTTTCGGCAAAATCTATGTCGTCGACATTGATAATAAGCAGTTTGCCAAGCTTATATTTTGAGATCCAGCTTTCGTAGCGTTCATTCAGGCTTTTGAGGTAATCAATACGGATCGATTCTTCATATTCCCTGCCGCGTTTCTGGATCTGGTTTACCAGGTTGGGAACGGACGATCTGAGGTAGATGAGCAGGTCGGGGGCCTGGATGAATGAACTCATCAGCTCGAACAACGCACTGTAATTTTCAAAATCACGCGTTGACATCAGGTTCATGTAATGCAGGTTGGGCGCAAAGATGTATGCATCCTCGTATATGGTGCGATCCTGTATTACCGTCTTTCCGCTTTTTCGGATCTCGACGATCTGCCTGAAGCGGCTGTTGAGAAAATAGATCTGCAGGTTGAACGACCAGCGCTGCATATCCTCATAAAAACTATGCAGGTATGGATTGGTTTCGACATCCTCATAATGAGCTTCCCAGGCAAAGTGTTTGGCAAGCAAACCTGTTAGTGTGGTTTTCCCTGAGCCGATATTCCCTGCAATGGCGATGTGCATATTCATGGTATTTTGCGACTAAAATAAGAAAAATAATCCTCGCCGGAGAACACAATTACACTAAAGTGCCCAAAATGAGCTAAAATTCTTAATTTATTTGATAAAAATACAGACTTTCATTGCCGAGCATATAAAGCATTTGTGGCTTGATGCTCAGGCAAACCGAAACTGATTTGCTGCCTTGCTCCGGGAGTGTAGCCGTGCTGATTTCATTTGTTTGGGTGTCGTAAATCTTGATCTTGTCTTCCTGAACGTAGATGATCTTCCTGTCGAAGACCTGAAATGTGCCGAGCCCCTCGAGGGGAATAGTTTTGTAGTAGGAGCCGTATTTGTCGAACATCAGTATACCAATGGCAGGGTCGTTGAGGTATAGTGAGTTATCGCGCTCAAGCATATAATTCGGGTTGAGGGTATAGCCGGTAACCTGCTGCAGATTGCCTGAGCTTTCGCTGACCTTCAGTGACTGGTCGATCCTGATGAGTTCAAAGTTCATGGGGTCGTAAACCCAGAATGCGCCCCGGTATGAAGCACAGGCCAGGGTTGCCAGGCTAAGGTCCAGCTCGTTAAGGTCGATGCTGCTTGAGCTGAGGCTGAGGGTATGGTCGAGAAACTCTATCTGCCCGAAAGCCTGGTAAAAGAGCATTATCTTAAAGGGATCATGGGTGTCGATGGAGCTGATATGGCCGGCATACAGGTTGCTGTATACATGTATTTTCTTCCCCTTGCTGTCGTATTTTGTAAGTTTATCGTCCTTGATCAGGAACACATTTCCCAGTTCGTCGCTCCTGATCAGGTCGCCGCTGAGCTTAATCTCTTTTTTTAGTTCGTAAGCGTTGCCCGGAGCGATCAAAGCCAGCCCGGTGACAGCCATGAGGAGCATCAGTGTATGTCGCTGAAAAATTCTCATTCGGTCATTTTGAGGATCTCATCTACGTATTGCCGGTTATTGGCAAGGCGAGGCACCTTGTTCTGCCCGCCCAGCTTGCCACGCATTTTCATCCAGTTATAAAACGTTTTGGGAGGCATTTTTCGTACAATGGGCTTCCTCAGGATCATGTCGTGGTATCGCTTGGCTTCGTAATCGGAGTTGAGTGATTTTAAGGCGTTGTCGAGCGTTTCACGGAAAAATTCAATATTGTCGGGCTCTTTGGCAAACTCGATCAGCCACTCGTGGGCAGCGTTTTCCTTTCCATTTAAATATATGGGTGCAGCAGTATAATCCTGTATGATGGCATTGCATTTACTGGTGGCGATATCCAGCGCTTTTTCGGCATTTTCAACGATCAGCTCTTCGCCAAAGGCATTGATAAAACTTTTTGTGCGCCCGGTGATCTCTATCCGGTAAGGATCGATGGAGGTAAATTTTACCGTGTCGCCGATCATATAACGCCATAAACCGGCATTTGTGGTGATGACCATGGCATAGTTTACGCCGCTTTGCACTTCCGACAGGGGAATGGCTTTGGACTGCTCACTGTCAAAGGTTTCCATGGGAATGAATTCATAGAAAATTCCGTAATCAAGCATCAGTAAAAGCTCCTCATCGACCTTTCTGTCCTGGAGTCCGAAAAATCCCTCTGAAGCATTATAGGTGTTGTTATAATGCATTTGGGGCGATGGGATAAGCATTTCAAACTGCTCACGGTAAGGGGCAAAGTTCACTCCTCCGTGGAAAAATACTTCCAGGTTGGGCCATACTTCGAGAATATTTTCTTTTCCTGTGATCTCGAGGATGCGGTTAAGCAATAGCAGGGTCCAGGACGGCACTCCCGACAGGCTGGTTACATTGTGCGGGATGGTGGCATGGGCCATTTTTTCGATTTTTTCCTCCCATTCGCCCATCAGGGCCAGCTTGCGTTTGGGTACCCTGATAAATTCAACCCAGTTCGGAAGTTTCTGAATGATGAGTGCCGACAGGTCGCCCACATAAAATTCTTCGTTGTTTACCTCCTTAATGGTATGGCTGCCCCCCATGGCCAGGCCCCGGCCATCGAAAAGCAGGGTGTCGGGGAAGTTCTGACAATAGATCCCCAGCATGTCCTTACCACCCTTGAAGTGGCATTCTTCCAGAGATTCGTCACTGACCGGAATAAATTTGCTTTTTTCGCTTGTAGTGCCCGATGATTTGGCAAACAAACGGATGTCGGTAGGCCAGAAAATGTTCTGCTCGCCCTTCATTAAGCGGTTGATGTTATCTTTTATCGAGTCATAATCACTTATGGGGACCCGTTCGCGGAAAGTTTCGTAAGAGTTGATGGATTTGAAATCGTATTGCCGGCCAAACTCTGTGTTCTTTGCATAGCTGATCAGCTTTCTGAACCACTCGCCCTGCACTTCATGCGGATACTTCATAAAAAGCTCGATCTGGTGGATCCGCTTTTTCATTATCCATGAGATGAAAGAATTAATGAATGCCATGAATGTTACCTTAGGGATGTCAAAAATACGAACAAATTTGATTGCATACATGTTCAGTCAGCGAAAAGCGGCAAGCTGCTCCTGAAAAGTATATTTATTAACTTTGACGCATGATCAATTTTCCCAATGCCAAGATCAACCTCGGCCTGCATGTGCTCAGGAAGCGCAACGATGGCTTTCATGATATCGAAACGGCATTTTATCCCGTCCCCTTGCACGACAGCCTTGAAATACTGCAGATTTCAGGCCGAAAAGGATCATTTCGTCAGTATGGCCTCAGGATAGGTGGTGGAAAGAACCTTTGCCAGAAAGCATATGATTTGCTGAAAGAGAAATATGATATTGCACCTGTGGACATGTACCTGTTGAAAAATATCCCCGCGGGGGCAGGTCTGGGTGGTGGTTCGTCGGATGCAGCCCATACACTCATCATGCTCAATGAAATGTTTAATCTGGACATCAGCTCCGCTGAACTCGAAATACTGGCTGCACAACTAGGCAGCGATTGCCCCTTTTTTATCCGTAACCTGCCTGTGCTGGCGCAGGGCAGGGGCGAAAAGTTTACGCCCATCAAGCCCGGCCCCGGAGGAAAATTTATTATAGTTGTAAAACCAGAGATCCACATAAGCACCCCCGAAGCATACGCCATGGTTAAGCCTGATCTGGGCCGTGCATCCCTCCGGGATATTCTCGAAAAACCTGTCGAACAATGGAAAGATGTTCTTTTAAACGATTTTGAAACACCTGTTTTTAAAAAGTATCCGGCCATTGGGCAGATAAAGCAAAAGATGTATGAAGATGGTGCCCTGTATGCCTCTATGAGCGGAAGCGGCTCAGCAGTGTTTGGAATATTTCCGCATGCGGTTGCGCCTTCATATGAGCATGTAGTGCTGAGGGCTTACATTTAGAAGGCCACAGGCTGGTCAGTAAAAATGTTTTAAGTATGATGTGGAATGCTTGCTGACTGACCATGGCAGCGTGCCGGATCTATTTTTGTGCTGTCCATAAAAGCCCCAGGCCTATACCTGCAAATACCAGGTTTGGTATCCATGCTGCGAAAAATGGCGATAAGTTGCCATAGGTGGCAAAAACCATGGTGACCTGCATGAAGAAGATGTAGGTGAATGTAAATGCGATGCCCAGGCCAAGATGCATGCCAATGCCCCCTCTCATTTTCCGGCTCGAAAGCGATACCCCGATCAGTGTCAGGATAATAGTGGCAAATGGGGCTGCGATGCGTTTATGTTTTTCAACTTCATAGATCTTAACCTTCTGCGAGCCCTTTAATTTTTCTTCTTCTATGCGCTCACGCAATTCCCAGTAATTCATTTCTTCAAAGTCTTCCTTTTTAACATACAGATCGGAAGGTTTCAGGTTGAGCGTAGTGTCGAGTTGTCGCCCTTTTACAAGGGTTTCCCTGATGGAATCGATGGTGCGGATATTATAGTTGTCGATGATCCATTGCCGGCCGGTACTGTCCCAACGAAGACGGTCGCCCATCATCTTGTAAACCAGTTTATTTCCTTCAAATTCTTCAAGGCTGAATTTGATACCGGTATTTGTTGCACTGTTAAAATTCTCGAGGTATAAGTAGGTTTCATTCCCGATCTTCAGGTGTATGTTGCGGTCCTTATCCTGCTGCAGGTCCTCCATATACTTATCCTTAAACTCCCTGCGCTTGATGTTGGTCTTGGGGATAAGGAAATTGCCCAGGTAAAATGACATAAGCGCAAGAATGATGGCAGAAATAAAATAGGGACGCAGGAAACGGTAATAACTTACGCCACCGCTGAGCATGGCCACAATTTCGGTGTTGGAGGCCAGCTTGGAAGTGAAGAAAATTACCGAAATGAAGGTGAACAGATATACAAACAGGTTAATGAAATAAGGAATAAAATTCAGGTAATAATTGAAGATGATCTCATTCAGGGGTGCATCTTTTTCGAGGAATTCATCAATATTTTCCGAGATATCGAAAATGATCACGATGATGATCAACAATGAGATGGCATAAACAAATGTTCCGAGGAATTTTTTAATGATGTATATGTCGAGGATCTTCATAAACAGCTTTGCGTGTTACAGTCGTGTGCTGACTTTTTTAACCATCTCATTTTTCCACAGCCCGAAGGTCCCGGCCCTGATCTGTTCCCTTGCTTCGCCCACGAGCCACAAATAGAAGGAAAGGTTGTGCAGGCTTGCGATCATTCCTCCCAGCAGTTCGCCACTTCTGAACAGGTGCCTGACATAGGCCCTGGAATATTGTGTATCGACAAAAGACGTGCCTTCCTTATCGAGCATGCTGTAATCGTCTTTCCATTTGTTGTTCAGCATATTCATAAATCCCCTCCTGGTAAAGATCATGCCATTGCGTCCGTTACGTGTCGGCATAACACAATCGAACATGTCGACACCCAGGGCGATACTTTCAAGGATATTTGCCGGCGTACCGACACCCATAAGATAACGGGGCTTATCTTTTGGTAGTATACCACAAATGAGTTCTGTCATTTCGTACATCACTTCGTGCGGTTCACCAACCGATAAACCCCCTATGGCATTGCCATCGGCCCCGAAGCTGCTGATCTCCGTGGCCGACTGCTTTCTCAGATCACGGTATACGCTCCCCTGAACGATGGGGAAAAGCGTTTGTTCATGTCCGTAGTGTGGCTGTGTATTCTCAAATCTCTCTGTGCAGCGTTTTAACCACCTGTGTGTGATCTCCATTGAATTTTTAGCATAGTCATATTCGCAGGGGTAGGGTGTGCATTCGTCGAAGGCCATAATAATGTCGGCACCGATGATGCGCTGTGTGTCGATCACATTCTCGGGGGTGAACATATGCCTTGATCCATCAATATGCGATTGAAATGTAACGCCTTCCTCTTTCAGTTTGCGGATACCGGTTAACGAATATACCTGATAGCCTCCGCTGTCGGTAAGCATGGGCCTGTCCCACCCGGTAAATTTATGCAAACCTCCCGCCATACGGATAATGTCCAGGCCGGGCCTGAGGTAGAGGTGGTAAGTATTGCCCAGGATGATCTGTGCTTTTACGTCATCGCGCAAATCACGCATATGGACAGCCTTTACATTTGCTGCGGTGCCTACGGGCATAAAGATGGGCGTTTCCACTTTTCCGTGCGCCGTTTCCAGCAACCCTGCCCGGGCATGGGTATGCTTGTCTGTATCCTGAATTATAAACTTCATTGTGTTTATAAATAATCAGCCAAAGATAAATTTTATTCACGAAGAATGAATATTTTCGTCATGATGCATTTCGATGTCCAGTTTCCCTATTTTCCATCCTCTGCGCTTGAGCAGGCGCTGATGCTGATCTATTTTATCCTTTTTATCATTCAGATGATCTATTTCTGGGGGTTATTCAGCAAACTGGCATTTTTCAGGAAAAAGCAGGAGGTTGAATCGGGTGAGCCCGTATCGGTGGTGATCAGCGCCAGGAATGAATATTATAATCTGAAGCATAACCTGCCTTTGTTGTTCGAGCAGGAATATCCTGAATTTGAGATTGTAGTGGTGAACGACAATTCGCAGGATGAATCGCTGGAGCTGCTTGAAGATATGGCCCGGGAACACAAGAACCTCAAGATCGTTAACCTGAACCAGGACCTGAACTTTTTTCACGGCAAAAAATTTCCGCTCTCGCTGGGCATTAAATCAGCCTCATACGACATTATCCTGCTTACCGATGCCGACTGCCATCCTGTCTCCAGGCAGTGGATAAGGAATATGGCCGGTAGGTTCAGGGGCGAAAAGGATATTGTGCTTGGCTATGGGGCTTACGAAAGGCGAGGCGGCCTTATCAACCTCATCATCCGGCACGAAACCCTGTGGACTGCTATTCATTATCTTTCATTTGCTCTGGCAGGCAAAGCATATATGGGCGTGGGCCGGAACATGGCATACCGAAAAGCACTCTTTTATAAAAATAAGGGGTTCTCGGCACATTATACGGTGGCCTCGGGCGATGACGACCTGTTTATTAACAGTGTGGCAACAAAAAACAATGTCGCCATAGAGATCGAACATGGCAGCCATACCAAATCGGTACCCAAAACAAGCCTGGCCGAATGGGTGAAACAAAAAAGGCGGCACTTTACCACCTGGCGTTATTACCGCCGGAAGTTTAAATGGCTTTTGGGTCTATGGAGCTTCAGCCAGGCTTTTTTTCTGCTCTTGTTTGTACTGCTTATTGTGCTTAAATATAACCTGATCATCACCTTATCGGTATTTTTTGTGCGAATTGTTAGTTATTTGTTAATTACTAAATTATGCATGAAGCGTTTGAATGAAAAAGAATTATTTGTATTTTCGCCTATAGCTGAACTTTTTCTGGTCGTTTTTTACCCTTTACTGAGTTTAGTTAATACAATCAGTAAACCTGATAAATGGAAGTAAATCCTAATCTTACCGATAAAGCATTGCGCGATTATCATCTTGTGCAGGCAGCCATTAATGATGGTGACCAGCGGGCGTATGCGGCATTGATGCATAATTACAGGGATTCGCTTTATTTTATGTTGCTGAAGATGACAAACAATGCCAACGATGCCGACGACCTGACCATAGAGGCCTTTGGAAAAGCTTTTAAAAAGCTTGAACAGTATACTCCCGATTATGCCTTCAGCACCTGGTTGTTTAAAATTGCTTCCAATAATTGCATCGACTTCATGCGGAAAAAGAAGAAGCATACTTTTTCAATGAACAATCTCTCCGATGGCGAAGAAGGGCAGGAGCTGGCAATGATCATTCCTTCAGATACACCCGATCCGGAAGAAAATATAATGAAAAAGGAAAAGGTGAGGATGATGCGCGAGATCGTTGAAAAGCTAAAGCCGCATTACCGTAAGCTTATCGAGCTGCGATACTTTAAAGAATATTCCTATGAGGAGATCGCAGAGGAGCTTCAACTCCCGCTGGGTACAGTGAAAGCCCAGCTTTTCCGTGCCCGCGAGTTTATTTCAAATATTATGCGGAATATGCCGGAAAATTATTGATGGATACTTGATATTGGATGCTGGATGCTGGATCACTGGATTCTGGATACTGGATCACTGTCGAAGCTGGCCGTTTCTGGTTACTGGTTATCCCGAAAAACCAGAAATCTTCGATTTCATTGTTTTTCGAGGATCCTCGAAAAAAGAGCAAATCAAAGATTTGCATTTTTTAGGGACTGGGTTCAAATGGTTTTATGGCTAAACTGTTAAATGGTTAGATATAACTTTAGTTAACTTTAGTTCACCTTAGTCACTTTAGCTCACTTGTTTCCCATGGTTTCAGGGTTTCAGTGCTTGCCCCGAGGACTCGGTGGTTTCAGTGTTTGCCCCGGGAACTCGGGGGTTAAATGCCGCTCGGCTTCGCTCGCGATGACAACGATATCCGTGGGAAATGTAATAAGGGCGCGGCGCTCCAAAGAAATTAGTTATTGTGCGCCGCGCCCTTATTCCTTTAAGCAATACCTTGAATTGTCATCCCGAGCGGCAGTCGAGGGATTGCCGGATGTTCTGCAAAACGCTGGCAGGTGCATTAAACTAATTTACTGCACAAGGCCGGGAGGTCCTTACCCCGAGGGCCCGGGGTCAGGATGACAGCTTATTTTAACTGGTGGAGGAGAAAACAGGTAAAATGTAAACTGTAAATAAAAAACTTCCATGTTTCAGTGATTCAGTGTTTCAGTGTTTCAGTGATTCAGTGCTTCAGTGTTTTGGCATCCACCGAAGCCTTTCATCCTGCGCTAAAGCTTCGGATGATAAGAGGCGAAGGTGGACAGTGCCGGCCCCGAGAACTCGGTGCCTGCCCCGAAGCCTCGGGGGTTTCAGGGTTAAATGGTTATATGGCTAAACTGTTAAATGGTTAGATATAACTTTAGCTCACTTTAGTTCACTTTAGCTCACTTGTCCTTCATGGATACCTGATACCTGATACCTGATACCGGATACTAAATACTTCTTCCTATCTTTGTTGTTCCTTTTTAGTATGGAACTGAAGACACCTTTATCATGAACCACACAGATTTTCAACAAAAAATATTACAGGGTATTCCTGATGGTCTGCCCCCTGTTAAGCCGCTCGACCCTTCCGTTAGCCATGCTCCGCTGCGAAAGAAAATACTTAACGATAAGGAAAAAAAACTGGCCGTGAAGAATGCTTTACGCTATTTTCATCCTAAGCACCATGCCGTGCTGGCACCTGAATTTGCCAATGAGCTGGATCGTTACGGACGTATTTATATGTATCGTTTCAGGCCGGATTACGACATGTATGCGCGGCCGATCAACGAATATCCCGCCAGGTCGAAGCAGGCTGCAGCCATTATGCTGATGATCCAGAATAACCTCGACCCGGCCGTGGCCCAGCATCCCCACGAGCTTATCACCTATGGCGGAAATGGAGCTGTGTTTCAGAACTGGGCACAGTATCTTCTTAGTATGAAATACCTGGCGGAGATGAGCGATGAGCAGACCCTTGCTATGTATTCGGGCCATCCCATGGGCCTGTTTCCCTCGCATAAGGATGCTCCACGTGTGGTTGTTACCAATGGCATGGTCATCCCCAACTATTCCAGCCCCGACCACTGGGAAAAATTCAATGCCCTCGGGGTATCGCAGTATGGGCAGATGACAGCCGGCTCATATATGTATATTGGTCCGCAGGGTATTGTGCATGGCACTACTATAACCGTGCTGAACGCCGGCCGTAAACTACCGAATGGCGATGAGGGTATGGGCGGAAAAGTGTTCGTTTCATCAGGGCTGGGAGGCATGTCGGGAGCGCAGGCCAAAGCAGCAGTAATTGCCGGCGCCGTGGGAGTGATCGCTGAGATCAACCCTGCTGCTGCAATCAAGCGGCATAAGCAAGGTTGGGTGGATGAACTTTATGATGATATCGATGCCCTTATTTCCAGGATCAGGGAGGCCAAAGAAATGAAAGAACCTGTCTCGCTCGCTTATCATGGCAATATTGTCGACCTCTGGGAAACCTTTGCCGAAAGGAATATACATATTGACCTGGGTTCGGATCAAACTTCTTTGCATAATCCATGGGCAGGAGGTTATTACCCTGCCGGCCTCACATTTGAAGAGTCAAATAAGCTGATGATCGAAAACCCCACGGCCTTCAGGCAGAAAGTACAGGAATCGCTGAAGCGCCAGGTGGTTGCCATTAACACCATGACTGCACGCGGAATGTATTTCTTTGATTATGGCAATGCTTTCCTGCTCGAAGCTTCGCGTGCCGGTGCCGACATACTTAATGCGGAGGGCGATTTCAAATATCCGTCGTATGTGCAGGATATCATGGGGCCCATGTGTTTTGATTATGGTTTCGGGCCTTTCCGCTGGGTCTGTACTTCGGGCGACCATAAGGATTTACAAACCACCGACCGCATCGCGGGCGATATCCTTGAGCAGATGGCTGCCGAATCGCCTGCCGGGGTCAGCATGCAGATACGCGATAACCTGCGCTGGATACGACAGGCCGAAAAAAATAAACTGGTAGTGGGGTCACAGGCACGCATTCTTTATGCCGATTGCGAAGGCCGGACAAGGATAGCGGAAGCTTTTAACAATGCCATTAAAAGTGGTGAAGTTTCTTCCTCCGTGGTGCTGGGCCGCGACCATCACGATGTGTCGGGAACGGATTCGCCGTTTCGCGAAACATCAAATATTTACGATGGCTCGCAGTTTACAGCCGACATGGCCATACAAAACGTTATCGGCGATGGATTCCGGGGTGCTACCTGGGTATCGATTCACAATGGCGGCGGCGTTGGCTGGGGCGAAGTGATCAATGGCGGCTTCGGGATGGTGCTCGATGGCAGTGAAGATGCCGGCAGAAGACTGAAAAGCATGCTGTACTGGGATGTGAACAACGGCATTGCGCGCCGCAGCTGGGCACGTAACGATGAAGCCATATTTGCCATTAAGCGGGCCATGGCCGAAGAACCAAATCTCAGGATAACACTCCCGAATAATGTGGATGAAAAGCTTTTGGATATTTAAACTTCTTTTGTATTGCGATAAGGCACCGAAGAAAAAATTGATATCACATATTGAAAAAATTAATCAATTCCCTGCAGGGCCATAGGCATTGCTGAGGCCTGGTAATGCCTGATAAGCCTGCGGCCGGAATGATGTGTAACAAATAATCTTATTTACTCATGAAAAAGTATCTTATCCTTTTCATTATGCTGCTGGGCGCATGTAGCGTTTTTGAGCAGGAAGAACCTGCAAAAACAGAACATATCTCAGCGCATCCGCAAACCATGGCTACGCTCTACAACCATTATGCCGCCGAATACAGGGCCCTGGCATACCAGGCCTTTAATATGGCAAGCGATCGGGTCGACAGGATCAAAGAGGAACGGCCCGATGCCACTAAACTTGGCATTGTTGTTGATATCGACGAAACACTCCTCGACAACAGCCCGCACCAGGCGCTCATGATCGCTAAAGACAGCAGCTATCCCTACATGTGGAATGAATGGTGCAACATGGCAGCGGCAAAACCTGTGCCCGGAGCACTTGCATTTTTACAATATGCTGATAAAAATGGCTTTCATATTTTTTATGTTTCCAACCGGAAGGATAAATATACCAGGCTGGGGACAATGAAGAACCTTGCCGGCATGGGATTTCCTCAACTTGGCGAAAATAACATCCTGTTAAGACTGGAACGTTCTGACAAAAACCCCCATCCTTCCGATAAGCAAGCAAGAAGGGATGCAATTACGGCCGGCGGATATGAGATCGTTCTCCTGATAGGTGATAACCTGGGAGATTTTTATTCCGATGCAGAGCAATGCGATGAACGCACGAAACAAGTTGACGCTTTCATGAAAGAATTCGGCAGCCGCTTCATCATCCTCCCCAATGCCATGTACGGCAACTGGCCTGCTAGTATTGGCATCAGCAATGAATCTTCAATGGATTCATTGCTGCTTGAAATGACAAAGATATTTGAGTAAAGAGTGATTTTTTATCATCCTTACAGATAAAGTGCTTTAAAATTGCTTAGCGCGTTATCGTTACCCGTTCTGTATAAACTTCTTCGTTTATCAGGAGTTGCATAAAATATACACCATTGCGGAGGTTGTTGCTGTTTACCCTGATCAATTGTTCGCCGGCACCCAGCATGCCTTCATCCGACTGGTAAACAAGCTCACCAAGGATGTTGAACATATTCACCCTGATATGGCTGACCTCATTGGTATTTATTGCAATATTGGTGTAGTTGCTGAAAGGATTGGGATAAACCTTCACTGTTGCGTCAACAATGATCTCTTCAACACCTGTTTCGTCATCGGTACTGAAGTCTGTGGCGCGAAGTGAACCAAAATCACCTATCCCCTGGATGATATAACTGTTCGATCCGTGATACAGCGCAAAGAATCCAGGTGATTCGAGCCCGTCGCCTCCGGCATCATAAAATTTGAACTGATAACATGAAAGGTCATCAAGTTCGAAAGTTTCGTTGATGGTCTGGCCTGATTGGGTGTAGGGCCCGCCCGAAGCAACAACTGTTCCTTCAGAGTCGAGTATCTCCCAGCTTGTCTCGCCCGGATTGGCATCGGTGCGCAGGATCAGCCCAACGGTTGATGGGACGATGTCGGCACCCGGCACGCTATGTGCGATGGTGTCGTTGAGCGGATACTGGTCGGGGTTACCATTTGGATTTTCAGAATAAATATGAAGGATGTTTTCCTCTTCTGCATTAAATAAAATAGCTGGTAACGAAACCTCTTCTTCTGCAAGAAATGCAAGATTTCCTGTCCAGTTGTAGGTGCTCAGCGCTCCACCGTTTACCTGATACTGAAAGGTGATCGAGTTCAGGTCTTCATTGCCATTGTTACGCAGGGTGAATTTTGGCTCAAATATTCCTGCACAGGAGTTTACCGGCAGATTTGAAAGGTTGGAAATAGAAGCATCGTAGTTGTTTACGTTGCCCATTTCAATAAGCTCACGCTTACTGCCATTCAATATGGTTTTGCTACCATGCTCCTGCAGGAAGATCACAATCTCGCAATGTTCTGCCACCCAGCTCGGGTCGAGGCTGAAAGAATAACTCTGTTCTATAATATTGCCGCCCGAAAAGTCGAGCTGTATGCCATTGTGCGTGGGCAGCATCATGCGTTGAACAAAATTCAGCTCCGACTGGCCCTGCCAGTATTCCGGGATCTCTGATTCGGTAACTGCACAGTGCAGACGGATATCGGAACCCGAATAGGCTTCGACCATTTCAATGGTTACATCAACATTGAAGTCGATCAGGCCTGATGATGATCCCTGGATATCAATCGAGAAAGAAGCGGGAATCGCAATTTTTTGGTTATACACCGGCAGATAATTGGGATACATGCTGGTAGAATTGCTGCCTCCCACTACTGCACTGCCACCATCGAAAACAGCCGTCGGATAACCGCTGATGTTATAATAGGAGTTTCTGGCATTGGATGCAGCATTGGTGTAGGCATCGCCATTGTGATTTTCTATAATGGCAACGTCGTGGCCGTTGGCTACCAGTTCGTCAGCTCCCATGGCTGCTCCCGGGCAATATACGCACCATGTGCCGGTACCGATCTCCACAACAACCTTGTCGCGGGCAATTTGTTGCGCAATCGCCATACTTAGCGCAAAAAGCAATAATAGAAGTGTAGTAAATGTTCTTTTCATTTTGTTATGTTTATTTGTTTTATTTATGAATTCGATACACGACAAAAATAATCATTTATTAAGCTTGTGCAATTAAAATCACCTATTTGTATTTAGATATTTGTTTATAATCGTTGTTTTATACTGTCGCTGCTGCAAAAATATTCTTATTTTTGCAGTATATATTTTTGATGAACTAATTATATAAACTGTAAAGCATATGAAAAAACTTGTACTCTTTTTATCAGTGATGTTTGTGGCTTCAGTTGTATTTTCACAGTCGATCCTTACGACCTGGGAATTCGGGCCAACAAGCTATTCTCCCTCAATTACATTTAACGGAGCTCCCGGCGATACTGAGGTTGTAAGCCATATCACCGTTCAAAATATGGCAACCGATGCTGTAACAATTAATGTTGCGCGCCAGGAGCTATCAGTTGTACCCAATACTGTTAATCAGTTTTGCTGGGGCGGACTGTGTTTTGCGCCCGGGCAGGATACCTCAGGATTATCAATGACACTTGCTCCGGGTGAGTCGACCGATGAATTTTCTGGTCACTACCAGCCCGGCGGCACCGAAGGCGTATCGATTATTAAGTATACCTTTTATGATGTTAACAATCCTTCGAATTTTTCGTCGGTAATAGTTCATTACAACACTGTATTTGTTATCAGCAGCGAAGCAGGTACGGCAATCTCAGAGCATATCAGGTTGCTCAGCGGTTCGCCAGAGGATGAGATCACAGGTATGGTCAAAGTTGAAAACCACAGTTCTGATCCGCTGAACCTTATCGTGCTTAAGGGTGTTGAACTTGTTCCTGAGGGATCAGAGAATTTCTTTGAGTTTGGTGGTATTACTTATCCTGCAACTGTTGATACTTCGGCAATTGTTACCATAAATGCCGGTATTGCCGACGAATCATTCGTTTGCCATTATAATGCCAATGGCAGCGAAGATCCCGGACAGATCGTGTATGCCTTCATGAATCCGTTGCAGCCAACAGCCTATGCGGTCATGATGTTCAACTTCGACACCGGTCTGGGCCTGAGCGAAGAAATACTTGCCAACACAACTTTTTCTGCTGCATACCCGAACCCGGCCGTTAACTTCGTTTCTTTCGATTATGATATTCCGAATGAGATCAATAGGGCTGAGATCATTGTTACCAACCTTCTGGGAGCAGTGGTTTATCAAACAAGTCTTCAGGGGAATGATGGAACCTCAAAGATCGATGTATCAAATTTCGGGGAAGGCATTTATTTTGCCACGCTGAAACTTGATAATACTATCGCACGTACGCAAAAAGTACTGGTACAATAATCCCGGTTTATCGGGATGGTTAAATGCCTGCCCCGAAACCTCGGGGGTTTCATGGTTTCAGTGTTTCAGTGATTCAGTGTTTCAGTGATTCAGGGTTTCATGGTTAATGTCAACGTTAGTTCACTTTAGCTCACCTTAGTTCACTTTAGTTCACTTGTCTCTCATGGATTCTGGATGCTGGGTTCAAATGGTTTCATGGTTTCAGTGCCTGCCCCGAGGACTCGGTGGTTAAATGCCGCTCGGCTTCGCTCGCGATGACAACGATATCCGTGGGAAATGTAATAAGGGCGCGGCGCTCCAAAGAAATTAGTTATTGTGCGCCGCGCCCTTATTCTTATTTTTATGATTTTGAGTTGTCACCGCGAGCGAAGTCGAGCGGTTCTCTCAAATACATTGTTTTCGCTTTTTAGAATTTCCCCGGGCCCTACTGTATCAGAAATCAGAATGGGGAGGTAGGGAAACGGTTTTTCAGACGGCACGAGCACACGACTTTTGGGTACATGGTACCTGATACTAAATACCAGATATCGTATACTGTATACTGCATAGGGGATCTACATCCTAAAGGCTTCCCTGATCTTGTCGATGTAGTCTTCCTTTTCCCATGCAAAGAAGCTGACTTTTACCTTATATTTCTGAAGGTTGCCATTTACATAGTTTCCAGGCCTGGAAGGGTCGTAATAAACTTCTACTTCTTCATCGAAGGGCTCCCTGCCAAAGTGGCCGTATGAGGCTGTTTTTTTAAATATGGGATTGCGAAGGCCGAAGCGTTTGATGATCCCGTGCGGGGTGAGGTCGAAGATGTTATCCAGCATTTTTGCAATTTCTCCGTCAGGCAAAATGCTGCCATCGGCATTTTTAACCTTTGCGGTACCAAAGGTGTTTACGAACAGGCCTACGTGATCTTTACGGCCTATGGCATAGGCTACCTGTATCATAGCTTCATCGGCAACGCCGGCAGCCACAAGGTTCTTTGCAATATGACGGGTGGCATAAGCGGCTGAACGGTCAACCTTAGAGGCATCCTTGCCTGAGAAGGCGCCACCGCCGTGTGCTCCCTTGCCTCCATAAGTGTCGACGATGATCTTCCGGCCCGTAAGACCGGTATCGCCGTGAGGGCCACCGATAACAAACTTTCCTGTTGGATTAACATACAGCCTGAAGTCGCCTTTGAAAAGCTTTTTAACTTTCTCAGGAACGTCTTTGCTGTTCTTAACCCTGGGTATGAGTATGTTCCTTACATCTTCCTCTATCCTGCGAAGCATACGTTTGTCGTCATCATCAAAATCGTCGTGCTGAGTTGAGATCACAATGGTATCGATGCGTTGTGCCTGGTGGTTGTCGTCGTATTCGATGGTTATTTGCGACTTGGAGTCGGGCCGTAAATAGGTCATTTCCTTTCCCTCTTTCCGTATTGCGGCAAGTTCCTGCAGGAAAATATGGGCCAGCTCGATCGGCATGGGCATATAATTATCCATTTCGCGACAGGCATAGCCAAACATCATTCCCTGGTCGCCGGCACCCTGGTCTTCCTCTTTTTCGCGGCTTACGCCCATATTAATATCGCCCGACTGTTCATGGATCGTTGAGATCACCCCACATGAATCCCCGTCAAACTTATAAGCTGATTTGGTATATCCGATCTCCCGGATCGTCTGGCGTGCAACATCATCAACATTTACCCAGCCCCTGGTTCTAACCTCGCCCGCACAAACGGCCAGCCCGGTGGTTACAAGTGTTTCGCAGGCAACTTTTGAGTTGGGGTCGTGACGAAGGAATTCATCAAGCAAGGCATCCGAAATTTGATCTGCAACCTTGTCGGGATGACCCTCCGACACTGATTCTGAAGTGAATAAATATCCCATAACGATTATTGTTATATTATAGTTAGGTATAAGATTAACCTTTGTAAACCGCTAAAAACTGGTGGCGGTTTGATGAAAATGATGCGCAAAGGTAATAAATGTATTTCTTATTGTGGCTGAGTTGGAGCGGTAAGATTTTGAAAAACCTCTTCAAGGCTTTGCCGTTCGCGGTTTAGCGAAAGTACTGATGTTTTGTTTTTTACTGCGAACTTAAAAATGACTTCCCTGATATCCTTATCCTGTGTTGCTTCGATTTCCCAGATATTCTTTTCGATATGTTTAACCCTTGTAACCCCTTTAATATTTTTTAGTTTTTCCTTGTCGATCGCAGTGCTGAATTCGATATGGATAATATCCTTTCCGGCAGTTTGCATAGAGAGATTTGCCGTGGAATCGTCGGCAACGATTTTTCCCAGGTGGATGATCACCGCCCTGTCGCAAATGGCTTCAACTTCCTGCATGATATGTGTCGACAGCAAAATGGTTTTTTCTTTGCCGATTTGCTTGATGAGCGACCTGATCTCCATTAGCTGGTTGGGGTCGAGCCCCGAAGTGGGCTCATCGAGGATCAGCACCGATGGATCGTGCAGCAAGGCCTGGGCAAGACCTACCCGTTGCCGGAAGCCTTTCGACAGGGCGCCGATCTTTTTGTTTTGCTCAATCCCGAGTCCGGTAATGTCAATAATCTCATTCACCCTGGCTTTGCGCATTTTGCCCAGTTTGTGTATGCCCGCAAGGAAATACAAATACTCCCTTACGTACATATCGAGGTATAAGGGATTGTTCTCGGGCAGGTATCCTACCCGTTTTTTTATTTCCAGCTGCTGTTCAAAAATATCAAATCCATCAACGCTTGCTGTGCCCGAAGTAGGAGGGAGGAAACAGGTAAGGATCTTCATCATGGTTGATTTTCCCGCTCCATTGGGTCCAAGCAATCCAACAACCTCTCCGGGGCTGATCTCCAGCGATACGGCATCAAGGGCCTTTTGCTTACCGTATACCTTGGTAATTTCTTTGGTGATGATCGACATTATCTTTTTATTTGCTTGCGAAAATACTAATTTTCCACGATGCTGTTATTTCTCTCCAATATGAGTGGAAAGGAAATTCGGCAATACTGTGTAGTATTATTGTATATTGAATATATGATACTTAATTGGAACACAATTGTTATCTTTGCGTGTCATCATTTTTAACGAAATTGATTTATATAATATTCTTCATGCGGATAAATTCATTATATTTTTTTGCAGGCTTTATTTTTCTCTTCCTGATCAGTACAGTGCCGCCACCTGCCCGGGGGCAATCTTTTACAGCAGTGGATCCGGGATTTCATAAATGCCTTGACCCTGCTGCAGCCTTTGCCGATCTTGATCTTGACGGCGACCTTGATGTATTTATCTCCGGAATTGATGAAAGCGGGTCGCCGGCCTCCCATATGTACCGCAATGAGGGGGGAGGGGTTTTTGTCGAAGTTTATCCGTCGATTGTCGGGCTGAGTTCTGCATCATGTTCCTTTGCCGACATGGATAATGACAGTGATGCCGACCTTGTCCTCATGGGAAATGATGGAAACACCAATATAAGCAAGATATACAGTAATGATGGAGGATTTGTCTTTACTGATATCAGTGCCGGACTCCCCGGGCTCGCCGGGGGAAGTCTTGCCTGGGCCGACTTCGATAATGATGCTTATCCCGATTTGCTTATTTCGGGAATGAACAATGCCGGCTTTCCGGTAACATTGCTCTATAAAAATGTTGAAGGATCATCATTCATCGACGCAGGCATGACATTTGCCGGGCTTTCTGATGGCAGCCTCGCCTGGAATGATATCAATAATGACGGTAAGGTGGATTTTGGCATCTGCGGCAAAGACAGCCTCGGCCAGGCCGTTACCATCATTTACCTGAATACTGATGGTGATTTTACTCAGATGAATGCCGCTTTGCAAAGCCTGTGGGGAGGGATGATGAACTGGGGCGATTATAACAACGATGGCTATGCCGACCTGGTCATCAATGGATCGGACAACAATAATCTTTCGCATACGATTATATATAAAAACAATGCCGGCCAGTCATTCACATCACTTCCCGGATCTTTTGAAGGCATATCGGGAGGCTCGGCCCTGTGGGGCGATGTAAACAATGACGGCACCCTCGATCTGCTTGTCGCCGGAAGGCATTACGTTGGCGGAACACCGCCTCCACCACCCGATGATCCCTTCATGATCATTTATCAAAATACCGGCAATGACCAGTTCCAGGAACAAATCGTTGAACTTGATATTCCTGCAAAGAACCATATTGCTTTGGGGGATTTCGATAATGATACCGATCTTGACCTCCTGCTTACGGGAGCTTTTGTTACGCCCATTAGCAGCGGAAAAAATTCCCTGCTCTTCAGAAACGAAGCCACCAGCGTGAATATCCCTGCCAATGCACCGGCCAATCTGAACTGCGACATCATCGGGAGTGATCTGCACTTTTATTGGGACGCATCAACGGCCAATACCTCGCCCCAGGGTGGACTGAATTATAATCTTCGCATAGGCACGCAGACTGGAAATATGGATGTATTTTCTGCTCTTGCCAGCCTTGGCAATGGTTTCAGGCGAATTGTTGCCCATGGAAATGCCGGGGCGGATACAGAAGTTTTGCTCAGAAGCATAGACTTTGGCGAATATTATGCCTCCGTGCAGGCGATTGACCATACTTACGCGGGATCTGAATTTTCATCGGATATCTTCATCGTATTTGCACCCACAGCAAGTTTTATTCTCGAAGATTCGGTGTGCAAAAATTATTTTACCACCATTAGCTATACCGGTAATGCTTCACCCGCTGCACAGTATATCTGGGATTTCGACGGGGGCATCATATTTTCAGGCTCAGGGCAGGGTCCATATATCCTGTCGTGGGACAATAGCGGTACAAAGACCGTTAGCCTTACGGTAATCGAGAACGGGATGAGCTCCGATCCTGTTGTGCACGATATCATTGTTGTTGATCCCGTAGCCTCAAGTGGAAATGTTAGTGGCGACGACAACATTTGTCAGGCGACACCGAGCTCAGTCTATTCTACAATTGCTATTCCGGGAGCCAGCAGCTATAAGTGGACTGTCGAACCCCCGGAAGCGGGCGATTTCACCGGAACCGGAACACAGGCTGAGATCTTCTGGGATCCCGCTTTTCATGGAAATGCTTATATTTTTGTTCAGGGGGTGAACATCTGTGGCACGGGCCCAAATTCCGATGCATTGGACGTTATGGTTCGCCCGCTGCCGGAAAAGCCCGGAACCCCCGATGGTCCCTCCGCACTTTGCCAGAACCCCTTTACTGAAAGCTACACCACCACCGGGGCCCAGTATGCCTTATCATACCTGTGGGAGCTGATCCCCTCCACAGCCGGAACAATATCGGGCAACGGACTGCAGGCACAGGTTAACTGGGACGATAACTTTACCGGGCCGGCCGGCATTATTGTAACGGCTCAGAATACCTGCGGTGCAGGACCGGCGTCTGACACCCTCGGCATTCTCATACAAATGCCTCCTGTGGCCGATGCCGGCGATGACCAGGTGATCGAATACCAGACTGCAACACAGCTTGAGGGCAGCGCTTCGGGCGGATCAGGGACCTGGTCATATTACTGGATGCCTGATGATCTGCTTGTTGACCCCACAAGTGAAGACCCGCATACAATTGCCCTCGAATCAAGTATACAATTCATCCTTACCGTAACTGATGAGTTAAGCGGTTGTACGGCCACTGACCAGGTGATCATCACCGTAACAGGTGGTCCGCTCAGTGTGACTGCCTCTGCCGATCCCGAACTTGTTTGTCCGGGTGCTGCCAGCCAGTTGCTTGCCCTTGGAAGCGGTGGTTCAGGCAATTATTCCTATTCCTGGAGTTCTGATCCCTCAGGGCTCAGCTCCTCTGTTGCCAATCCAATTGTAAACCCGGAGGTATCAACAACATATTTTGTTGAACTGGCCGATGGTGGCGATATTGCAACCGATAGCACAGGCGTGAACGTAAACCCGCTGCCTGATGATGCAGGCCCGGTAATTGGACCACCCAACGTATGCAAGGGAGCAGAAAATATCCTGTTCAGGATTGATCCTGTTGCCAATGCCACACACTATGAATGGGTGTTGGATGAAGGTGTTTTTGGTAACAGCGACAGCACTTCCATACTTCTGAGCTTTTCGGGTACACCCCCTGCTACTACAGCTCTGGTCGGCGTTACGCCAATGAATGAATGCGGCCAGGGTGAAGCATCATCCATAAATATCAGCTACACCGACAGTCCGGAAACACCGGCGGTTATATCGGGGCCTGACAGTCTCTGTACAACAACCGACACCCTTTCTTATTTTATCGTTGCAGAAGCGGTAACGGGGGCCCTGGATTATGAGTGGAAACTATTTCCGGACGAAGCAGGCAATATCGCCGGCGACAGCCTGGAAGCCGTGCTGCACTGGAACAGGAACTGGGAAGGAGAAGCAAGCATTATTGTACGTGCATTGAATGAATGCGGTCATTCAGCCTGGTCAGAGGCATTCATTGTCAAGGCATTTAGTTGTGTGGGGATATACGAAAACGCTACCGGCGATGCAAAAATATTGTTGTACCCCAACCCGGTATCACAACTGCTTAGCATAAAATATGAGATTAGCAGAGCACAGTCGGGGCTGGAAATGGATATTTGCGACATATATGGCCGAACGATGGAAGTGTTGAAGATTGTTCAGGGAAACGGCGTGATTATTTTAAATACATCAGCCTATCTGCCGGGAATATATATCCTCAGGGTATACAATAACGGGCAGTTATTGGCTGTAAACAGATTCATTGTTATCAGGTAAGTTTCTGCGATAAGTATTTCTGCCTGGTATTGCACCCCGGTCGTGAATGGAATGGATTGGCAGTATACAGAGGCATATTGTGAACAAATTATTGTTTATAAAGTTTGGTTATCAGAAAACTTCGTTCTATCTTTGCACCCCCTTTTTAAGGGATGGAAGTTTCTGATGATGAAAATTTAGGATTATAATGGATACATTAAGTTATAGAACAGTTAGCGCAAACAAGGAAACAGTTAATAAAGAATGGCTGTTGATCGATGCTGAGGGAATGGTACTCGGACGCCTGGCATCGGAAGTTGCAAAATTATTACGTGGAAAACACAAACCTGAATTCACTCCACATGTTGATTGTGGCGATAATATTGTGATCATCAATGCTGAAAAGGTAAAACTCACAGGCAACAAGATGGACGATAAGATCTTTATTCGTCATTCAGGTTACCCCGGTGGCCAGCGCAGCAGGACCGCCAGGGAAGTGTTGACTAAATTTCCTGAAAGGCTTATCGAGCATGCTGTTAAGGGAATGCTTCCTAAAAACAGGCTGGGCAGTGACTTGTTCAGGAACCTCCACGTTTATGTCGGTCCCGAACATAAACAGCAAGCGCAACAACCCAAAGAATATAAAATTTATACAAAAAAATAATCATGGACGTTATTAATGCTTTAGGCAGAAGGAAAAAAGCTATTGCCAGGGTTTATCTTCAGGATGGTAAGGGTGAGATCACCATTAACAACAGGGATCTGAGCGATTATTTCTCTACATCTATCCTGCAGTATGTTGTAAAGCAACCTTTCATACTTACCGGTACCGATTCAAAGTACGACCTCAAAGTGAACCTCGACGGCGGTGGCATCACCGGACAGGCGGAGGCACTCAGCCTCGCCATTGCCAGGGCACTGATCAAGATCGACCCCGAATACAGGGGGGTACTGAAATCCAACGGACTCCTTCGCAGGGATCCTCGAATGGTTGAGCGTAAGAAACCCGGCCAGAAGAAAGCACGCAAGAAATTCCAGTTCAGTAAACGTTAATATTTTACCTGTTACCGGATCGTGTTTAGTATCTAAATTGCCAGGACCATTCAAATTAATGCTACCTGGCGATTGCTTTTAAAGAATGTAAACGATAATAAAAGAAAAATGGCAAGAACAAATTTTGAAGAATTGTTAGATGCAGGTGTGCACTTTGGCCACCTGAAAAGAAAATGGAATCCCAACATGGCTCCCTATATTTTTATGGAGCGCA
>JAVVEM010000059.1:0-11165 GCA_032250805.1 Bacteroidales bacterium
CTGTTATCAGTATAATTTGATTTCAGATGCAGGTCCAAACATTATATTCTCCTAAACGGATAAGGGTGTATTCCAAAAAATTTCTTATTGTTTCCATGCTTTTTATTTAATGCCATATCATTATCTGCCTGCAAGTGCATTGCCGGCCTCAAAGTTTATATCACACTAAAGATATGGAAATTTTGTGGATTTGTGAGCAGGGTGTGCCCGGCTGCGTGAGGTCTGCTTTTTTTGCAATTAATTCCGGCGGGCCTGTTGGGCATGTTTTGGCAAAGTAAATTTAAAATCACTCCCTTTCCCAACCTCACTTTCAACCAGGATTTTGCCTCCGTGTTTTTCCACGAATTCTTTGCAAAGTAATAACCCTAAACCCGATCCTGTTTCATTTGCTGTCCCTTTTGTTGAAATAACTTCAGTTATATTGAACAGCTTCGTTAAATCACCATGGGTTATTCCAACACCATTATCCAGGACTGATATTGTAATATTTTCGGAATTTTCCCTGGCAGTGATATTTATTTCGCCTCCAATGTTGGTATACTTAATCGCATTCGATACAAGATTTCTTAATACCGTTTTTATCATATCAATGTCCACGAACATATTTATTTCATCAGGTGACGAAAAATTAATGGTGAGATTTTTTGCATTTGCAAGTGGATTAAGCGGTTCAAGAATGCTTATCACAATATCCTTAAAAGGTATTAATCGAGGATTGAAAGGGATCATGTCTTGCTGGGTTCTTGCCCACATCAATATGTCTTCAAGTAAATTAAAAGTGCTTTGCGCCGTTGTTTTAATTTGGCTTGCGAGTTTTTCAATTTCGTCGATCCGGAGTTGCCGGATATTTTCCGTCAAAATATCCGACAGACCAAGCAGGTTATTAAACGGACTTCTTAAATCGTGTGACAGAATAGTTAAAAAACGGTCTTTATCGGCATTAAGCTGAAGCAATAATTCTTCATTTTCACGTATAGCCAGTTCGGCGTTCCTGAAATCAGTTATATCAATATTTACACCAAAAAATTTAACAGGATTATCATTTGAATCCTTAACTATTTTACCATAGGCACTGATATTTCGGATTTTGCCATCGTGTGTTTTAATTCTGAATTCGAAGTTTATGCTGTTACACGAATCTATTGCTGCTTCAATGCTGATCTTTATGATATCCCGGTCATCGGAGTGAAGAAATTTATTAAACTGTTCAAGTTCGATTTGATCATTTTCTTTAGTGATCCCATATATCGTATGAAAATTTTCATCTATTTGAATGATGTCTGTATTAAGATCATGCTCCCACACACTGATATTCGCCGCAGTTGTTGCCAAAACGAAGCGTTCATTCATGCTTGTCAGGCTTTCTTCCAGCAACTTTCGCTCAGTTAAATCATAAATAGTTCCAATAACCCCGATAATTTCACCATTTATATTAAGAAAGGGCATGTTTTTTACGGATAACCACACAGGGTTTTCAGAATCGGGGAAATTTGCGGCGAAATCGATAGCACTGGTGATCTCGCCGTTTAAGCTTTTTTGGAGATCTTTCATAATGCCCGACTCTTCCAGCACAGGGAATACTTCAATGGCATATTTGCCCAATACCTGCGAAGCGTGAAATCCCGTAAATTTCTCCATAAATGCATTCCATGCGGTAAAACGCAGATTACTGTCGTAAACCACAACACCCAAATCCACACAATTAATGATTTGTGAATTAAACTGAGATGATTCTGCTAAATCCTTCAATGCTTTCCTGCGAACGGAAATATCTCTGCAACTTCCATATATAGAGCCATCGGGTAATAAAACAACATTTAAGTCGGTAGGGATGTAATTGCCGTCTTTTTTTAACAGTTCAATTTCAGCAAAAACCTTACCGGAACTCAGAGCCTGATTAAAATATCCAAAATATTCCTCTACTCTGTCGGGTGGTGAGAGGTCGGCAATTGTTTTGCTTTTCATTTCTTCTGATGAAAACCCAAGCATAAGCGTAGCTGCCTTATTGGTATATGTATACTTGCCATGTTGATCGGATATGAAAATAGCATCTGCGGAATTTTCAATAGTTACCCTGAATTTTTCTATACTTGCATGGGAAACTTCCTCCTGCAGCTTTTGACCGACAGCTTCCTTTTTTGCATTATTGCCCGATTTTAGATCACTCAATTCGAGTTCTAATTCTTTTATCCTGGCTATGAGCCCATTCTTATTCATTGCTGGTTTTCTTACAATGTTTTTCTATTAACTCATAAAGCCGGTTTCTGTTAATTGGTTTTGGAATATGATCGTTGCATCCGGCTTTAATAGCAGTTTCTTTGTCTCTTGAGAATGCATATGCACTTTGGGCTATGATGATTACATCTTTGTTAAACTGCCTGATAGTGCGTGTGGCTTCACTCCCATCCATAACCGGCATTCTGATGTCCATCAAAACCAGATCCAGGTCGGGATTGTTCCGGCAAATCTCAATGGCCTCCGCACCTGTCATCGCATATAAAATTTCTTTACTGATATTTTGAATCATTCTCTTCAGAAGCGAATAGGATATTTCATCATCTTCGACAATTAAAACCTTCAGATTTTTTAGCTGAGTTTGATCAACACCTGTGGGATCAGCATTTGTTATTTTTGTTTTCTCATTCGACGCATCAAGGTAAGGAATAGTGAAATAAAATGTTGTGCCTTTGCCTTCCTGGCTTTCCAGCCATATCTTCCCGCCGAGCATTTCTACATAACTTTTAGCTATTGATAAACCCAAACCACTGCCTTCATAAGCCCGGCTGAGCGATTCACTTCCCTGCCTGAATCTTTCAAAAATAAGTTCCTTCTGAATTTCAGGAATGCCTGGCCCTGTGTCTTGTACAAAGAACTCGAGAAATTCGCCCTTTTTATTATAGCCAAATTTAATTGAGCCTTCATCTGTGAACTTAATTGCGTTTTTAATGAGATTTGACAATATTCCATATACCTTTTCATTGTCTGTTTTAATAATAGATTCTTTGGGTGATAAATTGTTGTTCATAGAAAACTCCAGGCCTTTATACTCAACTTCCGATTTAAAGAAATGATAAATGAAATCCATTTTCTCATTCATATCAGTATCGTAATAATTAACCTGTATTAGTCCCGATTCAATTTTCGAAATATCAACTATATTATTAATGGTATTGAGCATACGTTTGCCACTGATCTGGATGATTTCAATATAGTCCTGAATGTCTTCATTTTTTAAGGTCGGTTCTTTTAAGAGTTCAGTAAATCCAAGAATGCCGTTCATGGGTGTACGTATCTCATGACTCATATTGGTAAGAAAAACGGATTTAAGACGGTCGCTGTTTTCGGCCTTTTCTTTTGCTTTTATTAACTCCTTTTCAATTTCAATTCGCTCTGAAATATCACGAATGTTACACTGGATTACGTTTTTACCATTGGCCTGGTACACATTGCTGACAAATTCCACATGTATAATATGGCCGGTATAGGTTGCAAGGGGTAAATCATGGTAACGGACATATTCCTTTTGTTGCAGCTCTAAAAATTTATCATAATTGGAAATGATATCTTTAAAAGCACCTATTTCCCAAATGGCTTTTTCAACGAATTGTTCATAAGAGTAGCCCAACAGGTCAATTAAAAAAGGATTCACGTCAACAATTTTACCAGTATCTGCATCCAGGATAATAATGCCATCTTTTGCAGATTCGAAAAGCCTGCGATAGCGGATTTCCGAGGCACGCAAATCCTCTTCCACTTTCTTAATTTTGGAGATGTCTGCAGGCAATTCTTTTAACGAACTATTCTTTTGTTTTAGTTCCTGCAGCTCTTTTAATAGTTCTTTTTTTGTTTTGTCGGCATTCTTCATAATTGTGAGCCTCTATTAAATTCATGTGGTTCTTTTCCCGGCATTTGCCATCAATATAAGCCTGGGTATTTAAGGTTGTTTGTGCCATAAAAAGTATTTGGTCGGGATGTAGGCCCCTGATAAGCTGATGATGCCTCTTCTGTATTTAGTTATGCAGGTATGGAATTTTTGCAGCATGATGGTCTGGGTTCTGCGCGCAGGGAGTCCTTGTATAATAAGGTTTTCGTATACTTTGTCTTTCGCTGAAGGGCCATCATGTCAGGCGGAACCGCCCGGAGGATAAAGAAATTTCATAATTTATGCCGGGGAGGGTCATAAATCGACTGGGTTGCATTTGCAGGCCGTTATTACCTTTTTGGTTTAGTTAACGGGTTAATGACAATGGAACCCCCTGATGCTTTCTCTTCGCGTTTTGCTGCCTTGGCAGCACGTTTTTCTTTCAGGTTTTTGGTTGCAGCCTTCTTACCCGATTTTTCTTTTCCTTCTCTCTCGTGTGACATGGTTCAGAGTATTAAATTTATTTATCTTGCCAATTTGTTTTATAAGAGTAAAAAATGCTAAGTATTTCTTCTGCCCTGAATAACCCTGAATAATACAGCGATAAGCGCAATGACAAGTAATACGTGAATAATGCCACCGGCTTGATATCCTAAAAACCCCACTGCCCATAAGATGACTAGGACGACAGCTATTATGTAAAGTAGATTTCCCATGATTTTTTTGTTTTTGTGTGTGAATTATATGTTAATACAAAGGTGGGCTCATAATCAATAGAATGTGTTACACAACTTTATAAATATCTTACATCTTTCACATATTTTGAAGAAAAACAAAGAACACCTCCGCGCTAAGGCTATGAACAAGACTGTTTATTGAATATTATAAGTGTTTATAGCCCTGCTTCTATTGGTTGAGAAAAACACGCCTTGATAATTTATTTCTTTTTCAGCCCTAATAAGAATATTCCCCCACCTATGGCCATAACAACAACGCCAGCAATAGGGGGCCAGGTTAATGAGTGGGTCTTGTCTCTGGTGATCTCCAGATTACCTATATCTACAACCTTTTCTTTTGTAATAAATCTGAAGCCGGTAATAAGGAAAATTAATAACCCGATAACAGCGATGATAATTCCTGCTTTTTTCATTTTTAATTGTTTTTAAGTTGTGTCATATTTCCACCTCGTCGTATCCACTTTTTATAATTGTCGATAACATCTTAAATCGAATATTTGCCTTTATTGTATTATGGGTATGGGCCGGAATAATGATGGATTGACCCGTTTCGAGTTGAATAGAGTTTCCATTGATTATTATTTCTGCTTTTCCGTCGATTATTTGAAGGAAGTTGTCGAAGCGCGATAACCTGTCGGTAAGGGTTTCGCCCGAATCAAATGAAACCGCGCTTATTTTACCGGTTGTTTTCTTAATTATTGTTTTAACAACCACTGAGTTTGGTACATACTCAATGATCTCGACAATAATTGACATTTTCCCTTTTTCTAATTCAAGATCTTTCATTTTTCTGGATTTATTTGAAGTAAATTGAAACTGAAATAATTTCCTTTCCAGAAACCAGTCTGCCTTATGCAAGCGTAACAATTTTATCTTACGGTATGGTCCGGATTGTTTTCCTGTACCGGCCAGGTGCGATTCTATGCTTTTTGCTTTTACAAAATTATACCTATAATCATAAAATACTGTTATATAAATAATTTAAAGAGTTGCATTTATCACAGATACCCTTGTCGGACCAAATGTGGTTTGTACTTATTTAAGGGTTTTGTGGGTTGGATTAAAGCATAATGAAAGTGAAAAAATGCGATTACAGATCCTCAAGGTTGCCTTTTCGCTTTTCTTTCAACTTTTTATAGTAGGAAGGGTTAAGACCGGTTATTTTCCTGAACTGATTTGAAAAATGTGCAACACTGCTATACTGAAGCCGGTATGATATTTCGGATATGTTAAGTTCATCGTAAAGCAGTAGTTCTTTTGCTTTTTCAATCCTGTGCAGGATGATGTATTGCTGTAGAGTGATACCCTTCACTTCGGTGAAGAGGTTCGACAGGTAAGTGTAATTGTATCCAAGCTTTTCGCAAATGTAGTCGGAATAGTTTATCTTGGGCAGCTCATCGGAGTAATGGATCATTTCTATAATCACATTCTTTACTCTCTCAACAAGGATGCTTTTTTTATCATCAAGTAATTCCAAACCCAATTTAAGCAGGTTTTTACTGAACTGTTCGCGTTGCTGCTGCGAAATATCTTCCAATAATTCAACCACACCCAGATCAACCACTACATAGTTTATGCCCAATTTCTTGAGCTCTTCCCTCACCATTATCTTGCAGCGGAGGCTAACCATATATTTGATGTATAGTTTCATCTTGGCTGTGGAGGTAATCAGCATATATTCATTGGATTTTAAATGCCCGCCATAAAATTGTACTGAGTTGCAAGACTCACAATTTAAGGAGTATACACTTGATTAAACAAATAAAGATACATAGAAATGTTGAATTATTCAAATATTATTCTAAAATTTATTGGGGATTATTGCACCCATTTTGATGATCGCAGCACTCTTTTTCTTGATAATCCATGTTATCAGGATTACGTAATATGTGTGAATGATGTAAGTAATAATCAGAATGATTTCAAACGCAATTTTTATCTGCTTTTCGGGCACATGCCTTTAAATCTTTTTCGCGTGCTCTGGCAACGTGAGCCATTTTGTATTCGGCTGTTTTTACATTTTTACCTGCACTTTTTGCAGCCGCCAGGGTCATACCGCCCCGCCCCAGGGGAGGGTCTATAAACAAGGCGTAAGTTAATATCCTGTCTGATACTTTCCGTTTGCCCTGGTTGAAAAGATTTGCTGAAACGATCTCAAAATCGTTATAGGAGGTATGCGTGAACGCCCCTTCCCCATTACAATTGCCCAATGCATATACACCTTCTACATTGGTTTCCGGTTTCGTGCCTGCAACTCGGCAAACGAAAGATACTGGTCAACAATTAAATTAAGGTCTTTTAATTCATCTGCGGACAGGTAGTTTTTTGCAATCGAAACATCGGTTTTTCTGATTTTTCCTGCTGGCGCATTTTCCCATGTAGTCAATCCCATATTTTGCTTTTCGGAATCTGCCCGTTCGTAGATTATTTCCGATGCAGTGTGGCCATGAATTGCCCAGTGCATTTTGTTTTGTACCGATTTGAAAAACAACTGGCTTTCGTCAGTGCTTGGGTCATAATCAATGGCAGTGGTATAAATGTCCTTGATTTTTGCATAGAAAATTTTCTCCGGGCTACGGATGTCCCGGATTCTTTCCAGCAGTTCATCAAAATATTTGTTGGTGTGCCCGGTTTCTTTTAAACGCTCATCGTTTAGCACAAAACCTTTTATCAAATATTCGCGAAGTTGTGTAGTTGCCCAAATACGGAATTGAGTTCCACGGTGCGACTTTACGCGGTAACCAACCGAAATAATTACATCAAGGTTGTAAATCTTTAAATTACGCTGAACCTCTCGTTTGCCCTCGGTTCGAACTGTCAAGTAATCCTTGACAGTTGAATTTTCCTGCAATTCACCCTCGTCAAAAATGTTTCTAATGTGCAGGCTGATGTTTTGTTTTGTAGTCTGAAAAAGCTCTGCCATTTGAACCTGCGAAAGCCAAACGGTTTCATCTTCCAGCCGGACATCAATTTTTGTTTGCCCGTCTTCGGTTTGGTAGAGGAGTATTTCCGAACTGTTAACCATTGTCTGAACCTTGATTTATCGGATTTGTGGATTACCCTGATTTCTTTGTTTGAACTTTTTGTTGTTTAGGCGTTTAAAATCGAGGCTTTTTGCTCCAAAATTTATAAGAAGACCGACCTCTAAATCATACGTTTCCAAATAATTTATGGCTTGCGCCAAATGCACATCTTCCAGCTTAATTATGGCTTTTAACTCAACCGAAATATTTCCTTCTACTAAAAAATCGACCCTGCGCGTTCCTATTTGTTGATTTTTGTAATAAACAGGCATTTCGTATTCCCTTGAAAAAGCAATGCCGTTATCTGCCATTTCAATTTCCAATGCCCGCTGATAAATCACTTCCTGAAAACCATTTCCCAGAGCAGAGTGAACCCGCATAGCACAACCAATAATTTTATGTGTAAGTTCTTCGTATTTCATTTTAGTTTTAATTGTTAACCATTGTCTGAACCATGATTCATCGGATTATCTTGATATGCAAGATTAAAAAATCCTATAATCCCATTAATCCACTAAATCCCGGTTCAGACATTTTCATCCACAATTTTAATTTCCTCCTTCGTCAAGCCATACAATTTATAAACCATTTGGTCTATTTCTTTGTCTGTTTTTTCAATTTCTGATTTTGCATTAAATACCTTCCCCTTTTGCTCTTTAAAATACTCCATCCATTCAGCTTCTTCTGAAAGGGTAAGTTTGGTGTCCTCTACTTCAACAATTGCTTTTCTAGCTTTTTCTAATTCTTTTAAAAACTCAGAAAACTCTAATTCGTGCCAATTTTCTAACTTTTTAGATACTTTGTCAAAAGTGAATTTAGATTTTAGAATATTGACTAAAAGATTCACTGCATTATTATAAGCTGAGTAAGCAGATGTTGCCTTATCTGCTAATAATATAAGGTGTTTATTTTCACTTAATAATGATTTTATAATTGGTATTTTCTCAATGAAAGGTCTTCTAAAATCATAGTAACCACCTTGAAGAGTTGAGCAATTATTTTTTAGATAAAAGAAAATAAGTTTTGAGTTTAAAAGGGCTAATAAGTCTTTTCTACCTGATGAAATAAAAAAGTTATTATCCGACAAAGAGTATTCGCCCGAAACGTCAAGAAAAAAATTACACTCGTTGTTAATTCTTGGATAAATTATTTTGGGTTTTGTAAGTAAGTGTGAATTCTTACTCCCATATCTACTTAGGCACCACCAATTAAACCTGCCCTCTTTTACCTCAGGACGAGCACTGAGTTTTTCTTCGTTATTCAGTAGATACGTCTTTATCTTATCGTCATTTTCTAAGTCATAATCCCATGTTAAAAACAATAGGTATAATTCCTGAAAATCTGCTTTATATCTTTTAACTTCTTTCCCCATAAATATTTTTTTCAGGTGGGGAGAGTTTTCGAATGGTTTGATTGTTTCTTTATCAGCGATAAAAACCTCATTGCAACCAGTTGAAACACCTCTAAATATTTTGTCATCAACAAATTCTTTTAATTCTATCGAAGAATTTTTTAGTTTTTCTAATACAGAAAATGTTCGAGAATCATTAAATGTCCATGCATCTGACGACATACTTGAACTTAGGACTTGAATTTTATTTTGTTCTAAAACATTTATTGGGTCTAATGTATTTGAACGTTTATTAATTTCTGAATAATAAAACTTGTCTGATTGGGATTTTGAAAATACAAATATTATAGGGTATGTAGTTGCATCATCAAAAACAGGGTAATCATCAAAATCAAAAATCAAATCAATGTTTGCTTCTCTTAATATAACTTCTCTAATTTCTTTTCCATAATTAGCACGCATGAATTTATTAGGTAGTATGAAAGAAAAGTATCCTGTCTTTGACATTAATTTAATGCCCTGTTCAATAAAATAGGTGTACAAGTCTGCTATACTATTGTAACAAGCATATTCTTTTTCTAAAGATGGCTTTATATCTTTGAATAATTCTTGTCTAACATAAGGTGGATTTCCAATTACCACATCAAAACCTCCATTTGCAAAAATTTCGGGAAACTCATTTTGCCAAATAAATGCTTTTTCACCTGCAACTTCAGGGTCGTCAATCAGCGAGTTTCCGCATTTTATATTGTTGCTGAGTGTGTTTAGTTTTCTTCCTTTTTGTGCAGTTCTGAGCCAAAGCGAAAGTTTTGCAATTTCAACCGATTCCTCGTTTAGGTCAACACCATAAATGTTTTTTTCCAGAATATCGGTCGTGATGTCAGAAAATACTAATCCACTTCCAAAAAGCTGTGCGCGTAAATCGTCGATTTTGCGATGTTCTGTAATCAAAAAATCTAAAGCCTGATTTAAGAATGCTCCAGAACCACAAGCAGGGTCGAGAATGGTTAAAGTTAAAAGCCAGTTGCGATACTCAACAAGTTTATCATCAAGAGTTTTTATTGTGTCCTTTTTGCGGTTCTTTCGACCTTTGGCATATTCTTCATCTACAATGTCAAGTTCTCGGCGTTTTTCCTCACAAAGTTTACCAACGGTATTTTCAACAATGTATTTGGTAATGTATTTTGGTGTGTAGAAAATTCCGTCTTTCTTCCGTCTTGTTTTTTGGCTATCAATTTTTTCGCCTTTTATTTCTGCTTGAACATTTTCTATTTCACCCAGTGAATGTTCAAAAATATGACCAAGAATATTTACATCAACATCAGTTTCAAAATCGTACTGGCTTAATGTAAGTGTATGTTTATGAAGAATATCATCGTCAATCAAAATGTTATCCAGTATTTCATCGGGTGCAAAGAGACCGCCGTTGTATGCGTAAATAGCGTATTTCTTGCCTTTGTACCCTGTGTTCATATAACCGAAATACTTTTTAAACCGGTCGTACAACGGAACATATTCGTCCAGGTCTTCTTTTAGCGTTTTCCATTGTTTTACTATCTCGCTGATTGAATTTGGTGGTAGCAACAATCTATCTTCGGCAAAAAAGATAAACAGAAAACGGTCAAGTAATTTCTGTGTTTTCTTAAAAAGTAACAGTTTGTCGGTTTCAGGATTATTCTTTACAAGATTATTATAAATAGCTTCGCGGAATTTTGAATAATCGGCATATAATTTTTTGGTAATATTTTCTTCTTGTAAAAGAGACGATTCCTTTATTTTTTGAGGCAATCCATTCAGCAAATTGTCTTTTGCCAAACATAGCCACATTAACGAAAACTGCTTTTTGGTAAGATTGAATAAATCAAAGTCGATATGGTCAACAGCATTTTGAATATAAAAACGGAGTTTTTCAAAGTTTGAAGTTATTACATAAATGCATTTCGGATGATGGTTTTTGTATCCGAATGCTTGTGTTTCAATTTTGTCTAAGTCGGTTGTGTCAGTTCCTTTTAATTCAATAACTGCAATAGCATCTTTGCCTTTCAAAATCGCCCCGTCAGCTTTCTTGCTGTTGGCAATGTTTTTTAATTCCGTTGTCAGGTCGAAATTAGGTTGCGGATTGAGTGTATATCCAAACATCGAAACGAAAAGTTCCCGTAAAAATCCCTCTTGAAATTGCTCCTCCTTAGAAT
>JAVVEM010000025.1:0-50600 GCA_032250805.1 Bacteroidales bacterium
CATCAGGAGATGAGCAGCTATCAGGCACGGATCGGGAGATCCGCGCCAGCTGGGGTGTTAATTTGCTCATCAGGAGATGAGCAGCTATCAGGCACGGATCGGGAGATCCGCGCCAGCTGGTATTGGATAAATTACCTAGGAAAATCAAGTAAACCCTATTTCAACTACCTCACAACAAACTTCTCCCTCCCCACAACCCTGTTTTCATCTCTCAGGATAGCGATATAAATCCCGGCATGAAATGATGAAACATTAATATATACTTTATCCTGTCCGGCAGGCATGATAATTTCATCCTGCTTCCTGCCGTACAAATCGTAAATAGCTATAACAAATATTGAACTTGTTTCTAAATCCTGAATGTTAATTTGGATAACTGATTCAGCCGGATTTGGATATATTACCAATATTTCAGCAGGCTCTTCTGTTTGTGTTATTGGGTTTTCTTCTATTCCAACAATGATATCACATCCTTCCTGTGTTATGGTATCTGATTCAATGGGGTAGGGGCAAAGAGTATCGTATTGATAGGGATAAATATATATAGTATCGCTCACAAGTTGCTGGTTTAATTTAAACAAATAAGTATCCCACTGCTCATCTTGCTCTATGTATTCCATGGTATAGAATAGAGCTTTATTATCAAAGGAAGTTTGAACACTTGCCATATATATTTCGTCAACTAAATCTTGTTCATAAAGTATGTGTCCCACAGTATCAATAATCACTGCTTTTGGATATGGATGATTGTCCCAATCAGCACTGGCCGCCAGTGTTGTATCTGTTATAAATCTTGCGTCATCAAGTATACCATAATATCCAGGCAGACTTAAATCATACACAGTATCCATTTGGCCGTTCATATCCATTACCAATAACCCGGGAGCATCGCCAATTCCGTTACGATAGTAATGACTGATGGAAGAATAGAAAAAATTACTGTCTGGCCCAATAACGGTAGTATGTGCTTTCCCCCCTATATTATTTGGATGTAAGCCGGCAACCAGTTCCCATTCAAAATTACCCAGAGAGTCAGCTTTAATGTAATATGGAGATAGATAGGAAAGAGTATCCCATGGATTTGAATAATAGCAGGAACCGCTCATTAAAAAACCCTGATCCGGAGTTAGGATGAGGTGCTTTGTTCGTTCAAGGCCTGTTTGTCCGGTTGTTGGAGGATAATAGTACTGCCAGAGTAATTCTCCTTCTTTTGAAAAGCGGCAGAGATAATCCTTATCACCCAGACTTTCCCCAAGCATTATCGTTGCACATCCACCATCACTGGTTGTGCATAATCCCCTATAATAATCTGTATAGCCGGGACTTGAAAATATCTTACACCATTCCTTTTCTCCGCAGACATTTAGTTTCATGATCATAGGGTCAGGATAGTCCCCTACTAAGCTATTTCTACCAACAAAAAATAAATCATTTTCAATATTTAATGCTAATCCATAAATGTTTATACCATCGTTTCCATTGCCAAATGTCTTTTCCCACAATACATTGCCATTGATATCAGTTTTAATCAACCAATTGTATTTCGGATAACTCCATTTGTTTCTTCCCATTAGTAAATAGCCATGGTCATAAGATTCTATAAAAAATAGTTTGGGTGCATCCATGTCATCATGATATACATGGACCCACTCACTCTGGGCACTTGCATGTAATTGCAATAATAATATTATAATGAGAAATATGTTTTGTGTTTTCATATTATTTTGAAACAATGATTTTTTTACTTTCTATTGTATTATTTCCTTCCAGGAGTTGTATAAGATAAATCCCGTTAGGAAGGTCTTCACATGGAACAACAATCTGATTTTGTTGGCATGAAATCTCAACGGATTTAATGTGCTTGCCTGACATATCTGTCAGTATTAAATGTGCATTATTGTTGAAGCTTTTCATTGAATGTTCCACAATAAACTAAGAATAGGCCGGGTTCGGAAAAATATTCAGCTGTGATTGAAATTTGGCTTCTGTTTGTTTATGCCAAATGGGTGTTAGCTTCAGTGAAGAGGGAAGAAAGACCGGCTCGTTGTAATTGATCTCGCCTCTATTGATTAGGATATTTCGGGCGTACAGGGAGGGCATTGTATTTTGGGAGCTGTAAATTTCAAGAAGACTCGTAATATGAACGCTATCTATGGCAAAAGTATCATTCATTATCTCCCAGTTAATATCAATCAGGTCTGAGTATAATTCCCAAGTTGATTGTTCAGTGGAAGTTAATTCAAAGTCAATAGGGATATTGTTCAATGTAGAAAATGCATTTGCAGAATCATGCTTACTTAAATAAAACATGCATAATTGATAACGGGCACCAAGGTAATTCTGATCATTTAATAATGAAACTATGCTGTCGCTGGCAGCAGCAGTATTTATTGTGTCGGAATGGTAATGCCTCATTAATTTTGCAAATGCCAAATCGCGTAACCGCTTGTGCTTTGAAAGCTTTTGTTCAAGAAGCTCTTTATTGCCAAAAGTGTATTGCCCCATCAAAATTTCGTTCATCATATAATCAGGCATCGGAACAAAACGATCATCCAGGCTTTGCAATACTGATGGTGACTTTGCCGATTGCGGATTGGCAACCAATACATCCCTGATCATTACATTTGGAAGCACATTTTCTTTTGCTATTGATGATTTCATAACAGTATCGGACAAGTATGGAGAGCTATTCAGTAATTCCAGTCGTATTTCAAGTGCTTCATCCGGGAAACTAAGCTGCACATCCTGGTTCAGAGTTTCTGTATCACCACCATCAACAAAGAGGTTTAATGTGTCTTCATAGGCGGTAAGTATTGATGATTCACTGGCCATCATATTCATCTCAGATGGTATATCTATAATAGTTCCGAAATTCGAAGGGCATGCTTCCTCTTTGGAATTGTATGAAACCTCATCATCCGCAGTTAGGCCTATATGTTGAGTTGGTTGTTGGGGTGATGTGGGATTGGGCTCAACCTTAATATTAGGATTGCTCACATCTCCATGATAGGTATATTCAATTGAGTAGCATGATTGGTTATTTGTGTAATTAGTATAGTCTCCTTCCATTGCTGTAAATATATTTCCTGCAGCATATGTTGGATCAGGATCCTGTCCTTGAGGGGGTTCAGGAGCCACATTGCCTTGATAAAAAGCAATGCCAAAGTTCCCGCTTAAACCGCCTTGTTCAGTAACGTGTATATCATTGTTGCAGTTTGTAAAATCATTACACTTAATACACAGCCCTGTTCCATATTCGTCCCGGTTTTCTCCGGCAGCGGTAATACCACAATAAAATCCTTTAAAGGAGTTATTATAAACCTCATTTGCATATAGACCGGTGTTTAAAATATGCATCCCCGTTGCATTCTCAATGGTGGATTTGTTTGTGCATATATTTTCTTCGACCATATAATTCTTGCATGCTTCCAGGTATAGTCCAACCGGCTTAGGTGTATCGTATGCCTGTGCAAAGTCTTGAAAGTGATCTATTAAGAAATCATTGGTGGTAATCCGCTGCTCATCAACTGCACTCATATAAATGCCAGTTAGATTGTTCAAAAATATAGCAGTATCTATAGAAATAAATTTGCTGTATATGCTGTTAGCGGCGTAAATTCCGTATCTGAGATTGGTAAAGTTGCAGGGCTTCTCACTGGTACAAGGTGTCGTGTTGCTAGTGCAATAATCTTCTACATAGAACCCCGAATTGTGGCTGTAAATACCTACATCAATTTTATCGTTTAATGGTGTGTTTACGAAATCAGTCTTATTCTCAAACGTACAACCCTTGAAACGAATACCATCAACTCCCCATAGACCTACATGCCATCGGGCATCTGTAGTAGTGTTTTTGGTAAGAAAATATGAGTTTTTGAAACTGCAGAGGTTGGGTGCTTCCATCCCTGTTCCGGGATTAATATTGTCGTAAGGATAAATAACAACATCATAGCGGTTATTGATGAATATTGCACTGTCGCATCTAAAAATGCCACCCGTAGTTTTAACTGTATATGTATTCACATCTGGAGCATCTGCTACTTGCACAGCTATGTCTGCATTTTGAATCTTGCCGCCATTGATAATCGAAAGATATCCCTGGTTTGAACTTGGGTATTGGCTTAGACTTGAATTTCCCCAAACATCAATACCCTTCCACGTGTTTCCACATACATTTGTGAGCACACCTTCGTCAATAATTAGTCTGCCACCGGGTTCAACTATTAAATCAATCTGATCGCTAAAGCCTACATTCCCGGATATGGTCAATACCCCGCCATTTTTAATATTATAATTATCAAGAATTACGTTCCAGCCATCCCATGTAACATTGCTGGTTATTCGTTCATTGGAAGGAATATGATCGCAATCGGTATAAATTATAGCGAAAGAGAAATCTTCCATGTCACATTCCTCCAGGTGAATAGTAATCACACAGGTACAGCTTCCTGTGCATGTACCATCATAGGAAATCGTGAAAGAATCTTCATCGCCGGTTTCATTTATCATTGCTATTTCAGTTAAAAGATCGTGACCATATGAGAATGAACTGGCATCGTCCCCTGAAAGTGTAACATTCGCATATGGATCAGGGAATGCACTTACTTCTTCGAAATTCAGTTGGGCATCACCCAGATTCTTTACATCAATAGAAAGAGAGATGCTTTGATTTATATCTGTAAAAACATAAAAACCTCCATTGTTAATAACTTGATTATTAATGGAAATTTCCATTATAGGTTTCACCGGTGTACCATAATAATTATCATCATAAGGCCCAATTCTTGGCTCCGAGTCATCGGAATCACGAGAATCTGGCCCTGTGCAAGCAGTAGGTTTTTCACCAATGCCCCACCAATAATACCCATCATTGTCTCTATCATAACATCCGATCTCATAGCTGTTTGATACAACTATGTCTTCAAAAGGTAGATTGAAATATTCACAATATTGCGGTATCCACTGATCTTCTACATGATACATGTAACCATTTTCTCCGTAGCCTGTCCCATAGCTATTTTTATATATCCAATATAGTACTCCTTCGTATTCATGTCCTTCTACTATTTCAAAATATTCATTTGCACTAGGTCCATGAAAATAATCACCTACTTCTAAAACTCCGTACCCAACAAGGGTCATAAAATGATTCGCTGTTGATGAACCATAGCTTTCCATCCTTGAAGTATGTGGTCCATGAAGTATAAGGTTTTCTTTCTTTTCATCTATTGTATTATTAGGTTGGGATACACCATTGGGCATTTTGATAAAGTACTGTGGATTGGGGCATGGATTACAACTTCCTGGATCATCAGCTGGATAGCATTCCTGATTGACGATACCATTGTTTTCAATAAATAAATGAGTGTTATATGTATATCCACAAATACATTGAGTTGGACATTCACTACTTGAATCATATCCATCACAATCCAACACATGCTGTTCGGCAAAGTCAAAATCTTCATGTTTATTTAAATAAACGTTTAATAAACCTTCTAATGTTGAGATTGGAGCATAAATATAACATAGTCCTTTGCAGCCTGGATGGGTTTTCTGATTCTTGATTGGAGTTAACCAACCTCCTCCCGAGGCATCATAATCATAATAAAAGTCCTCTTTATTTGGATCATTTGCTCCATGACGATTCCTCCAATCAAATTTTGGAACTAAAGTAGATTCATTATCTTTTTCTACTGCTCCGGGTACAGGATCATAGACTCCCCCTGCGTAATAATCCAAGCCAAGAAGGTTATAGTTTTCCCCAAATAAATCTTTTTTGTCTGAATAGCTCATGTCAGATACAGATGTTTCCGCAGCAAACCAGATCATATCATATTTCTCAATATTATCGTTAAAAGCTGAGATTTTTAGTGCTTCTATACTCTGTTTATGCTCTAATTGAAGGCTATCCGCAAATTCAATAGGTCTGGAAGTACAATGTAAGGTTGTCAGCTCAATGCTAGCATCGTACACATAGACATACAATGAATGAGGTAGAGTGAGATTCAGGTATTTTGTTTCATCTACAACATTAGAAATACTGAAACTCCAACTATCACAGATATACGGATAGGCTTCATACAAAAGATATTCATTATAGTCACTATCGACAAAGACAAGTCTTACCAAGCTTGTATCACTGTTTAATACAATATTTCCTGACACCCCCAGTCCATAAATTGTATCGCTTTGATTAAATGGATAAATTTCCGTGCTTGAAGAAAATGTGCTGTCAAGAGTTATTGTTTGTGCACAAATTTTCACCGAGCCAAAACTAGCAACAATAAATGCAATAGCAAATAACTTACTTAATTGTAGTGATATGTTTCTCATAATTCTCATGTATTGGTTATTACCCTTAAAGATAAAACAAAAAACATCAAAGAGAAACTTTTAATGAATCTAATATTTTTATATTCAATGCTTATAGAATCCCCTCATTCATCTCATCCAATTCATCATTTTTAAAGCTTTCGAGATAAGCCCTGGTAACGTCTTCTGTTTTATGGCCCATTGCATCACTAATCATTGATGTTGAATAACCAAGGTTCTTTATAACATTAGCCCAGGTGTGCCGGGCTGCAAATGTCGGTCTAATTGATCCCCTGTGGCCGGCTGACAATGAACCGACTAAGGGGGGTCAGTTGTGCTGGAATTTGCAATTTATCCACGCTTTTCAAAATACTTTCAAAATATTTCAAAAAACTTCAAAATCAAGATCTCGCTGCCTTACAAGCAGGGGGTTTTTTTATAGACGATAGAAGATTGGGATTTTAGATAGCGAATGAGATTGTTGATGGAGATTTAAAGTGAGGCACTTCTTCAATCATCTATTATAATCACAATCTTTAAACTTAGAGCGCTCAGCCAAAAGGTTCTTCGTCCCCCGGGTACCCGGGGTCCTCAGAATGACAAATTATACTTACAGGCCTTGCAGGTTATCATTTAGAAATTTTAATTGTGGATTTTTATTTGTTATTAAATCGGGTTTTTTCTCCCTTCGCCACCCTTTGAGTTGCTTTTCCCGCCTGATAGCATTGTCTATATAATCAAACCGCTCATAATAAATCAAATAGCAACAATTGTATTTTCTTGTAAATCCATTCCATCTACCATGGAAATGTTTATGAACTCTTTCCCTTAACGAACTTGTTACGCCTATATACAGAACGGTCCTGTTTTTATTGGTCATGATATAAACAAAATGATTTTTAGAGTACTGCATAGCTAAACCTTCTATCTATTAGTACCCTTTTTTGAAAATTGTCACACCTTTTCCAAACAAACATTACCACCAAAGCCAATAAGTAAAAATTGTCATTCTGAGGTGATCGCCTTTGGCGGTCGCCGAAGGACCTGTTTAAACATGCAGTAAACGTGCATAAACCGGTCCAATTGAGCTTCATTAGTCGGCTGGATCAGAAGCGACTATGGGTGGTCTGACAGGCCGTTTTGTGCACTACTACAACCCACCAAATTTTTAAGAGGTGTTTTTTTTGCTAAGAATGAACGATCACTTTACAGATAGTTTTTACAATCCCCTGGCCGGAAAATTGAAGCTCTTTCACGCAACAATTTATTCAGACATGTTATAAATTGGCTGTAAAACAAATTTTTACTTATATAAGGGGAATAGATACTTAATATTATTTAATTTTATGCCTGGAAAAAATGATCAGTAATCCCAAAACAAAACCCCAATGAAAAAAAGAAATCTCTTCCTCCTGTCAATTGCCGTTTTATTTGCTCACTCTGTTTATGCACAGGGAAGCTGGATGTCGTTCAATGGTGCCGGTCCACAGTTCCCCAAAGTTGATATCGTTGAGCAGGACATGAGCGGCCTGACCATCGACATCAGCATTGAAGGCATGTATGCCGAAGAGGTGATAAACGATGGTATTGCTTACCAGCGCCTGACATTCGAAGCCTGGCACACGCTTCACGAAGTGGGCCTTCCCGAACTTCCCATTATAAGCAGGATCATTGCCTTGCCCGGTGACAAGCTGGCCAGGGTAAGTATCCTTGAAACAACATCCGTAACGCTCGAAAATATGCTGGTATATCCGGCACAGACACCTTCAAAGGATATTGCAAACGGACATTACACCGGTTTTGATATCAATAGTGATTTTTATGCCCAAAATACAAATTTCCCGGAGGTGATGGCAAATACCAATAAACCCGGTATCTGGCGCGATGTCAAGGTGGCCGGCCTGCAGCTTTGCCCCTTTCGCTATACACCTGCAAAGCGCGAGCTGGAAGCGATCACGGGCATGAGGATCAGGGTAGATTTTTATGGCAATGATACCGAACTTGTTCTTAACAGAAGTAAAAATATTTCTCCCCGCTTTTATAAAATGTACAATGCCCGGATCATCAACTTCGAATCAATGGGTTATCGTACTGATAATAGCCGGAGCGATTCTGACATCAAGTACCTGATCATCACCAATACCAACCCCCTTGCTACGCTCGAACCATTTATCGACTGGAAAAACAGGCAGGGATTTCCTGTTGAGGTAAGAACAATGGAAACCGGATTTAATACACCCCAGAATTTTAAAGACTATATTACCCAGCTGTATAACAGCGATAACCTCGAATATGTGCTTATGGTTGGCGATGCCTATCCAAATGGTGGCAACAATGGCGGGCCTGATCAGGTTCCCATGTTCTGGTGGGCTCCGGGCGGCGAAGACCCCAGCTATTCCGATTCATGGTACACCTGCCTCGATGGCCCCGACGATCATTATGCCGACCTGGCCATCGGACGTTTTACCTACGATAACCTCAACGAGCTTGAACTGCAACTCGACAAAACAATAGCGCATTATCAAACCCCCGATGCTTCTTCAAACTGGGCAGAAAATACCTTGTTGGTGGCTCATGATGAAAACTACCCGGCCAAGTATACGCAATGTAAAAATGAGATCGAAACCTACAATTATGCTTTGCAAACCCCCATATTTACAGAATGTTATGGCGGTGCCGGCGCCAGCAACCAAACCATTATCGATTACGTGAACAATACTTCCTGCGGTATTTTCAACTACCGCGGTCACGGAAGTGCAACGGAATTCTGGCAGTGGTGCCCCACAGGATCTTTTACAAACACGCATATCCAGCAATTTACCAACCAGGACCAGCTCTTTGTGCTGTTCGACGTTTGTTGCGATAATATGGATATTGTAGCCCATCCCGGCGACTGTCTTTGCGAATCTTTTATGAAATCGCCTGTGGCGGCCGTAGCCATCAATGGTGCGATCATTCCCTCTTACACCGTCCCCAATCACGATTACGATAAAGAAATGTATAAAGCCGTATTCGATGAGGGTATTTACAATATCGGCTATGTAACAAATTTTGCCAATCTTACCGTCCTTAACGTTCATGGCACCATCGGGCGCTCCAACGTAAGAACCTATTTATGGCTGGGTGATGCTTCGCTGGAACCGTGGACACTTCAACCCATCGAAATGGAAGCAGCACACCTGCCGTCGCTGTTTCTTGGCGTATCCGACTTTACCGTTACGGTAACTGCCAATGGCGCCCCTGTTGAAGATGCACGGGTTTGCATCAGCAATGAAGATTTGTCGCTGTATGCCATTGCATTTACCGATGCAACAGGCGAAGCAACCGTAAATTTCGGCGGGCCGGTACAGGACCCCGGAACAGCTACCATCGTTGTTTCGGCACATAACCATCTGCCCTATATCGCCGATATTCCGATCATCCCGCAGCAGGGAGCTTATTTTATCCTGAATGATGTTGACGTAGATGATGAAACCGGCAACAACAACGGCCGGGCTGATTTTGGTGAACTCGTCGGGCTCGACGTCACCCTCGAAAATATCGGCCTTGACGAAGGCCAGAACGTAAATGCCACCATCAGCTCAACAGATGAATATGTAAGCATACTCGATCATGAAGGATTCTGGGGAAACATTCCCGGAAACACTTTATCCACACTCGACAGTGCTTATACGGTGCAGATTTCAGCGGCAGTCCCCGATGAGCATGTGGCCCTGTTCGAAATGGAGATCAACGATGATTCCGACGGACAATGGCTTACCTCTTTTGAGCTTGTATTGAGAGCACCGCTTATTAACATCATGGAATATATGTTCGACGACGCTGCCAGCGGAAATGGCAACGGACGGATCGATCCCGGCGAAACCCTTACCCTAAAGGTGAAAAACAATAACCTCGGACATTGTCCGGCCGAAAATGCTATCGGATATATTGAAACAACAAGCCCATACATTACTTTTATTAACGATACCGATTCACTCGGAACACTTGGCGTTTTTGGGTTTAAATGGGCCGAATTCGAAGTTGAGGTTGACTCCAATGCACCAAATGGTGTTTTTTATGCCGACTTTACTTATGAACTTTTCTCAGACCCCTTCACAGAAAACATCCAGTTTTCTGAAAAAATAGGGATTATAGTGGAAGACTGGGAAACCAACAATTTTGAAAAATTCGAGTGGCAACACGGAGGCGACCAGAACTGGGAAACCAACATGTATTATCCCTATGAAGGCGACTACCATGCCCAATCGGGGAATGTGGCCGACAATCAGTCATCACAACTGTCGGTCACCACAGAAGTGATGTTTGCCGACACCCTTTACTTCTATGTTAAAACATCATCGGAAGCAGGAGATAAACTACAGTTTTTTATCGACAATCAGCTGCGTGATGAATGGTCGGGGATCGGTAACGGATGGCAGCTTGCCAAATATTATGTTGGAGAAGGCATCCATACTTTCAAATGGAATTATGTTAAAAACGGAAGCATTTCAGCAGGCAATGATTGTGCCTGGGTCGATTTTATCGAGTTCCCCCCGCTGATGACCCTGACCGCCTTTGCGGGATTTGATTCCATGAGCTGCGAGGGAGATGATTTTCAGTGCGACGGACAGGCTACAGCCTGTGTTTCGCTGGAATGGACAACCTCAGGCACAGGAAGCTTTAACGACCCATACATTGAAGATCCTTTATATACACCAAGTACCGACGACTACAACAATGGTTCGGTAATATTGACACTCGAAGCCACCGGCGAAGACCTCGAAACCACGGCTGATAATATGATGCTGACATTCCGCACCGAACCCGGTGCTGCCTCCCAGCCCCAGGGTCCGGATTTTGTCAATGTTTATTATGTGACTACCTCTGAGTATACGACAAATCCCGTGCAATATGCCGATTATTATCAGTGGACTGTTGAACCAGGCAATGCCGGCAACATTGATGGTATCGGAACTACCGGCACAATGAACTGGAATGCATCATTTCTCGGAACAGCCATGATCTACGTTCAGCCGATGAACACTTGTGGCGACGGGATCATCTCTGAAGGTTTTGAAGTGATGGTTGATAATTACACTTCCGTTGAGGAAAATTCAGAGAATACAGTGTTGAGCATATTCCCAAATCCCACCAAAGGTGAATTCATCCTTGAACTAAAAGGTAAAGGAATTGGAAAGCTCGACATTATGATCTATAACATCACCGGAACAATTGTATATCAGGAATCGGGCATGATGGTTCACAACAGCTACAGCAACAAGCTCGAACTATCAGATCATCCGCAGGGCATGTATCTTATCAGGCTCATACACGATAAAGGTGAAATCGTAAGAAAGATCCTCATAAGCAAATAAACCGGCATGAATTAAATAAGGAGGTTGATCAGCATTGATCACGCCAGAAGAAGGCTGCAGCCCCTGATATCGCTGCTGTCGGTGCGTCCGAGCACCTCGAATGTCCCGTCGGGATGCAGGCGCCCGATATCCTGCGTTTCGATAAAAGCACATGAATGCACATTGGCCAGATCAATGATGTTGATGGCTCCTGTTTGCCCTTGCGGGAGGATCGTGAAGGGATCCTGAATATCCCTGATAAATACCTTCATCCATGGTGGCGTTTTAAACCTTCCCCAACCCTTGCTATAGGCTTGTGTAAGAAGTTCAGTCATGCCATACTCTGAATGTATTGCTTCAATTTTAAAGGCTTCACACAACCTGCCATGCAGGTCTTCACGGGGAAGCTCTTCACGCCTGCCCTTCATTCCACCCGTTTCCATGACGATAACATTTTTTCCCAGGGCGACCGGATATTTTTCTGCAAAATCGAGCAATGCAAAGCTTACCCCAAGGATTATTGCAGGATATTGCTTTTGTGATATGCTGAGGAGTTGATTTGCCAGAAGTCCGAACTCGTCAAGGTAGAAACCACTTTCGGCATAAGCTCCCGATCCCGCCAAAGCTTTCGCCATAAAAATAAGTGACGAGCCCTCACGCTCAAGATATGAAGGCAAAAGGCCAAGAAAACGGTAGTTTGCAGGATCGCCGTAAAAATGCATGAAAGCGCTGTAAAAGCTTTTGCGGTAAAGATCCATTGACCTGACAAAGTGCTTGCTTCTTTGCATTCCACCTGTTCCACTGCTTTTAAATATGATCTCCTCCTGAAACATGCCGCTTTTGATCGTATGGGTTTTGAAAAAACCTATCGGCAAAAAAGGGATCTGCTCAGGCTTATGGATCTTCGCCGTATCAATGCCCAGGTAAGATATATATTCGGCATATACGTGGTTTTCATTGAGCTGATAATGAAATAATTCAATCGAAAGCCCGTTAAATTCAGTGGGTGTATGAGATTGAAAAAGCCCTTTTATAAAATTGCCGGTATTTAAACCTTGTGTCAAAATTTGTTTTTTTTGTAATTTTACCTATAAATCAAAAGCCCGATGAGGCAATTTTCAAATATAACCCTATTTGTTTTTATTTCCCTGCTTGCCGGATTGGGAGCATGTAAAAAAGTAGAAAAATATCCGGAAACTCCCCGGATACAATACCTTGGCTTCGAAAAAATTTACAACCCCGGCCTGGAAGTTTATGATCGTGGTGTTCTGAGTTTTTCATTTGAAGACGGCGATGGCGATATCGGCCTTAATCCCGGCGATACCCTGCCTCCCTACAATCCATCATCAGCGTATCATTATAATCTAATCATCACCTTTTTTGAAATGCAGAACGGTGAATTAACTGAAGTTCCCATCGTATGGTTTAACCCGCAAACAGAGCAATACGATACCCTGACACTCAGCGCCAGGATACCCGATCTTACTCCTTCCGGCATAAATAAATCAATTAGCGGCGAAATTTTTGATACCCTCTTCATTTACAATTTCAGTTCAGCATTTGATACAATAAAGTTCGATGCCTATATCTTCGACAGGGCATTGAATAATAGCAATACTATAAGCACTCCGCTAATAATCAGATAATTGCATTCCACTTAACATTAATTTAACACAAAAGTAACTATTCCTTAACCCCCTGAAGTTGGTATTATACTCCAGGCTGATTTACTTTTGCTGCAAATAAAATTATACAAGCATGAAAAAGATATTTGTTTTAGTAATAGCAATCATGATCGGAATTAATTTCAGTTTTGCAGAAAATGATAAAACTGCCGAAAGTTCAGCCCCCACCACCAGCCTTTCAGGCAAGGTAATTGACAACCTTACCGGAGAAACACTGGCCGGTGTAATGGTTAAATTGAGCGGAACCGATCATTATGTATTTTCCGACTTTGATGGCAATTTCAGGTTTGACGACCTCAAACCGCTAAAATATGAGATCACGCTGTCGCTTATCTCATATGAAAAAGCCGAAACAGAAGTTGACCTTCATAACGGCACAGCGAAACCATTAAATGTTAAGCTTAAAAATATTAAGTAGTAGTTAATATCAATGAATGGAAATAAAGGCAAGCCCGGGGGTTTGTCTTTTTTTATTAAGTGTACGTGATGTCGTTTCTATCGACCCTTATTTTCGTATATTTACAGTATTAAAAATCAATCATCAATGAAGCATCTCTTTTCATTTATCGCTTTTCTTTTTATTGCGAGCATGATCGCCGGGCAGGACATCGAGCTTAGAAATGGCAAATATTTCAGCGGAAATTCACCCTTTACCGGCAAATATGTTGAATACTACGAAAACCAATCTGTAAAGCTTGAAAAAGCCATTAAAAATGGTCTTGAACACGGCAACACATATATTTACTATGAAAATGGGGCACTAAAAGAACACCAGTCCTATAATAAAGGTAAAAACCATGGCACATGGGAAAACTGGGATGAAAATGGAACCAAAACCGCCGAAGCCGGCTATAAAAATGGTAAAAAGCATGGCCCCTGGATAATCTGGGATGCAAAGGGAGTGAAAAGATATGAAATGTATTATCAAAATGGAAATAAAACGGGCCTTTGGAAAATGTGGAATGAAAATGGGGAACTAACGATGGAACGCGAATACTAAACTTAATTTTTCTTAAAATATAAAGCGAAGCAGATACATTGTTTCGCTTTTTTTATTCCTGCAAGCCTTATAATTCAAGGCATACATCCTGTCTATGGGATATTATTACTAATTTTGCCCCGAATATGCATGTGCTTTAAGCACAATTCCATAGATATTGCCTGCGTTGAGCAATAACACCATGAAAAAGCATATGATCAACACTTACAACAAATGAAAATAAGACCGTTTAAAAATACTGCCCTTATTATTGCTTTCGTTTCAGCCCTGATTCTGATGCAGCCCATAAGTCTGACAGGGCAGAACAAAAAAAACGACCGGCAGGGCAGGGACAACTCAAGCCTGTTTATCGAAGCCAATACCCAAAAACTGCTCGGCAATTATGATAAAGCCAAGGAGTTGTTCATTCAATGTGTGGAAACTGATCCGAATGATGCTGCCTCAATGTACGAGCTGGCCAGAATAGCCCGCATAGGCAATAAAAGCAAAGAAGCCCTTGAATGGGCCGAAAAGGCAGCTGAAAAAGCTCCTGAAAATGTATGGTACCTGAAGTTGCTTGCGGAATTGTACCAGGAAAACATGCAATTCGACGAATCCGTTGATGTAATGGAAAAACTGGTTAAATTACATCCCAACGAGCTTGAATGCCTTTATGATCTGGCACTGACGCATCTTTTGGTAGGGAATTATCAGAAATCCATCAATGTTTATAACGATATCGAGCAAAAGATCGGTATTACAGAGGAGATCTCCATTCAGAAACAAAAGATATGGCAGAGAATGGGAAAGCCCGGCAAGGCCATTCAGGAAATTGAATCTCTCTGCGAAGCATGGCCCGGCGAAACCAGGTATAAATCCATCCTGGCAGAATTGTACAATAACAATGGGATGGAGGAGAAAGCACTTGAAATATATCTCGAAATTGCCGAAAAGGAACCTGATAATTCATACATTCATATTTCGCTTTCCGATTATTACAGAAAACAAGGCGATACGGCAAAATCCTTTGAGCACCTGCGCACAGGATTTGCCAATCCTCAGCTCGATATTGATACAAAAGTGCAAATCCTGCTGGCTTATTTTACGGCCGAAGAGTATTATCGGAAACACAAAGGAAATGCTCTGGAGCTTGCTTTGATACTGGTAGAAACACATCCGCAAAACGCCAGATCCCACAGCATACTTGCCGACCTTTATTACCAGGATGAACAATGGGCTGAGGCCTGCGAAACGCTTCGCAAGGTAATCCAGCTCGACAGCAGCAAATATCTGGTTTGGGAGCAACTGCTTTTTACGGAATCATACCTTGAAGATTTTGAAGCCATGCGCAAAGATAGCCGAAGGGTAATAGAATTATTCCCGCAGCAACCCCTTCCCTATCTTTTTTCGGCCGTGGCAGCATATCAGTTCGAAGATCACCGGCAAATGGTCGCCGACCTGGAAACCGGTATTAATTTTGTGGTAAGAAACAATCTTTTACTGGCCGAATTTTACAACTACCTGGGCGATGCATACCATCAGCTTGGTGAAGATGAAAAAGCCTTTGAGGCTTATGAATCATCATTGAAGATCAACCCCGAAAACTCAATCGTGCTGAATAATTATGCCTATTACCTCTCTCTCCGGGGCGAGCAACTTCAAAAAGCAAGGGAAATGGCAGAAAAAGCAACAATGCTCGATCCCGAAAATGCCTCCAATATGGATACCTTCGGATGGGTATTATATAAGCTCGGCGAATACGAAGAAGCTTTAAGCTGGATCGGCCGGGCCATCGAAAACCACAGTCAGGATAATGCAGAGGTGCTCGAGCATTATGGCGATGTCCTATTTAAAATGGGACAGAAAAATGAGGCGCTCAAATATTGGAAAAAGGCACAGGAGGCCGGAAAGGGAGGAAGTGAATTTCTGGATAAAAAAGTTAGCGAAGGCATTTTATATGAATAGGGGTTCAAAAAATAAATTTCAGTCTATGAGTGGTTTTCGCATTTTGACGGGGATCATACTGCTTGCATTATTGTTTGGGTGCTCCACCCGGCGACAGTTGATGAAAGAGCCCCTTAAAGAAGCCAAATCAATTTATCTCATGGAAGAACTGGCCAAAAATGAGCTGCAATTCGACTGGTTCTCTGCAAAATTTTCTATCGATTATATCTATGATAAAAAGCTCACCGAATTTAAAGGACAGATCAGAATAAGAAAAGACAGCATTATCTGGCTTTCCTTTTCACCTGCTCTGGGCATTGAAATGGCCCGGATAAAAATTACAAATGATTCGGTTTTTTACATGAACAGGATCAGTAAATCATATTTGGCAGGCGATTACAGGTTCATCAGCAATTTTCTCAAGACAAATATTGATTTTAATATCCTGCAATCGATCATCATCGGGAACGATTTTAATTTTTACGAAAAAACAAAGTTTAAAGCCTCGGTCGATAAGCATGAATATAAATTAACGACCAGCGAGCGTTACAAGCTTAAAAAATTTATGAAGCAGGATGAAACGGATGTGAAAGCGTTCTACCAGGATATCTGGTTGAATCCTGATAATTTCAAGATCACCAGGGTAACAATGAAAGAGATCACCGCCAATAAAAAGCTCGATGCCTATTACAGTGATTTCGGGGATTATGAAGGCCAGCTATTCCCCTACGACATCCTTTTTGAGATCAGCGCCGATGAAACGATCATCGTAAAGATAAATTATTCCAGGATCAGGATCGATCATCCCTACAGCTTCCCTTTTACTATTCCCGAAAAATATGAAAGGATAAATTAATGCATACAGGAAGAGCCCATATACAGATCATTGCCGGCTTTTTGGCAATACTTATCTTCCTTATTGGCTTTTCTTCGAATGTATCCGCCCAAAACCGCAAACAGGACCTTCAGAAAGAAAAACAGGCCATTGAAAAAGAAATTAAATATACCAACGATCTCCTCGAACGTACCAGCCGGAATAAAGAATCAAATATCAATGGCCTGGTAATCCTGAAGAAAAAGATCAATCAGCGCGAGCGGCTTATCAATACGATCCGGGCAGAGATCAGTCTTATCGAAAACGAAATAGAAGAAACCGTCGATAGTATCCTTGCACTGAATGTTGAGTTGAAAAAGTATAAAGAAGAATACGCCAGGATGATCTATTATGCGTATCGTAACCGAAGTTCGTACGACAGGTTGGTGTTTATTTTTTCTTCAAAAGATTTTAACCAGGCCTACCGGCGTCTCAGATATTTTCAGCAATATGGCTCCTATCGCCGCACGCAGGCCAGGTTGATTGCACAAACACAGGAAGAACTAAATGCCAAAGAACAGGAACTGGAAGCCCGGAGAAATGAAAAACAAGATCTGCTGGCAAGTGCCGAAAACGAGCGGTCGCTCCTTCAAACGGAAAGATCGACGGTAAACAGTACTATACAGGATCTTAGTAAACAGGAAAAACAATTACGATCTGATCTTCGGAAAAAACGAAAAGCCGTTGCCGAGATGGAAAAGGCCATCGAAAAGATCATTGCCGAGGAGATACGGCTTGCCGAAGAACGGGCCAGGGCCGAAGCATCTTCCTCAACAACCGCCAGCGGTTTTGCACTCACACCGGATGAAATGATCTTATCCGAAAATTTTGCCAGCAACAAAGGCAAACTGCCATGGCCTATTGAAAGGGGGATCATCTCAAGCACTTTTGGTGAGCATAATCACCCGGTGCTTACACGGGTTAAAGTAAAAAACAATGGCATTGATATTCTTACCTCCGAAGGAGAGTATGCCAGAGCTGTATTCAGCGGCGAAGTAACCAGGGTGATCTCAGTACCAAATTTCAACAATGTGGTGATCATCCGGCATGGCGAATATCTTACTGTTTATTCCAACCTCGACGAAGTGCTCGTAAGCAAGGGCGAACGTGTTGACACCAAACAAAAGATTGGCAGGGTTTACACCAATAAAAATGAAAACAAAACCCAAATACATTTTGAAATATGGAAAGCCAAAGAACTTATGAATCCGGCGCTCTGGCTTGCAGGAAAACAATGATCAGCCGGTGATCTTCAGCACACGTTTGCTAACTTTCATCCCACCACCACTCAACTCAATAAAATAGATCCCCGAAGGAAGGGGCCGGCCGCCAGCATTTCGGCCATCCCACTTGAAGATCGTATTGTCAGTGGGCGAGGATTGGAATTCCCAACTCCCTGCAAGATCACCCCCCGCGCTAAAAATCCTAATCAGCAAATCAATCTGATCAGGGGTTTCAACACTAACAGTCAGATCATTTCTGAAAGGATTGGGCCAGACCTCAATGCCTGATATTGCGTTATGCCAGGGTTCGCTTATACCATCGGGCGACACCACTTTCATAATAAGCGGAAGTACGCTGCTCATCCCGGCAATATCAGTAATTACCAACGCGCTGATAAATGTTTCCTCATCAAGGCCTGTTGCATCAAAGGTAAATATAATGGTATCGCTGCCGTGGGCCGCCAGCATCCCCGAAGGTTCTGTATAGCTAATCCACTCCGACATCATGGGTATTGCTGTTTCATAGGCAAGACCAAAGCCCAGCAGATTGTTAATATATACCGTATCGCAGGCTGTAGAATCCGGAGCAAGGCTTAACTGCAGGGTATCGCGACTGAAAACAATACGCGGGTTTATCAGCTTTTGCAGTGCATTGTTCACATTGAGCCTTCCACCGGAAACACATAAAGTATCAAATCCGGTCAAGGTATCCACCGCATCCAGAAGCAGATTTTTAACAAAAAGGGCAATGGTTTCGGGTTCATCGGCATAACGTTGCATGAAGGCTTCATCGGCCGCAGCATACATCAGGGCAATACTTCCGGTTACCTGTGGGGCTGCCATCGATGTCCCTGTTTTATATCCATAGGTATTGGGGATCCGTGTCGACATGATAGATTTTCCGGGGGCTCCCAGATCGATGGATATTTTGCCCCAGCCCGCGCCCAGGTTTTTCTCATCATCATAGGTTGTATTGGTAACACCAATAATATAATCCGTTGGAAATGTTGTAGGAATATCACCCACCTCATCTACATCCCAGGGCCCATTAATGGTGGCACCAACATTAAGGATGCCCAGCGACCCCAGCGAGTCGTACATGGCACCCCAGACGGGATAGTTGTCGGGATCACCAAAATCAACACCAAATGATGCATTTGTCACAACAACATAAGCCCCCTGTGCACCATTTGTTTCGTCGTACAGCGACCGCATTTTATATACATATCCGTATGCTTCAACCACGGTCGATTCAAGTGTTGAAGAGCCTGCCACAGTCATCACCCGGCCATTCCAGTTAATGCCGCAAACACCTATTCCGTTATTCCCTATTGCTCCGGCAATGCCTGCAACATGCTGCCCGTGATCCTTTGGCTGGATGTATCCGTTGCTGTAATATGCATTCCAGCCATCAAAATCGTCAATATAGCCGTTATTGTCGTCATCCACACCATTATCAGGGATCTCGTTGCGGTTCTTCCAGTAATTCATATCTTCGTGAGATAAGGAAAATCCGTCGTCAACGATGGCCATCACGATGGTATCGCCAAAAGCATTAACCCCTGTATTCACAGCCATCTCCCAGGCATCGCTGGCATCGATATCAGCATCGGGAAGCCCGTCAAACTGTCCGGTATTTTTCAAAGCCCACTGGTTTTCAAACTCCGGATCATCCGGAATAACTTCACGAAGCGACAGGCGATGGTCAAACTGCACATTGGCAATTGTTCGCTCCTGCTTGATCCGATTCAGAAGAATACGATCAGGTGTTTTTCCTGTTTGATAGGAAAACAGCCATATTCCGAGGTCTGCCGACAAACATTTTTCGCGTTGAATTCTTTCTGTCGAAAACCTTGCCTCTAACAGGTATACATCATGATCCTGATCGTTGTCAATAAATTGAACGATCAGGGTACCGGGAATGGCATTCTTTTCAACATCGCCGCCTTCAGGCATACCTATGCTGCCCGGCAACAATACCGGGAGGAGAAAAATCAGACTTAACTTTCGTTTCATGCCATTTTTAATTTCATTGCCTCAAAGATAATTGTTTTACAAGGCCCGGCCTTATTTCATCAGTACCATTTTTCCAGTGAAGGGGATCCCATCAATCACTACACGATAAATATAAATCCCCCCCGGGGCACTCTTTCCACTTTGATCATCACCATTCCAGCGAAGATAATATTTTCCTTTGCCCATCCATGAAGGACCGGCCAGGATATGGACTTTTCGTCCGTTAAGGTCATAAACTGCCGCTTCAACAAAGCTTTTTTCGTGCAGCTCGAGAGGTATTTTTGTTGCATGGGTGAATGGATTGGGGAAGTTCTGAAGTGCGCGGTAAGGCATCTCTTCCGGAGCATCTTCAATGCCTAGTGAGCTTTGCAGCACACCAAAGAAATCAAGAACCCCCTGCATGTATTGCTCCACAGTGCAGGTGTCGGATGAGCTGAGTGCGCCAATCTCAAAAATGGTCCCGATGGTCTTATAGGTACCTCCATCATAAGCTACAGCAGCACAATACAGGTTTTCACCTCCTTCCAGTATCCCATATGCTGGGTAAACAGGCCCGAGATAATAGTAATTGAATGCCGGAACAGCAGTATTTTCATATGCCAGTCCCTCCGTAAATGTACTGTCGACACCACTTAGTACCTCATAAAGCGAGGGTGCAGAGGTGGTTTCCAGCTTGAAGCGGTCAAAAATTGGCCACTGCTCATCCTGTTCCCAAACAACACGGCCCTCCATATAGAGGTTTCCGCCCTGATCAAGATATTCCATCAATACGGTACTTTGCTGGTAAGTGATCTCATGATAAGAGAAATGTTTGCCAAGACACAGGAATACCGACTGGTAATTATTCAATGCGTGTGGGAACGACTGCTCATAATTGTTTTCCACATTCATTTGGTTCAGCAATGCATGAATGCCCGGGCCTGAACTTTGGGCCGGATCCATATCAACAATACATACAGGGGTTTTGCCCACCCGCATGCTTAGAGGGAGGATGCTTGTTAATCCGATCTCATCTTTTATCTCCAGGCTAAAATCGATCTTCGAACCATACGGAATGGAATGATCAGCAGTAAGATTAAAATATGCCGTTGCATAGCTGCCTGGCAGCATGGTTCCGAAATTCACAGGCACGGTATCATTCAGGGTAATTCTGGTGTCTTCGCAATACAGAATACCGCTTGTATTAATGCTTTTGCGGCTTCCGTCATTATACAGGCTAATGCTGATATCAGTGGCTTCGCCCGGATCAAGAATGCCGTTTTCGCTGTCGACAAAGTGTTTATGAAGCTCTATTACAGGTGAAGAGGAAAAAAAGAAATAATTGCGCATTAGGTTATATTCATCTGCGTCACAGTCCAGATGAAAGGTTATGAGATCCCTGTCGCTGATATCCACACCAGGCAGGCATGAAAAAGCATCTGTCAACTCCATTGATTCACCCGGAAGAAGATTGCCAATATTGATGTTTCCCGAAGTTATTTCAAGCAGGGGGTGATCGCACGACAAGCTTAGTTCAATATTGGAAAGCGTATGGCTTCCGCGGTTCACTGCATACAAATTAATATATGACAATTGCCCGTATGATATCATTCCGGGATGGGTTCCTGCAATTTCAAGCTGCAGTCCGAGGCCATCGGTAAGCTGGTATGTTTTGGCCGACGACAGGAGGGTATTGTCTGTTACGATCACCTGTACATCAGTGACAGTATTTGACGTATTTTGTTGAATACTCAGTAATCCGTGGTCAGTCATGGAGAGTCCTTCGGGGTATTCTCCGTTGATGAATTCTATTTTAGTGTCAGGATTTATTTCGGCAGGATATGGCATTTCCGGAAGGCTGAAATTGATCAGATCACCATCTGCTATCCCGCTGATAAAACGCATATCGTCTTCAACAATCATTTCGCCATAATAAAAGTCGATATTGCCGTTGGGATACAGGCTCAGGGCAAAATTAAAAACACTTGATCCGGGCTGTTCTGCCAGGGTAGTCTTCCACCGGAAGCTTGCCTTTGTGGCATCACCCTCGTACCATATCCCATTTTCATACATATCATGAACCATCATCCCGGGGCAAAGGAAAGGGGCGATCACACGCTTGTTTTTTAAAAAATATGGAAGATCAACAAGGTATGACCAGAAAAACATGTTTTCGTCAAACTGAAGATAGCCCGATGAAGAAACCGCTACTGTGTCGAAATAATTTCCATAAAACGGAAAGCTGAAATCGAGTACCTGTATCGCCATCGTATCATTATAGCTGTTCGGCAGGATTAGATTTTCTTGAAATTCAGGAAATCCGGCTGTGGTCCGGTTCATATTATAGTTCCTGTTGATGGTCCAGATATATGGTTGATCTCCTCCCTGGGCATTGAGTTGCACCTCCATTGGCACCCCGGCCTCGTAGGCAGGAAGCTGAACCGGAGTAATCTCAAGGGTTTCTGAGGGGGCCTGATAAACCACCGGTAATATTGTGCTGCCATTTTCGATGAGCGGAACATTCTGCTGTTCGCAGGGAATCTCAATATCGCCATTCTGATGATCGATCACGCTGAAATATTTAAGCTGTCCACTGCCAAGGTTTTCTTTATCCCTCTCATCCACAATTAAAAAGAACTTGCAGGGAGCACCGGGTTCAACAAAGGAAAGCAGTGGAGTTACATCCAGTCCAAACTCAATGGTTTTATGTTCGGCCGTGGTATCGTTTCCCTGCATATAATGCCATCCTCCCTGATAGTTGAAGATGGTATATTCGAGATTATGTTCAGGCTTATTGGCGTTTACATCAGCAGAAATGCCCGCACTTACCTTTATCCTTCCCCGGTAATCATGTTCCAGAGCTACCTTGAAGGTCATTCTTGTATGATGCTCTTCCTTAACATCCAGAATGTGTACCCTGTTTGCCCATATTCCACCATCATTGATATCATCGGCCAGGGTTTTGTACATCATATATGCATAACCATCATCGCCAAATTGCAGGCCATGGCTGTTTGCCATAAGAACACCCCCCATTTCCCAGTCACTCATTGTTATTCTTCCATCGCCGTTAAGGTCGATGTTGTTGGTATACTGCCCGTCATTGTTATAATCATAGCGGATTGAGTCGTTAAATCCAACAATTGTCATCCCATGTGAAGCCTGGTTGCAGAAATGTGTAACCACAGCTTTGCCGGCATTGGGTGTTCCCGGTGGCAGATGTTCCAAACCATACGGACTGCAGGCTATAAAGCTGGCAACACCACCTGTAGATGAGCCATCGAGGTGGTCATTCAGCCAGTGCTTCAGGGTAAGCAAGCCTTCTTCATTCCCTACATAGATCTGCCTGACACCGGCGATCCTGTTATTCATTGCATTTTTCCACTTATCGTATCCTGTCATCCAACGCTCTCCACCACCGTAATACATGCCGCCATAATCTGTAACGCTGGGCGTACCATGGTATTTGAGCACATCCATGGTATATAGGTAGTTTGCTCCATACCAACCACTCCCGCCATTAAAGAAATTCCATGCAAAATGGGTGGTGTATTGATTGTCGGAAGTATCGGCAGGCAAATCCCTGAGCCGGTTTATCTCATAGGTAAAATTATAGGCAATGCTGGTCGACTGCATGCAGTTGGGATATACTTCCTGCGAAAAAATGGGCCTGAACCACACATATTTTGAATTATCAATGCTATCGGGCAAGGATTTAAACCTGTATTCGCCGGGCAAAACTACTTCCTCAATACTGTTGAGGACAATCTCATCCTGCAAGCTAAGCGGGCCTGTGTTTCTCAGTCCGGAAGGAATATCAATCCCTTTATTATTTTGTGCATAGGTTAGTATATGGCAAACAGCCAGGATAATTGTTAAGTATCGCTTCATCTAAAAATGTTTTTAATGATGCAAGGTATTTCATCAGCACGAAAATAACAAGCATGATCAAGTTAGAGGCATCATTTGGCAAGAAAACGGTGAATGCCTTTATTATTAGACCACAATATTACATAAATTCAACATAATATCTACATGTATACATAACGAAATCCGTACAAAATTTAGTTTGCTCCTGTAAGGATTTTTCTTTCTGAACGACCAACAAAAAAAGCACTATGAAAAAAACAGGGTTTTTAATTTTAGCAGCTTTATTGTTCACCGTTTCACGGGCACATGCACAAGGATGCAACGATGCCGGACTTTGCGGGATGGGCGACCTCGATGGCCGGCGGCTTGGCACGGGGAGTCAATACAATACACAGCTTTCGTATTTCTTTGGTCTTGGCGAGCAACAAATCCTGATCAACACCATACAGTTTGAGCAACGCTTTGCCTTCATGGAAGACAGGGGGCAGGTGTTTCTTCAGCTTCCGTTTCATTATATCTACGGCAAGCTGGGTAACACTTATGGCGTGGGAGATGTGAGCCTTGGAGTCAATTATACTTATTTAAAGAAAGACGATCTTGCAGCATCTTTTCTCATTGCCGGAAAATTGCCTTCTAACGGATCAGATAAAACAATCGACGAAAAAGTGGCTCCTATGGTGTACCAAAGCAGCCTGGGAACCTATGACCTGGCCCTGGGAGCAAATTTATTTTATCAAAAATGGCAGTTTGGCCTGGGTTACCTAAAGCCTTTTGGCAGTAACCAAAATAATTTCGATCCTTCTGAATGGCAAGGAAATAATGATGCTGAGGAGTTCATTCAAATGTCGGATCTTAAACGTGGTGATGATGCCATGATTCGGGTAAACCGTTTTTTCTACAGCAAAAAAAATCGTTTCAATACTGGATTGCTGGCGCTTTACCGGATGCAAAAAGATATCGTAAAGCAGAATGGAGGCCCTGTTGCCCTGAAAGATTCCGACGGCCTGACCCTCAACATCAACCTTGGCTATTACAGGGTGCTGAAAAATAAAGATGCGGTCACTTTATCCGTTGCCGCTCCGCTCATTACAAGAGAAGTCCGTGTGGATGGCCTCACCCGTAACTTTGTTATGATGTTTACCTATGCCTTTGGGAAAAAAGAAAAAAGTATGTTTGACAGCATAAAGTTTAACTGATCAAAGCGTCATAAACGCCAGGAGAACCAGCTTATTTATATCAGAAATATCGATTCGGCCATGTCAACGATCTGATTATGATCGAAAGCCATGGAGGGGAGGTCGTCGAGACCGAACCAGGCTGCTTCGGCAGCATCATCGCCGGCCCTGGCAACGGCCCCTTCGGGCAGGTATCCAACATAAACCACTGAAACGGTATGTCCGCGGGGATCTCTCCCGGGTTCTCCAAAAGTATGCATCTGGGTGAGCAGTATGCCCTTTAAAGATGTTTCTTCCTCAAGTTCACGTGCAGCAGCCTTTTCCAGAGGCTCATCCTGATCAACAAAACCTCCCGGCAAAGCCCATTTACCTTTAAAAGGATCATTGCCCCTGCGGATAAGCAATAGTTCGGGCAAGTGATTATTTATTCTGAAAATGATGATATCAACAGTAAGGGCAGGACGTGGAAATGCATAAGAATACGTCATAATAACTGAATATTGAAACTATGACAAATTTAAACAAAAAAAGAGCACCACCGTTTTGCCGGTGGCACTCATGCACCTAATGTTTAACTAACATAAAATTAACACTACAGCCTTTTAAAGCTGAATTTGGCATAGTACTGTTTACCTATAGTTACACTGCCATTTCTTAAACGTATCTTTTCAAAATTCTTCACAACATGATCATCGAACGATTCATTCGTTGAAGTTGTATTTGCTACATGGATGTATCCGTCATCATCGTAAGTAAATTCCACCAGCACACATTCCTTTTCAGAAGCGTCCTTAACGTCTTTCGGATAAGCCATTACATCTCCCAACTGGGAAATAATATCCCTGGGTAAACCAACATTTTCAGTTGTTTCATTCAGGTCGACCACGATAAGATCGGGCACAGGCTGGACATTTTCAACAACGACTGCAGTTTTTGTGAATTCTTCCTTGCCGGAAGCTTTTTCACCATCATATTCAGCATAACTTGCTGAGATCATGAACAGAAGCGAAATTAAAGTTATTACTATTGTTTTCATTTTACACATTTTTTGGGTTGCACATTCCGGTTGATTTTAAGGCATCTAATTTTGTGCCAAAATTGTAATATCTTTATTTTCAGCTACTTAAAAGACGGTTAATTTGTTATTGGGTGCAAATTGTGTTCATAATCAGCTCAATATGTTCGCTGGCGTACATCTCTTCAAAGAACGTTTAGCGTTTTTGTTACATTGATAAGACGCTTTAAGAAACTAATTGTTACTGCTTTGACAGTTTTTGTGAGGTAGGGTTTAATTTACTCCCTGCACAACCAGCACAAACTCCCCCTTGATAGGATTTGATTCAAAGTGATTTATGATCCCGCTTAGTGTTCCCCTGACGGTTTCTTCGTAAACTTTTGAGATTTCGCGTGATACGGTGGCGGGACGTTCCGGGCCAAAGAATTCAGCAAATTGTATCAGTGTTTTCAGGAGGCGATGAGGCGATTCATAAAATACCATAGTGCGTTCTTCCAGGGCAAGTGCTTTAAGCCTGCTCTGCCTTCCCTTTTTATGGGGAAGAAAGCCTTCGAACGTAAAACGCTCACAGGGCAGGCCCGAGCATACCAGTGCAGGGATAAAAGCGGTAGGACCAGGCAGGCAGATACAATCAATCCCTTCGCGAATGCATTCCCTCACGAGCAAAAAACCCGGATCGGAAATTGCCGGTGTGCCGGCATCACTGATAAGGGCGGCTGTTTCACCATTTTTTATCCGCATGATGATCCTGTCAAGAACTTTATGTTCGTTGTGCTGGTGAAATGCCTGCAAGGGCCTGGCGATCTCCAGGTGTTTGAGCAAATTGCCGGAGGTGCGGGTATCTTCAGCAAGAATGAAATCCACTTCGCCCAGTATTTCTATTGCACGACGGCTAATGTCAGCCAAATTTCCGATGGGGGTGGGAACGATATACAGCATGCTTTAATTTGATTTACCGGGTGAAGATAAATTTATCATTAGGGCGTTTTTCTTATTAATCGCTATACTTCGACAAGACAATTTTTCTTAATCTGTGCCAGGCCTCAGAATCATCAGACCACCCATACTCCTGTCGGTAATTATTTAAGGAAGTGATTGCCTTATTCCCATCTTCAAGTGTATTCAGATGATCGATAGCTGAATTGTAATCGTTCGGGTTTCCTTTAAATAATGCATTTATAAAAAGGAATTTGTCGTTAATGCCAATGGCAGTCTTCAGGTTCTGAACACCCTGAGGGACGACCCTGGCGGCAATACTGCTATCCTCTTCTTTTTTGAAGCTGTCGGCAATGGTGGTGGTTCCCGAAAAAAGGTCGGCCGTAGTTTTTGGGCGGTGAATTTTATCTTTGTCATCTTCCACGGGGCTTGCGTTATCCTCTTCAGATACCGGCAATTCTTTGGTTTCCGGGGTTTGTATCTCAGGTTCGGACTGCGGCTGCTGTTCGGCAGAAGGCTCATTCATCATATCCGGAACTGATTTGCTATGAGGGGTGGGATCATCTGGCACAATGGGGTCAGGTTCCGTTTGTTTCACCTCATCTTCAGGGGATACCGGAGTATTATCATTTTCAACATCACCCACCGGGGCCTCCTCAGGATTGGAAGTTACAGGGAGGCCTTCTTCAGTGGCCCGGTTTGGAATATCGATATCGGAGTCAACAAAAGAACCGGGTTCATTACCGGAAGGATCCAGTTGTTCTTCGTCCGGCAACAAATCCATCATGAGCGTATACATCAGCTTCATCTTATCGGTTAAAACATCGATATCAAGTTCGTGCAGCCTTTCGGGTTTGTTTCTTAAGCGTTCAATATGCGTCGATAATTGTGCAGCATGCTTTGCCATCTTTTCCAGAATTGCCATATTCTTCATTGCCTGATTTTTGTTATTTGTTCATAAATCTTATAAAAAAAGCCATCGCTAAAGTAATATTCCTGCATCAACAGTTTGCAATTTATTAAAATACATTACAGGAATTTGTACTTTTGTATTATCAACGAATAAAGATAATAAAGATTGGGTTGATACTTCATTTATGTTTTTAGAAAAGTCGAATAGCCCGGAAAGAAGCGGTTGGATCGAAGTGATCTGCGGTTCGATGTTCTCCGGCAAAACGGAAGAACTGATCAGAAGGTTGAAGCGGGCCAGGATTGCCCGGCAGAAAGTTGAGATCTTCAAGCCTGTCATCGACACACGTTATCATGAAGAGGATGTCGTGTCGCACGACGATAATTCGATACGTTCAACACCAGTCCAATCTTCTAATCAGATCCTGCTCATGGCCAACGATTTTGATGTTGTGGGCATTGATGAGGCACAGTTTTTCGATGAAGAGCTGACGATGGTATGCAATACGCTGGCCAATAACGGAACCAGGGTTATTGTAGCCGGGCTCGATATGGATTATCTCGGCAAACCCTTCGGACCCATACCGGCATTGCTGGCTACAGCCGAATATGTTACAAAAGTACATGCGATCTGTCCAATTTGTGGTGATCTTGCCAACTACTCGCACCGCACGGTTGAACAGGGCGGACAGGTCATGCTCGGCGAAACCGAGTCGTATGAACCACTCTGCCGGAAACATTTTATTGAGAAACAAAAGAAATTCAACAAGCCATAAAAAGTGAAGGCCTTATTCCCTCATTTTTATTAAGTTTGCATCCTGTTTTTAATATTTAACACAAGGAATAATGAAGAAAGCAATCGTAATTTTAATCACCGGCATGTTCTTTTCAGGCATGTCATATTCACAAAACGAAACCATGTTTATAATCTCAACTGACCATGGCGATATTACCTGTATGCTCTACGACAAGACGCCGGGTCATCGCGACAATTTCATTAAACTGATCAAGGAGGGTTGGTTCAATGGCTCTACTTTCCACCGTGTAATTGAAAATTTTATGATCCAGGGAGGCGGTAAGGAAGGAGGAACAGTGGATGTAGGATATACCATTCCGGCAGAGTTTTACCCTGAAAACATTCACAAAAAAGGAGCTCTTGCAGCTGCCCGTCAGGGCGATAACGTAAATCCCAAAAAGATGTCGAGCGGATCGCAGTTTTATATTGTTCAGGGAAAACGCTATACCGACAGTGAGCTCAGCGCCCTGGAAGCACGCAAGAACTGCGAATGGACTCCTGAGCAAAAAGAAATTTACAGAAATACAGGGGGCACGCCCTTCCTTGATTTTGATTATACTGTTTTCGGGGAAGTAATTGATGGCCTCGATGTTGTGGATAAGATCGCTGCCGTGCAGACAGGGCAGCGCGACAAACCCTTAAAAGATGTAAAGATGACCATCAGGATCATCGAATAGATGCATGAAAGAAAAGATCAAACACCTTAATGAGGAGCTTGACCAACTTGTAGCAGAAAGTTACGACGAGATTGAGCAGTTGCGTATTCGCTTTTTAAGTAAAAAAGGGCTTATCCCGTCACTCTTTGCCGATTTCAGGAATGTTGCCCCTGAACAACGTAAAGAGCTTGGCCAGGCATTGAATGAACTGAAGCAAAAGGCCGGGGATAAAATTGCTGCCCTAAAGCAAACACTTGCCCAATCGACAGAACAGGAAATTCAGCGCTTCGATACAACACGCCCTGCCGGGGAAGTCAGCATTGGATCGAGACATCCCATTTCGCTGGTACGAAACCGGATTAACAGCATTTTTCAGAATATTGGTTTTAATATTTCCGATGGACCGGAGATGGAAGACGACTGGCACAACTTCACTGCACTGAACTTTCCTCCCGAGCACCCTGCCAGAGACATGCAGGATACCTTTTTTATTGAAAAGGCAGAAAATCATGTCGACCAGGTTGCCCTGCGAACCCATACTTCGTCGGTACAGGTAAGGGTAATGGAAACAACGCCCCCTCCCATACGCACACTTTCGCCGGGGAGGGTATTCAGGAATGAAGCTATTTCGGCCCGCTCACACTGTATATTCCATCAGGTTGAGGGCCTTTATGTTGATAAAGGCGTTTCATTTGCCGACCTGAAACAAACACTGTACTATTTTGCCCGCGAAATGTTCGGTGAAGATACCCGGATCCGTTTCCGTCCCTCCTACTTCCCTTTTACCGAACCATCTGCCGAAATGGATATTTCATGTATCCTTTGCAAGGGTGAAGGCTGCAACGTTTGCAAATATACCGGCTGGCTCGAAATTATGGGCTGCGGAATGGTAGATCCTTCGGTATTGAAGAATTGCGGTATTGATCCTGACGAATTTTCGGGTTACGCATTTGGCATGGGTATAGAACGCATTGCCATGATGATGTATTCGGTAAGGGATATCAGGTATTTTTTCGAAAACGATGCACGTTTTCTGAAACAATTTACTGCTGCCCTGTAAGTTAGCGCATTTCCTGTTCGATGCCGGCTTCATACGGGACGGAGAGGTGGCCTTGTACAAGCTGCCATCTGCCATCTCTTTTTTCAAGGACTCCGGTAAAGCGTATGCCTTCAAACGACATATCCTCGCCCAGGTAAATAAAATTATAGTTGAGGATTTCCGAAAACCATGCCGTATTTCCGGCCCTGTTTATCCCGATCTTCTGGTCGGAAATGTTGATCAGTGTGTTTTCAAACTCATCAAACTGTTTTTCCATGGAATTTCTAATCGATTCAATGCCAATCAGTTGCTCATCGCTTTCTGTGCCAAAAAGCACAATATCAGCATCCGGGGCCCAAAGGTGTTCAACAGTGGCAAAGTCTTCACTTTCGCGGGCAAGTTCGTATTGATCCAATATCATTCTGATATCCGACAATTCTTTTTCAAAATCCACTTCGGGGCATTTTTCACCCTGGGGAGAACATGCGCCAATGGAAATTATAACAAGTATGATCATGAGGGGTTTCAGCTTTTTCATATCTCCTGATTTATTGTTTTCTGTTGGCGTGAATTTACTGAAAAAATCCTTATAATCCAAGGAAAACTTCAAGCAGAAGAAATTTATTCTATCACTATGTTGGCGCTAATCGTCTGCAGCCAGCAATTTCGGCCGATAAACAGGATGGTCTGATGCAATCGCTGCCCTGAAACCTGCACCTGATTATTATTTAGATAAATTCTTCATTATATGGCTAATTATTCGTAAACTTGCAGCCGAAAATATACAGTGCCTGTTATATGTCTTTTCTGTCATTTTTAAAAAAATTCAAAGCTGCTCTGATCGGTCTTACCATCCTTATGATGATCATCATTTCAGCCATGTTCACTTCGATGGAAGTTTTTGCACGGCAACAAGATGAAACCCATGCTGAAACCATACAGACAGAAGAACTTGCCAAAGAAGCAGAAGTTGATGCAGGTAAAATAATTATCGACCACCTGGTTGATTCGCACGAATGGCATCTCTGGACCTATAAAGGCCATCATGTATCCATTCCTCTTCCTGTTTTTCTGATCCACGATGGAGAATTCTATGCCTTCATGTCGGATAAGCTTGCTCACGGACATCACCATAAAGGCTTCTATATTGCCCATGAAGGTGAAAATAAGGGCAAAATCGTAAGAGAACCTGCTTATGCGTCGCATGGCGACGATGAAAGTGCCGGTGCTGAACCACAAATCCCCACCGATATTTCAATTACCAAAAACGTACTGGCCATTCTTATCAGCTCAATCCTGCTTATCGTTATTTTCGTAAGTATTGCAAAAACGTATAAGCGCAGGGAGGGGAAAGCACCCAAAGGACTGCAATCGTTTATGGAACCTGTGATCGTTTTTGTGCGCGACGATATTGCAAAGTCATCGATAGGAGAAAGTAAGTATGAGCGTTATATGCCATTTCTTCTGACCATTTTCTTTTTTATCTTTTTAAACAACCTGATGGGGCTTGTCCCCTTTTTCCCCGGCGGGGCAAATGTAACAGGGAATATTGCAGTAACAGGGGTGATGGCAGTATTTACTTTTCTGATCACTACCTTCAGTGCCAATCGTGCTTACTGGCAACATATTATCAATGCCCCGGGGGTACCCTGGTGGCTCAAGTTTCCTATTCCGCTTATGCCGGTGGTTGAGATCGTAGGAATGTTTACCAAGCCTTTTGTGTTGATGGTGCGTCTCTTTGCAAACATTACTGCCGGGCATACCATTATCCTTGGATTCATCAGTTTGATCTTTATCTTTGGCAATATCAATGATTTTCTCGGAGTGGGTATCGGCCTTGGGTTTTCAATCCCCTTTGCCATATTTATGAGTCTGCTCGAACTGTTGGTCGCATTTATTCAGGCTTATGTATTTACCCTTCTGTCGGCCTTGTATTTTGGTATGGCCATAGAAGAACATCATTCGTGAAACCTTGTAATAATAACTAAATAATAAGTGTTATGAGTCTTTTAAGTATTTTAATCGAGGTAGTTAACCTTGCTCCGCTTGCGCAAATGGGTGCAGGGCTTGGTGCAGGGATCGCAGCCATCGGCGCCGGTATCGGCATTGGCCAGATCGGCCGTGGTGCTGTTGAATCCATTGCACGTCAGCCTGAAGCAGTTGGTGATATCAGATCAAACATGATCATCGCTGCAGCACTTATCGAAGGTGTGGCATTTTTTGCTATCGTCGTAAGTTTCTTGCTTGTTCTGCTGTAACAGCGAATGGCAATGTTCCCTGCATTTCAACGGTTGGTTGCGATGCAGGGGACTTTTAATCAACTTAAAAAACAAACCCTATGGAACTAGTTAGTCCCGGAATAGGTCTGATACTTTGGATGACCGTTTCATTCGCCGCCCTTGTATTCATTTTGGGGCGTTATGCATGGAAACCGATACTAAAATCGCTCCGCGACCGCGAAAACACCATTGACGAAGCACTAAACCAGGCAAATAAAGCCCGGGAGGAAATGAAAACCCTCAAGGCCGGCAATGAACAACTTCTCAAAGAAGCACAGGAAGAACGCAGTGTGATCCTCCGCGAAGCCCGCAAGTTGAAGGATGAGATCATTGAGAAGGCACGGGCCAAAGCCAACGAGGAAGCCAACAACATCGTGGAAAATGCCAAAGAAAGAATAGAAAATGAGAAAATGGCTGCCATGACCGACCTGAAAAACCAGATCGCATCCATATCGATCGAGATTGCAGAGAAGATCCTTGAGCACGAGCTTTCTGACCAAAGCAGGCAGCAAGAGTTTATGAAAAAACTGATCGATAATGCCAAATTTAACTGATTATGGCCACAACACTGATCGCAAAACGTTATGCAAAGGCTATTTTCGACCTGGCGCTTGAGTTGAACGTGGTGGAAGATACCAGGGCCGATATGGAGTTGATCATGTCGGTACGATCCTCCAATAAGGATTTCGTTTTGCTGCTGAAAAGCCCTGTGGTAAAGCCCGATAAAAAAATGAAGATCATGAACCTGATTTTCAGTGAAAAGATCAGCGAACTAAGCATGCGATTCCTGCTGCTCATCACACGAAAAAGAAGAGAAAAATTCATATTCACGATTGCAGAAGAATTCATTGAGATTTACAAGAAATTCAAGAATATATTTACTTTACATTTTGAAAGTGCCAAAGCCCTGAGTGACGATCTGCGTAAAAAGATCATTGTTCTTATGGAAGAACAGACCGGGGGCACGATCGATTTACAGGAAGAAATAAAAAAAGAACTTATTGGCGGTTTTGTGATGAAGTACGACGATTTGAAGTACGACGCCAGCATAGCATACCAGCTCAGGAAATTGAAAAAATCTGCAGCTGAGATTAATTTATACATCAGAGGAATTTAAAAATATTCGCATATGACATCAATTAAACCAGCCGAAGTATCTGCCATCCTGCGACAGGAATTATCAGGATATAAAAATCAGGCAGAATTACAGGAAGTAGGTACTGTTTTGGAAATCGGTGACGGAATTGCCCACATTTACGGTATGAACAACGCCGAGTCGGGTGAGTTGATCGAGTTTGAAAAAACAGGTCTGAAAGGAATCGTGCTGAACCTTGAGCAGGATAATGTCGGGGCTGTGCTGCTTGGCAATCCTGAAAACATCAATGAAGGCGACACCGTAAACCGTACCGGCAAGATCGCCTCAATTAACGTTAGCGAGGGGATGCTGGGCAGGGTGATCAACACCCTGGGAGAGCCCCTTGACGGGAAAGGGGAAATTAAAGGGGAAAAGTTCCTGATGCCGCTTGAGCGTAAAGCGCCCGGCGTAATATATCGTCAACCGGTAAATGAACCATTACAAACCGGGATCAAGGCCATCGATGCAATGATACCGATTGGCCGCGGCCAGCGTGAGCTGATCATCGGCGACCGCCAGACAGGAAAAACGGCCATTGCCATTGATACCATCATCAACCAGAAAGAAAATTTTAAGAACGGCAAGCCGGTTTATTGCATCTATGTGGCCATAGGCCAGAAAGGCTCTTCGGTAGCCAATATTGTGAAGGTCCTTGAAGAGAATGGTGCCATGGAGTATACCGTAGTGATCACGGCAACGGCCTCGGATCCTGCCGCCATGCAGTTTTATGCACCATTTGCCGGCGCCTCGATCGGTGAATATTTCAGGGATACCGGAAGACCGGCACTGGTTATTTACGATGACCTTTCGAAACAGGCAGTTGCTTATCGCGAAGTGTCGTTGTTACTCAGAAGGCCCCCGGGACGGGAAGCATATCCAGGCGATGTGTTCTACCTCCACTCACGCCTTCTCGAACGTGCTGCCAGGATTATTTCTTCAGATAAAATTGCATCACAAATGAATGACCTGCCGGCCTGCCTCGAAGGCAAGGTGAAAGGTGGTGGCTCGCTCACAGCATTGCCGATCATCGAAACACAGGCAGGTGATGTATCAGCATACATTCCCACAAACGTGATCTCCATCACCGACGGGCAGATATTTCTCGAATCAAATTTGTTTAATTCCGGGATCAGGCCTGCGATCAATGTGGGGATATCCGTTTCGAGAGTTGGAGGAAATGCCCAGGTAAAATCAATGAAAAAAGTTGCCGGCACATTGAAACTCGACCAGGCACAGTATCGCGAACTCGAAGCCTTTTCCAAATTCGGTTCCGATCTTGATGCCGCAACCATGGCCGTATTGGCAAAAGGAAAAAGGAATGTCGAGATCCTGAAACAGGATCAGTATTCACCAGTTGAGCTGGGCAAACAAATTGCCATTATCTATTGCGGCACAAAGGGCCTGCTGAAAAATGTTCCGGTCGACCGCGTTCACGATTTTGAAGATGAATTCCTTCATTTTATGGAAGAAAAGCATGCCAAAACATTAAAGGAACTTGAAAAAGGTATCCTTAATGATGACGTTACAAAGATCCTTGATGTTGCTGCAAAGAACATTGCTGATCGTTATAAAGCATAAATACAATCAATTAGACTTATATCATGCCTAACCTGAAGGAAGTAAGAACGAGGATAGAGTCTGTTAATTCAACCAGGCAGATCACAAGCGCCATGAAGCTTGTTGCAGCATCCAAGCTTAGGAAAGCGCAAACTGCCATCCTGCAATTGCGTCCTTATGCCCATAAATTACAGGAATTCCTGCAGGGACTCAGCAGCGGTCTGGATCAGTCGGACGAGGCCGTATATTCAGATTTGCGGGAAGTGAAGAAAGTATTGCTGGTGGTTGTAACTTCAAACCGGGGGCTTTGCGGTGCTTTTAATACAAATGTGATCAAAAAAGCCGAAATGCTGATCCATTCAACCTATAAGGATCAAAATAAAGCCGGAAACCTTTCCATTTATTGTATTGGAAAAAAAGGTGCCGAATATTTTAAACGACATAAGTATCCGGTAGTGGCAAACGATGAAGAATTGTTTGAAAATCTGAATTATGAAAACGCCCTCCCGATCGCAGAGAAATTGATGGCCGACTTTGCAGAAAAGAAATTTGACCGCATCGAAATCATATACAATCAGTTTAAGAATGCTGCCATGCAGATACTCATCAACGAGCAGTTTCTGCCCATTCTTCCGCCGGAAGGCGATGACAATTTGCAGGCCAATTATATTTTCGAGCCAGGCAAAGAGGAGATTGTCAGGGAATTGGTTCCCAAAAGCCTGAAGATACAGTTCTTTAAAGCGGTTCTTGATTCATATGCTTCCGAACACGGAGCAAGGATGACCGCCATGCACATGGCCACCGACAATGCCACAGAATTGCTTAAGGAGCTCAGGCTTAAATATAACAAAGCGCGCCAGGCATCGATCACCAACGAGATCCTGGAAATCGTGAGTGGTGCAGAAGCACTGAAAGGCTGATCAGCTTTCTTTTCAATTATTGAATCAACAATTTGCCTTGATGTTTGTTAGTATTACAAAGGATATGTACCTTTGTAAAAACCAGATTATTAACCTGAAAATTAAACGTTATGCTATCAAAAAAACTCGAAGAGGCAATTATCGATCAGATTAAAGCCGAAGAAGAATCTTCAAGATTATATTTGTCAATGGCCAGCTGGTGCGAAGTAAATGGTTATGCCGGCGCAGCCGAATTTCTTTTCGATCATGCCACCGAAGAACGCGAGCATGCACTTAAATTCCTGAAATATGTCAATGACCGTGGCGGACATGCCAGGGTTCTGGCACTGGAAGAACCGCCTGCTCATTTTGATTCACTGCAGCAAATATTTGAACAGGTACTGAAGCATGAGATCCTGGTTACCGGGCTCATCAATGAACTTGTTGCCCTTTCGATGGAGGAAAAAGACTATACAACACATAATTTCCTTCAATGGTACGTTACCGAACAAATCGAAGAAGAAAGCCTGGCACGCACCATTCTCGATAAATTCAAACTCGCCGCAGGCGAAAAAGGCGGCATGTTCCACATCGACAAAGAACTGTCGAATATGGCAACCGCCGCAGGTGAAGCATAGTATATAAAGCACACCATAATAAATTTCAAAACCTCATTATATTTTGATATAATGGGGTTTTTTTGTAATTTCACTTTTGAAAAATCCCTTAATCCATATCACGTGAAAGCAAAATCCTTTTTCCCGCTGATCATTCTCGCTCTTTTCATGTTTTCGTGTAATCAGCAACAAAAAAAATCCGAACCGGAAACCATCAACAGCCTGAAATCCTCTGTTGAAGCCGAGCTACTGGCCAATGCCAAATACTGGAATTATGCCGATATGGCAAGACAGGACAGCCTTCCCGGGATCGCGGCCATGTTCCATGCAACAGCAGTTTCGGAAAAAGCCCACGCCGACAGGCAGATCACACTTCTTCTTTCGCACGGGAAAAACCCGGAGCAATTCAAACCCGATTTTCCCCCGTATAACCTGCGCGAAAACATAAAAACTGCTATCGATATAGAACATTATGAAGCCACGGAAATGTATCCTGATTTTATTGCCATCAGCGATAAAGAAGGCCTTGACGATGTTTCGGAAAGCTTTGGCTGGGCACTCAAAGCCGAGATCAAACACCGCGATATTTTTATGCTTGCCCTTGCCAGCCTCGATGATACCACAATTAAGCTGCCAAAAGCATATGTTGTTTGTCCGCGTTGCGGAAACACCATGGATGCTGAGGATTACAGCAATCCTTGCGATATATGCGAAAATGACGCATCGAAATTTGTAAAGGTCGATTAGGATTTTGCGGCCTGGCAGACCAAGCCAGGCTGGCTTAAAAGTGGAACTGCGATAAGCCTTAACCCCGCGTTTTTATCTCTTCCACCAGCTTATCATACCAGGCAAGTCCATACCTTCTGATCAAAGCATCTTTAAGAAAAATATAGAGGGGCACGTCTTCTTTCCGTCCTTTCCTGAGTGCGCTGTCGCAGATCTGCCAGCGGTGGTAATTCACTGCCTCGTGTTTTCCAACCCTGGCCAGACGTAGCGGGTATAAATGGCATGATACAGGCTTGCAGAAAGGGATCTTCCCCTCTTCGTAAGCCTTTTCGATTGCGCACCATGCAATGCCGTTTGTAAAATTAATAAAAGCACAATCACCGCCCCGGATCAGTGGGGTAACATAAGCGCCTCCCATGTCGTAATCGAAAACTCCGCTTTTTTTCACTGCATCGATCCCATCAGCTATCATGTAATCCATAATCTCATCGATGTAGTCCTCGATCTGCGCAATCTCTTCTTCCTCCAGGGGAGCACCTGCATCGCCTTCTACACAACAGGCACCAAGGCACTTCTCTAAAGGGCAAACAAATTTTACCAGGTAGAGATCGTCAGAAACCATGATATCGTCGATGAAGAGCATGTGCAAAGATAGTATTTAGTATTGTGACGTGAGTATTGAGTAATTAAATTAAAGACAAGTGAGCTAAAGTGACTAAAGGGACAGGGGACAAGGGGCAGGGGACAGGGGACAGGGGACAAGGAATAATGAACATTGAATAAAGAACATGCCTGTCTGCTGGAAGGCAGGGAACGCAGAAGTTTTACGACTAAACGACTCTTCGAATAAACGAATAAACAAATACCGAAACCACCGAGTCCTCGGAGCAAGCACTGAAACACTGAATCGCTGAATCACTGAAACCATGAAACACTGAAACCATGAAACACTGAAACCATGAAACACTGAAACACTGAAACCATGAAACCATGAAACCATGAAACACTGAAACACTGCATTTAGTATCCTTATCTTTTTTAATTTTGTACCCGCATGGCACAGAGCTTTAAACAAAACCTGTTTCCTGCACCTTGCACTTGAAATTAAAAATTATTTATATAACATTCATTTAAACTTAACATCATGGCATTCAATCTCAGAAACCGCAATTTCCTGAAGCTGCTCGACTTCAGTCCGAAAGAAATCAAATTTCTACTCGATCTTTCCATGGATCTTAAAAAGGCAAAGTATTCAGGTACAGAGCAACAGCGCCTGAAGGGTAAAAACATTGCCCTGATCTTTGAAAAGGCCTCTACCCGCACACGTTGTGCATTTGAGGTGGCCGCTTTCGACCAGGGAGCACAAGTATCCTATCTGGGGCCTTCCGGAACCCAGATCGGTAAAAAAGAAAGTATGAAAGACACCGCAAGGGTACTGGGACGCATGTATGATGGGATTGAATATCGCGGTTTTGGCCAGGACATCGTTGAGGAGCTTGGCAAATATGCCGGTGTACCCGTTTGGAACGGACTCACCAATGAATATCACCCTACGCAGATACTGGCTGACTTTCTTACCATGATGGAGCATAGCGACAAGCCCCTTCACCAGATTGCTTTTTGTTACCTGGGCGATGCCCGCAATAACATGGGCAACTCACTAATGGTTGGCGCCGCTAAAATGGGCGTGGATTTCAGGGCGGCCGCCCCGAAAGAATTCCATCCATCGAAAGAACTGGTGCAGCAATGCAAAGAGATCGCAAAGGAAACGGGAGCCAAAATAATGATCACCGAAGATGTGGATAAAGCGGTGAAAGATGTAGACTTCGTATACACAGATGTTTGGGTATCGATGGGCGAACCTGATTCGGAGTTCGAACGCAGAATAAAGATGATGATGCCCTACCAGATAAACAAGGAGCTGATGCAGAGAACGGGGAACCCCAAAACAAAATTCCTGCATTGCCTTCCTGCCTTCCACAATAGAGAAACCACTGTTGGTGAAGAGATCTATCAGAAGTTTGGTGTAGAAGCCATGGAAGTAACCGACGATGTTTTTGAATCTGAAGCATCACTGGTTTTTGATGAAGCCGAGAACAGATTGCATACCATAAAGGCGGTAATGGTAGCTACTCTGGGAAGCTGATCGGACTCAGCCTGCTTGCCTTTGGCCTGGCGCTGTTATTCCGCGAAGCGGATGCACGCGCGGCATTATATTTCGACATCGGGACACATTTCCTGGGGCATGTGTTCAGCGCCATTGGTGGATATTTTATTCTCCTTTACCTGTATATCTTTAGAAAGGCTGAGACGGACAACTTCTAATGCCTTAGCATAAAAATATTTTACAGGGAATGCTATTCGATCGTTTTAATGAAGGGGGTGAAGTCACAACCATTCATATTGGAGCATTTGTATAATCCATCAAAATATATTAAATTTGGTTGGGTGTAATAAATTCCTCATAATGATTTGTGGAATTAACCCCGTTCATAAATTGAACAAATCACGAATCAACAAAAAATTTTTATCATGAAAAAAATTAAAGGCCCGATTTTGTTTTCGCTTATGCTGGTTCTCACCCTGAGTACCGGCTGCAATAAAGAAAGTGATGAAAGCCCGATCAATCTTTTCTCGGTCGAGGATGATATTGAATTCGGGAAATCAATGGAAGCGGAAATTGCCGCCAATCCCCAGGAATTCCCTGTTCTTGATCCCGGCACACACCAGGAAGCATATCAGCATATCTATCGTATCCGCGATTCAATCCTGAATACAGGCTTGATCTATTACAAAGATAAATTCGAATGGAAAGCATACATTATCCAAAACGACACCATACTGAATGCTTTTGCAGCCCCGGGAGGTTATATGTATTTTTACACCGGTATCATTAAATACCTCGATAATGAAGCCCAGTTTGCCGGTGTAATGGCCCATGAGATGGCACATGCCGATCTCAGGCACAGCACTTCCATGCTCACTTCTGCTTATGGTGTACAAATTCTGCTGTCGATCATCCTGGGCCAGGCCAACAGTCAGCTCGCCGAAATTGTAGCAAGCCTTGCTTACGGATTGGGAGAACTGGCTTACAGCCGCACGATGGAATACCAGGCCGACGAGCATGCCGTTGAATATACTTACCAAACTTCCTACGATGCCCGTGGGATAGCTGATTTCTTTATCAAAATGGATAATGCTCCGCGACCACCCCAGTTCCTTAGTACCCATCCCTCGCCCGAAAATCGCATTGAAAAGATCAACGAGGCCTGGCAAAACCTTGGGGGAAAAGAAGGCAATACCTATGTTGACAGCTATAACGCTTTTAAGGCAAGCCTTCCTTAAATTAATCATCGCCCGCGCAGCGACCAAACAATAATCTCAAGTACTGTTATTCAACTCCATGTATCTGTTTTTGGTAAAATAATTCATTAATCCACTGACCATGAAAAAAGAATCATTGATCCCAAAAGCTACCTCCCAGTCAATATTCTTTGCATTGGCATCATTTGCCCTAATGATCGTTGGCCTGATTTATTTTGACAATATCTTTAAACCTTTTGTTCTTGCCATACTGATATGGTTTATTATCAATCAGATCAAAGTTTTACTCGGAAAGATCAGGATACGCGGGAAAAGTTTGCCGGCATTTCTCAGAAGCACGCTTGCTTTTGTTTCGATCATGGCTGTTTTATACCTCATCATTGAATTGCTGATTATAAATATTGAAGGTATCGCTGAATCCATGCCCGAATATTTAAAAAATTTCGACCGGTCATATACTCAGATCGAAACCATGATCAACAATCCGAATTTTACGAAACAAATACAGCAATATATCAGCCAGCTCAACCTTTCGGGTATGGCCACATCAGTAGTGGGTTCGTTATCAGGTTTTGCCGCAACTTCAGCAATTGTTCTGGTATATGTTATCTTTTTCCTGATGGAGGATGCATCATACCGGGTAAAATTTGAAAAATTATTCCCCGAAAAGGGCAGTCAGTATAATAAATTTATGCAAAACATGACCAGCATCAGTGACTCAATCCGTTATTATATCGGATCAATGACTGCAATCAGCCTCACTACCGGAACAATAAGCTATATTATCTTGTTGATCATGGGGATTGAGTATGCTTTTCTATGGGCTTTTCTTGTCTTCGTTTTGAATTTTATCCCTTATATCGGACCACTCATTTCTTCTCTTTTCCCGGCTATATTTGCCGTGATCACTACCGGCGATCTATGGCAGTTCGTTTATGTGTTTGCTGCCATGGAGAGCGTGCAGATCATCATTGGTAATTTTGTCCAGCCCATGGTAATGGGTAAGGGAAGCAACCTGAGCCCCATCACGGTAATTGTGGCCCTGGCCTTTTGGGGCATGATATGGGGTGTTGTAGGGATGATCCTTGCCGTGCCCGTTACCTCTGTTATGGTGATCATTTTCAGTCAGATACCCTCTACCCGTTGGCTTGCGGTAATATTATCCGAAAAAGGAAACCTGTCTGATTCGAAAACCGGTAAAAAAGCAAAACCCCTGAGCAACAATCATCCCAATTAGTTGCCCCGGGGTTTTTTATTTCCATATTTCCTGATTCAACCCATTTATATCTTAAAACGGGGAGCACTCAATTTCACGACCGAACTTGTTCAATTGGTTGGAGTTTCGTACGTTATTCCCAAATAAACGCATGTCGTCCATCTCAAAAATAAGGCTTATCTCATGCGATCCTCCGGTAGCTTTTGCCAATTCGGTAAGAATGATATCATAACTGTAAATGAGCTTCATTCTGGTATTATCGCCAAAGTTGGTATTGATCCCCAGAAGCACGATCACAGCATCATTATCCATGAATTGCATTTCGCTGTTCCGGTACCATGCTCCAACATAAAGAGGAAATTTATAAACATTCACACCCACCGACCAGGAGTCCATTCCACCCTGGTTCATATACATGATGGCAGGGTTATACTTAAAACCCCTGTCGGAACTCCGGGAGCCTTCATCCTTCTGAACCTGAAAATCGATGCTTCCAACAAATTTTAAAGGGAGCTTTGATTCGGCGCTGATAAATGATTCGTTGGGTTCAAAAAGATGTTGTACTGCAAGGCCAAAAGTACCGAATACAAGATAGTCTTTGCCTGCATTTTGTTTAAAGCGAAAGACGCCTCCAACACCAAAATCCGGAAAATTTACTTTATTTGAACTCGGTGGAGCAAAATCAGTGGGATAAATATTCCCGTATTGCTCATCAAGCTGATCACTGAATACCAGGCGTGTCCAGTCGATATATTTTTGAACAAATGTTGCAGAAATACCAAGCTGGCTAACAACATTTGCCATTACCGGAATACGCACAGCAAGATTCAATCCAAAAGAATTTCTTTTGATCAGGCCTCCTCCCTCATTATTTGAGTCGAACATGATTCCCATACCTCCCGAACCGGGGATCCCACGTGCAGCAACATCCAGGTTAAAATTCATGGCCTTAAAGTCGTGCGGCATTTTCACCCAATGCCGCCTGTAAACGAATTTTGCCCGCATGCCCTGTTCCAGCCCGGTATAGGCAGGATTATAGAACAGGGGTACGTTTGTAAACTGCGAATACAGTTGATCCTGTGCTTTCATGCCAGGGGCAATGAAAAGCAGCACAATGGCCGCTGCCACGCATTTCCTGACGCAGCCGGCGATTGTTCCGGATCGTTTATGAACATCAGTTTTCGGTGCTTTCATAGCGTTATATTTAGTGTTCATGATCATCTTACTAGTGTTACTGTTCCGTGGGTGTTAAGGGCCCCGCCTTCATTATTTCCCACAACGCTTCCTTCCCAGATGGTTCCATCGATAAATCTGGCACTGGCACGCCAAACAAATACTCCTGTAGGCAGAAGTTCGCCATCGAGCCTGCCATCCCAGGCTTCAACCGGCCTGCCCTGTGAGTCAAGCTTGGTGCTTTCCCATAGCAGGTTGCCCCATTTATCGTGCACAGCAATATAATAATCCCTGATATTCCTGCCTTTAGGCATAAATACTTTTGCTTCAGGATCATTTGCTTCGGGGCAAAGTGCATTGGGGATATAGAGTGTTTTAAATATAAATTCATAGTCGAGGAAGGCGGTATCGGGGCATCCAAACTGATTCCATACAGCAAGGTATATCTCATATGAACCTTCTTCCTCATAGATATGATCGATGGGTGGGGTATTGCCCCATGTTTCAAAACCATCGCCGAAATTCCAAAGATGTTCTATGGCACCGATCGATTCATCCTCAAGCAGGATCGATCCCTGCTTATTTTCATAGTTATTGGTCAGGTCGAAAGCGGCGGTGGGCACCTCATGAACCAGTACTTCGCTGAAAGCGGTATCGCGACAGCCATTTTCATTCATGATAACCAGCCTGGGTTCATATGTACCCTCACGGGCATAGGTCCAGGTTGTATTTTGCAAATCGGAAGTATCTCCATACTGGTACTGGTCGTTGAAAAACCATTCCCAATCAACTACTTCAGCATCATAGCCATCCGAAAGATCGATGAAGTAGGTACGGCTCCCTTTACATGCAAGTGAAGTCTCAAATTCAGCAATGGGGTTATTGTTCACATAAACTTCCTGTATAATGGAATCTGTACATCCGAATTCATTCACGATCACTTGTTTCACGTCATAAGTGCCACCATATTCATAGGTAAATACGGGATTCTTAAGATCCGAAGTGTCGGATTGCAGTCCTGTTCCGAAATCCCAGAACCACGAAGCAATGTAAAAGCCCGAATGGGATGTAGAATCATAAAATTCTGAAGTTTCGCCCAAACATACAGGCCGGCATACAAATTCAGGTTCCGGTTTTGGATTTACGGTCACTGTCTGGAATAGTGTATCGGTGATCAACTGTCCGTTGAATAATGCTGCCACGATAAGCCTCACTTCATAGTCGCCGTCATCATCATAGCGGTGACTGATCACCGGCGCTTTTGAATAATATATTGTATCCTTTCCATCACCAAAATCCCAATACCATTGTTCAATGATCACTTCAATGCCCGAACTGTCGGCAAAAAAGATGTTGCTGCGTTCGCAAACGGCATCATTCAGTACATAAAATTCCGAATAGATACAAGGAGCAACTTCCACTTCTTTCGAAATCGAATCAACACATCCCAGGCTGTTCACAATGGTAAGTGTTACTGTATAGGTTCCCTCCTGTGAGTAGTTATGTTGCGCATTGCCCGGAGGCAGATTGTTCTGCACCGGGGGAGAGCCATCACCGAAATCCCAGATCCAGCTTTGTATCGATGGTCCGTTCCCGCTCGAATTATCAAAGAACTTGATCAGGCTGTCGCACTGCACATATTCATATGTAAAATCAGGTATGGGCAGGTCGTCCACATAAACGCTTGTATAGGTTGTCGCCTGGCAACCATTAATATCTGTTGCAGCAAGTGTTACCGTAAACCACCCGGGAGTGAGATAGGTATGGGTTGGCTGGGCCAGGGGTGATGTATTATAGGGGCCTGAAGCCGGCTCACCGAAATTCCAATTATACGCGAAAATCGAATCCTGAGCCGGCTGCAATATCGTTGCATTGAACGACATAGGATCGCCAAGGCATGCCTGTGTCCATTCAATAGCGATCTCGAAAACAGGAGGAACGTAGATCGATTGCCAGTTGGTGTCTGTGCACCCGTTGGCATCAGTAACCACCAGCATCACCTGGTAGGTCGTATCCGTGTATTGATAATAATGAACCGGTGAAGGGATATAAGCATATGATCCCGGCTCGAAATACCATTCCCACTGGATGATGGCAGTTTGATAAGCCGTTGATTCATCAAAAAACCTTACCTGCCCCGACTGGCAATATTCAACACTGTATGTAAAATCGGCTTGTGGGCCCAAATGTACGCTTACCGGTATATAAACAGAATCGCGACAACCGAAATCGGTTGTAACCACCAGTTTCACATCGTAGGTAGTGTTTGTAGTAAAAACATGGGCAGGATTCTGGAGGGTGGAAGTATTGCCCGTTCCTGAAGCCGGATCGTCGAAATCCCATTCCCAGGCAACGATAAGATCACCGTTATTGGTATATGAAAGATCGCTGAACCGGGTTGAATCGCCTTTGCATGCTCCGTCATAATCGAACAGGGCCACCGGATTTTCTCTTACTTCTGCTATGTGCATTATGGTGTTGGTGCAGAAATTGGTGTCGATGATCGTAAGCGTAACATCATATGTTCCCGGGTCGGCGTACAGGTGTGTAGGATTCATGGCAGATGAATGCGGGCTGCCATCTCCAAAATCCCAGTCATAAACGATTATGGCTGTTGTGTCTGTATTATCTGCATCGATAAAGAATTGCGTTTGCAGTGTGTAGCATGTATCGATGGAATAAAAATCGACATCGGCACCGGCATTTACTGTTACCGTTTGAATGATGGTATCAACACAACCGTCAACATTCGTCACAGCCAGCAAAACATTATAATTTCCCGGGCCTGAAAAATCATGCATGGGATTTTGCAATGTGGAGGTATTGTTTGGTGCCGATGCCGGATCATCAAAGTCCCAGAACCAGTTTGTAAGGCTAAGGCCGCCGCCCAGGCTGGAGTTATCCCAGAACTGCGTAGGTTCGCCAAAACAAGCCACATCGTAGTCGAATAATGCGATTGGTGCCGGATTTATAGTAATCACCATGGATTTATCGGCATAGCAGGTATCATTACTCACAACACTCAGGGTTACCTGGTAATTGCCATCTGGTGCGTAAATATGCGTTACATCCGGGTTATCAGGGAAATAGATCGTAGTATCTGCACCATCGCCAAAGTCCCATGTCCACTGAACGATATAACTGTTGTTTACCGACGACAGGTCTTCAAAAAATACAGGGCTGTTCATGCAGGTAATATCCGAAACGTCGAAATGCGCAGTGGGTGTAGAATTTACATAAATTTCCTGGGTAACGCTGTTGGTACAAATACCTGTATCAACAATCGTAAGAGTAACATTATAATAGCCGCTTACTTCATAGTTATGGGCAGGATTCGGATCGGTTGAAGATTGTCCGTCGCCAAAATCCCAGTACCAGCTTATCACACCATCGGGGTTCATTACAGTTGTATCGGGATAGAAAAATGTGAGGGTATCCTCGCATGAAATATCATATACAAAAGCAACATCCGGTGAATCGTTCACCTGCACGAATTTGATGATGGTATCGCGGCAATCATTAAAATTTGTTACGATCAGTCGCACATAAAAAGTCCCGCCCGAAGTAAATACGTGGATCGGATTTTCCTGTACAGAAGTATTGTTGGCTCCCGAAAGGGGATCGTCGAAATTCCATTCCCAGGTAATAATATTTCCCTGCCCATTGGCGAAAGAGTTATCGGTAAACTGCACTTCTTCGTCCATGCAGGGGTTAGCCGACCAGTGGAAATTGGCAATGGGTTTGCCATCAATATCGATAATACGCGTAAACTCATGCGTACAGCCCTGCGAATTGATCACGGTCAGTGTCGGGCCATAGGTGCCTATAGCATTATATACATGATACGTATTCGGATCATCAGGAAAATGGATGGTATCGTTTGGTGAGCCATCGTCAAAATCCCATATCCATGTCTGCAGAAACCCGAAAGTGGTTGATGAGAGGTCGTCGAACCATACGCTGTCGCTTTCGCAGGTAGGCTCGCTAACATCAAAAAAGGATACCGGAGGTATATCTACGGTTACATTTTGCGTGGTACTTCCCTCACAAAGTGAGGTATCGGTAACGGTAAGCTGGACGCTATATGTTCCTGCCCCCGGAAAGATGTGCTGCGGGTTGCGCAGGTTAGAAAATCCTCCATCATCAAAATCCCAGAGGTAGCTAATAATTGCATTGGTATCAACAACAGTATTATCGATATAGAACTGCGTTGGCTCACCCTCGCAGGCAGCATCGTAGGTGAAAGCAACCGGAGGCTCAGGAAAAACTTCAACCGGCTTGATCACGGTATCCGAACAATTATTGTTGTTGCGTACGATCAGGCTTACATAATAAATACCCGGGCCACTAAAAATATGCTGAGGGTTCTGGAAAAATGAATTGTTTGTCGCCCCCGACAAAGGATCACCGAAGTCCCACCAGTACTGAATGATGGGCGCACCACCATTCAGGCTGGTCAGGTCGGTAAACTGTGTTTGCATGCCTTCACAGCTATGTGTAAAAGTAAAGTTAGCCGTTGGCGAAGGGATAATGTTCATGGTTTTGGTCACCGAGGATGTACATCCCAGTTCACTTTCAACAAAGAGGGTAACCAGATAGGCTCCCGGGCTGTTGTAAACATGCTCGACACTTGGGTTTCCGGGGGCATAAATGGTATCGTAGGTTCCATCGCCAAAGTCCCATGCCCACATCTGTATATTGGAGCTGCCCGGCACTGAAAGGTTATTGAAAGCCACTGCTTCTCCAACACATTTCTGGTTTAAAAATGAGAAATTTGCTATTGGCAGAGGCTCCACCCAAATGTTTTGAGCGATGCTGTTCATACACCCATTCACATCCGTAACGGTAAGTGTTACCGAAAATGAGCCCGAAGTGGTAAACTGATGGTTTGGATTTTGTAAAAATGACGAATTATTGGCACCCGAAGCCGGATCGCCAAAGTCCCATAACCAGCTTGTGATTTGTCCTGCAGGCTGCGAAAGGTCGATAAATCCGGTAATCCCGCCAAAGCAAGCCGTATCGGCAGCAAAAGAGGCCACCGGGTTAGGCCGTACGATAACATCCCCGGTATATGTATCGGAGCAACCTTCAACATTTGTTACGGTGAGGCTCACCGAATAGGTTCCAGCAGCGGCATAAAGATGAGTGGGATTCTGAAGTGTGCTTGAAAGTCCGTCGCCAAAATCCCAGGCCCAGTTTGCAATCGGTATAGGGTTTGCTATGGTTTGATCGGTAAATAAAGTAGCTGTGCCTTCACATGCTTCGGTGGCAGAAAAAAATGCTATGGGTGGCATGAATACATCGACAGCTTGCGTGACCGAGGCACTGCAATCATTGTCATCGGTCACCTGCAGGCTAACGCTATAGGTGCCCGGCAGGGCGAAGGTATGCACAGGATCCTGAACGGTGGAGGTGTTGCCATCACCAAAATTCCACGACCAGGCAACAATTTGTCCGGGGCCCTGCATACTCGAATTGTCGAAAAAGTTAGTGGGCCCATCCCAGCAGGTCAGGCTGTTTTGGAAATCAGCAACAGGAGGCAGGTTGATATAAACGCCCTGAATAAAGCTTACTGAACATCCGCTCTGTGTAGTAACAGTAAGTGATACGTTCATTAAACCACCACTGGTGTAGATATGTGTCGGGTGTTGTAAAGTAGAACTATTGCCATCGCCAAAGTTCCACAGCCATCCGGTGATCGGGTCGGCCGGACTGCCCGACAGGTCGGTAAAGTGTACAGGCGAATTGGCGCATGCCGAGTCCCAGCTAAAATCAACTACAGCAGCAGTAAAGCTTAAGCTTTGCGTAGTTGTATTACTGCAGCCGTAACTGTCGGTTACCGTGAGCGACACGCTATAGGTTCCATAAGCGCTGAAGTTATGCTGCGGGTTCTGGGCAACAGATGTATTGCTTCCTCCTGAGGCAGGGTCGCCAAAATCCCATAACCATGAAGGGTTCGTGCCACTGTATGTTGATGTATTGTTAAAGCTCACCAGGCGACAACCAATAACAGTGCTGGTATACGAAGCAAGCGGCAATTGGGAGGCAACAACATTTTGTGGGATCGAATCATAACATCCCGAAGTATCATAAACAAAAAGGTACACCGTATAGGTTCCACTTCCCGGGAACACATGGGTAGGGCTGGCTGCCGTGCTGCTTGTGCCATCGCCGAAATCCCAGTAATACGAGGCAATTTGCCCGGTGCCAGGTGTGGATGTGTTGGTAAAGGCAATTTCAAAATCTGCCAGGCATGTATTGGCATAAGTGTATGAAGGGGTTACCGGACATTGGCCAAATGTTTTCAAAGCCGACGAAAATATGATCAGCAGTGGCAATATGAACAATGAGAGGTATCGGTAAGCTTGCGTCATTATTGACCCTTTTTTGTTTATTATTTATATAAATTATAAACTCTTCGCGTGTATACGTGATTTCACGCTTTAAGTTTCTGCAATCGATTAAGTAATTTGTATTTGGGTAGCCGCAAATAGTGAATCAGGGATGGGGATTTTTTTAAAACAACAGTTTGTCCGGCAGGCTGGTAAGCATAATTTTTACCGGGTTGTCATTTGATCACGAACATTCCCTCTTTACAAAAATATTTTTATTTGCCTGATTTACTATTAGTTAAAATCATCCTGCTTTCTTCAGGCAAATTTTCGGCCTTTTCAAATGCCAAATTACAAATCTAATTATTCTTTATTATTATTTCGAGGAAAAGTTAAGCTTATGATAGTGAAATTTTTTTCAGTAATTTATGAAAATGATTTCGCATTCCCTGATTTTGACTAGGTGAATACCCCGATGGAGAACTGTACATAATACGGATAGAAAAAAACACTTCCTCATATGTTGCATTTGTAAATTTTAACTAAGTACATGACAAAAATTTACAAATATCTTTAAATTCATCTATATCACTGG
>JAVVEM010000060.1:0-10482 GCA_032250805.1 Bacteroidales bacterium
ATTTTTTTAAGGGCTTACCGGGGCGGTCAACGGATTAAGATTTTATACACTGTTATTAGAATTGGATAAAATAATCTATCTTGGGTTATTCAGTGATATGAAGAACAATAAAAAATAACCTGTGAAGACATTTATCCCTTTAAGTATGAGATTAATATTCTGTATAACACTATTTATCCTGGTGTTAGCTGCCGGAAATTTGAAAGCACATGAGACCGCCGGGAAAAATCAAATTCATAGTGTAAATGTGAATTACTCATTATACCGGATCTGTAAGAACGACCTGGAAGGCTTCTACTCCCAGATAAGCGGTGGAGTGTATTCCTACCCTTCGCTGAGAGACGATATCAGCCAGGCAATGATTACCAGGGCTTCAACAGGTAAGGCAGGCTTCGAATTTCTAACCTCAACAGTTCCGGCTGATTATAAGGCTGAAACGATAAACTTCTTTTTCTATTCTGATATTGACCTGAACAACCTGGAGCCTTATGATATTACCGTAAACGGCAAAGCATTGCTAAGCTTTGCCCCCGATGAAAATGGAAATCTTCAGATTATTGAAAACCCCGGAAATGGGGATGCCAGGTATTATTTGTATCGCAGAGACGGCAATGGAGATGGCGTTGGAGCATTTCGCCTGGGTGTCCCTGCCAGGATGGTGAAAAAAGGTGAAAAGGCCGAAATCTCCGTTACTGGCAGGGCTAAAGGCTCAAATGCATGGTTCATGCTGTTTAAAGTGCCCAGTGCCATTAAATGGTTAAGCAGCGCAGCATTAAATGATGTGTCGTTTTCTGTAAGACAATTTAACGAAAAACTACTGGTTGATGCCCCGGCACACCTGGCAGGGCAGGAAGTGTACCTTGTATCCGATGGTGTGAAAAGTGAGACCGCAACATTCAAGCTCCAGGGGGAGATTGCTAAAGCAGCTGTAAATGCTGCAGTACCCGCAAAATCATTTCAGATAATATATGGGGATGATGTATATACGGTTGAAATAGAAAATGGCGACGGAAACATAAACGAGAATATTGTCAGGGGCAATTATTTCTATATGTCGCATGCACATGTTCACAATGGCTGGACAGCTGAATTTACAAAGCGTTACCGGCCTGATTTTTACAGTGCCTATGAACCATTCTTTGAGAGTAAATATGAAAAAGGCCTCGTCTCGCTTATGAACTCCAGTCACCAGGATATTGCCTGGGTCGACAATCCCGGGGCCTGTATTATTATGCGCGACACCCTGTTGCTTACACCGATTATTAAAGATGCTTTTGCGCGAAAGGATTATGGTTTTGATATTGAGAACGGACTGATGCTAAGAGAATACCTTGAACGTCATCCCGGCTCACAGGCAAAAATAACAGAGCTGCTGAACCGGAAACTGCTTTCCGTTGGAGCTACTTACAATTGCCCCTACGAGGATATGTACGATGGCGAGGACCTGGTGCGCCAGCTCTACCTGGGAAAACTATGGGTGAAGAAGAACTTTGGCGGATATGATTCGAAAGTTTACTGGAATGTTGATGTTCCTGGAAAAACGATGCAGTTCCCACAGATACTTAAAAAAGCAGGTGTCGACTATATGGTTATCAGCCGGCATGCCAGGGGCCTCACATACTGGGCAAGTCCCGACGGAAGTACGGTATTTACATATTCTCCGGGGCATTATGGTGAAGACCTTAACCATCTTTCCAAAGATCCTGGAGACCAGGTAAAATATGGCGCCGAGCAGGTTGTATGGTGGAGCCCTTACTTTGAAGAAGGAAAAACACATACACCCCTTCTGTCAAGCCAGGATATGCTGCCGGCTATTGATTACTCCGATTTTATCAATACCTGGAATACAACAGATAATGTGCTTGATGAAAACAGCAAGGAACAAAAGGTGTATTTCCCTCACATGGAGTTAATGACAATGGATGAGTTTATGCCCCTGGCTGAACAGTATACCTCAAACATTGACACAATAAGGGGCGAACGTCCCAACGTCTGGGTTTATATTCACGGCCCGGCACACCACGATGCCCTGAGTGCCAGCCGGAAAGCATCCAAACTATTGCCCGCAGCCGAGAAATTTTTAACCATAGCATCGCTTATCGATGAAGAAAAAATGCCATACCCCTATGACGAGCTGGATGCCGGATGGCAGGCAAAAATATACCCCGACCATGGCTGGGGCGGACACGACGGAGACATTACCGATAATTTATTTAAGGAAAGCTTGCTTGAATCGCAGGTTATTGGAGAGAGACTATTGGATAAGGCCACCAATTTTATTGCTCAGAGGGTTAAAACCCAGGAGAAAAAGGGAATTCCGGTGGTTCTTTTCAACAGCCTCTCATGGGAAAGAACCGATCCTGTAAGGATTAGTCTCGATCTCCCGCAAGGTAAGGCACAGGGTCTCAGTGTAATAACTTCTGATAAGAAAGAAGTACCTGTGCAATTTGCGCAGGTCACAAAACATTCTGACGGAAGTATCGATCATGCCGATCTTGTTTTTATCGCTGAAAATATTCCATCTCTTGGTTACAAAACCTACTATGTAAAACCCGGGATGAAGAGTAATATCCCTAATGAAGCTCCTGCATACAAGCCGGTATATGAAAACAACTTCTACAAAGTGACATTTGCCGATGGAGGCATTGAACAGGTGTATGACAAGGAATTGAAGAGAAACCTCTTTTCAACCGGGCTGTTTAAAGTAGGTGAGATCTTTACATTACAATCTGAAGGAAATGGCGCAGGCGAATTCGGCGATGTGCAGCAGCCTTTTATGAAGGATTTCGACCGGGTAGGAGTCCACGGTGCCGGGTGGGAACTGGTAGAGGAAGGAAATGTATATTCGACCTATAAACTGGTGCAGGACATTAAACATGCCAGGGTTGAACAAAAAGTGATCATCTACCATCAGTTAAAACGCATACAGTTCAACAACAAACTATTAAACTGGGATGGAACATTATATCGGGAGTTCAGGACTGCTTACCCGGTGGCCACAAAAAATTCAAGCATAAAACACGAAGTTCCGTTTGGAACCGTCGAAGTAGGTAAAGATGAAATTAAGAGTGCCGGAGAACGCTACACAGCTCTCTGTAAGGATGTACACCCCAGGGCAATTATGGATTGGATCTCGGCTGGCGATAATGATATTTGTATTACAGTAAGCTCTTCAGTTGCCGCTGCCGACTGGCTTAACCCGGCACAACCTGGCGATACAGACCTGCTGCAACACGTTTTACTGGCAAGCAGAACATCTTGCCACTGGGAAGGAAACGAATATTCGCAGGCAGGAAACCATGCATACAGCCATGTGCTGACTTCAAATATGGCGGGTGATAGCGAGGGCTCAAGAATATCAAAACAGTTTAACGATCCAGTTAAGGTGATTGTAAACCCCGAAAAGTCAGCTAAGGCAAATCTGGCTGAAGAAATGGAATTCTTTAGTATTGACACTGATAATGTTATTGTTTCCGCTATTAAAAAAGCTGAAGATGGTGAAGGGCTTGTAGTGCGCCTGTACGAAGCTGAAGGTAAAGAATCAGAAGTACATCTGGGATCATACTTCAGCCTGGGAAACCTGGAAAAAACCAGTATCATTGAAGAAAACCCGGTAGCAATCGGTAAGATTGAAATTAAACCATTCGGTATTGAAACCTACAGGCTGCATGTAAAAAACTGATGCCGCCTGAATATCTATACACTTAAACTATTCAGGATGAAATTATCACACCTCATATTAATTATAATGCTCCTTGCCGGCTGTACGGGCAATCCGTCACGGGAGGCCTCTCTGAAAGAGCAAATTGAAAACAATGAGTACTTTGCATTTACCAAAAACAAGGCGCTGGAGGTTGTGAAAACCGGTTTCAACGCCGGTGATGGATATGGAGAGGTGTGGATTCGTGATTACAACACTTTTATCGAACTATCGGCTGAAGTTTATACCGGTGAAACCTTAAAGGAGAACCTGCGTGTATTTCTGAGGCTTCAGGGCGAAGACGGCAATATTATCGATGGCTTTATTCCAAAAGAAAAGGCCATACAAACCGAAGGTGGTTACAAATATATCTTTAACGACCTGGAACCCGTCTACGCCGGGCACAAGAATACCGTTGAAACCGACCACGAATCATCCCTTGTGCAGGCTGTATACAAGTATGTAAAGAAGACAGGTGACAACGAATTCCTGGATGAAAAAGTTGGTGATAAAACTGTTGCACAACGCCTGGAGTGGTCGATGGAATTTCTTTTAAACCATCGCCGGAGCCAGGAGTATGGCCTGGTATGGGGAGCTACCACGGCCGACTGGGGCGATGTACAACATTGCCACCCGTGGGGTGTATTTATTACAGAAGATACCAAATTCTGCATCGACATTTACGACAACGCAATGTTGTTGATAGCCCTTGACAATCTGATGGAACTGGTTCCGGAAACAAAACAGAAATGGCAGGCTATCAGGAAAAGCATAGCTGAAAACACTATGAACTATCTGTGGGACGAAGAAAACCAAAAGTTTATCCCTCACCTCTACCTTGATGCATCACCCTTCCCGGAAGAATTCGACGAGAATCAAATTTTCTATCATGGAGGAACTGCTGTTGCCATTGAGGCAGGTCTGCTTTCAAAAGAACAAATTCAAGTTTCACTGGATAAGATGGTGGCCAATGTAGAAGCAGCGGGTGCGGGCTCAATAGGTTTAACATTAGACCCACCATATCCTGAGGGTTTCTTCGAAAACCAAGGCATGTATCCCTATGGCTACCAGAATGGAGGTGACTGGACCTGGTTTGGAGGGCGCATGATACAGCAGCTTATTAAAAATGGTTTTATTGAAGATGCTTATGAGCAGATTCAGCCCATGGTTAAAAGGGTGAAAGACAATGATGGTTTTTATGAATGGTACACCGTGGATAATAAACCGGAAGGATCTGGAACTTTTCGAGGCTCGGCTGGCGTGCTCTACAGGGCAATTATAATGTTTGAAGAATACGCAGAAAAACATAAGTAAAAAGGAAAACTTTGCCGGCGAGTCTATTTTCAAATGTTTGAAGAATACGCTGAAAAACAAAAGTAAAAAGCAAAACTTTGCCGGCGAGTCTATTTTCATTAGCTTTGCAGTTCGAAATGAATAACAGGATATCGAAATATTGCGGTATTACTCCACCATGATCTATATGGTCCGGGTGGCGCAAGGCAGTGCGCCAACAGCATAAACGCATTACTGCCAATCCCGTATTTTACATTTTTACTTACACGGGTGCCCGAATGGCATCCAATAATCAGCACTTATGGACATAAAAGCGGAAATAAACCGTAGAAGAACATTTGCCATCATATCCCACCCCGATGCCGGCAAAACAACCCTTACAGAAAAACTACTCCTCCTGGGCGGGGCAATACAGATAGCCGGCGCTGTAAAAAACAATAAGATCAAAAAAACGGCCACATCCGATTTTCTTGAGATAGAAAAACAACGTGGTATTTCTGTGGCTACATCGGTAATGACCTTTGATTATAAAGGAATAAGGATAAATATACTTGACACACCCGGACATAAGGACTTTGCTGAAGATACTTACCGCACACTAACAGCAGTGGACAGTGTAATCCTTGTTGTGGACAGTGTGAAAGGTGTGGAGGAACAGACCAGGAAACTGATGGAGGTTTGCCGCATGAGAGCAACGCCTGTAATTATTTTTATCAATAAAATGGACAGGGAAAGCAAAGATCCCTTCGACCTCCTGGAAGAGCTGGAAGACGAACTGAAAATTGCCACCTGTCCCTTTACATGGCCACTTGGCAGCGGTAACAGGTTTAAAGGCGTATATAACCTGCCAGGCGAAAGTATTCAGCTTTATGAGCCCGAAAAAACGGCCAGACCGGAAATACTTTTAAGCACCAAAAACATAGAAGACCCTGCGCTGCGGCACTTTGTTGGACAGGAACAAATAAAGATCTTGTGGGATGAGATTGACATGCTCGGGGATCTGTATGAATCATTTAATAAAAACCTTTACCTGCAGGGATACCTGGCCCCGGTTTTTTTTGGCAGTGCCCTGAACAATTTTGGTATACCCGATCTGCTTGAGACTTTCATAGATATTGCCCCCCACCCCTCAAGTACCGGTACCCTGGAAAGGATAGTCGGGGAGGAAGAAGAAAAATTCAGCGGCTTTGTTTTTAAGATACATGCCAATATAGACCCCAGGCACAGAAACCGTATGGCTTTCCTGCGTGTCTCCTCGGGAAAGTTCGAACGTAACAAAATGTACTACCATACACGCCTTATGAAGAAAATGCGTTTCGCTGCCCCTGCGACTTTCATGGCAAATACTAAAAATACTGTGGATGAGGCATTCCCGGGCGATGTTATTGGCCTTTATGATACAGGGAACCTGAAGATAGGCGATAGCCTTACAGAGGGCGAAGATTTACATTTCACCGGCATTCCCAGCTTTTCACCCGAAATATTGAAAGAGGTTGTAAATAAAGACCCTTTTAAAGCCAAACAGCTTGAAAAGGGAGTCAGGCAGCTAACGGAAGAAGGGCTGGCACAATTATTTATCCAGCAACCGGGTAACCGCAAAATAATCGGTACGGTGGGTGAACTCCAGTTTGATGTGATCAAGTTCAGGCTGGAGCACGAGTATGGCGCTAAATGTGATTTAAGGACTCTGCCTTTTACAAAGGCCTTATGGCTTACATCTGACAATGAAAAGGAACTGCAGATAATGCTCGATAAACGCTCCCACTCCATAGCTTTTGATAAAGCAAATATCCCGGTTTTTCTTGCTGAAAGCGAATGGATGCTCGGGATGGTCAAAGAAACACATCCGGGGATCCGCTTTCACAACACCTCTGAGCTGAAGGCTCAAAAGGAATTGATCAGCTATGATAATGTGCAATAATGCATTTTATAAATAAACCCGAAAAAGATTAGAAGGAAAGTAATATGCGATCATGCCCCTTATGCTTTAATAATAAAGAATCATTGAAATCGGTCGAGGGTCCCGATGCAAGGGCTTACAGGGCCTGTAACAGATGCAAATTAATTTTCACTGAAACTCCTTTTCTGCCATCTGAGGAAAGTGAAAAAGAGAGATACCTTACACATAATAATGGGATTCAGTACAAAGGCTATGTGAATTTTTTAAATACTGCTATTGAGCCGGCTTTACCTTTCCTGAAAAAGTACATGCATGGCCTGGATTTTGGTTGTGGCCCTGTACCAACATTAAGCCTTCTTTTAGAACAAAAAGGTATAAGATGCGATGATTACGATCCATTCTTCTTCCCCAATATATCCGCACAGTTTTACGATTTCATCTTTGCCACTGAATCGTTCGAGCATTTCTTCAACCCGGCAAAGGAAATTAGCCTTATTAAGGATTTACTAAAGCCCGGGGGAATATTGATCATAATGACAGAAACCTGGAAATCTGCAGGGGAATTTACTGATTGGTATTATGCTAAAGATTTTACACATGTATCGTTTTTTCACAATGAAACATTTGAATTTATAGCCAGGGAATTTGGCTTCGAATTTTTAAAGAGCCATAATGGCAGGGTTATGGTGTTGAGGAAGAAAGTAAGTTAATAAACCATAGCCAGGTTATATGAAAATGATTTTGGTATATCCCGGGAAGGTCACTCTATTAATGAGTACCTGAACAATATGAGTGCAAAAATTGTCTTATCTTTATATAAATATCATCTCCCGGACAGCGTTCAGGGATAATTAATAAAATAAACTTAAAACAATAAAACCACTGCTATGAAGAACCTAAAGGTAAATTACATGGGAATAGACCTGGAAAACCCGCTTATTGTCGGTGCTTCCAATATGGTAACAAATATCGATAAGCTGAAGAAAGCTGAAGAAGCAGGTGCAGCCGCAATCATCTATAAATCACTTTTTGAGGAGCAGATACAGCTTGAGCGATTCAAAATGGACGAAGATCTGAGCCAGTATGACAATATCCATGCGGAAATGATTACATCCCACCCGAACATTGAGCATGCCGGACCTGATGAGCACCTTTCAAATATCAGGGAGGCAAAGGAGAGTCTTTCAATACCGCTGATAGCCAGCCTTAATGCTATAGAAACGGATACATGGCTTGAATATGCAAAGCTTATCGCTCATACCGGTGTCGATGGCATTGAACTGAATTTTTATAAGACCCCGATGGATTTTGATAAGAATGGGGAAGAGATAGAAAATGAGCAGATAAACCTGGTAAAGGAAATCAAAAGCAGCACTTCCTTGCCCCTGAGTGTCAAACTCAGCTCTGACTACTCCAATATTCTGAACTTCATAAAAAAACTCGATAAGGCAGGGGCAGATTCATTCGTCCTGTTCAACTCCTTTTTCCAGCCTGACATCGATATCAATTCAGAGGAACATATAAAAAACTTTAACCTCAGTAATGTGGGTGACTACAGGAAATCACTCAGGTATGCCGGCCTGCTCTTTGAAAATATCGATGCCGATATCTGCAGCTCCCATGGTATTTTCACAGGTGCAGATATTGTAAAGCTCTTACTTGCAGGATCTACCTGTGTGCAGGTGGTAAGCACATTGTATGAAAACGGCCTGGATCACATCAGTTCAATGTTGAAAAGTATAAATGAATGGATGGAGAAAAAGAATTATAACAGTATCGATGATTTCAGGGGCAAATTATCCATGAACAGCCTCAAAAGTAATCCTTTCGTCTATAAAAGAGCCCAGTATGTTGATCTACTCCTGAATTCGGAAGAGCTTTTTCAGGGAAGCAGGTAAAAAACATTACGGCTTTTCAGGGGAAGCAGGTAAAATAATTACTGATTTTCAACTATTTATTTTTCCAGTTCGATTAAATAATCTATATTTCAATACAATTTATTCACCAATACCCAATCCCCCTGAACCATGAGAGCAAAACTTAAATCATTATTAGCATTAGCTATGTTCGTCAGCCTCATCTCTATCCTGATTTTCTCCGGGTGTGAGAAGGACCGCTTTGATGGAGCAAACCTCGATGAATTCCTGAAATCAATGCCGTCCATTGCTTCCGAACTACCGGTGGAAAAGGACGAAGAACTGGTAGGCACAGAAGTGGATACAACCAGCGACTACATCTATCATTACGATTACTATGAGGCGGCTGCAGGTTTCAACGAGCAGATCGTACTGAACCCCCAGACAGATGTCATTTACCCCGGCGCCCTGGTGAAGGGTGAGTCAATCCTTGATGGCTCGTACACTCTGATACCCGCGAAGAGAAGACCGATAACAATATCCACTTCCCTTACAGGGGGGAGTAATGTTTCGGTTGTGGTTAATGATCCCAAACTGTCTACCGTGAGGGAAGCCATTAACAGTCTCATGAACCAGGAGTATGATGTGCCACCGGCCAATATGGGATTTACCATAGAAGAGGCCTATTCAGAGCAACAGATTGATCTTTCATTGCATGCCAGCTATAAAACCGGCGTAATGAACATCAAAGGTGGATTTGATTTCTCCAACAAAAAGATACAAACACGCCTGGTTGCCAAATTCATACAAAGTTATTACACACTTGATATGGACTTGCCCAACAAGCCTTCTGATCTTTTTGAAGAGGATGTTGAGCGTTCCCTCTTTGGCACCTTTATGCCCATGTATGTGTCTACAGTTACTTTTGGACGAATGGCGCTTTTCACAATTGAGTCGGAACTGAGCGAAACAGAGGTCAGGGCATACCTTGAGGGTTCCTATGGAGCGGTCAGTGCAGATGCCTCTGCAGATTTTGAAGAGCTGAAAGCACATTCTACAATGAAAGTTTATATACTTGGCGGTAGCGGAGGAGATGCCGGGGCAACCATCAACGGCTTTGAGGACTTCAAGAACTATATCCAGGCAGGCGGTAACTATTCAAAAACCTCACCCGGTGCACCCATTTCATATAAGCTGAGATACATTAGGGATAACAGCATAGGGAAAATTGTTTTCTCGGCCTCCTACCCCCTTGTTACAGCCATTCCAAGGACTGATAATATCATCTATGACATGAACACTTTCCTGTATCACCTCAAGGCTAATGGAAGCGATGCAGGAGGTAACCTTGAACTCTACGGGAATGTATACAGCTGGCCCAGGAGGCTTGGCACCGGCGTCAGGGTTGACCATTTTGCACGTGGATCAGGAAATTATCTATCTGTTGCTCAAAGTGGTGAATATAATTTCCCTGAAAATACCACAACCCTTAGAATGTGGGCGGGATTGAAACAGACCGATACCATAATGGTGCTTATCAATCTGGCCGAAGTGGATGACTGGCCGGATACGGATGACCACTATGGTGATCAGACCTTTGCCATACCTGTTGCTAATATTATTACGACAGCCGTTGCAGGTCAGGCTTATGACAAAACCGGGATGAGGGTTTATGACGGCGACGATTATGTTGATTTCACCATGCGTTTCACTTATACCATGGACAGGATAGG
>JAVVEM010000026.1:0-1463 GCA_032250805.1 Bacteroidales bacterium
GCATCCAGAATCGAGCATCCAGAATCCAGTATCCCTATCCTTTATTCAGCGGCAGATCCACGCCATAGCCTTTCTTCCTGTCCTGCCACTTCAGCAATAATGCAAATAGCAGCCCCAGGAAGCTCAACAGGATAAACAACATCATCGTAGGGGTGTAGTTCAGCGTTTCTGCTCCCGCCACATTGGTAGCATCGAGGATGGCTCCGGCCAGCAGAGGCACGCCCCACAATCCGAGGTTCTGTATGGAATACATCAGCCCATAGGCCGTGCCGATCTGCCGGTCGTCGACCAGCTTCACCATGGAAGGCCACATGGCCGCGGGAACCAACGAGAAAGCCACGCCCAGCAGGATCATGGGAATGCCGGGATAAATGCCGGTAAAGGTAAAACTCAGGTGGACCATCAGCAAGACCGCCGATCCGGCGATCATGGCCGAAGCAGCCCGTCCTTTGCGGTCGATCATAAAACCAAATAAAGGTGTAAAAATAAGGGTGCCCAGAGGTAAGAGCGAAGCAATACGTCCGCTGGCTTCGTAGCTCATGCCGAATTTATTCAGCAGGAAATCGGGCGCAAAAGCATTGAAGGGAAACACTGCCGAGTAAAAGGTTACGCAGATCATGGCAATGAACATATAGGCCCTGTTGCTTAACAACCCGAAAACATCACTGATCCTGAAGCGCTCAGTGCTCCGGTTTTGTTCTGACTGACCGATTTGCCTGTCGAGCTTCATATCGAACAGCATATATACCATAAAAGCCAACAGTCCTGTAATGACCAGGATGGCCGCCAGCCATATGGCCGTGTCGAGGGTCTCTCCCCCATTAGCCAGCACGGGAGAAGCCTGCAGCGCGGCAAAAGTGCCCAGGCGTCCGAAGCCTACTTTCAGGCCAAAAGCCAGAGCCAGGTCCTTGCCTTTGAACCATTTTACCAGGATCTTGCTCACCACCACGATGCTGGTTTCCGCCCCCAGCCCGAACAAAAATCTTCCCAGCAACATCATCTTCAGCTCAGGAGAGTATGCAGGCAAAAAACTTTGCATCAATCCATATCCCAACCCACCCGAGGTATAGGCCTTCGAAGCCCCGTAAGCAGTCAGGAAAGCCCCCAGGGCCATGAAAAATACAAACATAAAACCTGTGCGACGGATCCCCAGCTTATCGAGGATGATCCCGCCTACTACAGCCATCAGCAGAAAGGTATTCGGGATGGAATAAAAGGATACAAAGAGCCCGTAATCGGTATTGGTAAATCCGAATTCTTTCGTCAGCAGGTCCTTTAGCGTCGAGAAGGCATCGTAGAAATAATAGTTCACCGATAACACAAAACCAACAAGGATCAAAATCCCCCAGCGAACAAGGGGCTTTTCGTTCATCGCTTTGCTTAACTTTTGCATAGGCCGGAAATTTGGGGGCAAAGATATGATTAATTGGGTATTGAGCATTCGGCATTGAGCATTGAGCATT
>JAVVEM010000026.1:1563-48644 GCA_032250805.1 Bacteroidales bacterium
CCTTACAGGTGTAAAATTCCAGACCGTATTTGAAGGCTTCGTAGAAAAAGGTATTGAATATTCTTATCAATACCAGGGAAATACACACATGAATCAGTCAACACTGATCTATGTTGTGAAGACCAGCTACGGAGCCAAATATGGGAAATTAATATTGCTCAAGTAATCGTTTCTCAATTCTTGGTCAACTATAGGCCCGCTCAATCCGAGTGGGCCTTTTTTTATGCGCTTTACTGTCATCCCAGCGAATTTCTTAATATTGCATGCTAAGATAAAATTATGCATTTCAAAGAAAAATACGGGCCCTGGGCAATTATTGCCGGATCGGCCGAAGGCCTTGGCGAAGCCTGGTCGCGGGCACTTGCGAAGAGGAAACTCAATCTGCTGATGATTGACCACCAGGGTGACAAACTTCAAAAACTCTCCGCAGAGCTTGAACAATGCGAAGGGATCCTGACCAGAACACTTGTTCTCGACCTGAAGGATGATCATGCTGCTGAAAAGATCATGGCTGTGGATGAAGCTGTTGATTGCCGCCTGCTTATCTACAATGCTGCCTATAGTCTGATCAAAGCCTTTACCACTACTGAGCCGGAGGAGCTTGATAGTTTTATCGATATTAATATCCGCAGCCAGATCAAACTGGTGCATTCCTTTTCAAACCACCTGCTTGCAAAGGGCCATGGTGGGGGGATCATTATGATGTCGTCGCTGGCCGGACTGCTGGGCATGCAACTCGTGGCCCCCTATGCTGCCACGAAGGCTTTTGCCTGGAACCTGGCTGAGGCGCTGCATCATGAACTTCACCCACATGGCATCGATGTGATGGCCTGCATTGCCGGTGCCACGGCCACACCGGCTTATCTTGATACAAATCCACAATATGGTAAACTCAAACCACTGGTGATGAAACCCCCGGATGTGGCCGAAGCAGGCCTGGAAAAGCTGGGCAAAAAAACCCTGTTCATTGCAGGCCGCAGCAACCGTATCAATTACTTTATCCTAACCCGCCTGTTGCCACGGAAACTGGCTTCGCGCATTGCCAACAACACCATGGGTAAAATGTATGCTGCCAAAAATTCTTCTCCGGCTGAATAATTAACTCAATCTACATCATTCTATCGCAGGGGCATTCCGCTCATCCAGGGTGCACCGGCAGTGATAAGTTTCTGTTCGAAGGCAGGAATTCTTATCTGAATAAGCACTTCAAGATCGGCTTTCAAGCCTTTGAATTGCTCTTTTGCAATTTCCAGGCACATCTGCTGTGTAGCTGTAGGCCCGTAGCTTAGATTCCATGCACCCCCCGAGGCAACACCAAGCCGCTGATTAACAGTTGGATAATCATATTCACTCAGCTCACGCTTAGCCGGATCGCCATATACCTGCTCATTAAATTCGGCAAGTTCACGTTTAATGGTATAAAGCTCCTGATAAAGCTCACCAGGAGGCTCAGCCATACTTAAGAGTGCTGTTTGCATGGCGTTGATCTTCTTTTGCGCATCATTATAAACAATAGAGGCGGCTGAAGTAGCTTCACGCATCCGGCTTACTTCCTGTCTGAATGCAAAAGCCTTCTGTTCACTCATTCCTCCGAGGGCGCCTTCGTAGAGTTTCTCAACTTTAAATTCCATCGGCCCCGCCAGATCAGTGATCACACCGTCAATTTCCTTTGAGAGCGTAACCGAATAGGTTCCCGGCATAACGGCAATTCCGGAACGTTGCCTGTTTCTGCCAGATTCATCGCGGTGGATGTCAATGGCTCCCCAGGCAGGATATCGCAAATCCCAGGCTAAACGATGGAAACCCTTGCCCATCTTTCCGTTCAGCTTGCGCACAACACTGCCTGACGAATCTCTGATCGTAAGCCAGATTTTTGGCTTTTCCTGCAGGCGCTCTTCTTTTAATGCTTCCCAATCGGGAAATGTGAGCGGTTTTTCATCTTTTTTAAGTTTTGCTTCTTCTTTTTTCCTTTTCGATTCGAGTGTAGGATAATCTTCGGAGAGGTGGTAAGTGATCACTGCACCATATTCCGGATTATCGGCCGAATAATAGGAAGCTCCCTGTGATCCCGGGCCCATGCGTTGTGAAAACATCCATGCATCGCGGGCAGCATAGAGTGCTCCTTCTTTTTCCAGTTTTTCTTCTGTTACTTCACGCAAGGGACTGTAATCATCCAGGATAAAGAAACCCCTGCCAAAAGAAGCACATACCAGGTCGTTGCGTTCTTTCTGTATAACCAGGTCGCGGAAAGATATGGTTGGAGCACCACCCTTGAGCTTCATCCATTTCTTACCCCCGTTAATGGTAAAAAATATACCATATTCGGTAGCGGCGAACATCAGTTCCGGCTTAACATAGTCCTGAACAACACGCCAGACAAGGTGTTTTTCGGGGAGATCACCCACAATCGATTTCCAGCTTTTCCCCTTGTCGTCACTCCGAAACAGGTAAGGCTTGAAATCACCATATTTATGATTGTCGAGGGCCACATACACTTTATTTTCATCATACAGATCAGCCTTTATATCATTTACAAAAGCTGTTTTCGGCACATCAGGCAAACTGCCTGCTTCAATTTTACGCCAGTTTGCCCCTCCATCTTCCGTTACCTGAATAAGCCCATCGTCAGTGCCGGCATATATCAGACCTTCTTTCAGCGGTGATTCAGCCAGCGAGGTGATGCTGTTGTACTGCGACATGGCATCCACATCCCAGGTGGCATCCCAACTCCAGGTCTGGTCCATCAGAGGCAACCGCAGGCGGTTTTCATTGCGGGAGAGGTCTTCAGAGATGGGCGTCCAGCTGTCGCCTCTGTTGTCGGAACGCCAAACCCGTTGTGAAGCAAAATAAATGCGTGTGGGCGAATGCGGACTTACCAGTATAGGCGAATCCCAGTTAAAACGGTCGAGTTTCTCTCCTTCCATTGGCTGGGGCCTTATGCTCACCGATTCGCCGGTAATGAGGTCGACGCGCCCCAGATACCCCTGCTGGGATTCACAGTAAACAATATCGTTGTTTCCGGGTTCAGTTGCTGTCTGATGTCCGTCGCCCCCATAGATCATTGCCCAGTCGGCATTGGTAATGCCTTCGTACCTGTCGGTTTGTGATGGGCCGCCCTGTGTGCCATTGTCCTGTGTGCCGCCAAAGACCTGGTAAAAAGGCCAGGCCGTGTTAACCGACACCTTATAGAACTGGGTTACCGGCAGATTGGCAATATAGCGCCAGGTTTTTGTATCATCAAATGATTCGTAGATCCCGCCGTCGGCTCCAACAAGAAGATAGTCAGGATCATCAGGGCGGAAAGTAAGGGAGTGATTATCGGAATGTTTATTGCGTTCGTTCATCCGTTCGAAAGTTTTTCCACCATCTTCCGATACCTGCACCCTTACGTCGAGGAGGTAGATCTTATCAAACAGATGTGGGCTCGCCACCAGCTCCTGGTAATAATGCGGGCCTGTGGCACCCGAAACGGTTGATGATTGCTTACTCCATGAGGCACCGCGGTTTACCGACTTATAAATGCCTCCTGTCCGGCGATCGAGCTCGATTGCTGCATAAATAATATCAGGGTTTTGTGGCGATATGGCCAGGCCTGTCTTTCCCATATCTCCTCCGGGCAGGCCTTTTTTTAATTCCGACCAGCTTTCACCCCCGTCTGTCGATTTGTGGATACCTGAACCCGGACCTCCACCCATATAGGCAGCCACAGTGCGGTGGCGTTGCCAGGTTGCAGCATAGAGGATATCCGGATCGCGCGGATCAAGTACGATATCGGTTACACCAATCCATTCATCGTCGCCCAGAGTCTTGATCCATGTGGCACCGCCATCAATGGTTTTATACAATCCCCTGTCATCGCCCTTATTCCAGAGAGGACCCTGTGCTGCTACCCAAACAATATCTGAATTTTCGGGATGAACGATTATTTTGGAAATATGCTGTGAGTTTTTCAATCCCATATTCGTCCAGTTTGCACCTCCATCATCACTCCTGTAGACACCATCACCGACACCAACATGGCGTCCGCCAACATTCTCGCCGGTACCTACCCATATTGTATGCGGATTATTGGGGTCGATGGTTACACAGCCGATCGAATATACGTTTTGTTCATCAAAAACCGCTTCCCAGGTGGTTCCTGAATTTATTGTCTTCCAAACGCCTCCCGAGCCCACGGCGACATACCATATATTATTGTTTTCGGGATGAATGGCAATATCGGCAATACGGCCCGATTTCATGGCAGGGCCGATATTCCTGAGTTTAAATGCGGAAAATGTTTTCGCATTCATCAACGACTTTTCTTCTTCCTCCTGGCTGTTTGCAGGAACAATAAAGGCAATCAGCAAGAAGATGCTAACGAGGATTTGTAGTAAATTTTTCATGGAATTTGTTCTTTTATGATACCCAAAGCTAAGAAATGATTTCAATATATCAGCAAAATCGTTAAATAAGCTGATCTACGATCGGTGAATCTACAAATGACGCATTCTGATTTGCAAAAAGCATTCATATGATATATCTTTGTTCATATACATAAAATTGCATGTCATGAAATCAGTCAGCCGGAGAAACTTTCTTAAATCCACAGCTTTACTCAGTGGTACAGCCCTGGGCGCATCGCTCATACCAAAATTTGTTCAGGGAGAGATCATGTTTGACGATCCCGATATTGTTTCTATTCCTGCAGCCGATCCGATGGCCAACATCGGTAAACTTATCGATCCGCTTGGAGGTATCGGTAAATTTGTTAAGGCCGGGCAATCGGTCGGATTTCTGGTGAACAGCCCCTGGAAACATCGCGGGTATTATACGCATCCCGATGTTGCCCTGAGCATGATAAAGTTATGCAAAGATGCAGGCGCCGGCAACATCATATGTTATAAACCTGTACGGGAAGGCTATTGGGAAGAAAGCAAATATTTTGAGGAGATGAAACCCCTGATTGATGAGATCATATATGGCGACGAGCGTATTACCGTTGAGATCCCCAATGGGAAATACCTTAAGTCGGCCGAAGTGTTCAGCATATTTATGGATTCGGATGTTTTTATCAATATTCCCGTTGCCAAGCATCACAACGGCACCCTTTTTTCGGGAGTACTAAAAGGGCTGATGGGTGTATCTTCCAGAGATACCAACCGGCATATGCACTCTCCCGACGGTGAATATACCTACGAAAAGGAAGAGTACCTTTCGGGCTGTATTGCCGACCTTAACCTGATCCGCAAACCTGCCCTGTCGGTGATGGATGCCGATCATTGTGCCCTCAACAATGGCCCCCGCGGGCCTGGCGATACCATCTCGCCCGGGCGAATTCTTGCAGGCACCGACCCCCTTGCTATGGATGTTTATTCAGCAAGCCTGATTGGCATGGATCCTGCCGATATCGTCACCTTCCAGAAAGCAAAAGCACTCGGGCTCGGGAATAATGATCCTGAAAGCATCAGGGTGCTCGAACTGGGGTAGATCAGGAGTATTTCATGCATTATTCTGCCTTTTATTTTGAAATTTGGGATTTATTCTCTTAATTTCGGCATTCATAAAATCATTTTTTTATGTCGCACGGTAGATTTAACAACCCGGTAGTTGCCGCACTGGCAGGGTTCAAGGACTTATTCAGAAAACAGGATTTTGCAGACCGCCTGAAAAAAGATGACCGCTTCGATGGCAAAACATGCCTGATTACGGGGGCAAACTCCGGATTGGGTCTTGCCCTGGCAGTTGAAATGGCAAAACGCGGAGCGAATGTTATTTGCACCACCCGCAGACTTCAGCAGGAAACACTTGAAAGAATTAAAAAGAAAAGCGGTTCGGAGCTGGTGCAGGTTCGTACCCTCGATCTGAGCAAGCTCGACAGCATACATGCTTTTGTTAACGGACTTGAAAACGATAACATCAGTCTTGATGTCACCATTTTTAATGCAGGCGTAGCCCTGCCGGGAGCACGCAAAACAGCCTCAGGGCAGGATGAAATGTTTCTGGTAAACTATCTTGCCAATGTGATGCTCTGCACCTTGCTGCTGAACAAAGGCGTGATCAGCCGGAATAATGAACATAAGACCTTCAAAGCCCGTATGCTCTTTATTTCATCCGATTCACACCAGGGATCTTCCTTCATCGATTATGATGAATTTGGGAAATTTATTCAATACAGCGTAAAGAAAGGCATTGCCAACTACAGTTATTTCAAGTTGATCATCAATACCTATGCTACGGAGTTATCGCGCCAGGTAAATAAGCACGGCATTGATGTTGGCATCAATGTGATCTGTCCGGGGCCTGTACATTCAGGCATTATCAAAGAAGCTCCCATGTTATTACGCATGGTTCTGGGAGCAATTTTCTATGTGATCTTCCGGTCGCCTGCAAAAGCGGCAAAACCTGTAATATATATGGCCATTTCGCCTGATTACGAAGGCCGCAGCAATGAGTACCAGCATATGTTCAAACCCAAAAAAATGGATGAGAAAGTGTACATCCCGGAAGAGGGGAAGAAACTTTGGGACGAATCATATAAGCTCTGGCAATCGATCGATCCGGAAGCAGAAGAATTAAAAACCAGTTGATGCCGGGCCAAAGATCATCCTTCGGTGATTAATGACAATGAATGAGAAATTTTCAAACCCGGGTTAACCAGGCTTTACCGGCAACAACACCGGCACCTCCTTCTTGTATTCAGCATATCCGGGCCTGCGTTCCATTTCTCTTTTTTCCAGAAGCGGAATACTTATAAAGACAAACATGAGGGTGACGCTAAGTGCGCCTATTCCCATCCACCACTGATCATAACCTGCCGAAAGTGAAAAAAAGAACAATCCCCACCAGGTAAGGATTTCGCCGAGATAATTGGGGTGGCGGCTGTACTTCCACAAACCTTCGCGCATCAGCTTGCCTTTGTTTTCGGGCCGGGTCCTGAATTTTTTCATCTGCTCATCAGCAACAAATGCCAGTCCAATAGCCAGGATCATCGTTAGCAGGCCCAAAATGAACCAAACATTCAGGTTCAGGCCCGGTCCCCTGAAAATTTGTACCATCGACATGCAGGCAAGAAAAACCATGATGGTGGGGAAAAGATGGATCCCCAGGAAGCTTATCGGCCAGTAAATTTTCGGAAAGGCTTTCCTGAAGTTACGATACCGCCAATCTTCATGTTTCATCCCCGGCCAGGAGCGGTAAAAATTCAGTGTAAGCCTCAGCCCGTATAGAAATACCATGAACAGCACCAGGGCTTGGAATATATCCAGGCCCTGCAATGGCCACGCAAGAAAAAGGGCAATAACAAAAGGCTGCACACTCCAGTAAGGATCATACATTGACGAATTGTTAAAGATCACGGAAAAGATAAATATCACAACAGTCCCGATCACATCTGCGACAAATATCTTCCACAAAATGTGTATATCAGGGATATACTGCCAGGTAAATATTACCACCAGGGCTGCGATCAAATAAATAAAAACATTTACGATAATACTGCTTGTTTTGCTCATAATTAATCAGTTAAACATGAATTTTAGAATATTAATTACGCCTTACACAAAATCAGTCATACAGGCTGATGAACTCATACCTGTTTCCCGACCATTCGAGGAATTTTTTCATATCCTCAATGCTTATTACGAGGCTTGCTGTGTTGATGTTGGGATGAAAACTTACTTTTTTCTCATTTAGAAGATTTTTATCAATAAAAAGGTAAACATGATTTTCGCTGTCGTTGATCAGGCCGAAAAGTGATACCGATCCTCCTTCCAGCCCGAGATATTTTTTCAGCCTTTTGGGCGAGGCAAAAGTAAGTTTGCCCTGCTTCAGGCGTTGCTCCAGGTCGCGAATATCGAGCTGATAGCGGTGATCGCTGATCACCAGATAATGCCTGTTGCCCTTATGGTTGCGAAAAAAGATGTTTTTACAATGCGCCGAATCAATATCTTTCCAGTATTTTAATGCTTCTTCAACGGTTGGGCCGGGTGGATGTTCATGATATTCATAAGCAATACCAAGCTTTTCGAGTATCTGATATAAGCGCGGGTCGCCGTTCATATTTGTGTGCTTTTGGCAAATATATGAATTCCATAACTTTGCAAAATCAAAAATTTACGAATGTCAGAAAAACCCGACATACGATCATTGCTTCCGGAACGCGTTCTGGTGCTCGACGGGGCCATGGGGACCATGGTTCAGCGCTATGGCCTTACGGAAAAAGATTTCCGTGGCGAACGCTTTGCAGGACACCCCCGCGATCTCAAGGGAAATAATGACATCCTGTCGATCACACAACCTGATATCATTAGGGAAATACACGAAGCTTATCTCCAGGCCGGGGCCGACATTATCGAGACCAACACCTTCAATGGCACAGCTGTTTCGCAGGCAGATTATGGCCTGGAACATCTGGTTTATGAAATGAATAAAGCTGCAGCCCGGCTTGCTGTATCTGCCGCCCGGTATTTTACAAAAAATGACCCGCAAAAACCCCGTTACGTAGCGGGAGCCCTGGGACCTACCAACCGCACAGCCTCACTGTCGCCCGATGTGAACGATCCCGGATTCCGGTCCATCAGCTTTGATGAGTTGTACGAAGCCTATACTGAACAGGTGCGCGGACTGCTCGCTGGAGGTGTTGATCTCCTTCTTGTAGAAACCATCTTCGACACCCTCAATGCCAAGGCAGCTCTTTTTGCCATTAATGATTTGCTGAAGTCGCGGAGAATAAAGATCCCCATCATGGTTTCGGGCACAATAACGGACGCCAGCGGGCGGACACTTTCCGGGCAAACCCTTGAAGCCTTTCTTTATTCCATGTCGCATATTGATCTGCTCAGCATTGGCCTCAACTGCGCACTTGGAGCCAAAGAACTAAGGCCTTTTGTTGAAGAACTGTCAGGTATTGCTCCATTTCATACCAGTGTTTATCCAAATGCCGGCCTTCCGAACCAATTCGGCGAATATGATGATACTCCGGAGGAGATGGCTCCTCTGATGAAAGATTTCCTCGACCATCGTTTTGTAAATATCATTGGCGGATGCTGCGGAACTACGCCGGAGCACATCAAAACCTTTGCAAAGCTGGCAGAAAAATCAAGGGTGCGCGAAGTACCTGAAAAATCAAACTCCCTTCATCTTAGCGGCCTTGAGCCTCTGCTGGCGTTCCCGGGCAGCAATTTTATCAATATCGGTGAACGCACCAATGTGGCAGGCTCAGAAAAATTTGCCCGATTGATCAGGGAAGAAAATTATGAAGAAGCACTTTCTGTTGCACGGCAGCAAGTTGAAAATGGAGCTCAGGTGATCGATATAAATATGGATGATGCGATGCTTGATGCCCGCGATGCAATGGTAAAATTTCTGAACCTGCTTGCCGCAGAACCCGATATTGCCAGGGTTCCGGTGATGCTCGATTCATCAAAATGGGAGGTGCTGGAAGCCGGCCTGAAGTGCCTCCAGGGAAAGGCAATCGTAAATTCGATCAGCCTGAAAGATGGCGAAGAAGTATTTATCGATCGTGCTTCGAAGATTAAAGCATTCGGTGCTGCCGTCATCGTGATGGCTTTTGATGAAGAAGGCCAGGCTGTTGATTTTGAAAGCAAGATACGTATTTGCGGGAGGGCATATAAAATACTTACAAAGAAAGTTGGGTTTCCGGCCTGTGACATCATCTTCGACCCCAATATCCTCACGATTGCCACGGGCATGGAGGAGCACAATAATTATGCAGTTGACTATCTTAAAGCCGTTAAATGGATAAAGAATAACCTTCCTCATGCCATGGTGAGCGGCGGGGTGAGCAATCTTTCATTTTCATTCAGGGGAAATGCTGTTGTTCGCGAAGCCATGCATTCGGCCTTTCTTTATCATGCCATCAGGGCAGGTATGGATATGGGAATTGTAAATGCCGGCATGCTAAAGGTATATGACGATATCCCCGACGACTTGCTCGTTCTGGTGGAAGATGTGATCCTGAACCGGCGAAAAGATGCCACAGAGCGGCTGATCGCTTATGCCGAAAAAGTAAAAACAGATCATACATCTGTGGAGAAAGCTGAGGTCTGGCGCGAGCAAGCCGTAGAAGAGCGACTGAAGCATTCGCTCATCAAAGGCATTATGGACCATATTGTTGAAGATACTGCTGAAGCACACAGGAAATATGATTCTGCACTGGACGTGATCGAAGGTCCGCTGATGGATGGCATGAACATCATTGGTGAGCTGTTTGGTTCAGGAAAAATGTTCCTGCCACAGGTTGTGAAAAGCGCAAGGGTGATGAAAAAATCCGTTGCATGGCTTGAGCCTTTCATCCAATCAGAAAAAAAGAGCGGAAAACGGTCGAGGGAAAGTAAAAAAGTTTTGCTTGCAACAGTAAAGGGTGATGTGCATGATATCGGCAAAAATATTGTTGGCGTTGTACTGGGATGCAATAATTATGAGGTGATCGATCTTGGGGTGATGACTCCTGCCGATAAAATATTGAATACAGCAACAGAACTCGGAGTGGATGTGATCGGCCTCAGCGGGCTTATAACCCCTTCACTCGAAGAAATGGTACATGTGGCATCCGAAATGAAAAGACGAAAGATGAATATTCCGCTCCTGATCGGCGGTGCCACAACTTCCGAAATTCATACCGCAGTGAAGATATGTCCGGCCTATGAACATCCGGTGATCCACGTAAAAGATGCTTCCCGTTGCGTGGGGGTGCTTTCAAAATTGTTTTCTGATGAAGCCTCTCCGGCTTTTATTGCCGAAGTAGAAGAAAAATATGCGCAATTGAGGACGAAGCACGAGGAAGGAAAAGCCGGCAAAAGACTCATCTCGCTCGAAGAAGCAAGAAAGAACAAACTCAGGGTAAATTGGGAAGAAGTGCAGATCTGCAGGCCCTCATTTACCGGAAACCGCTTATTTATTGATTATCCTCTTGAAAAGATATCCCCATATATCGACTGGACATTTTTTTTCCATGCCTGGAAACTGAATGGCAGGTATCCTGCAATTTTCAATGATCCGGTTAAAGGTGAGGAGGCCCGCAAACTTTTTGATGACGGGCAAGCCATGCTCAGGGAGATTGTCGATGGAAAAATGCTAAAAGCTGAAGCCGTAGTAGGTTTTTATCCGGCAAATGCCAAAAATGAAGATATTATTTTATATACCGGCGAATCGAGGCAAAATATCCTTGGCACACTGCATTTTCTGAGAAACCAGGAGCAAAAGGAGGCAGGCATCCCCAATCTCAGCCTGGCCGATTTTATTGCCCCGGCTGATTCGGGCATCGCCGACTACATAGGCGGCTTTGCGATTACTGCAGGTGTGGATATTGAACATGGGGTAAAAAAATATGAGGACGGTGGAGATGATTACAGCAGTTTTATGCTGAAGATCATGGCCGACCGCCTTGCAGAAGCATTTGCTGAGCATATGCACGAAAAAGTAAGAAAAGAACTCTGGGGATATGAGCCCGGAGAAGATCTGGATGTTACTGATCTCCTGAAAGAGCAATATAAAGGCATACGCCCTGCCCCTGGTTATCCGGCCTGCCCCGGGCACTCTGAGAAGAGAACGCTTTTCAACCTCCTCAATGCTGAAGAAACGACATCAATACGGCTGACGGAAAATTATGCAATGTTTCCGGCGGCATCGGTCAGCGGGTATTATTTTATGCACCCATTTGCGAAATATTTCAATGTTGGAAAGATCAGCAAGGAACAGCTAAGGGATTATGCAGGTCGAAAGGGAATTTCAATGATCGCTGCTGAAAAGCTTCTGAAAACAAGTCTGCTATAATATTAAAAAAGACAAAATTACCCATGGATCCCTGCCTCTGATTCCAAAAACAAAAAACTTTACGACCTTTGCCTTGTTTATCAAATCATGCATGTTGTAGAAGCTATAAAAAAAGCGCAGGGTAAACCCCTGTTCACCTTTGAGATCCTTCCGCCCGAAAAAGGCAGGGATATTGAATCGATCTATAACACCATTGATCCTTTGATAGAGTTCGATCCAAAATTCATTGAGGTGACCTACCACCGTGAAGAAGTTGAATTCAGGGAACAGCCCAATGGCAGCATAGAGCGAATTGTATTACGCAAAAGGCCGGGCACTGTAGGCATTTCTGCCGCCATAAAGTTTAAGTATGGGGTTGAAGTTGTTCCGCATATTATTTGTGGAGGATTTACCGTTGAAGAAACAGAGAACGGGCTTATCGACCTCCACTTTTTAGGCATCAACAATCTTTTGGCTGTCAGGGGTGATAACCTGCCGGGAGAAAAGTTCTTCCGGCCCACAAAAGGCGGACACCAGTTTACTTCCGACCTTATCCGCCAGATCATCGGCCTGAATAAAGGAAAATATCTGGATGATGAACTCAAGAACAGTTCACCAACCAATTTTGCCATTGGTGTAGCCGGATATCCGGAAAAGCATGCCGAGTCGCCAAATTTTCAAACTGAAATCAAATTCCTGAAAGAAAAAATCGATGCCGGCGCCGAATATATTGTTACACAAATGTTCTTTGATAACAGGGTATATTTCGATTTTGTTGATCGCTGCAGAAAAGCAGGAATCAATGTCCCCATCATCCCGGGCATAAAACCGATCTCAACAAAAAGCCATTTGCTTACCCTTCCGCGCACATTTAATATTTCGATCCCCGAAGAGCTTCAGTTGGAAGTTGACAGGTGCAAAGACAACCAGGCCGCAAGGCAGATTGGTGTTGAGTGGGCTATCATGCAATCAAAAGAGCTTATTGCCGGAGGCGCACCGGTGATGCACTATTTTACCATGGGTAGATCCGATAATATCCGTAAAATTGCCAAAGCGGTATTCTGAATCGTTTATTCCTCTACTTTAAAAAATTCCAGTTCTGTAAAATCAAAGTCAGGGTTGGGTATGTCTACCTGCATTTCAACCACTTTGCCCTCATCGTTTATAATAAAGTTTACCAGGCCCGAAGGCAGGGAGGGGACGTTTTTCAGGTCGACCTTCCAGGTATTGTATTGCCAGTGGCTCAGATGGCCAACGAAAATTTCAGTTGGTTCAAGGTGGATCATCATCTGTTCATCTTCTTTCCAAACCCGGGCATCGCCATACATTTCGCAGCGATATGTGCCAAGATATGCTTCTGTCGGGAGGGTAGGCGATGAATCTTTCACTCGTTTTTCTTCTGCTTCCTTACGCATCTTCTCACTATGTTCATCACGTTGATCAATCATGGCAAGAAAATCTGCGCTCCAGTCTTTTTCCTCTTCAGCACCAAGCAAAATATCAAGTGTTTTAAATTTCAGCGGATAGTACAGGCTTGTATTCTTATTTGTGAGGATCACGAATCCCAGCTTTTCTTCAGGAACAAAAGTGGTGTTGGAAATAAATCCGTCGTAACCACCACCATGGCCGAGTATTTTTTTGCCATGGTAATCGAACATGGCCCAGCCAAGCCCGTAGGCTTTAAAATGTGTTGAAGGCCAGGTTGTTGCCGACCAGCTACTGACGCTCTGCGGGGTCTGAGCAGCCCACATCTGATCAAAATACTTCTTTTCAAGCAAGGTGTCGCCCCCTGGGGTAACACCCTTATTCATTTGAAAAATAAGCCATTGCGAAATATCATTTACCGAAGAGATCAAAGCTCCTGCGGGGGCGATATTATCCCAGTTCAGCCATTCAATGGTGATCAGACCGCCTTCATGATCATTATGCGGATGTGATACATTTTGTACACCGTCAAGGTCGAGGGTCGAACTCAGCGTACGATCCATCTCCAGAGGATCAAGTATCCTTTGACGGATAAAGTCGTCCCAGCTCATTCCGCTCACTTCCTCGATAATCAAACCTGCCGCCAGATACATAATATTTGAATACCCGTAAGCGGCTCTGAATTCGTAGGCAGGCTTAAGATATCTGGCATTTTCAACCACTTCTCTTCTGCTGAGATCTGTTCCGTACCATAGCAGGTCACCACTGAAGGTCTTCAGCCCGCTGCGGTGAGTTAGCAGGTCACGAATCGTAAAACTTTCAGAAACATATGGATCGTAAAGCTTAAACCATGGAAGGTATTTACGCACCTTATCATCCCACGACAATGCACCCTCTTCAATGAGCATGGCGAGAGCGGTTGAGGTAAAGGCCTTTGTATTTGAGGCAATGGCAAACAAGGTATTTGCATCAACGGCTTCGCCTGTATTTACGTTGGCTGTTCCATAGCCTTTTGAGAAAACGATTTCTCCGTCTTTAACAATGGCCACGGCCATTCCCGGAACATTCCAGTCGTTAAGCGCCTGCTCATAATAGGCATCAAGCAAGCTGAGTTTTTTATCAATATTCTTTTGGGCAAAAAGGCTGGTGGATAACAAAAGCAATAAGGTAAACTGAATGATCTTTTTCATGGTTCAGAGAATTTATTTCATAAAAAAATGCCGGTCAAAAATAAGCTTTTCCAGGCACTTTAGTTGAAAATGATGTTGTTTCATTAATTGGAATTAAGAAATTATTCGATCACAATTTCATCAATAAACAACCACGAAGGCCGTCCTTTGGCTGATTCATGCCATTCGGGAATCGGCCCGATGGTATTTGCTGTTACCCTGATATACCTGGCATAGATATCCGGTTTCTCAACCCTGATTGTTTTTGTTGTGGGTTCAGAAAATCCTGTATCTAAAACTGTAACAATCTCTTCCAGCAAAGTATATTCCTTCATATCATCTGAAGCATAAACTCTGAAGGTTTCAGGAAGGAAGATCCACCTTTTATGGTTGATAAGAAAGTTTGCAGCAACCCCTTTGATTTTTCGCCTTCCACCGAGATCGAACACTACATCAAGTTCATTATCCCGGTATCCCTGCCATTTGCCATCAGCAAAATCCAGGCCCCCGTATTTGCCATCGATCAATGCGAATATGCCTCCGCCTGCGTATCTCTGATCGAATGGTTTCTGATAAACAGGAGGGCGCTTTTCTGTTTTGGTAAATTCTTTTTCAACCACAAGGCTTCTTTTGTCATTTTTAAAAGATGCTGCCCTGATCAATGTACTGTTTTCAATCTTAAAGGGAGCCTGGTATACATTGCTTTGCATGGTAGGCACCGACCCATCCAATGTATAATAAGTTTCTCCGGCCAGAGGCACAATAACCACTACTTTCGAGTTGTTGAATATCCCTTCCGATTCTTCATCTTCAAACCTGGGTGCAGGAACATAGTTATTGGTATTGATCCTTTTGAGGGTCGCCGTATCCATTTTGATCACCTTACGGTCGTAGGTTATCAGGCCATTGGTTTCCGTTTCAACATCTGTTGTTTGGGTATATACTGCAGCAGCCAGGCCATTCGCATGCATCATCTCCCATACAGTTGTATAAAACTGCTCATATTTAAGCAGCAGTGAAACTGAATCATTCATTTTTTGGTATCCCCAGTTTTTCTGTTCCCAGCTGTGTCCTTCAATGTATAAGCCAGGTCCTCCGAACTCCCCCAGCACCGATGCTCTGTCTGACTCAGGTTCGGGGCAGCGTGGGTCGGGATAATGATGAATATCGATCACATCTCCAACGCCCCTGTCGGCCCAGCCGCTGGTATTGTTAACCAGGCGACTCGCATCCAGTCCATAGATAAATTCCACGATCTCTTCAGTATCAAACTGTCCCCATCCTTCATTAAAAGGAATCCACATTACAATTGAAGGATGGTTGTATTTTGTTTTCACCAAACGTTCAAGTTCAAGCATAAACTGTTGTTTCTCCTTATCAGGGCGATCAAGATCAGGTTTATCAGGGGCTACATATCCTGAAGTGCTTGGCATATCCTGCCACACCATGATCCCAAGTTTATCGCACCAGTAATAAAAACGCCGGTTTTCAACTTTAACATGCTTCCGCAGCATATTGAAACCCATGGCTTTTGTTACCATGATATCAAATTTCATTGCTTCATCGGAAGGTGGTGTATATAGTCCGTCGGGCCAGAATCCCTGATCAAGCGGGCCATTATGAAAGCTTACCTCCCCATTCAGCGCCAGCCGCATAAAGCCATCCCCGTCCCTGCGCTTTTTTATCTCCCGCATCCCGAAATATGAAAATACCTCATCGAGGATTTCCTCACCACGCATCAACTGCAATTTTAAGTCATAGAGATAGGGGTCGGAAGGCGACCACCAATGAATATTCTCTATCATCATTTTAATTCCTTCGGGATGGGAGAAAGACTCTTGTGCAAGCATGCTGTCTTGTTCAAGGATTGTAATGACTAATCTATCGCCCTGTAGAAAATTTTTTGCTTTTACTGTAATTTCAAGATAGCCATCGGAAGGTTTGGGCGTAAGATATAAGTCCTCGATCCCGCTCTCGTGAACAGATTCCAGCCAAACAGTTTGCCAGATGCCTGAAGAGGGCGTATACCATATCCCTCCCGGCTTGAGCACCTGCTTGCCCCGTGCCTGAAAGCCTTCGTTTGTAGGATCAGTAACCTGTATTACGAGCTCATTGCTCCCTGAATGATCTATATGTGGGCTGATATTGAATGAGAAAGGATCATATCCACCCCTGTGGGAGCCAGCTTCCACGCCATTGACAAAAACCCTTGTTTCCCAGTCGACCGCTTCAAAGTGCAGAAGCACTTGTTTGTCTTTCCATTCAGTGGGCAGAGAAAATTCCCTGCGATACCAGATCACATCATCAGGGCCCACAGAGTCGGCTACCCCCGAAAGGGACGATTCGACAGGAAAGGGAACCAGAATCTTTCGGGTATATGTTTCCGGCATACTTTTTTGCCTGTTTAACTGATAATCCCACAGGCCATTAAGATTGATCCACTCATTTCGTTGCATTTGGGGCCGGGGATATTCAGGCCAGGGCATCGACGGATCAATACCTGCCGACCATTTCGTCATTAAGGGATTGGGAGCAGCCTTCCAGTCAACAAGCTGCTTTTGTTCGCATGATTGTAATAATAATACCGTTGCGACCGTGATCAGGACAATGATTTTTTTCATCATTCATTATTTTGGGCTATGAAATTACACAATGCCCCTGAAATTTAAAAGCTATTTGTTGTATCAGATAAAGAAAAGCGTCACACCCCCAACAGAAATGAATGCGCCCAATACTTCGAGCCAGGTAACTTTCTGCCTGAAAAAAAGGAGTGATGGCGGAATAATAAGGATAGGAACAATGGCCATGATCGTAGAGGCTACACCGGTTGCAGCATATTTAACGGCAAGCAGTGAAAACGACACGCCAAGAAAAGGGCCAAAAACAGAACCAATACCCGTTCCGATCATGCCCGGCCGGTTTTTAAATGCTTCACGTATCAGATGTCCTTTCCCTAAAACGGCAATGATCAGGCCAAAGCCCGCCATCCCGGCAATAATCCTTATTTGGGTGGCAGCAAACGCGTGATAATCGCCCATACCATATTTGCTGAGTACCAGGCCGACAGCCTGACCGATAGCACCGCCAAAAGCAAGTAAAATACCTTTTACAGGATAAGAAAGCCTGATCTTTCTGTTTTTTCCATTTCCTTTCCTGCTGAAGATAGCCATTGCTATACCGCTAACGGTTAATATCATTCCTGAAACTTCGAGTATGGTCATTGATTCGCCAAGGATCATCCATCCGATGATGGCGGTAATGGGAGGAACAAGTGTCATCACCAGCATAGAGGTACGGGCCCCTATGGTGGCGTATGCCCTGAATAAAAAATAATCGCCGAAAACGAACCCGATAAGGCCTGAAACAGACAGCCAAACCCATGCATGTACGGTGGCATCTGACGGAAACATAAGGCCCCTGGCAATAAGATTAAATATCGAAAGGAAGATAAATGCCAGAACAAGCCGGATCATATTCACCGCCAGCGAGCCGATATTGCGGCTGGCCACTTCAAATGCCAGGGCTGTGATCGTCCAGAAAACGGCAGTGGCCAGTGCAGCAAGTTCTCCGGAATAATTTGAAATATCCATGCACAAATAAAAATGCAAAGGTATAACAAAATAGACCTGTGAGGTTTGACAACCTCACAGGTCTATAATTAAGCGATTACTTTATGATGATAAATTTTTCCTGAACAACAACGCCATCACCGGTCATTAATTTAATTGTATAATAACCATTATTCAGGCTTGATGTATTGAGGGAAATATTGTTGTTTCCGGCTGCAATGTATTCTGAATTGCTCATGACCATTTGGCCGAGCCTGTTCAGAACCTGCACACTAAGCTGTGCAGATTGCCGGGAATAGAATTCAATATTGAGCGTTTCGCCGGCTGGGTTCGGATAGAGTGATATATTACTCATAAATTGTTCCTCAATACCCACGCAATCGTCAACATTCACAACAAATTCGGCAGCAATTCCTTCACAATCAGCGGCCGAAACCTCGCTGAGGTTCACATAGGCTGTTCCCATGTCACCCCATGTTACGGTGATCTGGTGTGTTCCCTGTCCGGAGGTGATCGTTCCACCATCGACCAACCAATTATAGGAAGCCTGTGCATGATCCTCGCTCGAATAAACATAGCCAGCTGTATTCTCACAAACGAGGTCATCCCCTTCAATCACAGGTTGAGGAGATGTATTTACGTTAATCTCAAGAGCATCAGAAACGGGTCCATCGCCACAATCGTTTGTTCCGTATACATGAATGCTTGCAGGTCCTTCATAGGTATCGCTCCATAAAACAACAGCTTCAGTGCTATTGCCTGTAATTGTACCTGCTTCGGCTGGAGTTAAAGACCATACATATTGACTGGCTCCGGCAGCGCCACTGCTTGTGTAGGCAGATTCCTCTCCCGGGCAAACCAGGTCGTCGCCTTCAGGAGCAGCAGCGGCACCCGGAATATCAATTTCGTGGATATAGGCATTTCCATACATCACCGCTTCACAATAACCGGTATAGCCTGTAATGGTGTAGATCCCCTCATCGGTCCGGTATCCGAAATTCAGGAGATCTCCTGTTCCGGCCATAATATTGCCTGTTCCCGCACCGTCAAGGATCAATTCATAATCAACACCTTGTTCCGAACCGTCAAGGGTAACCTCCACACCCTGGGTGCCGGCACAATAGGCAGCACCATCAGATATCCAATACTGTGCTGGGGTAGAAAATACAGTAGCGGCAAAGGCTTGCGACCATAATCCGTTACCACATTGATTATCGGCCCTGACTTTTACATCAAGATTGCCCGAATAGGCAGGATCAATATCGACAGTTGCCGAAGTTCCGTTTGCGGTGACAGTGCCGGCAGATGCAGGATCAATCGCCCATGTATATGTAGTGGCATTCGCAACAGTATTTGTGGTATAGGTGTAACCACTGTAGCCTCCGCAGAGGTCAGCGGGGCCGCTGGGAGTATTCGCCTGCACAGGTGTTGTTATTGCTTCAATATAGTCTTCCATGAGCAGGGTATCGATAATTGATCCGTCATCCACAATAAGTTGCACGTCATAAACTCCCGGAGTATTAAAGGTCGATGATCACAGTTACATCATAGTTAAGTCCCCCGGTATTCTCCCCATAGATACTTGCCTCGTAATCACAGGGAATAGCTATCCTCTGATTATAAAAGGGAAGATAAGAGCTATACATACTGGTACTTGTGCTTCCTCCGGATTGTTCCTAAACACCGTCGAAGTGAGCAGTTGGATATCCTGATACACTGTAATAACTGTTACGATGATTTGAAAATGCATTGGCAAAAGCATCGCCATTATGATATTCGATAATGGCAACATCATGGCCATTGGCCACCAGGTCGTCGGCGCCCATGGCTGCACCAGGGCAATACTGGCACCATGTTCCGGTAGCAATTTCAACAACAACCCTTTCGCGGTTTATCTGCTGGGCAAATAAACCCGCAACGAGGGTTACGGCAATAAGGGTAAGAAATACTTTTTTCATAAGGATGGAGATTGGTTAAAAACATATAAAAATAAAGTTTTGTGCAAAGGAATAATTTCGGAGCACGAAGATATTATATTATAAATACATATCTTAATATCATGAGTTAAGATATACTTCAAAGCAATAATTTATACACCATCTAAATAGTTAGAACGCTGTATTTCTGTGTTTTAAACAATAATGGAATGAATCCCGGGACGTTTAAACAAATGAAATATTAACCTATTGCCATATTTTCATCCCAGTGCTGTTTTGGGGGGATCGCTCCTTTATGGATGCCTTCAACAAAGCTGTCGACGCATTTGCGCAGGTCGTTGTGGTAGCCTCCTTCAAGAATTGCAAAAATATCCGAAAATGCACGACGCAATCTGAAGGCGCATTCGTAATATGCCCGGAGGCTGATCTTCAGTTCAAGGACTTTATCCTTCACATAGCCATCAAATCCGGCAGATACTGCAATAACATCAGGCTGGAACCGGCGGGCGAGCATAATGGCTTTATCAACGATCTCAAGAAATTCCTTATCACCATTTCCGGGGTATAGCGGAAAATTTGCCGTATATCCTATGCCTTCATCCCGGCCATTTTCCAGGGCCATTCCTGTAAAAGGAAATGCATTTTGCTGATGCATGGAGCAATAGAATACATCTTTCCTGTTGTAAAAAATTGCTTGTGTCCCATCGCCGTGATGTCCATCGATATCAAAAATAAAAACACGCTTTCCATCATTAACCAGCTTTTGCACCGCAATGGCCATGTTATTAAAAAAACACAGGCCGGTAGCTTTGTCGACAAAAGCATGATGGCCGGGAGGTCGTACAACCGCAAACCCATTATTTTCGGCAGCTCTAATACTAAGGCCTACGGCAGTCTTTGCTGCCTCCCAGCTATCGGGCGTCAGGTTCACCTCGGCCATAAAAGCATTGTTCAGGCAGGCATTTTTGATCCTTTCAATATATTCCGGGCTATGGATAAGTTCCATGAACGTTTCACCATTCGCTTCGGTATCGGGCAAATCAACAAATTTAGCAATTCGATAGGCCCCCTCTGCCATGCAATCCACATTATGTTTCAGGAATTTCTTATTGAACAGGATCTCCATTTAAGAATTCTTTGTGGGGCAAAATTATAAAAATATCTTAACGTGAAAACCTTAACAGAAGAAATCAGGAATAGTGGAGAAGTGTTCTCAAACATTATCAGCCATCAGGTGTTTCACTATAAAAGAGAAAATGAAAAATAAAATCAATAAAATATACCTTGCTATGTTATTGTTATTTGGATTAACAGCGGCTGCTTCAACACCATCAGCCAGCGGTGGGGAGGAAGGCCTTGACACTGCCACCTTCGCATCAGGATGTTTCTGGTGTACAGAAGCCATTTTCAGTGAACTAAATGGCGTTAAGAACGTGATTTCGGGATATACGGGCGGCCATGTTAAGAATCCCTCCTACCGGGAGGTATGCAATGGGACCACAGGCCACGCAGAAGCTGTTCAGATCACATACGACCCGCAAAAAATATCCTACCCTGACCTTCTTGAGGTATTTTTTATGACGCACAACCCTACCACACTGAACAGGCAGGGTGCAGATGTGGGTACCCAATACCGTTCGGCCATCTTTTACCATAATGATAAGCAAAAAAAAGAAGCTGATGAAATCCTTAAATCCCTTGAAAGTTCCGGCATATGGAGTGATCCGATTGTAACTGAGCTAAGCCCTGTACAAACATTCTACACTGCAGAGGAGGATCACCAGGATTATTTTTTAAATAACCCAAATGCAGCATACTGCAATTTTGTGATCGTTCCGAAAATTGAAAAATTCAGAAAAGTATTTGCCGGCAAGTTGAAAAAACAGGATTAATTTTTCAAATAAACTGCATTCACGGCTGTTGCGGCTGCGAATATTGTCTACCTTTGAAATACATGATTGAACAGAGAAGAGTTTTATAATTGTATTTCATTATGGAAAAGCCAGTCGCGGATAACATCAGCTTACAATTTCTTGGTGCAGCAGGCACGGTTACAGGGTCGAAAACACTACTAAGGGCGGGCGGCAAAAAGATCCTGATCGATTGTGGCTTATTTCAGGGGCTTAAGCACTTGCGGGAGCTCAACTGGCAATCGCTCCCTGTAGATGTTTCAGGCATTGATGCGGTTATACTCACTCATGCCCACCTCGATCATACCGGATATCTTCCCAGGCTGGTTAACCAGGGTTTTGAAGGGCCTATCTATTGTTCTGCCCCAACACGCGACATTACCGAAGTATTGTTACTTGACAGTGCAAAGATCCAGGAAGAAGATGCAGAGAATGCCAACCGTAAAGGATATACCAAACATAAGCCTGCCAAACCGTTGTATGATCTTCAGGATGCCAAAAATACCATTCCTTTTCTCACTCCGCAAGCTGAAGATGAATGGTTTGAACTGGCTGAGGGAATGCGTTTCAGGCTTCAGAACAATGCCCATATCCTGGGTGCCACCCAAATCGACCTGGATGTATTTGGAAAAAGGATCGTTTTTAGCGGTGATATCGGAAGAACAGATGACCCGATGCTGGAAATGCCCGACAGGCCCGAAAAAGCCGATTATGTTATTGTTGAATCAACATATGGCGATCGTTTACACCCGGTCGTTGACAACGAAAAGCAATTCCGTGAGATCCTCCACAAGGTGATGGATCGAAATGGTATCCTGATCGTGCCCAGCTTTACTGTCGACCGGGCGCAGGACTTCATGTATCTTTTCTGGAAACTTGAGCAAAAGAAAGATATCCCTCAAATTCCCATTTACCTTGATTCGCCAATGGGCATTGATGTCAGTAAGGTGTTTAACACATATCAGCACTGGCATAAGCTCGGGGCGGATGTTTTCAGCAAGGTGTTTGAAAACACTAAAATGGTCAGGTCGTTCAGGGATACTGAGCAGCTGGCGCTCGACAACCGGCCCAAGATCGTGATTGCCGGCAGCGGGATGATGAACGGTGGACGTGTGCTTACGTATTTGAAAAAACATATCGGAAACCCCGATTCAACCATTATTATTCCCGGATATCAGGCCGAAGGCACAAGAGGAAGAAGTATTCACGATGGTGCACACGAAATAAAAATACATGGCTATTATTATCCGGTGAAAGCCCATATCGAAGATATCCGGACAATGTCTTCGCATGCCGACCAGACGCAGATCATCAACTGGCTCTCCGTTATTAAAAACCAACCCGAATATGTTTTTATCAATCATGGCGAACCACATTCATCCGACGCCCTTAGGGTAAAAATTCACAATACTTTTGGCTGGAAAGTGGTTGTTCCCCAGTTAGGCGATAATTTTCCCATATTTTAAATTCTTTTTCATTTTTGCTTCTTTTTTAACACTTAACCACCTAATGTCAGCATATTACGAAAGTATCATGGGTATGTATTTATACACATATACCAAAAAAATATACATTTTTCATTGAAAAGAATTTTGGTTTTTACTCAGATATGCTTATATTTGGGCGAACGAACAACTTATTACTAACCCAAAATTAACTACACATGAGAAAATTTACACTTTCTTTACTGGTAATTTTATTATCAGTTTTTCTTATGGGGCCAAATGTCTTCGGGCAGGCAAAACATGCCAAAACAACTGACATTAAAACAGTTCAGGCTCCGGCAATTCAAAAAACAACACCTTCAGGACCCACCGACACTGATATGTATTCATGCGACTTTGAAGACATTGACGACTGGTCTTTGGATTTTTCTCCCTGGACGGTAGTTGATAACGACGGGCTTCCCACATACGGGATGACAGGTGTTACCTGGCCCGGAAGTGGCGATCCGCAGGCATATATTTGCTTTAACCCCGCCACTACTGATCCTCCTTTAACGGATGATGATGAGATACAACCACACTCCGGTGCAAAATTCGGAGCTTGCCTTGCCGCCGTTCCTGATGGCGCACAGGGAAATGACGATTGGTTCATCTCCGACATGGTAAGCGTTAACGATGGCGCATCTTTTAACTTCTGGGCAAAATCCTATACCGACCAATATGGTTTGGAAAGGTTTAACGTTGCAGTTTCAACAACCACTCCTGATCCGGCCGAATTTACCGTGATCTCAGGAGCAACTTATCTTGAAGCTCCTATGGCATGGACAGAGTATAATTTTGACCTTTCAGCCTATGCCGGCCAGGATATTTATGTGGCCATCCAGTGTGTTACCTATGATGCATTCGTATTTATGATCGACGACCTGGTCATTGATCCGGGTACTGCAGGCGGCGCTGGTTTCTGCGATGACTTCGACAACTATGTTGCAGGAGATTTCCTCTGCACACAGTCACCCTACTGGACTACATGGGATAACAACCCCGGTGGCGACTATGATGCATACATTACCGATGCCATGGCACAAACTGCTCCGAACTCAGTTGATATCGATATCGCTGTTCTGGAATCAGACCTTGTTACCGACCTGGGTCAGACCACCACTGGTGTATGGTCAGTCAGCCTTGAGATCATGGTCCCTGATGATGGTGCTTCAGGCGGATACTGGAACATCATGCAGGATATGGAACTCTTCGGCGCAGCCAATGAGTGGGGTTTCCAGATCTATTACAAATCTGATGGCACAGGCTATATGTATGATGCTGCCTTCACCATGTATGAGTTTACTTATACTCCAGGCGAATGGACATTTACAGAAGTCGTTATTGACCTCGACAATGCCCTGGCACAACTCTATGTCGACGAAACCATGATTGCCGAATGGCAATGGGATATTGATGGTCCGAATATGCTTGGTGCTGTTGATATTTATGCTGCCGCTGACGGCAACGACAATCCCAAATTCTATATCGACAGTTTCTGCTTCTCAGAAATGGCTCCGCCACCTCCTCCTTTAGCATGCGAAGACTTTGATTCATTCATGCCCGGCGAATATGTTGCTGAGGTTGTTGAAGGATGGACTACCTGGAGTGGTGCCCCCGGTACTGCCGAAGATGCTCTTATCACCGATGTTGTTTCAAACAGTCCTTCAAATTCATTTATCATCGAAGGTGGAACCGACCTCTTGCAGCTTTTTGATGATGCAAATATCACAAGCGGTAAATGGTACTACAGCAATATGTTGTATGTTGCCGACGGCTTTACCGGATATTTCAACCTGCAGAAAGATGTTATCCCCGGAACAGAATGGGGCTTCCAGGTGATGTTCGACTCAGATGGCACCGCTACGGTTGATGCCGGCGCTGCCGCTGCCGTTGTTTTCCCATTTACCTTCGATACCTGGCATATGAACGAACTCATCGTTGACCTTGAAAGTGACCTTGCCGAATACTGGTTCGATGGTGAACTGATCATAGAATGGGCATGGTCGCTCGGAACATTCGGAACTCCGGGTGCGATGACACTGGGCGGAGCAAATTATTTTGCCAACGCAGGGATTACCGATCCAAAAGCATATTATGATGATGTATGTTTCTATGAATGGGTTGAACCTGCAAACTGCGACGATTTCGACAGCTATACAGCAGGCGAATTCCTTGCAGTGCAATCTCCCCTGTGGACTACCTGGGATAACAACCCCGGCGGTGACTACGACGGATATGTCACGGATGAAATGGCCGAAACAGCTCCGAATTCACTCAGCATTGATGCTTCCGTAATTGAATCTGATCTCATTTATGACCTTGGCCAGAAAATGGCCGGCGGATGGGCAATCACACTCGATATTTATGTCCCCGACGGTGGTTATGGTGCCTATTACAATGTTATGCAGGATATGGAACTCTTTGGAGCAGCCAATGAATGGGGCTTCCAGGTTTATTTCAAATCCGATGGAACAGGATATATGTATGATGCCGCCTTTACAATGTACGACTTTACTTATAATGTTGGTGAATGGAATCACTCGGCAGTCTATGTCGACCTCGACATTGCCTGGGCTCAATACTATATCAATGGCTCAATGGTAGCTGAATGGCAATGGGATATTGATGGTCCGAATATGCTCGGAGCAGTTGATATCTATGCCGCTGCCGATGGCAACGACCTCCCGAAATGCTATATCGACAACTTCTGCTACGATCCTCACACAGGAATTGGCATTGAAAATCCGGCAACAGTCGTTGAAAGCATCACGGCAAACATCTATCCGAACCCTGCCAGGGATCAGATCACAATCGTGTCTAACAATATTATTGATGAAGTCAGGGTATACAACAATATGGGTCAGTTGGTATATTCAGGCGAATTTAATAATGAACAGATAATAGTGAATACTTCAACCTTCATCACCGGCATGTACATTGTACAGGTCAGAAGTGGCGATGCCGTTGAAGTCCGCAAGCTTATTATAGAATAAGTTTAAGGGGTAGGATTATCAAAAAAAGGGGCTTCGGCCCCTTTTTTTATAGATCATTGTTTTCCAGCAGCGACTTAAACAGCAAACACAGGTATTTTATATCGCCAGTGAGAGATGAAGCAGATAAGGTGGCGCCACTCAGGATTCAATAAGCTTTATCAGAATGGCATAGTTCATATAAGGAGATACAATAAAACTTTACAGCTACTGTTTATAGATCATAATGCAAAGCATGCTTAAATATATATTGTATATTTGCTTTATAAAATCACAGCTATGAAAAAGATCCTTCTATCAATCGTTATTACCTTCATTCTGGGGTATACCTTTTCGCAGAGCGTCAACGAAACTACGATGAGAAATTTCAACATTGGTGTCGGCGTTTCAACAGACATATGGCAGGGACTGCCTGACGGCATGGAAGCCCGCACCATTAACCAGGGAGCACAGGTATTCGGTATGTACAATTACAGGATCAAAGAATCGGTTGTATTCCTTGCCGGAGGTATTGGTGTAAGCACCCATAACCTGTATAATAACAGCTATATTGTTGATATTAAGGCTGATTCGATTGACTTTAGAGTGATCCCTGATGATATTGACTATAAGCGGACAAAGATCAGTCTGGCTTATATAGATGTTCCTCTTGAATTCAGGATTAAAACCAATAAACATTTTCGGATGGCATTTGGATTTAAGTTCGGGTTTAACATTAATGCCCATACCAAATATGTCGGCAACCGTTTTAACATTGATGCAAATGGTGATGCCCTGGCTTCAGATGGTGTAAATGTAAAAGAAAAGCACAAAGATATAAAACAAATTGAAAGCTGGCGCTATGGGCCTACGTTCCGTATAGGGTACAAGTGGTTTAATGTTACCGCTTATTATCAATTGTCGAAGATATTTGAAGTTGATTCAGGCCCTGAATTGTATCCAATCTCAGTGGGTATCGCAGTGATGCCTTTCTAGTAATACATGATAAGGCCAAACATCACCATAAATCCTGCCAGGTAACCCGCATATATTTGTGCCTGTGAGTGTGTGCCGGCACGCAGGCGGGCAAAGCCCACCACTCCGCCAATTGCGATGGTAAGTAATATGTACCAGAGAAAATCAATATGCAATACAAGCTGCAGGCCAACCAATGCCCCAAGCACGGCTCCGATTGAAACCGTATGTGCACTGATTTTCCAGATCGTATTGATCAGTAAGGTGATTACCGCCAGCAGGCTTGCACCAAGTAAACAGTAATAATATACGGGAGAAATATTTATCTTCCATACAAGGTAATAGGCAAGAAAGAAAAATATAGATGTGGCAATATAAGGATACAAGCGCTCATCTTTACGGTCCATCTGCAGGCTTTCCACAAGCCTGAGCCTGTACATCCCAAAAAGCACGATGACAGGCGAAACCGCCGAAATAATAAATACGAGTGCAATGATCTTCCATTTTGCATCAAGGGGTATGATGAGCGCAAAGAAGGCGTTTTGATTGATCAGCAGCGTAATGATATATGTAGGGATCAGCAGCGGATGAAAAAGAAAAGAAATGATCCTGGCGATACGTTCTTCCATTGTATAATTCTACAAAGATAATTGATTAAAATAAAAAGATCATTGAAGTTCTTTTCGCAAGCGGGCTACCGGGATGTTCAATTGTTCGCGATACTTGGCAACTGTTCGCCTGGCAATATTGTACCCCTTTTCCTTTAAAATGCTTGTCAGCCGTTCGTCGGTAAGGGGTTTTGATTTGTTTTCAGATTCTATGCATTCACTTAATATTTTTTTTATTTCGCGTGTCGAAACTTCTTCACCTGAATCGGTTTGCATGGATTCTGAGAAGAAACTTTTCAACAGGAAGGTACCGAAGGGTGTTTGCACGTATTTGCTGTTGGCAACCCGCGAAATGGTTGAAATATCAAGTTTTACTATATCTGCAATATCCTTCAGGATCATTGGTCTCAGCTTTGTTTCATCACCAGTAAGAAAATACTCGTGCTGAAATTCCATTATAGCGTTCATGGTCACAAACAGCGTGTTTTGCCTTTGCCTGATCGCCTCCATAAACCACTTGGCCGAATCAATTTTCTGTTTCACGAACATGAATGCATCTTTTTTCTTTTTATCCTTTTTGTTCTCGGCATAGGCTTCGAGCATATTCATGTAGTCCCTGCTCAGGCGCAATTCAGGAGTATTCCTCGAGTTCAGGCTTAATTCCAGATCACCATTTGTATTGTGTACTATAAAATCGGGAATGACGATCTGATTTGATTTTACGTTATCGCTCAGCGAATTTCCGGGTTTAGGATTTAGTTTGAGGATTTGTCCCAGGGCTTCTTTTAGTTGTGCTTCATTGATCCTGGCTCTTTTAATGATCTTATCGTAATGTTTTTTTACAAACTCATTAAAATAATGATCAACGATCTGTATGGCAAGGCCAACATCTTCAGTTCCTTCATTTTCTTTTCTTTTGAGCTGTATCAGGAGGCATTCCTGAAGGCTGCGGGCACCAACGCCAGATGGGTCGAGGTCCTGCACAACCTTTAATACTTCGAGTACCTCATCATCCGATACCTGAATATTCTGTGAAAAAGCAAGGTCGTCGACCATTGCCATGGTATCACGCTGAAGATATCCTGAATCATCGAGGTTACCGATTATGGTTTCTGCAATCGCTTTTTGTTTATCTGTTAACACCCTCAGTCCGAGCTGGGAAAGCAAAAGATCGTGAAAACTGCTTCCCGATACATAGGGCATCTCCTTTCTCTCATCGTCGGCACTACGGTTATTGGCCGCCATTTTATAGGAAGGAATTTCATCATCATCCATATAATCATTCAGATCAAATTCGTCATCCTTGCCGTCATAATCATCTTCATAGCTATCTTCGTTTACTTCATTGTCATCGCCTGAATTTTCATCCAGTGTTCCAAGCTCTTCCAGGGCGGGGTTTTCTTCAATTTCCTGTTTTATTCGCTGTTCAAGGGCAACAGACGGTATCTGCAGCAGCTTCATGAGCAGTATCTGCTGTGGTGACAGCTTCTGTAGTAGCTTTTGCTGCAGACGTTGATTGAGCATGATTTAGTTTTGTTCGAATGATAATTTCTATCTCCGAAAATAATAAAATTGATGTCAAAAACCAATCTAAATTAAAAGGAATTCCAAAAAGATTTTTTTAGAATTCAGCATTTTGTGGTGTACGCGGAAAGGGGATCACATCGCGGATGTTCCCCATGCCCGTTACAAATAACATTAAGCGCTCAAAACCAAGCCCATATCCACTATGGACAACGGTTCCAAATTTCCTTGTTTCGAGATACCACCACATGCTTTCCATGGGTATATCCATTTCCCTGATTCTCTGAATAAGTTTATCGTACTCTTCTTCACGTTGCGATCCGCCAATGATCTCACCGATCTGTGGAAACAAAACATCCATCGCTCTTACCGTTTTCCCATCGTCATTTTGTTTCATGTAGAAAGCTTTGATCTCTTTTGGATAATCCGTCAGGATCACAGGTTTTTCAAAATGCTTTTCAACAAGGTAACGTTCATGTTCCGACTGAAGATCAGCTCCCCAGCCCTCGATCATATATTTAAATTTTTTCTTTTTGTTATAATTTGAATTCCTCAAAATGTCGATGGCCTCAGTGTATGTAATGCGTTCAAAATTTTGCGCCAGAACAAATTCCAGCCGTTCAATCAGATCCATAGGTGAACGATCCTGAACTTTTTTATGTTTTTCTTCATCTTTTAAGCGTTTATTCAGAAATTCGAGGTCGTCGCGACAATGGTCCAGGGCATACTGAACGAGATATTTCAGCATATCTTCAGCCAGGTCCATATTATCATGTATGTCGGCAAAAGCCACTTCGGGTTCGATCATCCAGAATTCGGCAAGATGGCGTGAGGTGTTTGAATTCTCGGCACGGAAAGTCGGGCCAAAGGTGTACACCTTGGTCATGGCCAGCGCTGCAAGTTCGGCTTCGAGCTGTCCCGAAACGGTAAGATTTGTTTCCTTCCCAAAGAAATCCTCCTTAAAGTTTACGCGACCATCTTCGGTAAGGGGCGGATCTTTGGGATCGAGCACACTCACGCGAAACATTTCGCCGGCACCTTCGGCATCGGAACCAGTAATAATGGGGGTATGGATATTATAAAAACCCCTGTCGTTAAAAAATTTATGCACCCCGAAGATCATCGCGTGGCGTATCCTGGTGATGGCGCTGAATGTTGATGTTCTGAAACGCAAATGGGCCTTTTCCCTGAGAAACTCCAGGCTATGCCGTTTGGGTTGAAGCGGATATTCATCCGGATTGGCCGGTCCGAGTAATTCGAGGTTCTCAAGCTGTATCTCCCTTGATTGTCCACTCCCCGATGATTCAACAAGGATACCCTCAGCCGAAACCGCAGCCCCGGTATTGATCCTGTCGAGTACAGCTTCGCCAACTTTATTCACATCGGCAACAAGCTGAATATTATGAATTGTTGATCCGTCATTCAGGGCAATAAAGGCAACATTCTTACTCTGCCGCCTGGTCCTGACCCAGCCTTTAACGTTTACTTTAACATTTACTTTCTCTGAATTGACAAGTTCAGCAATATCAGTTCTTTTCAATTCAGGATGTTTTCTCTCATTGCTCATGGGCGCAAAATTAATCACTTTTATAAGTCAACTGATGCATATTGCAAATTTTTAGTCTTCATTCGCAAAAATATTAACTTTGAAAATACATTAAGGGATTAAAAATGGCAAATCAAAACAATTGCATAAGCAATGTTCCGGGCCCGGTATTGATCGCCGGACCATGTGCCGCTGAGTCAAGGAAACAGATCCTTGAAACTGCCAGGGCCTTAACAGGCACCCCTTATTTGTATGCTTTCCGTGCCGGATTATGGAAACCGCGCACACGCCCGGGCGAATTTGAAGGTGTTGGTGAAAAGGGCCTGCCATGGTTGATTGAGGCCAGAGATATGACGAACTTAAAGCTGGCCGTTGAAATCGCTATGCCTGCGCATGCAGAGGCTTGCATTAAAGCAGGAATTGACATTGTTTGGATCGGTGCCAGAACAATTGTCAGTCCATTTATTATCGATGAGATCGCTTCAGCCTTAAGTGGTGGCGAACTATGTGTAATGGTTAAAAACCCGGTCAACCCCGACCTTGACTTATGGGTAGGTGGCATCGAGCGCCTGAAGAAAGCGGGCATTAAAAGCCTGGCGGCAGTTCACAGGGGATTTGATGCTTTTTCGAGCAAACCGTATAGGAATATTCCCTTATGGGAAATTCCTATTGAACTCATGCGTATTTTTCCCGGCCTTCCGGTCTTCTGCGACCCCAGCCATATATGTGGCAGGCGTGATCTGCTGCCTGGCATCGCTCAGCAGGCGCTGAATTTCGGTATGCGCGGATTAATGATCGAATCACATATTGATCCTGATCATGCCCTTACCGATATCTCACAGCAAATCACCCCTGATGAATTAAAAAGGTTAATTGCAGGTTTAGACATAAAAACCGGCAACACGGCAACAGAAGATAACAGACTGGTAAAATACCGCACAAGCATAGATGAACTCGATGGGCAGATCCTCGAATTACTATCGAAACGCATGCAAATTTCCAGGCTGATAGGCGAATACAAAAAAGAAATAAACCTGCGGCCTTTCCAGGCTGAGCGATGGTCATCGGTAATTCACAACCGTCTTGAGAAGGCTGCAGCCCTTAAGCTCAACAAGGACTTCATTAAACGTTTATTTGACCTGATTCATCTTGAATCTCTGCGCAAACAGACTTAGGCATGAAGAACCGGACAAAAGTGCAGGCATAGCTTTTTATATCCAGCGTTTTCTTTTAAAATACAGCAGCATAACCACAACAATTATGATCATAGCTGTCACCACGATGAAGAAAGAATTTGGGTCATCCTGAAGCGGAAGACCGACATTCATCCCATAAAGCCCGGTTATAAAGGTTAACGGAAGCAGTATTGTGGAAAAGAAAGTGAGCACTTTCATGATGTCATTTATCTTGTGGGCCTGCAGCGAATCAAAAGTTTTGGACAAACCTTCGATCAGTTCCTGATAATCTTCCGTCATATCCCACATTTTCTGGTAATAGTCGAGGATATTCCCCCAGTAGTCTTCCATATTTTCGGCAAATCCCTCAATTTTACCAATTTCAAAGCGCTGAAATAATGGCAATTGTGGTTTAAATATGGTATTTAGCAAAATTATATTCTTGCGGGTAACTGATATTTTAACAATTGTATTTCTCGCTTTTTTGTTGAACAATTCCATATTGAGGAATTCAACATCGCTGCCAACTTTACGCAAAAGGATCATGGTTTCGCGCATAAGTCGCTCAAGGATAAGATATAGCAGTGCATCAGAGGTACCAACTTCAAAATCTTCTTTTCGTTCTTCCTGCTCTTTGGCTTCCCTGAACATGTTCATTACCACCCAGTGTGAACTGCCGATAGTGATTACATAGTCTTCTCCCCAGAAGATCTTCACCTCTTTGATGCGCAAAAATTCTCCTGAATTGTCGAAGCTTGGAAAATGCAGGATCATAAAGTAATAGTCATCATAAATATCCACCTTAGGCCGCTGGTTCAGTTTTGACCGGCAGTCTTCAAGGTCAAGTGGGTGAAAATGAAACGTATCCGCGAAATACTGCAGATCTTCTTCCGACGGATTCAGAACATGATGCCACTTGAGGGTGCCTATTTTGATGGTTTCAATCATATCGCTTGCTGCCTTTTCTTCGCATCGACCCCAAAAGTAAAAAATATATTTCAATCCCTTGAAATTCCGGGATAAATCTTAAACGAAAAGAAGGGTTATAAGTTACCCTGTCATACAATCACGAATGCAAATGTGCTGCTTTCAGGGTGAACAAATTATTGACGATGTTGGGGATTCCATCTGAATGTGCTCAGCAGATGTTCGATGTCGTGACGTATAAAATCAATCACGGGCGAAAGCGAGTCGTTATTGGGAGATACTTCAAAATACAAGGCTCCTCTGACAAAATGATCAGTACTGTCGGTAATAAAGAACTGGCAGGGAGAGGCGGCGCCCATCCCTTCGATCTGGTATATCAGGCCATAAATATCATGTTCGGGATCATACAATAGCGAATCGTTAATTGCACTTGCCTTGGGTATATGTTTCATTACGAACTGCCGCGAATCTTCAAGGTATTCAGCAAGGTTGCCATTAACCTTCTTATAGCTAAGATGGATCCTTCCGCGGTAGCGGGGAAAATCAATATTGAGCCAGTAGGGCTGATCGGGCGAAAATGGATCCGGACTCAGATTTGAGTAGACCGGATATTCAAAAGTATAAGGAAATGTTGAATCAAAAGAACGGTACTCATGTTCAGGGAGATCAATACGAAAATAACCTCTTGGCCTGGGCGTATATGATTCATTACAGGCATACAGAAAAAGTATGGCCATGATCAAAAGTACTATGTGGTAAACAGCTCGCATTATCAATCATTCGAAATACTCACCAAAATGCGCTTAATGCGTTTCAGGTCAACTTCGATGGCTTTAAAAGTATAGTTTAAAAAGTGTGTTTCATCGTTCTTTTCCGGGATTTTTCCTTTAAGTTCCAGGATAAGTCCTGCCAGGGTATCCGACTCACCCTTAACTTCATCAAAGATATCATCATCAATTTTTATGATCTTGCAAAAATCGTTGATACTTGTCTTGCCTTCGAATACATAAGTCTGATCGTCAATCTTTTTATAAATAAACTCTTCCGAGCCTGTATCTGACTCATCGGTAATCTCTCCCACAATTTCCTCCAGTACGTCTTCGAGGGTAATTAGTCCTGATGTGCCGCCATACTCATCAACAACGATGGCGAGGTGAATTTTCTTTTCCTGAAATTCCTGGAGCAAATCGTTGATCTTTTTATTTTCAGGAACAAACAGAGCATCTCTCAACAGGGCACCCCACTTATATTCGGCAGTTTTACCAATATGAGGCAGTAAGTCTTTTACATAAAGGACGCCTTTAATGTTATCGAAACTATCCTCATAAACCGGTATCCTTGAAAATCCTGAATCAACAATACGTTCAAGTACCTCCTGAAAGGATGCATTCAGGTCGAGCGAAACAACATCAACCCGCGAACGCATGATCTCTTTCACCTCAATATCGCCAAATTTCAATATCCCTTTAAGTATCTTCCTGCCTTCTTCAGGGGTTGATTCATTCGCAGTTATTTCAATGGCATCAGACAATTCGCTTTTTGATATGCCCGGGGTTTTTTTGGCAAGTCTTCTGTCGAGAAAGGAAGTTGATTGCACAAGCACAGAACTGAAAGGATAAAAAATCCAGATCAGCAGCTGTAGGGTACGCGACATTTTTTTTGAAAATCGTAAAGGATATTTACTCGCGTACATCTTGGGGAGTATTTCTCCCAAAAGAAGGATGAGAGCTGTAATAACAACTACCTGAATAACAAAGGCAAGTACCGGGTAATGTAACAAATTAAACCACAGCGACACAATGAAACTTGAGAGTATGACGATGGCAACATTCACAAAGTTATTGGCAATCAGAATGGTGGCCAGCAAACGCTTAGGCCTTTTCATCAGTTTGATGATCTGCTTTTCTGCTCCTGTATTTTCTTCCTTCAGGATGTTGAAATGCTGAGACGTAAGAGAAAAGAATCCCACCTCCGAACCGGAGATCATGGCTGAAAAAAACAGCAAAACAAAAAGTGTTAATAATGCAATGAATATGGAGACAGAAAAGGGCTGAATAAATGTATTCAGGAGTATGAATGGGATACTATTCAGAAAATAAGCAAAACCAGGTGCTTCCAATGATCTTTAAGATTATTTGCAGTATATTGTTTCCCTGCTGTTTAGTTACAAATTTATTAAAAAAAATCATACCGCCACCAATTGCGCAGCGGTATAATTTTTAACCACAAAATTAAATGTTTCCATGAACTGATACGATCAGAATGGGTCTTTAATACCCCGGAGTGAGCAAGAAAGATTAAAATGGCAGGTCATCTTTCTCGTCGCTCACATCTGCTTCCGGGGCAGTATCTTCCTCGCTTGCCTGTGAAGTACCGGCATCCGTATCATCACGCCGGCCCCCCAGCATAGTCATATTATCGCCAAAAATTTCGGTGGTATACCTTTTAATACCATCCTTATCATCCCAGCTACGGGTTTTGATTTTTCCTTCGACATAAATCTGGTTGCCCTTTTTAAGATATTTTTCAGCAACTTCAGCAAGTCCGCGCCACAGCACAATATTGTGCCATTCCGTATGTGTAACCCTTTGTCCTTCCTTGTTTTTGTAGGTTTCTGATGTAGCAAGTGTAAAATTTGCCACTTTTGCCCCACTTTCAAGTGTTCTAACCTCAGGGTCTTTACCCAGGTTTCCTACAAGGATAACTTTGTTAATTCCAGCCATCTTTTTCAGTTTTAATTTAGTTTACAAATTTAGTTATTTTTAGTGAAGCCTCCGATGCCTTTCAGGGCATTTCTTCGGTGCTTATACTTATTAGTACCTTTTTTTTAAAAATGTCGCACTTTTTTTTACAAAATTTTAAAATGTAATCCACGGTAGCAAGCTGGTGCCTGAATTAAAATTTTTCTTTTTGGTCGGAGATATAACGTTCGATCAAACGGGGAATTGGAATCAGGAATATTTCTGAAGCCGGAATTATTTCCCAGTCTGGCTCCGGCATAATATGATCAATTGTAGCTACGGATATTTCAAAAAATTGTGCTTTGATCGTCCTGTGTGTCAGTTGGTGCTTATAAGTATAGGCGGGTTCGATTATTTGAACCTCATCGCGGAACCATTTCGCAAAATGTTGCTTGAGCAATGTTTTCATGCTTATTTGGCGTTCACTTTCAATTAAAGGAAAATCATAAAGGCTTTTCCAGATGTCATCGGCCGATCGCCTTTTAACAATAAACGCTTTTTCAATCTGTCCAATTTGTATTACTGCATAATAGAAATACCTCAGGGCTGGTTTCTTAACTGCATTCTTAAGTGGCAAAACATCCGTCAGCTGATTGGTATAAGCATAGCAAAGAGCTCTGAATATGCAATCGCGGCAACGCGGATTTTTTGGTGTACACTGCATGGCGCCAAATTCCATTACAGCCTGGTTAAAATCGCCAGGATGATCCTTATCAATCAATTCTTCCATTAAGCTTTTTACCGCCCGTTCTAATTTAAGGCCTGTATGTTGCAGTCCATACATCCTGGATATTACCCTTTTAACATTGCCATCAACAACAACAACATTCTCGTTGAATGCGATAGAAGCAATGGCTGCAGCCGTATAGTCGCCTACGCCCTTTAATTTTTTCAGATCAGCAAAATTATTTGGGAATTGTCCATTAAGATCATGAACAACCTGCTGCGCGGCAAACAGGAGGTTCCTTGCCCGGGAATAATACCCCAATCCCTGCCACAATTTAAGCACTTCTTGCTCCGGAGCATCGGCAAGCGCCTCTATATCAGGATATTTTTCAATGAAGCGGTTATAATAAGCCATACCCTGGTCGATACGCGTTTGCTGAAGAATGACTTCCGACAGCCATATCCGGTATGGATCGTTCGTATTGCGCCACGGCAACTCTCTCTTCCGGGTATAATACCATATTAATATGTGTTCTGAAAAGGTCATCAAACTTGGGAACAAATTTATTTAGAGATAATTAGAATTGAAAAAATAATGGTATAAATAAAATTTGTTTCTAAAAAAATTATATATTTGCAGCCCATATAATGAAATTATCGTTTAACAAATTAAAAAATATATCATGACAAAAGCAGAAATTGTAGCAGATATTGCGAACAAAACAGGAATTGAAAAAGTTGCAGTTCAGGCAACTGTCGAAGCTTTTATGGACGCTGTAAAAGGTTCTCTTACCAAAGGAGAAAATGTTTACCTGAGAGGTTTTGGAAGTTTCACTGTCAAGAAAAGAGCTCAGAAAACCGGAAGAAACATCTCAAAAAACACAACAATCATTATTCCGCAACACTTCATTCCTTCTTTCAAGCCTGCTAAGACCTTTGTCAATGACGTTAAAAAGAATGTAAAGTAATCGTCTAAAAAAGAAATTATTATGCCAAGCGGGAAAAAGAAAAAAAGACACAAGATGTCAACCCACAAGCGGAAAAAACGCTTGAGAAAAAACAGACATAAGAAGAAATAATTTTACAATTGCATAACGTGATCGCGTTATGCAATTGTTATATTTTTCCAGCCCTGACGCTTTTCCATGCTACCTTTCTTTTTTTTGATCATTGATATATTTTTTATCAGTGATTTTGCTATTTAAACCATACTACCGTGGAAAAGGAATTAATCATTAATTCGTATAAGAATGAGGTTGATATTGCTTTGCTGGAGGATAAATTCCTTGTTGAACTTCACAAAGAGAAAGTCGACAACGATTATGCTGTCGGTGATGTCTACCTGGGCAGGGTAAGAAAGATAATGCCCGGCCTGAATGCCGCTTTTATAGATGTTGGATACGAGAAGGACGGTTTTCTTCATTATCTCGACCTTGGTCCGCAGATCAGGTCATTGAACAAATATATCCGCCTGGCCCTGAATCCGCGGGGCCCATCTCCCGACCTCAGGAACTTCAAGCTTGAAAAAGATATTGAAAAGACCGGGAAAATTACACATGTTTTAAAGGCAAACCAGCAACTGGCAGTGCAAATTGTCAAGGAGCCCATCTCAACCAAGGGCCCCAGGATCTCTACTGAGATTTCCTTTGCAGGAAGATACCTTGTTCTTGTTCCGTTCTCCAACCGCATCTCGATCTCACAAAAGATCAAAAATATAGAGGAAAGAAACCGCCTTAAAAGGCTTATTCAAAGTATCAAGCCCAACAATATGGGGGTGATCATAAGGACAGTTGCCGAGGATAAGCTCGTTGCCGATCTTGATGCAGACCTGAAAAGCCTGGTGAAAAAATGGGATGTGCTCACGCATAAACTCCGAAACCTGAAACCGCCCACCAGGGTGATCAGCGAGCTTGACCGTACATCATCCCTTCTGAGGGATGTGCTGAATGAATCGTTTAACAGCATTCATCTGAATGATCCCGACATGTATGATGAGGTCAGGCAGTATATCAGTAAGATTGCTCCGAAGAAAACTGATATTGTTAAGCTTCACAAAGGCAGAACCCCGATCTTCGAACATTTCGGCATTGATAAACAAATCAAAGGCTTGTTCGGAAAAACAGTAACAATCAAAAGTGGCGTTTATCTGATCATTGAACATACCGAAGCCCTGCATGTTATTGATGTAAACAGTGGTCACCGTGTAAATAAGAAGAACTCCCAGGAAACAAACGCACTGGAGGTTAATCTCGAAGCCGCTGCCGAAATCGCAAGGCAGCTGAGGTTAAGAGATATGGGAGGGATCATAGTGGTTGACTTTATCGACATGCTTGAAGCCCGGCACCGGCGTGACCTGTTTCAGCGGTTAAAGGAAGAAATGGCAAAAGACAGGGCCAAGCATACCATACTCCCTCCCAGTAAATTCGGCCTCGTTCAGATCACAAGGCAGCGCGTAAGGCCTGAAATGACAATTGAAAACCTTGAACAATGCCCTTCATGCCTGGGTACTGGCAAGATCAAGCCAAGTATTATCATTACTGACGAGATTGAGAATAATATCAAATACCTGCTGCAGGAACAGAATGAAAAACAACTTAATATCGAAGTGCATCCTTTCTTGCATGCCTATCTTACAAAAGGGTTTATGACCTCTGCACGATTGAAATGGCAACGTAAATACAAGAAAAAGATACATGTACAAAAGAACAGCAATTATCATTTTCTTGAATACCACATCTTCGATAAAAATGGTGAAGAACTAAAGATATAAGCAATCATTATGGAAACTGTTGTCAGCGGTATCAGGCCAACCGGTAATCTGCACCTGGGAAATTACTTTGGTGCAATGAAAAACTTTGTAAAGATGCAGGAGAGCAATCACTGCTTTTTCTTTATTGCTGATTACCATTCGCTAACCACACACCCCACACCAGCCGACCTTCATGGGAATGTTAAGAATGTTCTGGTTGAATACCTGGCAGCAGGCATTGATCCGGAAAAGGCCACAATTTACATACAGAGTGATGTTCCGGAGATACCGGAATTATATCTGCTCCTGAATATGAACGCTTACCTGGGTGAACTGGAACGCTGTACCTCATTTAAGGAAAAGGTAAGAAAACAGCCCGAGAATGTGAATGCCGGATTGCTTACATACCCTACACTGATGGCAGCCGATGTGATCATCCATAAAGCCGCAAAAGTTCCGGTGGGTAAAGACCAGGAGCAGAACCTGGAGATGATGCGCACCTTTGCCCGCCGTTTTAACCGCATGTACAGGCAGGATTTTTTTCCCATCCCCCAGGCCTATAACTTCGGCGAAGCTCTTGTAAAGATCCCTGGCCTTGACGGTGCAGGAAAAATGGGTAAGTCGGAAAGTGAAGGCAATGCCATTTTCCTTGCCGATCCCGAAAAGGTCATACGCAAAAAAGTAATGCGTGCCGTTACAGATAGCGGGCCAACCGAGATGAATCAGCAAAAACCAGAACCTATCCAAAACCTTTTCACGCTCATGGAGGTAATGTCGGCACCCGGTACAGTTAAATTCTTCGACGAGGCATATAATAATTGTAGCATCCGTTATGGTGATATGAAAAAACAGCTTGCCGAAGATATTATCACCTTTGTAAAACCTTTCCGTGAAAAAATAGAAGAACTCTTAAATGACAGGGACTACCTGCACAAAGTCACAAAGCGGGGTGCTGAAGCAGCCAGGGAAAGTGCCGGCAAAACACTTCGTGAGGTAAGGGAGATCATTGGGTTCAAAGCTTTTTGATGCCAGATCCGGAAGAAATAACACAAGCAAAAGAAACTGTGGTTCTGGTGGGGATCATCACAAAAGATGATGACCGAAGAACTGCACAGGAGCACATCAACGAGTTATCATTCCTGGTTGATACTGCCGGAGGTATTCCCGTACAAACCTTTCTGCAGTCGCTGAGCCATCCCGACCCCAGAAGTTTTGTTGGATCGGGAAAGCTCAGTGAGATCAGAACCTATGTGAAAGAAAATGAAGTGGACATTGTCGTGTTCGATGATGAGCTAAGTCCTTCGCAGATCAGAAATATTGAAAAAGAACTGGAATGCAAGATTCTCGACAGGAACAACCTTATCCTGGATATTTTCGCCAGCAGGGCACGTACTGCCCATGCCAAGACACAGGTTGAGTTGGCGCAATATGAATACCTGCTCCCCCGTCTTACACGCATGTGGACACACCTCTCAAAGCAAAAAGGTGGCATCGGGCTTAAAGGACCAGGCGAAACAGAAATAGAAACCGACCGCCGGATTATCCGCGACAGGATCGCCCTTTTAAAGAAAAAGCTGGTGCAGATCGACAAGCAAAAAGCTACTCAGCGAAAAAACCGTGGCAGCATGGTAAGGGTGGCCCTTGTAGGATACACAAATGTTGGAAAATCGACATTGATGAATGTGCTGAGTAAGTCGGATGTATTTGCTGAGAATAAATTATTTGCCACACTGGATACTACAGTGAGAAAGGTAGTACTTGAAAACCTGCCCTTTTTGTTATCTGATACGGTTGGATTCATCAGAAAACTTCCTCACAGTTTGATAGAGTCTTTTAAGTCGACCCTCGATGAGGTGCGCGAAGCTGATATCCTTATTCATCTGGTTGATATTTCCCATCCCGACTTTGAAGATCAGATCCGCACGGTTGAGCAAACACTTACTGAAATAGGAGCCTTCGACAAGCCTACGATCATGGTCTTTAACAAGATTGATGCCTACACATTTGTTGAAAAAGACGAAGATGACCTCAGCCCGGTCGAAAGGGAGAATGTCCCGCTTGAAGACCTGAAAAAAACCTGGATGGCGGGAAGTGATCATGCATGCGTTTTTGTTTCAGCTAAGAACAATACGAATATCAGGGAGTTGAGGGAAGTGCTTTATCACTCCGTGAAAGAAATTCACATTAAACGTTACCCATACAATGATTTTCTGTATGATCTTCAGGAGGAAGAAGGAAGCACCTGAGTTTATACCCTGCCAGACAACAGGATTTTGCAAAAAGGTTCCTGTCTACATATTCCTCCTGTACTGACCGCCAACTTCAAAGAGTGCCTGCGATATCTGTCCAATTGAGCAATATCTTGCTGCTTCCATTAAGCCTTCGAAAATATTTTCATTGTTCAGTACACGGCTTTTCAGCAAATCAAGTTGTTCTTCAGCTTCGTTCTGCCAGGTTTTGTGAAGGTCCTTGATGGTTTTTATCTGCTGTTCTTTTTCTTCTGTTGTGGCCCTGATCACCTCGCCGGGAATTACCGTCGGGCTTCCCTTGCTTGAAAGAAAAGTGTTCACGCCCATAATGGGAAGCTGACCGGTATGTTTCAGTGTTTCATAATAGAGCGATTCTTCCTGGATCTTGCTGCGCTGGTACATGGTTTCCATGGCACCCAGAACACCGCCTCTTTCAGTAATGCGGTCGAACTCCAAGAGCACAGCTTCCTCCACAAGGTCGGTAAGCTCTTCGATAATGAATGAGCCCTGCAAAGGATTCTGGTTTTTGGCGAGGCCAAGCTCATGATTGATGATGAGCTGTATGGCCATGGCTCTTCTTACCGACTCTTCTGTTGGCGTTGTGATGGCCTCATCATAGGCGTTTGTATGCAATGAGTTGCAATTGTCATAGACCGCATAGAGTGCCTGCAGGGTGGTGCGTATATCGTTGAAGTCGATCTCCTGGGCATGTAACGATCGCCCGGAAGTCTGGATATGGTATTTCAGCTTTTGCGAGCGTTCATTGGCATTATATTTCAGTTTCATTGCTTTGGCCCAGATCAATCTGGCAACTCTTCCGAGCACCGAATATTCAGGATCAATTCCATTTGAAAAGAAAAAGGAAAGGTTTGGAGCAAAAGCATTGATATCCATTCCCCGCGACACATAATATTCAACATAGGTAAAGCCGTTGGCAAGGGTCAATGCCAGCTGAGTTACAGGGTTAGCACCTGCTTCGGCAATATGGTAGCCAGATATGGATACGGAATAAAAATTGCGTATGTGGTTCTGATTAAAATACTCCTGCACATCACCCATCATTTTCAGGGCGAAGTCGGTTGAGAAGATGCACGTGTTCTGCGCCTGGTCTTCCTTCAGGATATCGGCCTGTACAGTGCCACGAACACGGCAGATCGTTTCGGCCTTGATCTTTTCATACACTTCTTTGGGAAGTACCATGTCGCCTGTTACGCCAAGCAACATGAGGCCAAGCTTATTATGTCCCTCCGGAATGGGGCCGTTGTATCCCGGGCGTTTTGTTCCCCGTTTTTTATAAATGGCATCGATCTTTGCATTGACTTTTTCTTCAAGGCCATTTTCGCGGATATAGATCTCGCACTGCTGATCAATGGCGGTATTCATAAAATACCCGACCATTGTCGGGGCCGGACCATTGATGGTCATCGACACAGAAGTCTTGGCATCAAGAAGGTCAAACCCGGAATAGAGTCTTTTTGCATCGTCGAGGCAGGAAACGGATACTCCGGAATTTCCAATTTTTCCATAAATATCGGGGCGGATATCAGGATCCTGTCCATACAGGGTAACCGAATCAAAAGCAGTTGAAAGTCTTACCGCCGGCATTCCATACGAAAGATAATGGAAACGTCTGTTCGTACGCTCCGGGCCGCCTTCACCGGCAAATTGCCTTGTAGGGTCCTCGCCTTCACGCTTGAAGGGAAAAACACCGGAAGCATATGGAAATTCGCCCGGTACATTTTCGCGGAGATTCCATCTGAGAATATCACCCCATCCCTTATAGCGCGGCAATGAAATTTTAGGAAGACGGATATGTGAGAGCGATTCGGTATGAGTTTCCATCCTGAATTCCTTGTCCCTCACCCTGAATACAAACTCATTATTCCTGTATAATGATTTTTTATCTTCCCAGTTACGGATCATCTCCATATTGTGCGGGTCGAGATTCAATTCCTCTTCCCTGTATGCCTGCTCAAGTTCCGCCGAGGATTGATCCTTTTCTTTCAGCACTTCAAGTGTTTCTTTGATGGCATATATCCGCTGCGCCACTTCCGCCTGTTCCTCCGACCACTTATTATAGTTACGTATTGTTTCGGATATTTCGGAAAGATACCTTGTTCTGTTGGGAGGTATGATAAAGATCTTTTCCGACAATTCATCGCCACTCTCAATTCCTGATTCAAACTTCCCGCCCGAAATTTCATTTATCTTTTGCATGAGGGCACGGTAAAACTGATTTACCCCGGGATCATTAAACTGTGAAGCTATGGTACCAAAAACAGGCATTTGTTCAGGATCCGTATCAAAGAGGTGATGGTTGCGCTGATATTGCTTTTTTACATCACGCAAAGCATCAAGGGCACCGCGTTTATCAAACTTATTCAGGGCAATGATATCTGCAAAGTCGAGCATATCGATCTTTTCCAGTTGAGTTGCTGCTCCGTATTCTGGTGTCATAACATAGAGCGAAAGATCGCTATGATCAATGATCTCTGTATCCGACTGGCCAATTCCGGAGGTTTCGAGAATAATGAGATCAAATCCGGCGGCCTGCAGAATGATTTCTGCATCCTTCACATAGCGCGACATGGCCAGGTTTGATTGCCTGGTAGCCAGTGAACGCATGTACACTCTGGCATCATTGATTGAATTCATCCTGATACGGTCGCCGAGCAGCGCACCGCCGGTTTTTCTTTTTGACGGATCAACGGAAATAATTCCAATTGTTTTACCGGGAAAACCATCGAGATAGCGGCGTACGATCTCATCCACGAGTGATGATTTTCCTGATCCACCAGTACCGGTGATCCCGAGTACCGGCGATTTGCCGGTCTTCTTTGCCATCTTGTCGATAACCGCCCTAACTTCTTCAGGGTTATTTTCGGCAGCAGAGATGAGTTTTGCAATGGAATAGGCATCCTTCTGTTCAATGGCCTTATGGTCAACATCAATATCCTTTCCTGTAGGGAAGTCGGATTTTTTCACAACATCATTTATCATTCCCTGCAAGCCCATCTTCCGGCCGTCGTCAGGGCTGTAAATACGTATAATGCCATAATTGTGCAATTCCTCAATCTCTTCAGGAAGGATAACACCTCCACCGCCGCCAAATATCTTAATATGACCACAGCCTTTCTCTCTGAATAAGTCGAGCATATACTTGAAATATTCAATATGCCCACCCTGATAAGAAGTAATCGCTACCGACTGAACATCTTCCTGTATGGCGCAGTCGACGATCTCCATAACCGAGCGGTCATGGCCCAGGTGGATCACCTCCACGCCTGTACCCTGAATAATGCGGCGCATAATATTTATAGCTGCATCATGACCATCAAAAAGTGATGCTGCAGTAACAATTCTGACATGATTTTTCGGTTTATAAATTTCCGGCTTTTTGTTCATTTTATTCACTTATTTGAAACGCAAACAAATATAGTAATTTTATTGACCTCACAGGTTCATAAAGCGGTTTGCTTAACCGCCCATTATTTAAAAATGTTCTTAATGATATTATTCATATAATTGTTTTCGCAATATAAGGAGTGTTCACCTATTTAATTTCAGGGTCTATGACTAAATCAATCATTTTCGCAGTCAGTATCCTTCTCACTTTAGGGATATTTTCATTTACGATGTACCGAATTTGCAGGTTTTTCAAGCTTACCCGGCCTTATCCTGTAAAAAACTGGGGTAAGCGATTTATGGTGATGATGGAAGTTGCCGTTGGGCAAAGCAAGATCTTCCGACGCCCCGTGGTAGGCCTGATGCATGCATTGGTATGGTGGGGTTTTATCGTAATCCTGATCGGAAGTATAGAAATGATCATCGACGGACTGGCAGGCACAGAGCGCATACTGTCGGTTCTTGGGCCTGTATATGATGTGATCTTTGGGCTTGGTGATGTTTTTGCCTTCATCATTTTATTGTTGATCCTGGCTTTCCTGTTCCGCAGGATATTCTTGCACATCAGGCGTTTTAAGGGTACAGAGATGAAACATAAATCACATCTCGACGCCAATATAGCCCTGACATTGATTGGTCTGCTGATGGTGACCCTGCTGGGGATGAACACCTTTTATGTAGTGCATGCTGATGCCGCCGGTCATGTGGCCAAAGGATTATTTCCTGTTAGTGAATATCTTGCAGGGATGATCAGCCCTCTGCCCGAAGCCCAGGCCCATCTCTGGCATGAGGTGAACTGGTGGGGCCACATCCTGCTGATCTTCCTGTTCGCCAATGTACTCCCTTACTCCAAGCATTTTCATGTATTCATGTCGGTGCCCAATGTATTCCTGAGCAGGCTTGAGCCGCTGGGTTATTTGCCAAATATGCCTCAGATCACTGATGAGGTGAAGCTGATGATGGATCCCAATGCAGCATTTTCAGAACCCGCTGCAGGGGACGATGAACAGGTGTCGAGGTTTGGCGTATTGGACGCCGAAGATGTAAACTGGAAGAATTACCTTGATTCGCTTGCCTGCACGGAATGCGGCCGCTGCACCGATGTTTGCCCGGCCAATATCACTGGCAAGCAATTATCGCCCCGAAAGATTATGATGGACCTGCGCGCAAGGATGAAAGAAAAAGGCCCGGGACTAATAAAAGACAGGAGCTATGCCGACAACAGGTCGCTGATAAAGGATTATATCACCGAAGAGGAACTCTGGGCATGCACCACCTGCAACGCCTGTGCACAGGAATGCCCTATAAATATTAATCATCCCAGCCTTATCGTTGACATGCGCCGTTACCTGGTAATGGAAGAGTCGGCCGGCCCCGGGGAGTTGAATGCGATTTTTTCCAATATAGAAAATAATGGAGCCCCGTGGCAGTTCTCTCCTGAAGACCGCATGTTATGGGCCGAAGGACTGAATGTACCACTGATGGCCGATAAGCAGGCTGCCGGCGAAACACCTGAGTACCTTCTATGGATAGGCTCTGCAGGGGCTTTCGACGACAGGTATAAAAAGGTTTCGAAAGAACTGGTCAGGGTGCTGAACCATCTGAAAGTTGATTATGCCGTTTTAGGTACAGGTGAGAGTGACAGTGGTGATGTGGCCCGCAGAGCAGGCAATGAGATGCTGTTCCAGATGCAGGCCCTCATGATCATAGAAACATTGAACATGTATGGAGTAAAAAAGATCCTTACGGCCTGTCCGCATGATTATAATACCTTCAAAAATGAATATCCCGATCTGGGGGGTAAATTTGAAGTGATCCATCACAGTCAATTCCTTAGCAATAATATCAAAGAGGGCAAGATCAGGCTCAATGCCAATGGTTTTGCCGGCAAGAAAATCACCTTCCACGATCCCTGTTACCTGGGAAGAGGAAATGGAGAATATGCTGCGCCACGTGAAGTGATCAGGGCTATTAAAGGCAGCAGGATGGTAGAAATGAAACGGACCAAAAGCTTTGCCTTGTGTTGCGGCGCCGGAGGCGGACAGATGTTCAAGGAGGCAGAAAAAGGGGATAAGGAAGTATTTATTGAACGCATTGAAGATGTTATCGAATGCAAGGCCGATATTGTTGCGACTGCATGCCCGTTCTGTATGGTGATGATGACCGACGGCATTAAATACAAGAACCGTGAGGAGGATATGAAGAATTACGATATTGTGGAGCTGGTGTCAGAAGGATTAGGGCTCAGGCCAAAATAGACCTCACAGGTCTATGGACCTGTGAGGTCTATTTTGGG
>JAVVEM010000061.1:0-10295 GCA_032250805.1 Bacteroidales bacterium
GGCATTTCAGCCTGATCCCCCCGTAGACGGTTAACAAATCTGCTGGATGCTGGATGCTGGATGCAGGATCCTGGATGCTGGATACTCAATACTAACTACTCATTACTTAATACTGCACAAGCATCCCTGTCAGACAGTAATGAAATACGATATTTCCCACTTAACATTCATGTAAAGTAAGGAAGGGCATCATAAAGCTTTGGTAGCTTATCAAGATTTCATGAACGTTAAAAATTACCCATGTTAATGAGACTTGATTTTTATAAACGAAGTGATATAAAAATCAATAGCCGAATTAATCCCGCTGAAAGCGGGATATCCTTCAACAAAGCTTTGTGCGGCCTTGATTTTTTGGTTCTTTTTGATCAAGCAAAAAGAACATTAAAAAATAAACTTGTGATAAGGCTGGCTATGATTAATGTCGGATTCGCCAAAAAACATAAATCATCGTTTCAGTGCTTGCCCCGATGACTCGGTGGCTTTAAGCAGCTAAAATATTGGTTTGAAATCAGATCTCAGATATCAGAAGAGCGAAATCAGAATAAAATAACTTTAGTTCACTTTAGTTCACTCTAGTTCACTCTAGCTCACTTGTAAATTTGTAAACTCTAAAATGTACATTGTAAAATGTAAATTATTAAACATATTTACTTGCTAATAATAAAAATGTTCACTATATTTGCACGTTCACGTTACGTGAACACATAATATTAATGAACATGGAAAAGGATAATATAATTCATACTGCAATTGAGAACCTCAATGAAGCTACAGCTTATGATGTTTATTGGGATGATGATCAGGGAGGTGCTTTTGATGGAATAATAACCATTAAAATTAAAGACAGGCATATCGCATTTGCTGCAGAGGTTAAACAAGAATTTCGTTTATATCAGATTGAGGAGCTTCTAAACAGAAAAAGAGGTGAACACCCATTAATGATAATAGCCACAAAGCTGTTTCCAAAAATTAAAGAACATCTTAAGGCGAAAAATATTGCATATCTTGAAGCAAGCGGTAATGCATTTATCAAACAAAATGATCTGTTGATATTAATAGAAGGCCAAAAACCAATTCAAAAAACAAAAATACGGCCCAATAGAGCATTTACAAAAACAGCTGTTAAATTATTGTTTTTATTTCTGACGGATGAGGAGTGGTTAAATCGCCCATACAGAGAGATTGCGAAGATGGCCGGTATAGCACTTGGCGCTATACCCATAATAATAAATGCACTTCAAGATTTAGGATTTATAGTTAAGGTTGATGAAAAAAGATACATGCTTGCTAACAAGGAAGAGCTTTTAAAACGTTGGATTACTGCATATGGAGAAAAATTAAAGCCGGGAATTAGGTTGGGGAAATTTGTGGTTGGTGAAAATACAATAAAGAATTGGAAAGAAATTCCATTACAGGTTGAAGATACTGTATGGGGAGGAGAACCAGCAGCAGATATATTGACAGATTATTTAGACCCTGAAAGATTTACATTATACACAAAACTTAAAACGGCAGATCTAATAAAGAATTACCGCATTATACCTGAAAAAAACGGACAAGTTGAAATTTTTGAAATGTTCTGGAAACTGGATACTGAAAAATGGGATACGGCACCTCCTTTAATAGTATATGCAGACTTGATGAATACAGATGATAGCAGAAATATTGAAGTAGCGAAAATAATATATGAGCGATACCTCAAAGACATATAAAGAGCTGGCATCTCCGCATTTTGGCGAAGTATTTTCGCTTATCGAAAATGTTTGTAAGAAGCAGAATGTACCGGTCTACCTTATTGGAGCACATGCTAAAATTATTTTAATGCTTAAAGAGGGTATTCGCCCTGCCAGAGGAACAAAAGATATTGATTTTGCAATAATGATTCCCGACATTTCGTCATACGATAATTTCTTGTCAGAACTCGAAAAATATGGGTTTAGAAGAGTACAGGAACCATACAGGGTGATCTATGGTAAAACCAATACCGTGGTGGATATACTTCCCTTTGGACAAATTGAGGAAGAAGGCACCATAAAGTTTACTGATAGAAAAACAGAACTTTCGGTACTGGGAATGGAGGAAGTGCTTGATAGTGCCATTCAAATTGAGCATGAAGGATTTGATGTAAGCGTACCTCCTTTGGTTGGACTAATGATTCTTAAATTAATTTCATGGAGCGAAAAACCAGATCGGCATAGAGACCTTGATGATTCGTATGAGATTATTAAAGATTATTTTGAAATCTCCCAGGAGAACTTTTATCAGAATTATCTGGAAATGGTTGATGAATTAAATGCTGAGAATTTTACTCTTGAAGCAGGATCATTTATGGTTGGAGTTGAAATGGGATTACTGATGAAGGAAAACAGTATTCTCCGAAATACGATTTTAAAAATTGTCAATAATGAACTAAATGAAAGTCCAGGTTCGATAAGTATATACTTTTTGCAAAAAAAATATTTCAACGATCATAATTTAGTAAAGAGGGTTTTTACATTGATTGATCAAGGAATTTTCAGATCATAACATGTTGCAATTCAGGATTTAATGAATTAGTTGATGATTTATACGATAACAAACCTGATCCGGTGATCATTAATTTGGGTGGAGAGATTGATGAAGCCTGGGGAAATTGGCAGTTTGTTAAATGATATACATTGATCGATGAGATGTCGAAATGTATCATTGATTTTTATATTAAAACTTCAAAAAATAATGAAGAAAAATGAGTTAACAAGACATCATCAGGATTATATTAAAACAATGGGACCATTTCTTATTGATTGCAGTATTGAAATTTTCAGTAATGAGGAAAGGGAAGTATTGGAAAAGTATGGTCATTGGTTTCAGGCAATTACTTCAGAAGAATTAGCAATATTTACTCCATTACAACAAAGGTTTGTCAAAGTAATGAAAAAGGAAGTTGATCCCTTTTCTGTAGAAGAATGGGCCTGGCTCAAATATATTTCAAGAAAGGAAATTGAGCAGAAATATAACGAACGTCTAAGAGCGCAATATGTTCCTGCTGAAGATGCTTTTTATTCAAGGAAAATGGTAAAACAATTAAAGAAAACAATGTACAAGGAAATGAAGGATAACCATAAATTATAAATGAGCAAAATCAATAAATTGTATTTTCTAATCCCAATGCATAATTATTCAATTAAATTATAATTTTCCATATCTTTACCCAACCCAAGACCAAAACAGGCCATACCGGCCTGGATTTAATTATCAGAATGAAAGGATAAACCTGCTTTTGCTGGTTGCATAAATATTATCATGACCGAAAACAACAAGAAACTTCATGCGCAGCTCTGGAGTATAGCAAACTCTCTGAGGGGGAAGATGGGAGCGGACGACTTCCGGGATTATATTCTCGGACTGATCTTTTATAAGTACCTCAGCGAAAAAATGCACAGCTATGCCAATGAGATCCTGAAACCGGATGGCATTAAATATAGTTCTATTGATGAAAAAAGCCCTGCTGGAAAGCAATATCTTGAAGCCATCAGGTCTGAAGCACTCGACAAATTGGGCTATTTCCTGAAGCCTTCCGAGTTATTCAGTTCTCTTGCCCATAGGGGGAATGGCAATGGCACAAATAAATTTATTCTTGGTGACCTGACGACCATCCTCACGAACATACAAAACAGTACCATGGGGACCGACAGTGAGCAGGATTTTGAAAACCTCTTTGAAGACCTCGACCTGTCCAGCAGTAAACTTGGAAAGACAGAGAGTGCCAAGAACGAACTGATCGTAAAAGTGCTGACTCACCTGGATAAGATCGACTTCATGCTGGACGATCATGAAACCGATGTGCTGGGCGATGCCTACGAATACCTTATCGGGCAGTTTGCCAGCGGTGCCGGTAAAAAGGCCGGTGAGTTTTATACACCACAACAGGTAAGTAAGATACTGGCTAAGATAGTAACAACAGGTAAAACTAAACTCAAAAGCGTTTACGATCCCACCTGCGGTTCCGGATCCTTGCTGTTAAGGGTTGCCAAAGAAGTACAGGATGCAGGCGGCTTTTACGGACAGGAAAGCAATCCCACCACTTATAACCTCTGCCGCATGAACATGATCATGCATGATATGCATTACCGCAAATTTGATATCCGGAATGAAGACACTCTTGAACAGCCACAGCACAGGGACATGAGGTTTGAAGCAGTGGTAGCCAATCCTCCCTTTTCCGCTGACTGGAGTGCCAACCCGTTGTTTATGAACGATGACCGCTTTTCAGCCTATGGTAAGCTGGCACCGAAGAGCAAAGCCGATTTTGCTTTTCTGCAGCATATGGCTTATCAGTTGGATGATAATGGCACTATGGCCTGTGTGTTGCCTCACGGTGTTTTGTTCAGGGGCGCAGCCGAAGGCCATATCCGCAAGTACCTCATTGAGGAGAAGAACTGGCTGGATGCTGTGATTGGCTTGCCGGCAAATATCTTCTATGGTACAAGTATTCCAACATGTATACTCGTGCTAAAAAAGCAACGAGAACATGCAGATGATATATTGTTTATTGATGCCAGCAGGTATTTTGAAAAAGCAAAGAATCAAAATTATTTGCGTGTTGAAGACATCGATAAAATTGTAGAAACCTACCGGGAAAGAGAATCTATTGAAAAGTATAGTTATGTTGCAGCTATTGAGGAGGTTACGGAAAATGACTATAACCTGAACATTCCACGTTATGTGGATACATTTGAGGAAGAAGAACAAGTGGATATTCAACAGGTCTCAAAAAACTTAAAACAATTAAATGAAGAGATAGAAAAAGTAGATAAAGATATCGCTTTGTATTGTAAGGAATTAGGAATTGACAGCCCATTTTAATTTATGCAAGCCATTAAAGACAACATAGAAATTAAAATGCAAGCTTTGCCACAACTTCGATTTTCTGAATTTGATGGTATCTGGCTTGATACTAAATTGGGATCAATAGCTGAGTTTTATAAAGGGAAAAATCTTTCTAAGGATGATGTTGTTGAGAATGGAGAGACTGAGTGTGTAAGATATGGTGAATTATATACCAAATACTCTGAAGTAATTTCTGATGTTTTTTCAAAAACCAACTTAAATGTTAAAGATCTATTTTTAAGTGAGAGTAATGATGTAATTATACCAGCATCGGGCGAAAGTAATATTGATATTGCAACTGCTTCATGTGTAATTAGATCGGGAATTGCTTTAGGTGGCGACATTAATATTATAAGGACGCATGAAAACGGAATTTTTCTTGCGTATTATTTAAATAACCAAAGGAGAAAAGATATAGCCAGGCTATCACAGGGGATATCTGTAGTACATCTCTATGCTAATCAGCTTAAATTATTGAAACTAAGTCTCCCAACTATCCCCGAACAACAAAAAATCGCCTCCTTCCTCTCTGCTTTCGACAAAAAGATAGAACTCCTCACCCGCAAAAAAGAACTCCTGGAACAATACAAAAAAGGGGTGATGCAGAAGATCTTTTCGCAGGAGATCCGTTTCAGAGATGAGGATGGGAAGGATTTTCCGGATTGGGAGGTTTATAGGGGTAATGTATTATTCAAAAGTCATTCTAATAAAAATCACAACGGAGATCTGCCAATACTTGCTGCAACCCAGGATAAAGGAATGATACCACGCGAGGATACAGGATTAGATATTAAATCAAGTGAAGCAAGTGTAAAGTCATATAAGGTAGTTGAACCTGGCGATTTTGTAATTAGTCTCAGGTCTTTCCAAGGTGGAATAGAATATTCCAAAATCAAAGGTATTTGTAGTCCAGCATATCTTATTTTAAAACCCAAAGTTGATATTTATAAAGAGTTTTATAGAATATATTTTAAGAAGGAAGATTTTATTACAAGGTTGAGTAAAACAGTTGTTGGGATTCGTGATGGAAAGCAGATTAGTTTTGATGCATTTTCTGGACTAAAATTACAATACCCCTGTGTTGAAGAGCAAAAAAAGATTGCAAGTTTTATAATGAAAATTGAAAGGAAAACTGCTTTTGTAAATACTCAATTAGAATTTATTCAGCAATTTAAAAAAGGACTTCTACAGCAAATGTTCGTATAAAATATCGTTATGTACAGAATCAGCAAATCAACCAATAGCGTTACGAAGCTTGAACAAAGAATGTTCAAGGATTTGAAGATCCGCGAAAGAGAACATCTTCAGGAATGGATAGCCAATAATCCGGAAATGCTTGGAGAGGAACTGCTCATCATACAAAAAGAGTTTGATGGTTTTAATGATACCCATGAACGGCTCGATCTTCTGGCTCTTGATAAAGATGGCGGGCTGGTGATCATCGAGAACAAATTGGATGATACCGGGCGTAACGTGGTCTGGCAGGCATTGAAATACACTTCCTATTGCTCAACCCTTACCAATAGCCAGATCATTAAAATGTACCAGGCTTATCTTGATCAGCATGGCAATGGCGAAAATGCCAAAGAAAGCATTCTGGAGTTTTTGGAGCGGGATGAGGAAGACCTGTTGCTCAACAGGAATGACCAACGCATTATCTTTGTCAGCAACAACTATCGTAAAGAGGTTACATCTAGCGTACTCTGGTTACTCAATCACGATATACAGATCCAATGCTTCAGGGCAACACCATTCAGCATGGGTGAGGAAATATTCCTCCAGGTAGAACAGATCATTCCATTGCCTGAGACCAAGGAATTTATGATCGATGTCATGGAGAAGGAAAAAGAGGAAAAAAGCAAGAGCAAAGCTGTCGCAGAAGGAGAGGCACGATTGGTAGAGTTCTGGAGCAAGCTAAAAGATGATCTTAAGAAGCACAATATTGACTATATCGACAGGGTCTCAGCCAAGCCATATTACAGCATTGGTTTCTGGAAAGGCCACGCTAAATTTGCATTTTGTATAGGCCGGTTCACGAATAGAGTTGAATTATATTTAGCAGATGATTCACAGAAAATATTCTTCGATACGATGCTTCAATATAAAGATGAAATTGAAGAAGGATTTGATGGAAAAATCCACTGGGAAAGATTAGATAATAAGAAAGCTTCCAGGATAAAACTTGAAATGCCCGTTTCGGAGTATAAGAAAATAGAAGGAGTCTTTGAAGATAAAACTAACTGGGAACACTGGATAAAATGGTACAGAGAATCGATGACGGCGTTTTATGGGAGCGTTTATCCGATATGGGAGAAGGTCCAGAACGAATTGAGTAAATGATGGTTCATCAATCCGAGGCCATATTAGAAAATATTCTGATCGAGCAACTCAGGGGCTTGCAGTATGATTATGTCCCGATCACTGATGAAGAAACCATCCTGGTTAATTTAATGCTTCAACTCGAAAAATTCAATGGTCTGGTCTTTACCCAACGGGAGTTTGAAGCCATTTTAAATCATTTGTCAAAAGGAAATGTATTTGAGAAAGCCAGGACGTTAAAAGACCGGTTTCAACTTAACCGCGACAATGGCGAAAGTGCTTACATCAGGTTTTTTAATCAGGAAGAATGGAATAAGAACCTGTTTCAGGTCACAAACCAGGTAACCCAGCAAGGCACCTTTAAAAATCGTTATGACGTTAGCATACTTGTCAATGGATTGCCTCTTGTCCATATTGAATTAAAACGACGGGGCCTGGAATTAAAGGAAGCCTTTAACCAGATCAACCGCTACCAGCGTCATTCATTCTGGACCAACAGCGGTTTGTTTCAGTATGTGCAGATCTTCGTGATCAGCAACGGGGTGAATACAAAGTACTATGCCAACAATCGCTTTCAGTCATTTCAACAAACATTTTTCTGGGCCGATGAGCGCAACCGGAACATTAGCGGTTTGACTGAATTTGCCAATGCCTTCCTCATCCGTGATCATATCGGAAAGATGATTGCCAAATACATTGTGCTGAATGAAACCTTCAAAATACCGATGGTCTTGCGGCCTTATCAGTATTATGCGGTGGAAGCCATTATCGACCAGGTAAAGCATACACGCGAAAACGCTTATATATGGCATACAACGGGATCGGGAAAAACACTCACTTCCTTTAAAGCAAGCCAGGTGATCATGGGGCTGCCGGAAGTTCACAAGGTAGTGTTTGTAGTCGACCGCAAAGATCTGGATTATCAGACCATGCAGGAGTTTAACAGCTTTAAGAAAGGCAGTGTTGATGTTACGGATAACACAAAAAAACTTGTCGAGCAGTTTGGCGATGATACCGGCCTGATCGTTACCACCATCCAGAAACTGAATAATGCCATATCCATAAAGCGTTACACGGGCGCTATGCAGCACCTGAAGGATAAGCGAATGGTATTTATTTTTGATGAATGCCATCGCAGTCAGTTCGGTGAAACGCATAAGAAGATCACATCATATTTCAAAAATATTCAGCTTTTTGGATTTACCGGTACGCCCATTTTTGCAGATAATGCATACAAAAACGAGCAGGGCAAGCGAACCACAAAAGACCTTTTTGGGAAATGCCTGCATAAATATGTGATCACCGATGCCATCCGCGATCAGAATGTGCTCCGTTTCAGTATTGAATACATTGGCCGCTATCATCAAAAAGGGAATACCTATTTGGATATTAAGGTTGAAGGCATTGATACCAAAGAAGAAAGGGAGTCGGAGACGCACATTGAAAAGGTTGTTGATTATATATTACGTTTTCACGATCAGAAAACACACAACAAAAACTTTACATCCATTTTTGCTGTAAGTAATATCCCAACGCTGATCCGATATTATGAAATATTTAAACAAAAAAAGACAGCAGGTGAACATGATTTAAGGATTGCTACAATTTTTTCATACAATGCCAATGAGGACGATCAGGACGCCATGGGCTTGCTGCCCAATGAATATTCCCTTGTTGCAGATCCAAAATTAGCATACAGCAGTGCACACAGTCGCGACAAGCTCGAAGAGTTTATAAGCGATTATAACGCGATGTTTGGCACAGCCTTTTCTACCCGCGACAGCCAGAAATATGAAAATTACTTCAAAGACATCAGTAAACGGATCAAAGACAGAGAAAAGATCGGATTTGATGAAAAAGGCAGAATTGACATCCTGCTTGTGGTGAATATGTTCCTGACCGGCTTTGATGCGAAGAAAGTAAACACACTATATGTCGATAAGAACCTGCGGTATCATGGCGTGATACAGGCCTTTTCCCGAACCAACCGTATTTTAAACGAGCAGAAATCCCACGGGAACATATTATGCTTCCGTAATCTAAAAAAGAATACAGACGAAGCCATAGCACTCTTTTCAAACAAAAATGCCAGGGAGGAGATCCTGTTGCCTCCTTATGAAGCCATCGTGCAGAAATTCAGCAAGAGTCTTGCTAACTTACTCACAATAGCTCCTACGGTGCAAAGTGTGAATGAATTGCCAGATGAAGAAAAACAAATGGAATTTGTGCAGGCTTTTCGTTCACTGATCAGGTTAAAAAATGTGCTGGTGACCTTTGCGGATTTCGATTGGGACGATTTACCAATGGCAGAGCAGGATTTTGAAGATTACAAAAGCAAATACCTCGACCTGTATGATAAGGTCAGGAGTGACCGGCAAAAAGACAAGGCCTCCATCCTGGAAGATGTTGATTTTGAGCTGGAACTGATACACCGTGACGAGGTGAATGTTGCTTATATCCTGAAGCTCCTGGCCAGGCTGAAGCAGGCAGAAGCCCGGGACATGCAGGCACAAAAGAAAAATATTGTCGATCTGCTTGCCGGCGAGATCCAGTTAAGAAGCAAGCGGGAACTTATAGAGCAGTTTATTGAAGAAAATCTACCGCAGATCGAAGACGTGGACGACATCCCGGATGAATTTGAAAAATTCTGGCATGAGCAGAAAGTCCTGGCTGTAAGCAAGATTTGCGAAGAAGAGCACCTTGACCAGAAACAATTCCAAAACCTCATAGACACATACATTTTCAGCGAACAGGAACCCATCAGAGACGATGTATTTCAATGCCTCGAAAGCCGGCCCAGCGTATTAAAAGCCCGCGAAATAGGGGAGAGGATCATTGAAAAAATGAAAACCTTTGTGGAAGTGTTTGTGAAGGGTGTGGCGGCGTAGTCAATAGATGAAATATTAAATTTATCAATAATTAATGTTATATTTTTCATGAATTGGGATAATATTATTTCGGAACAAAGAACTGGAACTAAAACTCAAACCAAAGATGCTCGCTCTGAATATCAAAGAGATTTTGATCGTCTAATTTTCAACTCCTCATTTAGCCTGAAAAATTCATAAACTTCAAAAAAACAGAGGAGAAATGCAGGTTATCTCATT
>JAVVEM010000102.1:0-1733 GCA_032250805.1 Bacteroidales bacterium
CGATCGCAGGAGATTATAGATGCACTTGAAGATCGTATTCCACCCATGCCAGCTTCCTATATTGAGGAGATATTGGAAGAAGAATCGACAATAACCCAGTATGACCGGTTGCAGGCTGATGTGTCACACGCCTATCATGAATGGAAACAGTGGATCAGGTATGCTATAAAAGGTTATGAAACCGATACAGTGAACGGGTGGACAGATGACAGTATTGTCGACCTGCTGGAAAGGCAGGCAGATCTTGCTTCAAAGTACTTTTTAGTGGCGAAACTCTTTGAAATGGGTGATTATGAAAACATGTATATTGCCTTAGACAACATTGAGTCGCAATTTGAGCTCTCTGATGAAGAGTATGCCGACTACCAGGAATATGTTGCCTGGTATGAATTCATGGAAGATATTGCCAGTAATAGAATAATGACCTGTGAACTTAATGAGGTCTGTTATGAGGAACTGCTCACCATTTCAGGGGGAGAAAACCCTATAACGGTTGCCTGGGCAAGGAGCATGTTACTGATGAATGATGATAGGATGGTATATGAGGAGCCTATTCGTGTAATAAACGGACAACAGGCAAGGTTTGGCCAGGTTCCAAAAAGAGAAGGATAAGAAAAATGAACTTATTGTTTACCCGAACCCTGCAAATTTAATACTGAATGTGGAATGGGAATGTGAGCTTTCTTCAAATGCAAAAATTAAAATTATTACTGATAAAGGGGATATTGTTTCAACTCAGAAGCTTTCGGAAGGTGTAAAGGGAATAATCCTGAATGTTGCAGAACTTGCTACCGGAAGCTACAATGTTGTTCTGCATATCAACGGATCAGATATAATTTCCAGAGCGGTAATTATTATCCATTAATATATTAACTTAGCAGGAACATGGTGGTTTTGCTCCTGAAAAACAGAAATTATGAAGTACCTTTTTTTTATAGTATCAATAGTTACCTGTTTATTATCTAATGCACAGCAGGTTTATTTTAATAAGCTTATCCGTAATGATATAGCTGAACAACCTACAGCAATATTGGAGGATGATAGTTGCTATTATGTTTTCGGTGGTCAAATTGATTCTATTACCTCAAAACAAAAAATATTTTTTTATAAATTGGGGAAAAATGCTAATCTGCTTAAATACTGCTACTGGGGAGATGCATATAAGACTTATGGAGCATGTAAAATGATTTTTACTTCCGATAATAATTTAGTATCTTGTGGCATAATCATCGACACAATTCAAGTTGACAGCATGCCGGTCGGTTATGGTTTTATACAAAAAATGAATAAAAATGGTGATACTTTATGGCGGCAAAAGTACTTCGATACGATTAGCTTATACAAAGGTAGTTTTTTAGGAATTCGTTCATTGCAAGAAACATATGATAAAGGATATATTTTAAGCGGTCATATAAAAGGTAGTGTTAAAAATGAATATCGACAAATTTTAATCAAAACAGACAGCCTTGGTTATGGCCAATGGTATAAATTGAGCAACAAACACCCTGGATATGAGATCTATCCCTGGAGCATCTCCATTACCAGCGACACAGGCTATATTGTAGCCGGGCGTTACTGGAACGGCCAGAACTACGATGGATGGCTCTATAAAACGGATCAATATGGCAATAGCCAGTGGGAGAAATTCCTGGGCGGACAGTATGACGACTGGATCGAAAGCGCTATCGCTACTTCTGATGGAAATATTGCTTGTGTTTTGACGGATACATATA
>JAVVEM010000062.1:0-9766 GCA_032250805.1 Bacteroidales bacterium
TATCCAGCATCACTTCGTGAAAAAAACCTCAAACTCCCTGTCGGGCATGAAGTTTTCCTTATGGTAATAGTAGATTGCCTTGCCCGACTTATCATTACTGAAATCGGGCGGGTAGGTGAGGGAGTCGATCCTGAGGTTATGCGGGGCGATGAGGGTGTAGTTCACCTCTTTGAGTGATTTCCCCCACGACTTGGTCGACATGAGGATATATTTGGCCCGCTTGCCTTTCAGCTCCTGGGTGTACCCGATACGGATCATCGTTTTTTCATTGCTGTTTACCTCCAGGTTGATCATTGCAGCCTTATCATTGTAGTGCAGCAATGCATTTTTTAGGGGGTTGCCGTGTTTATAGGCATATACATCAGTGATCCTGCCAAAGCTTTCGTCGGCAGGAAAGGGATAAAACAGATCGAGTTTTTCATCCTGGTCGCTGTTGTTCATGAAATAATAATATCCTGTTACGGTAAAACTGCTGTCGTCGAGAATGAACGTAAGGTCTTCGCGGTAAAAATCGGGGATCTGTGCCAATGCATGGCTGCCGGCAAATGCGGCCAGCAAAAGGGACAATATAAATGTTCTCATATGGCTGGTTTTTAATTTGTTTGATTCAAAGATAAGGATTTTTGTGATGAATGCCTGCATCAAACATATCTCAAAATTAAGAAGTTCTTCTAACACCGGACAACAATTTTTAAAATGCATATCAGGTATTAAGCATTTTTTTTATAATTGGCCTGGCCGGATATGCCGGCATAGGAATAATTAAAGTACTTTTGCCGCGAAGGAGAAAATTATGGGAAGAGATATCCTCAAAGAGCTCAATGATGCACAACAAAAGGCGGTAGTACACACCGAAGGGCCCTCAATGGTAATTGCCGGGGCGGGATCAGGCAAAACACGCGTACTGACATACCGGGTGGCTCACTTGCTGAATAACGGCGCCAATCCGTTCAGCATCCTGGCCCTTACCTTTACCAATAAGGCTGCCCGTGAGATGAAAGCACGGATCATCACCCTGGTGGGCAGCCACGATGCACGCAACGTATGGATGGGTACCTTTCACAGCATCTTTGCCCGCATATTGAGGGTTGAAGGCCATCTGCTGGGATATCCCTCCAACTATTCCATTTACGATACGGAAGATTCAAAACGCCTGATCAGGAATATCACCAAAGACATGGATCTTGACCCCAAGGTGTATAACCAGAATCATGTTCTTAACCGCATTTCGGGAGCCAAAACAAGCCTCATTACACCCCAGGCCTACAATAATGATCATGAGATCATCAATGCCGATACCATGGCCGGAAAACCTCGTATCGGAGAGATCTACACCCGCTATGCCAACCGGCTGAAGAATGCCGATGCCATGGATTTCGATGATCTGCTGTTCAATACCTATATTCTTTTCAGGGATTTTCCGGATGTGCTCTATAAATACCAGAAGAGGTTTAAATATATTTTGGTTGATGAGTACCAGGACACCAACCATGTTCAGTATATGATCGTGAAAAGCCTGGCGGCCGACAATGAGAATATATGTGTGGTGGGCGACGATGCCCAAAGTATTTATGCTTTTCGCGGTGCCAACATCCAGAATATCCTCAACTTTAAAAAAGATTATCCCGACCTGCAGGTTTTCAAGCTGGAACAAAACTACCGCTCTACAAAAACCATTGTTAATGCTGCGAACAGCATTATCAATTACAACAAGGATCAGATCAGGAAGGTTATCTGGACCGAAAATGATGAAGGAAAACAGGTTTCGCTCCTGCGGGCAACTTCCGATACCGAGGAAGGCATCCTGATCGCCGATGCGATCTTCAGGGAGAAAATGAACAATCAGCTGCCCAATTCCGATTTTGCCATTCTGTACCGTACAAATGCGCAATCGCGATCGTTCGAGGAGTCGTTGCGCAAGCTGAATATACCATACCGGATATATGGCGGATTATCGTTCTATAAACGGAAGGAGATCAAAGATCTGCTGGCCTATTACAGGCTGGCGGTAAACAACAAGGATGAAGAAGCCCTTCAGCGTGTGATCAATTATCCTACAAGGGGCATCGGACAAACCACCGTTGAAAAGATCATTGTGCGGGCCGATGAGCTGGGGATAAGTCCCTGGGAGGTGCTTGAAAATATTGATAAGAGTGGATTACAGGTTAATGCAGGTGCTGCAAAACGACTGATCGATTTTATGACCATGATCAAAAGTTTCAGTGCGCAGCTAAAAAGCAGAAATGCTTTCGACCTCGGGAAACATATCGCACAATCGTCGGGCATCCTTAAGGATCTTTATGAAGATAAGACCCCGGAAGGCTTGAGCCGTTATGAAAATATCGAAGAGTTGCTCAATGCGATCAAGGATTTTACCGGGCAGGAGGTGCAGGCCAATGAAGATGGCGAGATCGTTTCGCCTATACGCACCCTCGATGGCTTTATGCAGGATATTGCCCTGCTGACCGATGCCGATGAAAACGATAAAAATGACAACAACCATGTGTCACTCATGACCGTTCATGCTGCCAAAGGGCTTGAATTTCCGTATGTTTTTGTGGTTGGCCTGGAAGAAAACCTTTTTCCGTCGATCATGGCACTTAACAGCAGGGCCGAGCTCGAAGAGGAGCGGAGGCTGTTCTATGTTGCCCTTACCAGGGCCATGAAGCAAGCCACGATCAGCTATGCCGAGAGCCGGTACCGCTGGGGAAACCTTACGCCTTGCGAACCCTCGCGCTTTATTGAGGAGATCGACGAAAAGTATATCGATTTCCCCAGAAAAGTGATCAGCCAGCCCAGGAAAGCCTTTCCTTTTGAAAAACCGGGCTCTAAAATGCATACTCCCGGCTTTGCGAATTATAAAAAGAAAAGCCTGAAAAAAATCGACGAAACAGCGAATCATGCCCCGGCCATGAATGCCGAAGATATTGATAACCTCCAGGCCGGCATGCAGGTTGAGCATGATCGTTTTGGTAAAGGAAAAGTGCTTGCTGTTGAAGGCCTCGGAGGAAATAAAAAAGCAACTGTATTCTTCGCAAATGCAGGACAAAAGCAACTGCTGCTCAAATTTGCAAAGCTCAGGATTGTGGGCTGAGCACCCCCGGATAGGCCTGCAAATTGCACGAATTGAAATACCTGAGGGATATTTATGTTAAAAAGTTGACTCACAACACACCACACTCAAAACAATTTTGTACCTTTGCCGTTGATATTATATACAACCTTACAGGATCCTCTTATCGCTTCATTATTTTTTATAGAGACTAACCGGATAAAAGGAACATAAATTTTAACTTATTTTTTTATACATGGAATACAACACCACACGTAATTTTCTCCAGATGCCTGAATATGGCAGGAATATCCAGAAGATGATCAACTATGCCATCTCTATTGAGGACCGGGAACGGCGGCTGAAAGTTGCGAATGTCATTGTGAATATTATGGCGCAGATGCACCCCAAGGTAAAGGAAACCGGCGATTTCAGGCATAAGCTCTGGGATCATCTCTACATTATTTCCGATTGGAAACTTGATGTTGATGGCCCTTACGAGCCCCCCTCAAAAGAAGTGTTAAGTGCCAGGCCTGAACAGGTGCCCTATTCCGAGGACAAGATCAAGTTCAAGCCTTATGGGAAAAATATAGAAGCTGTAATTGAAAAAGCCATCGATTATGAAGAAGGCCCCGAAAAAGTGGCGTTTATCAGAGCCATTGCCAACCATCTGAAAAAATCGTACCTTAACTGGAACAGGGATTCGGTCAATGATGACCTGATATTTGAGCATTTTAAGGAATTGTCTGACGGAAAACTGGTTCTTGACAACGACTTTCGTTTAAACGAAACCAACGACATCCTGGCCAGAGCAAAGAAAAAGAAATTCGTGAGCAAGCAAAGAGATAATAATTATGGTGGCAAAGGCAAGCGAAAATATAAACAAAATTAGTTTTTAGTGGAGGACTATGAGGCATGAAACCAGGTGAGCTAAAGTGAATATAACATTGAAACCATTTAACCATTTGACACTGAAACCACCGAGTCCTCGTGGCAAACACTGAAACACTGCTCAATGCCAAATGCCAAATGATAAATGCTCAATGCCAAATGCCCAAAGCCAATACCCCATATAAAACATTATGAGTTCATTTGAGATCACCGGCGGCAGGAAACTCAGAGGGGAGATCACCCCGCAGGGTGCCAAAAATGAAGCCCTGCAGGTGATCAGTGCCGTACTCCTCACATCCGAAAAGATCGTTATGCACAAGGTGCCTGATATCAGGGACGTGAATAAAATGATCGATATTTTAACCGATCTTGGTGTGAAAGTGGAGAAGATCGCTGAAAACTCCTACACTTTCCAGGCTGATGACATCAATCTCGACTATTTGCGTTCGGCCGGATTCAAGCAAAAGGGCGCCAGCCTTCGCGGTTCGATCATGATCATCGGGCCCTTGCTGGCACGGTTCGGGCAGGCTTTTATGCCGCATCCGGGGGGTGATAAGATCGGTCGCCGTAGACTCGATACCCACTTCACCGGATTACAGGATCTTGGTGCCAATTTTCATTACGACGAAAAGGAAAATCTCTACAGGGTGGATGCTTCGAAACTCAAAGGTTGCTATATGCATCTTGATGAAGCCTCAGTTACAGGGACTGCCAACATTGTGATGACGGCAGTGCTGGCCGAAGGCCAGACGACCATCTTCAACGCTGCCTGCGAACCCTATCTTTACCAGCTTTGCAATATGCTGGTACGCATGGGCGCAAATATCACAGGTATAGGATCGAACCTGCTTACCATTGAAGGTGTCGACAGTCTGCATGCCTGCGAACATACCCTGCTCGCCGACATGATCGAGGTTGGCAGCTTTATCGGCCTCGCCGCAATGACCCGCTCAGAGATCACCATAAAAAATGTGAATTTCGACCGTCTGGGACTGATCCCCTCGGTTTTTGAACGACTGGGCATAGAACTTATCAGACAGGGCGACGATATTTTCGTGCCGGAGCAAGAATCGTATGTGATCGAAACCTTCATGGACGGATCTATCCTTACCATTTCTGATGCCCCGTGGCCCGGATTTACGCCCGACCTTATCAGCATAGTACTGGTGGTGGCCACGCAGGCAAAAGGCAGCGTGCTGATCCACCAGAAAATGTTTGAAAGCAGGCTGTTCTTTGTTGATAAGCTTATTGATATGGGAGCGCAGATCATCCTTTGTGATCCCCACCGGGCTACTGTGATCGGGCTCAACAGGCAATATCCCCTCAAAGGCATCGCCATGACCTCACCCGATATCCGGGCAGGCGTAGCCTTGCTCATTGCCGCACTCTCGGCCGAAGGAAAAAGCACAATACACAATATTGAACAAATCGACAGAGGTTATCAGAATATTGATAAACGCCTGCAAATGCTGGGTGCAGAAATCAAACGAATTGATTCCTGAGCAATATTCGTAATTCTCTGCCAATTTGTCGTATTAAAGAATAATGGCAAGCGTTTTGATAGGTCTTGCATGCAAACATTTTTAACTGATGAAAGATAAAATGCCGGAAGAAAAAAAAGATCAATTACAGGATGGGGAACAATATCCCGAACAAGATGAGAACACTTTTTCTGATAATAACAGCAACAAGAAAAACAAAAAAAAGGCTTCGTCAAGGAAGAAAAACAGGGACGACGAAAAACTGAATGAGTTGGAGCAGAAAATAGGTGAGCTCAACGACAAGTATCTCCGCCTGTTTTCGGAATTCGACAACTTCAGGAAAAGGACGCAGAAAGAAAGGCTCGAACTGTTTAAAACAGCTTCTGAAGACGTGATGGTTGCATTGCTGCCGGTACTTGATGACTTTGAAAGAGCCCTGAAATCAAGCGAAGAAAACGGGGTGGACGAAAACTTCAGGGAAGGGGTTGCGCTTATCTACAGCAAGTTGTTTAAGACGCTCAATCAAAAAGGCCTTGAGTCGCTCGACTCGATGGGAAAGGTATTTGATACCGACTATCATGAGGCCATTACCCATATTCCTGCTGAAGATGAATCAATGAAGGGAAAGGTGCTTGATGTTGTTGAGAAGGGATACAAGCTGAACGATAAGGTGATACGCTTTGCCAAAGTAGTTGTTGGCACTTAAGCATAAAGATATATACAAAGCATGTCGAAACGAGATTATTATGAAATTCTGGGCATCGGGCGGGATGCATCTGCACAGGATGTAAAGAAGGCGTACCGGAAAATGGCCCTGAAGTACCATCCTGATAAAAATCCTGATGATGCCGAGGCTGAAGCGAATTTTAAGGAGGCTGCCGAAGCCTATGAAGTGCTGAGCAACCCTGAAAAGAAGAGTCGCTATGATCAGTTTGGGCATGCCGGAGTAAAAAATGGAGCAGGCTTTGGTGGGGGAGGCATGAGTATGGACGACATATTCAGCCAGTTTGGTGATATTTTTGGCGGTGCTTTTGGTGGCAGCTTCGGCGGCTTCGGAAGCAGCGGAGCCCGTTCGCATACCCGGCGCAGAGTAAACCGTGGAAGCAATATCAGGGTAAAAGTATCGCTTAGCCTGCAGGAAATTGCAACAGGGGTTGAGAAAAAGATCAAGGTGAACAAATATATCGGATGCAAAGCATGCGATGGTAGTGGTGCAAAACATGGATCATCATACGGAACCTGTCCAACCTGTCACGGCTCTGGTCAGGTGGTTCAGGTTACAAACACTTTTCTGGGGCAGATGCAAACAGCCTCTACCTGCCCGACATGCCACGGTGAAGGGAAATCCATTACCGAAAAATGCCCGCAATGTGCCGGACAGGGCGTTATGCGCGGCGAGGATGTTATATCAATAAATATCCCTGCAGGTGTTGAAGAGGGTATGCAGTTATCGGTTTCGGGCAAAGGAAATGCCGGCGCCCGCGGAGGCATTCCGGGCGACCTGCTGATATTGATAGAAGAGAAACCGCATCCTGATCTGATCCGCGACGGACATAATCTGCTGGTCGAAAAATATATAACCATTAGCGAAGCCGCTCTCGGCGCTACTGTTGAAGTGCCCACCATCGATGCCAGGGCCAGGATCAAGATACAAGCCGGAACACAGGCAGGAAAAGTGATGCGCCTGCGTGGAAAAGGATTGCCCGATGTGAATGGCTACGGAAAGGGCGACCTCCTGGTTACCATCAACGTGTGGATACCCAAGGAACTTACCAAAGAAGAAAGAGACATTATGGAGCAGCTCAGTGGCGCAGAGAACTTTAAGCCAAACCCAACCAATAAGGACAAGAGCTTCTTCGACAGGATGAAAGAATATTTTCAATAAACCAGCGTTGATCACTCCATGGCCCTTTTTGTTGCAAAAAATGTGAGTAAACACTATGCCGGGCATGTTGCCCTGGATAAGGTGAATATTGAGGTGCCTGAGCATAGTATTTTCGGGCTTCTCGGACCGAACGGTGCCGGGAAGACTTCACTTATCAGGATCATCAACCGTATTACCGGGCCCGACGAAGGCGAATTGTTTTTTAAAGGCGAAAAACTTCAGCAAAAACATATCAGCAGGATAGGATATCTGCCCGAAGAACGCGGGCTTTATCGAAAAATGCGTGTTGGCGAGCACGCCCTGTACCTGGCAAGGCTTAAGGGATTGTCGAAACGAGAAGCCAACAAACGATTGCGCGAATGGTTTGAAAGATTCGGCATGAACGCCTGGTGGAACAAAAAGGTTGAAGAATTATCGAAAGGGATGCAGCAAAAAGTGCAATTTATTGTTACGGTTTTGCACGAACCTGAGCTCCTCATCTTCGATGAGCCTTTTAGTGGCTTCGACCCCATTAATGTAAGCCTGCTGAAGGAAGAGATCCTCAGGATCAGAGAACGGGGTGCAACAATCATTTTTTCTACCCACAATATGGAATCGGTAGAGGAATTGTGCGACAATATTGCTTTGATCGACCGCTCAAAGAAGATCCTCGACGGGAAAGTGAGCGACATTAAGAAACAATACAGCACAAAAACCTACCGCCTTGCCTTTGATGCGTTCGAGGTGAATATTACCGATATACTAAAGGAGGGGTACTCCATTTTGAGAGAGGAACACAAGGACGGTTTGCGTTTTGCCAGTATTCAGCTGGGTGAAGGCATTTCGTCGAAAGACCTTCTGATGAAACTTACACCCCATGTTGACATTCATTCCTTTAATGAGATCATACCAACGATGAACGATATTTTTATATCTGTTGTTAAAGAAAACGAAGGCTGATGAAAAAGATCCTGCTGGTCATACAAAGGGAATATCTTACCCGGGTACGTAAGCGTTCATTCATCGTAATGACCATCCTCGGGCCGATCCTCATGGCCTCAGCTTTTGTTGTGCCCATGTACCTGGCCACCCTCACCGAAAGCGAAACCAAAGTTGTAAGCGTATTGGACGAAACAGGATGGTTTTATGGCAGGTTTTCGGATACCGAAGAGTTTAACTTCAGGTATACGGCAAAAAGCCTTGATGATGCCAAAATCGACATGCTTGAGAAGGATGAGTTTGCATTGTTGTACATCCCGCGCCGGGAACTGACCATACCCTCTTCGGCAATACTCTATTCGATGAAACAACCGGGTGTCGATATGAAGAGCTACATCAGAAATGTGATGTCGAAAGAAGTGGAATTGCAAAAGCTGCGGATCAACCTTGATGAGATGGCGCTTTCTGATGAAGACCGCGAAAGGGCCATGAAGCTCCCCGATCTCATAAAATCCAATATTGAGCTCAGTACCATGAAGATTGATGAAACAGGAGGGGAGGAAGAGACTTTTACCGAGATCATGATGGCGGTGGCGTTTGTTTCGGGCATGATCATTTACATGTTCATCTTTATTTTTGGTGCGCAGGTATTGCGGGGCGTGATGGAAGAAAAAACCAGCCGCATTATCGAGGTGATGGCCTCATCAGTCAGGCCTTTTCAGTTAATGATGGGAAAGATCGTTGGTATAGCCATGGTTGGGCTGACACAATTTTTGTTGTGGGTTATTTTCACCTTTACCATTGTTAGTGTGTTTCAGCTTTCCTTTGCCGACCAACTCCCTGGTCCTGATGTGCGCATGGCCATCAACCAGCAGCAGGGCATGGATGTTGCCGCTGCGCAGGCTGATAATACTCAGATCGCAAGGGTATTCGAGATCATCGATTCTATCCGGTACGATGTGATCCTGCTGTCGTTCCTCTTTTTCTTTCTGGGAGGATATTTATTATATGCTGCCCTGTTTGCAGCGATCGGCTCTGCCGTCGACAGTGAGAGCGACACGCAGCAATTTATGTTACCGGTAACGCTTCCGCTTTTCCTTGGATTTATTGTGGCAAATATTGCAGTTTACGATCCCGACGGAAACATTGCCCTTTGGTTCAGCATGATCCCTTTTACATCACCGATAGTGATGATGGCACGTATTCCCTTCGGCGTTCCCATAGAACAGATCTGGATCTCGGCCGGGCTGCTAATTCTTGGTTTTGTCTTTACTACATGGCTGGCATCACGTATTTATCGTACAGGCATACTGATGTACGGAAAAAAGGTGAGCTATAAAGAGCTGTGGAAATGGATCACCTACCGGAACTAGTGTGAATCATTTACAGTTTACAGTGTACAAATTTACAACAGAACAGACCGGGGACAAGGGGCCCTCCTTCGTCCTTCGGACTCCGGCGGGCAGGCAAGGGACAAGGGACAAGGGACAGGGGACAGGGAATAATGAACACTGAATAAAGAATAATGAACATGGAAGG
>JAVVEM010000103.1:0-1677 GCA_032250805.1 Bacteroidales bacterium
TGCCGGGCACAGGACTATATAACAGGATGAAAGAAGCCGGCCGGCTCAGGTACAATAACTACCCGGGGGATTGGCAGAAATACGATTTTGTTGAGATTGTATTTGAACATAAAAACATGTCGGGTGTAGTGTTTATGAAAGAGGTGAGGCGAAACTGGGATGCATTGTACAATGATCATATATTAAAAAAGAAATTTCTTCGTACCCTCAAGCAAACCAAAAGTGCCCTGGCTGCGATCTGGTCGTACGGATCGAACCTTCAGTACCATAACATGGTTTATGAAGGAGAACGCAAGCTGAAGAATATTGAAGATATCTTCGGACTGGATGAAAAAAACGGCGAATTACTGAAAAGCAGTCCTTTTAAATAAATGAAGAAGAAATCATATAAGCTTTTACTGATAAATCCTGTCAATAACAGGCGTAAAGGGCTGATGCTTGATAAAGCTTCCATTTATCCGCCTATTGCACTTGGGATTATTGCAGCACTTACACCGCCTCACTGGGAAGTGGAGATCATTGATGAGAATTTTACTTCTTTCGAATACAAAGATGCCGACCTTGTTGGGTTTACATCACTTACGGCGACCATTAACCGTTGTTATGAGATCGCCACGGAATACCGCAGGAACAGGGTGCCCACGATCATAGGCGGCATACATGCATCCATGCTGCCACAAGAAGCCCTGCAATATGTCGACTCTGTGGTTGTTGGCGAAGCCGAAGGGATCTGGCAGCAGGTGATCCATGATTTTGAAAACGGCCGCTTGCAGGAGATCTACCAGCCAAAATTGCCCTCCATTGTTGATTCTCCTTCGCCCAGGCAGGAACTTTTTAACAAAGATTATCATTTTGGCAGCATGCAAACAACCCGCGGCTGTCCGATGAAATGCGAATTTTGTTCGGTCCACACCTTTAATGGTAGCAAATACCGGCTAAGATCTGTGGAAAAGTCGGTTGAGGATTTTATCAGCATAGAAAAAGACCGTGTTTATATTGTCGACGATAATTTCGTCGGCTACAGCAAAGCAGCGCGGGATCATGCTCTTGAATTTTTTAAGGGTGTTGTCGCCAGCGGCGTAAAAAAGCAATGGGCAGGATCAGCATCCATGAATATTGCAGAGGATGAGGAGCTGCTTGAGTATGCTGCAAAGAGCGGGTGCAAGTTGATATTTCTGGGTATTGAATCAGAACTTATTGATCAACTCGAGCAGGCCAATAAAAAGGTAAACCTTAAAATTGGTGTCGACCATTATGCTGAAGTATACAGGAAAATTCATAAGTATGAGATCTCTGTAATGGGAGCATTTATATTCGGACTTGACAACGATACTCCCGAAACAATATATAATCGCACCAACTATATTCTGAATGCCGATATCGACATCATTCAGGCATCAATCCTGACACCTTTGCCCGGAACAGCACTCTATAAGCGTTTCGAGGCAGAAGGTCGGTTGCTTTATACTAACTTTCCGGAGGATTGGGAACGTTACAATTACGCTGAAGTGTTGCATAAACCTCAAAAAATGAGTGTTAACGACTATGAACAGGCGGTATATGAAAATTGGGAAAGGCTATACGATCTGAAGACCCTGAAGAAAAAATTCCTGAATACCCTTAAGATAACTGGAAATCCATCGACAGCAGCCTGGGGTTTTTCTTCAAACCTGCATA
>JAVVEM010000063.1:0-9512 GCA_032250805.1 Bacteroidales bacterium
TAGGCGTTCTGAGTTCGTGCGATAAAGAATTCAATAGTGTATTATATAACATAATGGTATTTTCCCTTTCTTCCTTTTCTTTGGCTCTGATCTCAGCCTTCCTGATTTTTGAGGTCAATACTGCATTCATCATTGCAATGGCAAAATACATCATAAACAGCAGCACGTCTTCGGGGGTACCAATTGAAAATTTATATAAGGGAGGAATAAAGAAAAAATTCCAGAGCAAAGCACTTAATATGGCCGAGATCATTACCGGAAGTATTTCAAAAAGCATTGCCAGAATGGAAACAGCAAGCAGCAGTATTAATGCAACAACTTTATTGCCAATATATCGTTCAAGAAAAAAACATGGCAACGCGATTATGATGATCAGGCCAATGCTAATTATGTACTGATACTGCCTTTTATCTTTTATTCTCTTTAAAAAAGTCATAATGATGCTTGCAATGCATTATCATTTAAATAATACATAGTTCAAAATTAACAATATTCTCATCTGATTCAACCTTGATTTTATCTGATTCCGGGCTGATATAAAGGTTGAATAATTTAATAATCATCCACCTAAACATCAAGTTTTGATAATGATAAAATAATATCTCCTGCCGAAAATCGTATCTTTGATATGAAAAAGTGCATTTTAATCAGGCCAGTGTGACAGCTAAAATGCCTGTTAAAAAGATGCCGGGATGAATAATAACAATGAAAAAAATCATTGCAGAAACAAAATAAACATAAACCTGATGATACCGAAAAATTTTGGTTTTCGCTGGATAATGCAGCCAAAATATTTCCGGCTATCCAAACAAATGAATTTACAACTGTTTTCAGGCTAACTGCTGTACTGAAGGAGGCTGTGCGGATTAAGCCATTTCTTAGGGCGGTTTTGCAAGCCGAAAAACGATTTCCTTACTTTAAGGTTCAGCTTAAGAAAGGCTTTTTCTGGTATTATCTTGAATATTTATCCTCGCGTTTTCCTGTGGTATTTGACCGTGAACAAGCCTGCCGGCAATTTCCGCGTAATGGGCTTTTACTTCGTATTCTTTTGGCCGGCAACAGGGTAAGCGTCGAATTCTCGCATATTTTAACAGACGGGTCGGGCGGCATGGAATTTTTTAAAACCATACTTATATTATATTCACGTGAGTTGGCATTGAAAATACCTGACGATTTTAAATTTTATAAACCTGGCGATAAAATAGCGGCAGAAGAATATGAGGATTCATACAAGAGATATTTCAGGGACGACATTCCCCCAATGGTGAAACGATCGAAAGCCTTTCATCTGCCCTGGCCGCTGAAATCATTGCCGCGATTTGATGTTGCGATTTATATCCTGTCAGTGAAAGAGATGAAAGCCCTGGCTGCTGCCAAAGGGGTAAGCATGAATGATTATCTCGTATCGGTATATTTATTCACTCTTCAGGAATTGTATGAAGAGCTTAAACCGGCGCGACGGTATAAACGAAGTAAATATATCCGTGTACAGGTGCCTATCAACCTCAGAAAGATCTTTCCTTCAAAAACAATGCGCAATTTTTCATTGTTCGTGATGCCTGAGATCGACCTCCGTCTGGGATATTATACATTTGATGAGGTCATTAAAACAGTTTATCATCAGATTCGCCTTGAGACAGACGAAAAGCTCATCAATAAAAATATTTCCAGAAATGTAGGAAGCGAAAGAAAAATATATATTAAGAGCATTCCACTCTTTTTGAAAAGCCTGATACTCAGATTGAAGTATTATTCTCTGGGCACCAATCAGTATAGCGGTGTGCTTACAAACCTCGGAAGGGTTAGCCTTCCCGCTGAATCTGCAAGGCTGGTAGATCGTTTCATTTTTACCCCTCCGCCACCAAATAAAATGATGAAAGTGGGTTGCGGAATAGTAGGATTTAATGATCAACTGATCCTGAGCTTTGGCAATATTACAAAGTCAAAAAAGCTTGAAGAAAAATTCCTTCAATTTCTTAAAGACCGTGGAGTGGAAATAAAAACTGAAAACCCTTAACATGCAGAGATTATGAGAAGCTGTTCAAACTGTGGAGTGGAACTTGAAGGGAACATGAATTTTTGTCCCTTATGCGGTGAACCCGTGATGGATGAAAATCCAGATAACATTGAATACATTAAACTGCGCAAGCAGGAAATGGAGAAAAAACCAGTTACTTCTTTCCAAAAACTGAGTGGCGTTCAAAAACGGAAACTGTTTTGGGAAATATCCGGTATCATACTTATCTCGGGCATTTTAATCACCCTGATCATTGATCTTGTCGACGGTAATTTTATTACCTGGTCGAAATATTCCTCAACAGCCTGTGCGGTATTATTCCTAAACATAAGCCTGTTTTGCTACTGGCCCAAAAAACCTCTGGTGCTATTCTTAGGCAGCTATATTTCCAATTCTGTTTTCCTGCTTTTGATCGATATGTATAGCGGCAATATCGGCTGGGGGGTGAAGTTCGGCATCCCCTTGCTCCTTGTTGCCTACCTTATTGTTTCGGCACTTATCCTGCTTATCAGGAAAACCAGGGAAAAAGAATTAAGCCTGATTTCGTGGTCACTGATCGCCTCTGGTCTGCTTAGCATTTGTGTTGAAGGCATGATCTCGATATATGCTGATAAGATGGTTTTGCTAAGCTGGAGTCTGATTGTTGTTATTTCTGTTTTGCCGGTGTCTTTGATCCTGTTTTATATACAATACAGGCTGAAAAGGGGAACAGATCTGAAACGCTTTTTTCATATTTGAATTTACTGAAAAATGAAAAGCCATTCATCCCACAGGTCTCTTCCCAATACAATAAAAATAAAAATACCGGAAAGCCATCCGTGGTAAAGACCCAATACCCATAAATTGTTAAATTTAAAATAAGCGCGTATTAAAAAGAACTCCATGATGAAAGTATACATCATCAGGGGAACATCCGGATAGTGTATCAGCGAAAACAAAAGACTGATAAACAAATTAATTTGCGTATCAGTAAGTCTCCCATCGGTCATCAATCTGAGGTTGCCCGCTGCCAGCCCTGCCACTATGAACTGTTGTATGAGGCCCCAGGCCGGGTAAAGCACCAATACGGGCAGGATGTGCCAGTTGAGAAAGAAAGCGTTAAAAATAATTCCGTATACGATTGAACCGCCTGAAATAACAAATGCAAAGGGCAGCAGAGACAGCAGCGATTTTCTGAAATTCTTCCGCTGAAAGCCCCAGTTTTTCATCACCAGCGGATCTTTTTTATAGCTTACAAAAATAAAAGCAAACCAGAATAAACAGGCGGCAGTAATATAAAAACTCCGCAAATTGAGCCAGTCAGCCATGATAAATTTCAGCAAAGCTGTGATGATTACAGCCAGTATAACAGTTAAATTTTTCATGTTAACATTCATGCTTCAGTGTAATTCTTATAAGCTATAGAGCCAGGTGCTTTGTATTCCGAACCTGTAATGGCCGGCTAAGCGTATTTATTTTATAAAGTGTGAATTTACGGTTTAATTTCCATACACGGAAATATGATCATAAGCGAGGCATCTTCTGTTATATTTTGTAATTAATTTTGCTGTTCAGAATAATGTTCGTAATATTGCGAACAGTAAAATTATAGCGATGGCAAAAAGTGATATTACAGCTGAACAGAAAAAACTTGCAAGATATGCAAAGGCCATGGGACACCCTGTCAGGATTTATGTTCTGGAACTTTTATCTGCTCAGAATTGCTGCTACAGCGGCGACTTGTCGGATGTTTTGCCCATTGCAAAGTCAACATTGTCGCAACACCTGAAGGAGCTAAAAGATGCCGGATTGATACAGGGTGAGATTGAAGCGCCCAGGATAAGATATTGCATCAACCAGGAAAACTGGATTGAAGCGAAACAACTTCTGAAGAGATTTATGGGCCTGTAATATTTTATTATCAATTTCGTTCGTGTAATTACGAACAAAATAACACTTAATACCAACAAAATCATGGAAATAAAAGTATTGGGCACAGGTTGCCCGAAATGTAAATCACTTGAAAAAGCAACTGTTAGCGCACTAGCCGAAATGGATGTTGATGCTACAGTTGTGAAAGAAGAGGATATCATGAAAATAATGAGCTACGGCGTTATGCATACCCCGGGCCTGGTGATCAATGAAAAGGTCGTACACTCCGGAAGCGTTCCGTCAATGGCTGAAATAAAAAGATTAATAACCCAAAACCAGTAATACCATGAAAACAGTAAAACTTCTTATTCTTGTATGTACCCTCATCGTTGCCGGGTTTCCGTTAACTGCTCAGGATACTGAAAAAAGTGAAAACCAGGAGATAAGTAAATCAGATGGTGTTCATGTATATTATTTTCATTTCAGCCGGCGGTGCGCAACATGCCAGACAGTTGAAAAAGTAGCAAAGGAAGCTGTGCAGGATCTGTATGGCGATAAAGTGATTTTTTCAGCGCATAATCTTGACGAAGCCGAAGGTGAAAAAAAAGGCAGTGAAGTTGGTGTGTCGCGCCAGACGTTATTGATCGTTGGCGGAGATACAAAAATTGATATTACCAACGAAGGCTTTATGAACGCGAAGAGCCAGCCTGAAAAACTTAAGAAGATCATAAAGGAAAAAGTAGATCCCTTGCTGTAAAAGAAAGACCTAATTATGGAGGAATTCTTAAGTAATCTGGTCAGCAACAGCTCAATACCAATCGTTACTGCATTTTTGCTGGGGCTGATGACTGCCATCAGCCCTTGTCCGCTTGCTACCAATATCACAGCCATAGGCTTCATCAGTAAAGATGTAAAAAACAAAAAAAAGGTCTTTATCAGCGGCCTGGTATATACACTCGGAAGGGCAGTATCATATACTGTACTGGCCATTATTATCTATATCGGGGCCGATCAGTTCAAAGTCTCGGGCTGGTTCCAGCAGTATGGCGAAAAGATCATCGGACCGTTGTTGATCATTATCGGCCTGCTTATGCTGGATGTGATCAGGGTCAGTTTTCCGGGAATGAACAAATTTTCGAAAAAGATCCAGAATAAAGGTACACTCAGCTATTTGGATGCATTATTGCTTGGTATTGTGTTTGCCCTGGCATTTTGCCCGTATAGTGGCGTCCTGTATTTTGGCATGCTCATACCCATGACCATAAGCAGCGCCTCGGGACTCTATCTGCCATTTGTGTTCGCCATCGCTACAGGTATACCGGTCATCATTTTTGCATGGCTGCTGGCATACACCGTTTCGGGAGTGGGCAGTTTATATAACAGACTAAAAGTATTCGAGATCTGGTTCAGAAGGGTGATCGCTGTGCTGTTCATCGCTACGGGATTATATTATGTGGTATTGATCTATTTTTAAAAATTTTTAACCCTGTTGTTCGGCTTATTACGAACAGAAACAAGGCTTTGCCAAATAATTTTGTTATAAAATGGAATGGAAAAAAGAAAGTAAGATATTGTTCTGGATGGCATTGGTTTTTCTGTTTGCATTTTTTATGCCAATCGAAAGCCTGAGGTTTAAGGAAGCCATTATGGCCATGTTCGACCTGACCAAATGGTATGCCAGGGAGCATGTAATATTATGCCTCCTGCCGGCATTTTTTATTGCAGGCGTTATTGCGGTCTTTGTCAGCCAGGGCGCAGTGATGAAATATTTTGGAGCAAAAGCAAAGAAGTGGGTTGCCTATACGGTGGCATCGGTCTCGGGTACCATCCTGGCCGTGTGCAGCTGTACCATACTTCCTCTTTTTAGCAGCATTCATCAAAGGGGAGCCGGTCTTGGCCCTGCCATTGCTTTTCTGTATTCAGGCCCTGCTATAAATATCCTGGCAATCATTCTTACTGCCAGAATACTTGGCTTTGAAATGGGTGTGGCACGTATAATTGGAGCAGTAGTTTTTGCTATTGTGATTGGATCTGCCATGTCGTTAATATACCGTAAGGAAGAAAAGGCCAGGCGTGAAGAACAACTGAGTTTTCCGACTATCCCTGAGAAACGGCCCATGTGGCAGACTGCATTCTATTTCTTTACCCTGGTGTTGATCCTTGTTTTTGCGAACTGGGGAAAACCCGGCGAGGATGTTAGCAGTGGGATATGGTATTGGCTCTGGTTTAATAAATGGTACATCACTTCAGCATTTGCGGTATTGCTGATCTTCTCGCTCATATTTATATTGAAACTTAAATGGCATCATGTAGCGCTGGCAACGATCGCCACAGCAATTTCGGCCTTCTTAAGTCCTTCACCTTTGGTGCCCATGGTGGTTGGAATTGCCGGGATAAGCATCATTACCCTGCTGGATAAGAGGGAGCCTGATAACAGGCAGTGGACCATTGCTTCGTGGGATTTTGCCAGGCAGATCATGCCCTTATTGGCTATTGGTGTACTGATTGCCGGATTTTTACTGGGTTCCACACACGATGATACTTCTATGTCGGGGATCATTCCTGATGAGTGGATTGCAGGCCTTGTGGGGGGAAACTCCTTGTTCTCAAATTTTTTCGCCTCGGTTGTGGGTACGTTTATGTATTTCGCCACACTCACTGAAGTGCCCATACTGCAGGGATTGATCGCTTCCGGAATGGGCAAGGGCCCGGCCCTGGCTTTATTGCTCGCCGGCCCCTCATTGTCATTACCCAATATCCTGGTGATCCGCGGGGTGATCGGCACCCAGAAAACACTGGTCTATGTTTTACTTGTCATTATTATGGCCACATTTTCAGGCATGATCTATGGTTTTTTGTTTTAAATATTCTGAAGCTGCATATTACTTTATGTTCGTGAAACTTGCCGGTCTCAGGCAGAAAGTGAATATAAAAATCTGCTATTCAAATAAGGAGATGAAATCATGATTGAAGAAATAAACAATAAATGTAACCTGATAAATGGAATAAGGCATATCTCGGGAAAGGATTTCCTGAAGCTCCCCCACGATAATGTTATTCTTCTGGATGTAAGGCCTGAATACGAACTTTCAAGGTTGTTTGATGTTGCAAATGTTGTTTATTGTCCATATAAAGAGATGGACCAAAGGCATAAGGAATTACCGGACGATATGTATGTTGTTATTGCCGATGCTGCCGGACTAAGAAGTAAGGAAACAACGGAAAAGTTACAGAAACTTGGACATAAAAATGTAATCAACCTGTCGGGAGGCATCGTTGAATGGGAAAGAGACGGCCTGCCAGTTACAGTTGACCGATCAAGAATATTAACGGGCTCATGCATGTGCCAGCTACGAACACGTAAAAAATAAATAACAAATAATCAGGCATTGTGAAAATATTAATTCTTTGTACCGGAAATTCTTGTCGCAGCCAGATGGCCGAAGGTTTCCTGCGGGCGCTTGATAAAAAAAACGAAATCTTTTCGGCAGGAACCAATCCTTCCAACAGGGTACATCCTAAAGCGATAAAGGCAATGGCCGAGGCCGGTATCGACATCAGTCATCACCGTCCGGAACATGTTGAACGCTATCTCGACGAGAGTTTCGACTTTCTGATAACAGTCTGTGGCGGCGCAAAGGAAAGTTGTCCGGCATTTTTCGGAAATGTCGGCCACAGGCTGCATATTGGTTTTGATGATCCGGCAGAAGCTGTTGGAAATGAGGAGGAGGTGATGAACACATTTAGAAGGGTAAGAGATGAAATTAAACATGAGTTTAAAAAATTTTATGACGACCAATTAAAATAAAAGAGGATATGATAACAATTAGAAAACGACTCTCTTTTCTCGACCGTTACCTGACGGTATGGATTTTTTCCGCCATGCTTGTTGGTGTTTTGTCAGGGTATTTTTTCCCCTCGGTTGCTGGTTTTTGGGATTCGATGAGCTCAGGAACTACAAACATTCCAATAGCCATTGGGCTCATCCTTATGATGTATCCGCCACTGGCAAAGGTAAAATATGAAGAATTGCCACTCGTGTTCAGGAATTTTAAAATACTTGGATTAAGCCTTGTTCAGAATTGGGTGATCGGGCCGGTGCTGATGTTTTTCCTGGCCATACTGTTCCTGCAGAATTATCCGGGCTATATGTATGGCCTTATTCTTATTGGGCTTGCCAGATGTATTGCCATGGTTATTGTGTGGAATGAGCTTGCAAAGGGCAATACTGAATACGCTGCCGGGCTCGTTGCATTCAACTCCATATTCCAGGTATTGTTTTTTGCTTTCTATGCATGGGTATTCATTGCAATAATCCCCGGCTGGTTCGGCATTGAAACAACCGATGCGGTAAAAAATATCACCATGCGACAAATCGCTGAAAGCGTTTTCATATACCTTGGCATTCCGTTTATTGCGGGCTTTTTAACACGATTTATTCTGATCCGGGTAAAAACCACGGAATGGTACCATACGAAATTTGTTCCAAAGATCAGCCCCTTAACCCTGGTTGCCCTGTTATTTACAATATTGGTGATGTTTTCATTAAAAGGTGAATATATTGTTCAGCTTCCGCTTGATGTTGTTCGCATCGCCATCCCACTGATGATCTATTTTATTATCATGTTCCTGGTGAGCTTTTTCATGGGTAAACGCATCGGAGCTGATTATTCAAAAACGGCAACCATTGCTTTTACGGCTGCAAGTAATAATTTTGAACTTGCAATAGCTGTAGCCATAGCCGTCTTTGGCATTAACTCCGACGTAGCTTTTGCTGCCGTAATAGGCCCGCTTGTGGAAGTACCTGTGTTGATCTCTCTTGTAAATGTGTCACTGCGATTCCGTGATAAATATTTCGCAAAAACATAGACATCTGGCAGGGAATTTTTGGATATGCCAACAGACGGCATTCAGGCAAAAAACAAATTTTTTTGTTTGCGCTGCATAATTTGATAAATTTGTGTTTGCAATAAACGAACACTAACCTTTAATTGTACTGAACCATGAAGAAATTTATGTATTTATTGATCGCACTTTTAATTGTAACTGCTTGCGACAAGGATGACGACGACGACAACAACACACCTGCACCTCCTACATTTGAGGAAAAGCTGGTAGGCACTTATGCTTTTGCATCCGGCACTTTCAACACTGAAGTTACCATGTACAATGTCATGGCTGCAGGCGATACTGTTGTTTTTGCCCCAAATTCTGATGCCACGCCAGTCGTGGGCGGCGTTCTGCTGGGAGATTCACCATGCAATAATCCGGCAAATACTGGCCTCGAAATGCGTGCCGACTATTCGCTGTATTATGTGTGTATAGGCGAGTCGAATGAAACACAAATGGGCACCTGGAGTGCTGATGCAGCAAACAACAGTATTTCACTTAACATCCCTGATCCGCCCATCTCTATTCCGATCGTTGACATCGTACTTGACGATACCGGGATGAATGGCAGCATTACCATGCTCCCTCTTCCTATTGACATGTCGCAGCCCATTGGACCCACAAATATGCAGTTTGCCAATGTATCGGTGGTGTTCGTGAAGCTGTACTAACGAAACGAATATCTATTATTAATATCCCGCAAATTAATGCGGCGTGGTCTGTCTTTTCGAATTTTACTTCGAAGAGTTCTGCC
>JAVVEM010000064.1:0-9452 GCA_032250805.1 Bacteroidales bacterium
GCATCATACTCCGGCGCATAGCCCAGCACTGCCCCGGCCTTGTCGATGGAGGCCATGCTGTGAGGGATGTCGCCGCTACGGAATGGTCCGTAAATGGGCGCTATGCTTGCAATTTCTTTGTCGAAGAGCGATAAATTATTTTTTAGCGCATTGAAAAGCTCGTTGAGCGTGGTGTTTCCTCCGTAGGCGACGTTAAAAATTTCGGAGAAATTTTTAAGGAGTTTTGAATTTTGGGTATTGGGTTTTGAGTTCATGCCGGATGTTCCTTGTTCGATGTTCGTTATTCCATGTTCTCCCTGAACCCTGTTCCCCGGGCCTTGTCCCTCATGCCGGTATACCGCCAGCCTGTCAAGGATCTCGTCCGCCGGCATTACCGCCGCCAGCTCATTGGCCTGTATCACGTTATCGATATAGGTAAAGTCGCGGCTGTAACTGCCGTCGCCGTTGATCACGGGCTGCTCATGCCTGATAAGCTGCTTTACCCATAAGGGGATCACGGCGGCATAGGCGCCCTCAGGATCCTGCCTGCGGCCAAACACGTTGAAATATCTTAAACCGATGCAATCCATCCCGTAAAGATCGCTGAAAACCCTGGCATAAAGCTCCATAACATACTTTGTAACAGCATAAGGACTCAGTGGATTGCCAATGCGGTCTTCTGTTTTAGGCAATTCTTCCGAATCGCCGTAGGTGGATGAGCTGGCTGCATAAATAAAGCGTTTTACCCGCTGATCTCTTGCCGCGATCAACATGTTGAGGGTGCCGTTGATGTTCACCTCGTTGCTCGTTTTCGGATCATTGATGGAACGTGGTACGCTGCCCAGGGCTGCCTGGTGAAAAATGTAATCGCAGCCTTCTGCGGCTTTCATGCAGGTATTTAGCTCGCGTATATCTCCCTCAATAAATGTGAATTTCTTATTCCCAATAAATGGATCGATGTTTTTATGATAACCCGTGGCAAAATTATCCAGACAGATCACCTCATTATCCTGCTTCAGGAAATGCTCAACAAGGTTGGAACCTATAAAGCCGGCGCCGCCAGTTACCAATAAGCGATGGTCTTTTAATTTTTCCCTATCCGATATCATCTGTATAAAGCCTCTATTCCTCTATCGACTAAACAAATCAACAAATAAACGAATAATCATGATCGTAACTCAAATGCCTGATCAACCAACCCACACAGGATATGCCCTATCAGAATATGCATCTCCTGTATCCTGGCCGTATCTTCGGAGGGGATGATGATATTGATATCGCAGAGGGGGCGCATGTCGCCGCCGTTCCTGCCGCTAAGGCCAATCGTGTTCATGCCATGATCTTTTCCATAGGCCAGCGCCCGCAAAACGTTGCGACTGTTGCCACTGGTTGATATGCCGATGAGCAGGTCACCTTCTTCTCCCAGCGCCTCCACCTGCCTGTCGAAAATGCGGTCGAAACCGTAGTCATTGCCAATGGCTGTGAGTGCGGAGGTGTCGGTAGTGAGGGCGATGGCCGGAAGCCCGCGCCGCTCAGTCTTATACCTGCCTGTCAGCTCCGCTGCGATATGTTGTGCATCGCCCGCGCTGCCACCGTTGCCAAAAAGCAATACTTTTTTACCCGCCTTAAGTGTGCTTACGATCAGCCCGCCCGACTGTTCGATCAATGGATCGAGCATTTGCATGGTTTCGTCGAGTACCTGACGGTGTTTCTGAAATTCGGAGAGGATGTATTTCTTCATGGTTTCAGTGCTTCAGTGTTTCAGTGTTTCAGTGTTTTTACACTTTTTGATAAAGCTGAAATTATTGAGTGCTGTCGAGGGCTTGCTGCAATTCGGCAAGGCTAACTGTTGCAGTACCGAACTTGCCAACCACGATGCCTGCTGCAAGATTTGCAATGGCGACAGCGCGTTTCATTTCATAGCCGTTTGCCAGGCAGGCGGCCAGTGTGGCAATAACGGTATCACCTGCTCCGCTTACATCAAATACTTCTTTTTTTACGGTTTCGATATGATCGTGGCCCTCATCGCTGATCAGCAGCATGCCCTTTTCCGATAATGTAATGAGCAGGTTTTTCAGTCCCAGGCTGTTTTTAATTTGCTGGCCGGAACCAACCATATCGCTGTCGTCGAGCTGCAGGCGGTGACAGATCCCTTTAAATTCTTTCAGGTTGGGGGTAAGCAGGTAGGCTCCCCGGTACATCGTCCAGTCTTTCTTTTTCGGATCAACAATCACGGGTATACCCTGCCGGGCAGCCTCTTTGATGATCAATTCTGCACTTTCTGTATTGATCACCCCCTTGTCGTAGTCGGAGATCACCACCATCTGCTGGCCTTTAATTTGATTTACCAGGCTTTCTTCGAGCTCTTTTTTAACTTTTTTGCTGAGCGGATTGTCCTTTTCAACATCGAGCCGGCAGATCTGCTGATGCTCGCCAATGATCCTTATCTTGGTTACGGTTGGGTTATCGCCCATTACAACCCTTGTTTCGATATTTTCTTTTTTGAGGATCGACGACAATACCCATCCGTTGTTGTCATTGCCAACAATACCTGTAAGCATTACCTTGCACCCCAGCTTTTTCAGGTTATTGGCCACGTTGGCCGCCCCGCCCGGAACCGTTTTTTCGAACTGTTTGAGTACCACCGGCACCGGAGCCTCGGGCGATATTCGGGTAACCGTGCCGTGGTAGTATTTATCGAGGATGATGTCGCCTACGACCAGGATGCCTGCTTTCCGGAAATCAAGTTTCATGTTCGATTCGTGTTTCTGTATTTTTTTTGCCGGGTGCCCGGATGATTTCATTTCGTCGTGGCACCGAAAGCATAAACAAAGGTATTTATAACCTCTCGTCTACAATGTCTCTGGGCAAAATTCCTTTCACATCGTAGATGATCGTTTTATTGTTTTTTAGTTTCTGATAGTCGAGCTCCAGAAAGTCGTTGTGCGAAACGGCCAGTACCACTGCATCATATGCTGCATTGTTGGCGAGTTGCAGGCGTGTGATCAGGTCTATGCCATATTCCTTCCTCACCTCCTCAGGGTCGGCCCAGGGATCGCAGGTTTCGACCTTTATTCCGAACTCTTCCAGTTCTCTTATAATATCTATTGCACGTGAGTTGCGTATATCCGGACAATTTTCCTTAAAGGTAATGCCCAGCACCAGCACCCTGGCGCCAAATATGCGTTGTTCTTTTTTTATCATGAGCTTGACCACCTGTGCGGCCACAAAGTTGCCCATGTTGTCGTTCAGGCGCCGCCCGGCGATGATGATCTCGGGGTTGTAGCCCACTTCCTGGGCTTTATGCGTAAGGTAATAGGGGTCGACGCCGATGCAGTGGCCCCCCACAAGTCCCGGCCTGAACGGCAGGAAGTTCCACTTTGTACCGGCAGCTTCGAGCACTTCGAGGGTATCGATGCCCAGCCTGTTAAACACCATGGCCAGCTCGTTCACAAAAGCAATGTTGATGTCGCGCTGGGCATTTTCGATCACCTTGGCGGCTTCGGCCACCTTTATGGATGAAGCCAGGTGTGTTCCGGCCGTTACCACTTCCCTGTACAGCGCATCAACGATTTTTCCAACTTCGGGGGTTGACCCGGAGGTAACCTTTTTTATAGTGGTAAAGGTGTGCACCTTATCGCCGGGGTTGATCCTTTCGGGCGAATAACCGCAAAAGAAGCCGCTATTGTATTTCAATCCGCTGAAATGTTCCAGCACCGGCACGCATTCTTCTTCCGTAGCGCCGGGATAAACGGTTGATTCGTAGATGACGATATCATTTTCCGACAACACCTTTCCAACCGACTCGGAGGCACTGATAAGCGGTTGGAGGTCGGGGCGTTTGAATTTATCGATGGGCGTGGGAACGGTAACGATATAAATGTTGCATTGTTTCAGATCATCGAGGGTGGAGGTATAGTGCAGATGTACTGCTTGTTCGAGTTCCTGGTTGTTTACCTCCAGGGTGCGGTCGTGGCCGCGTTCAAGCTCATCGATCCTGGCCTGGCTGATATCAAAGCCAATGGTTGTGTATTTTTTGCCGAACTCCACGGCCAGCGGCAGGCCCACATATCCCAGGCCGATCACGCCAATATTTTTTTCGTCAACTATCATTGCTTATGGATTATATTTCATTTTCGCCGTTACGGGTCCACAAAAGTAAGATTTCGTCGCTTTGGTAGCGGTTTTTTATTTCATTAAACTCTTCGGGCGTATACAGGAGGTACCTGATCTTACGTTTGATCAGGTTTTCGCCTTTGGTGGTAAGCCGGGCCAGGTATTCGCGGTTAATATCGCGGCCAATCATGAGCAGGTCGATGATCTCGCTGTCGACCCCGCCGGCAAAGCTGCCCACCAGGTATACTTTGCTCACCCCGCCAAGCTTGGTTACCACGGTGCTGATGATCTGGTCGAAGCCGATATATTTCAGCAGGATATTATGGATATCCTTAAACAGCGGATGCCCGGTATTGGCACTATACAGTTTTTTATTCCCCGACACGCGTGAGGTGAGCAGGCCGGCTTTTTCGAATTTATTCAGTTCGAGGCGTATGCCGTTGGTCGATTCCTGGAACTCGCTTCCGAGGTTGCGTAGGTATGAGCTGGCATTGCTGTTCAGAAAAAATTTCAGCAGCAGTTTAATGCGTGTTTTGCTGGTAATAAGGGTGTCGAGCATGCTAAGGAGGTAGAGGAGGGGGTGGGCTTGCGGTTGGTCAGTTATTCATTGGGGGTGTTGCACGGCTTCGCCCCCTGAGTCACAATGAACAGCCTCAGTTTGGGGGCATATTGCAAAGAATGAGCAATAAAAGTACTCAATTTTACGAAAAAAGCAACAAATGGTTGTATTGGGTGAAATTTTTTTTCGGAGCAGCTAAAATTTATGATGGCGAGGGGGCTTCTGAGCGAAATATTTTCAGGAAGCAGAAAAACCCGGCAGCAAAAAAATCAGTTCATATGGCAGGGGGGCCGGTACGCTGCGGAAGATCCATGCATTGTATATGAATTATTTTTTTAGCTTGCACATGTTTAACAAATACCTCGGATGATAATTGCGAAGGATAAATTGATATATTCAATTTAATTTACTGAATCTTTAGCTTTTTGTATTGCAAAATTCAACACTTCATCTTTATTCGCAGCAATTCCATTACGAGTAGGTTTTACAACGATATCAGGGGTAATTCCTACTCTTTGCGTTTTTGAAAATCCCGGGTAATATATTCCAAGACCCGAAAAATGAACTTTTAATTTTCCAGGCAGATAAGCAATAGATACATTCCCGTCTGCTCCGGCCGTGTTACTTCCTATTAGAAGAGTATTGCTATATTTTTCTAATAGCATGGTTGTGAATTCGCCTATACTTTGGGTATTTTCATTTATTAACACTATTATTTTCCCATCATATGGATTTTGATTAGGGGTTCCAAGCATAACGTGACCATCTCTTTTGATACTAAATATTCCAGGGAAATTATAGTTTGGAACTAAATAATCGTAGAAATATATTTGCTTTTCAAAAAGAAAGTTACTTAATTCATCTATGATGTAATTACAATTATTTCGCAAATCAAGGATTATTACTTTCGAGAGACTTACTGTATTTAGCACAGAATCTGCTTGATAATATTTTAAATTCTTCAAATTAATATATGCAATTTCATCAGTAATTGAAAACGTTAAGGTGTCATTGTTATTTAAAGATTTTATTTTTTTTGTCTTTTCTTTATCATAAGCGGTAATAATGTATTCAAATTTGGAATTATTTCGTGAAACTTCAATTTTAACTATACTGTCTTTTGTTCTACATAAATAAAATGTGATAATATTTTTGAAAGCTTCTTTATTGGATGATGAAATAATTGATTTATATTCTTTTTCCATAGTCTGGATGTCAACACCATCGATTTTTTTTAATACATCTCCAATCCTTATACTATTATTTATTTCAACATAGATATTACTGATAAGGTAATTTCCGTTTATTGCTTTCAACTCTATAGGTAATGTGTATGGTCCAAAGTATTCTGAAAAAAGCTTACTTGAAACAAATACATGATTATCATTAATTTCCGATAAAAATCTGCGAACGATTAAGTAATAGTCTAATTTTTCTTCAGCATTCATGAACTGCGGAATATAACTCTGAAGAACACTATTCCAATCTTTATCCAATAAATATTTGTAGGGATAATAATAATTAATAATATTCCACAATCTAAACAGTCCCAGCAGCCGTATTTCTAAATTTATTTGATCATATGAATAGAATAAGGAGTCGTTAATTATAAGCGGGTTTTCTGAGTAAGTGTTACTGTGTATGTAGAAATTTTTGTATGGAGATTTATTGGCAAGAATTTGTTGGCACTGATCTCTAATTGATTGTGAAAAAAGGCTGGTATCTGAAAATATATTTGAATCAAAATTTAATAGAAACGGGGCTTCAATTTTTACAATTGAATCTATCATTTTCACCTCTGGAATGATGCTTAAAAGAGTTTCGTTATATTGATGCTGATTTATTGGCGTTTTAAGTGTGTTTATTTTACATAACAAAACACTATCCCAGTTTAATTCCCCACTCCCAATCTCAGGGTGGTAATATTTTAGAAATCCCCATAATTTGCAAAGACCCTCAAGCTGTTTGTATTGTTGTATGGGTATTTCTGTTTTTGAACTATTCTGACAACTTCCACAAAGAATTAATAATATAATTAAGAGATAATATTTTTTCATTTTGTTAATTTTAAATACTTAGCAACAAAAACCCACTCCAAAATATAGCCAGAGAATATTTGTCCATTGATAACAATTTTAATTTTGCTTTTCTCAAAGAAGTTTTAGGCGACTCTCCCGTCAACATGTAAGAATAGAAATGATCAAATAGCAAACTGGTTGAATGATCGTCAACATCCCATATTGAGTACAATACATTTTGAGCACCAGAATAAAAAAATCCCCTTGTCAATGATATTAATCCTTCTCCAATTTCCTGTTTCCCAATACCACTTTTGCATGAACCTAAAACAATCATTTCTGCATTTAAGGTTAAGTTATATGAATCACTGATATAAAAGGAATATTCAGAATTTTCAGTTAATGAATCATTACAATGAACCGGGTTTCCTAAAGTAATTGAGGATAATTCAGGATTTTGAGTATTAAAATAACCGTGTGTTGCAAAATGAATATGAGTATATTCAGAGCACATCTTAATCATTTCCTGTTTGGAAAGACAGCTGTCAAACATAATATAACTATCAAAGCCTTTCTCAATAAACATCTTATTTATATTATTGACCTCATTTTTTGAATACGGTAATTGCTTATGTAAACTGTTATCATTAAACGAAGCAAATGGAGCAATGCCCAAAAATTTGAAGGCTTTGTTTTGGCTATTTGATTTTCTTTTGTTTGAATAGAACCAAATTGATGAGGAATATTGGTATGAAAATTCAAAATTATAAATTAGAAAATTCAATGGTTGGTTATTATTGGATGTATTGCTAATTACTGATTCATATGGCAAGTAATATAGGAATTCATCAGGAATAATAATCAGGTGTTTAATGTTTTTGAGATCATTTTCTATTGTCTTAAAAAGAATATTATATAATTCTCTTCCTGTCTCTTCTAACGAATAATTATTATAAAACTTAATATTTTTTATGTGGTTTTTTGTAAGATTTTCAAGAGGATAAATTGAAATTCTATGAACTTTTAGTGTATCTTTTTTTAAAAGCAGAACATATAAATTAGTATCTGCACAGTAATATTCTATTATTGCTGTACTGTCTTTCAATTCATTTATTACTTTTTTATGATCAACAACTGAGTAATTATACTTCAAGTCGTAATATTTATCATAATTTTTTTCAAAATAATGAATTAATTTCTCAAGACTATCTTGCAAAATACCCCTTTCCTCTAGTAAATCCAAATCATTTATTGGGGTATTAATATTTTTTAAATAAGCTTTTTTAATTTCAATCTCATTACTTGTTATACATTGCTTAAGGGACTTTTCAAGTTTAATAAGCGAGTCAGGGATATTAGCAGTAACCTTAGCATATGATTCAACAATGTTATTTAATAATTTTATGGATTTTCCGAATTCAATGAATTGATAAAGTTTCTCATTTCGATTCTCAGACTTTGATTTTGAGAAAAAATGCAGAGCAGAATTTATTCCATCCCGAACGATATCACTAAATAATGAATATTCACTTAATTCATTATTCTTTATGCATTTAGATGTAAAAGCCAATAATTTACAGAAAGAATCATTTGCTTTTGAAAAATATAACTGTTTCCCCGTTTCTTCATAAAGGGCCTGGAATATTTGCGCTTTTAAGCTCAAGGAAGAAGTCATTAAATTATAATCAATTACACTTTCATAATCATTAAGCTTTAAACTTAAAGAGTCTGAAAAAAACGAATTTTTATTTATGGATTTATTAACCAGGTTTAAAGCAGAATTATAATTTTTTTGATACAAATTTACAATAGCCAAGTGTAAATATGTTTGAACTTTTTTAATATGATTTTTGGGGAGTATCTTCTCTCCCAGTTGAATGCTTTTTTGATAATATAATTCGGCCGAATCGTATTTCTCCTGAAATAAAAATATTCCAGCAACATTATTATAGTACATTCCCAAATCAGAATTAATATTATTTTTATCCTTTTCTAAAAGAGAAATGGCTTCTAAAAATGATTTTTTTGCTTTCTCTATATTTCCGGTGGCATAATAAATTGACCCCAGATTATTTTTAATTATGGATATTTTATTAATCCTTAATGAATCTTTATTTTGTAGTATATTTAATGACCTATTATAGTAATCGATGGCAATGGTATATTCTCCCTCTCTCACATAGATATTTCCAATATTCAGATATATATATGCTTCGTTGTATGAGTTTTTGCCTTTGAGATTAATAAAAGCTTTTAAACTTTTCAAATAATATTTTAAACTATTGGAATAATTATGTTTTCGAAAATGACAAAGACCTAAATAATAATGACACGTTGCCTGTATGGATATATTATTTTTATTCTGTTGAAAGTCAAGACTTTTATTTAAGTAATCTATAGATTTAGTTGGATTTCCCAAATAGTAATTTACCTTTCCTAATTTTAAATATAGATGCATTTCATACGCTATAAAATCATGTATTTTAAAATTGAAATTTTCATTTAAATATTGAGGGATTGAATAAATAATTAATGAGGAGTCATAATTTTGATTTTTGAAATATTGTTGACCACTTATTAAATAAGGCGTAAGAATGAGTTTTTGAAATGAATATAAATCTGTAATCTGACCCAACGAGAAAACTGGCAGCACCAATAATAATGTAATTAAGTATTTTTTCACTATTGGGTTTCTTTATTTTTTTACCATCACTCCCAACCAAACCGGCTCTTCTTTTGTTGCAAACCGGTACATGTATATTGCAGGGTCTAAATCAGGG
>JAVVEM010000065.1:0-9364 GCA_032250805.1 Bacteroidales bacterium
TTACAAGATACCCCAACTTGGGGATAAAAGGAACTATCCCCGGCTACCCAACCATTAAGGGAATCAATAAAAAAAACATCCATTAAATCATAGCCAGTTCCACTTTCTTGCAATTCCCAACTAAAAAGATTTCCACCACCATCAGTTGAATGCAATATATTACCGCCATCAAATACTATCCAACCATTATTTTCATCACTAAAAAAGATACTATTAGCTTTAGGTAATGAAAATACCATAAAAGAGTGCCATTCATTTCCTCCATCATTTGTGTAATGATACTGATAACCATATTCATCAGATTCTCCAACAGCCCAACCATGGTTGTGATTAATAAAAAAGATATCAGTTAATGCACCCTCAACTGGATAATTTAGGTTTTGTTGAACCCATTGCGCCGATAGCAAGTTTGACATTATCAAAATTGCTGATAGAATTGTAAATTTTTTCATGATAACTTAATTTGGTTAGTACTTCTTGTTTTTGCTTGCATATAACGGATGGGGCTATGAAGCGTGGCGGGTTTTGTAACATTTATCTTTCAACATACTGTAATGTTTATTAGGTATCCAAATGTTCATTTTTACCACAACTCCCGCCATGCTTTATGAGCCCGTGTTATATGCAGGCAATTCTTATTCAATTATTAATTTCTCAGTTAAAATTCCCGTGTCAGTTATTAAAGTGATAAAATAAATTCCCGTTGCAAATTCAGTACTATTCAATTCGTAAATTCCAACCTTATTGTTACCCGCTTGAATACGTCTCAGTAATTGCCCGGAAATATTTCGAATTGATATGGTAGCTTGTTCTTTCATTCTTAATTCATAACTGATTTTAGTTGTTGCTTTAGAAGGATTAGGGAATATTGTCAATTTACCAGGAATACTAGAGTGATCATTTAATCCAACAATTCCGCCATTTTCTGTGTAAAGTACAATTAGGCTATCACCACAAATCCAACCAAAATTCTCATCGATAAAACAAACACTTCTTAAATTGGTGGAAACACCGCTTTCTTGTGGTACCCAATTTTGACCTCCGTCCGAAGTATGAATGATTTTCCCGTTAGTTCCAACTGCCCATCCATTATTTATGTCTGTAAAAGTTATATCATTCAGAAAATAATCTTTAATAGTATCTCCCTGGATTGTCCAATTATCTCCTCCATCACTTGTGTGATATATCAAAGAATAGTTTTCTGGTAATAACTCAGTATGACCTACTGTCCAGCCAGTTAATGAATCAACAAAACAAATAGATGTTATTCTTAATGAGAAATAATAATCATGTGGATAATTAGAAATTGTGTCCCATGTTTCACCCCCATCAGAAGAGTGTACTATTTTATTACCAACAGCCCATCCATTCAGATCGTCAGAGAATACTATATCATTTAGAAAACAACCATATAAAAATCCATCAAATTTTTGTATCCAGCTTAAACCACCATCCTCTGTCTTGTAGATTTCAGCCTTATAATTTCCCAAAAAATCCACAGAACAGGCTAACCAACCATTCAAAGTGTCGCTAAATAGCAATTTATTGGTTAAAAAATGGGGACCCGGATAGTGCAATTGTTCTTCCCATGTACCTAAAGAACCAATACCTCCATTATTCGTATGATATATACCATAGTTTCCGCTAACCCAACCATTATATTGATCAATGAAAAATACGGAATTGTAAACCCAATAATTGGTATTATGTGGTAAATTAGGCATTGATTCCCATGTATTTCCCCCATCAATAGTGCCATAATTTTCTTCAGTACCGACGCACCAACCGTGAAATTGATCTACAAACATGATATCAGATAAGTTATGATTATTGGTTGGATACCCTGTGTTTTGCTGAATCCATTGGGCTGAAACCAGTTTTACTGTCAGCATGATTGCTAAAAGAATTGTAAAGTTTTTCATGATAATTTAATTTGGTTAATATTTCTCTTTCATTGCTTGCATATAACTTGTTTATACATTCAACAAATATGCTCTTAAGCAACCCTTCAGGGTGGGTAAGAACATATTTGTATGTTGTTTATATGTCAAAATCTTCTATTGGATTTTTCACATTGCGAAGGCTCTTCGTGCTCACATGAGTATAAATTTGCGTAGTTTTCATCGACTTGTGGCCCAGCATCTCCTGGATAAACCTGATATCTGTTCCTCCTTCCAATAAATGAGTCGCAAAACTATGCCTTAAACAATGAAGGGTAAAGTTATGGTTTTTTATAACCTTTTCCAAATTGCGGTGAAAAATGTTGGCCATGCTCGTGGCAGAGTACTGCCGGCCAGATTTTTCACCCTCAAATAACCAGTAAACAGGCTTGTAAGCCCGGTAATACGTTATGATCAGCCTCATAAGCTTCTCAGACACAGGCAACACCCGGTCCTTATTCCCCTTGGCATTCCTTACCGACAGGGTGAGGTCGCGCGAACTGAGATCAAGCAGCCGGATATTCAATAGCTCACCACGCCGCAGTCCCAGTGAGTAAACCATGGTCAGGGCCGCACGGTGCTTCAGGTTGCCGATGCCCTGCAGCATCTCCCTCACCGCCTCCTTCGGGATCACCTTCGGCAACGGCCGTCCCCTCCGCGGCCGCTCCAGCTCCTTCAGGGCTATATTCATCCCCAGCATCTTCAGATAAAATAACTTGATGGCGTTGATCACCTGGTTCTGATAACTGGCCGAAAAGCCCTTGCCGATCACATGGTAATAATTGAACTCCTCAATATCGGAAATCCTGATCTCCTCAACCCGCTTTTCGGTGAAATGCGAGAAAAACACCTCCAGCATGCCCGTGTAGGTCTTTATGGTCTGCTCCGCATACCGGCGCTGCCGCATCCACTGCCGGAACTTCTTAATGTGTATGCTTACGGTATTATCCATTTCCTGTTTCATCCTTGCTTGTTTTAAACCCGATCTTCGTTCTGTTGTTCTGGTCACGCTGTTCCTGCTTTTCCTTTTCGATCTGCCTGATGTATTTCAGTATTTCAAGGATTAAGCCTTCATGTTTTTCAAGAGATCCTTCAGCCTTTTCCAACCGTATTTCAATATCACGCCGGCTAAGGAAAAATTCACGTATTTTAACAAATACTTCTATCAACCGGATACTTACTTTTATGGCTCTTTCACTTTTTAACACATTGGCAAGCATCAAAATACCATGCTCCGTGAATGCATATGGCAGTTTTCTGCGTCCACCCCAACTTGATGTCGCATTTTGCGACTTCAAGTGCATGTATTCATCATTTGTTAGTTTAAACATAAAAGAATCCGGAAACCTGAGATGGTTTCTTTTAACCTGTTCGTTTAACCTTCTTGTTTCAACACCATATAGCACTGCGATGTCATGATCAAGCATCACTTTTTGTCCACGAATAAGATATATCTTATTCACTATCGCTTCATCCGGAATGACGATTTCATTATTTCCCATAATATCGGATGTTTGTAATTTATAAATCTCCCTATCTATTAGTACCCAAAATCGAAAAATGTCGCACGTACATATCTCATGCACCATGCACCATTTATCATGTATCATATACCATTTGAATTAAATAGAACATGTAAAATGCAAAATGCTTAATGCCAAATGAATATCCGCTACGCGAATGGAGAGGGAAATGCAATGTTAATTGCTAAACTGTTAAATAGCTTGACCCGTGAACTCGGTGCCTGCAACGAAGCCTCGGGGGTTTCAGTGTTTCAGTGTTTCAGTGATAATTGGCTAATATAACTTTAGTTCACTCTAGCTCACTTTAGCTCAATTGTTTCGGTATTCGTTTATTCGATGAGTCGTTTAGTCGTAAAACTTCTGCGTTCCCTGCCTGCATCGCCTTCGCGTAGCTTCGGCGGAGCAAGGCCGGTAGGCAGGCCTGTTCAGTGTTCATCATTTCTTTCTCCCCATCCCCCCATCCCCTGTGTCATCCATCAGGCTTAAATCCGATTCGCTTCCGCGGTGCAGCATCTTCCTTAATTAGTTTTTTCAGGGCTTCAAAAACGATGGCAAAGTTTCTGTCGTACTTCTGCTCAAGCATAAATATTTTTCTCTCCAGTTTGTCATGAGAGGCAAGGATTTCCCTGAGCTTAATGAATGCCCTGACAATATATATGCTCATTTCAATTGCTGCTGCTGTATTCAGGATTCCCGAAACCATCATTGCACCGTGTTCGGTAAATGCACGCGGCATCGAGGTAGTAAATTTTAGCTGATTAAGGTGGTCGCAATTTGCGACCACCTCCTCTAACTCTTCCCTGGTCAATTGAAACATAAAGTCATCCGGAAAACGTTTAATATTCCTTTTTACTTGCTCATTCAGACGTTTTGTTTTTACACCATAGAGCAAAGCAAGATCCCTGTCAATAATTACCTTTTTCCCCCTTATAAAAAGTATCATCGCAGGAATCGAATCAATATCCGCTTTTAATATTCTTACCATAACACTTCGACTTATTGTTATCAGCTTCTATATATTAGTACCCAAAATCGAAAAATGTCGCACGTACATATCTCATGCACCATGCACCATTTATCATGTGTCATATGCCACCTGAAAAACATGTAACATGAAAAATGCCCAATACGGTAAATGGCTAAATAATTCTCTAGAAACTCCACTTCAGCCTGCCGTAGGCCAGCTTGCCGTAATCGCCGAATTCTGTTCCATCCTCGCCGAAGAACATCTGCGCGGTGATCAGAAAGCTGATATTGCTGGTGAGCGATATGTCGATGGTGGGGCCGGCGAAAACAGATTTGTCGGAAGGGTTGAACATGCCTGCAAGACTGGCATTGATGAGCGGGGTGATGGGGTAGGAGATATTGCCGAACAGCGAATATTTTGCCAGCGTAAACGATTTGGCCGATATTTCCCTGTTAACGAAAAACGATGCGCCCATGCCTGCCGGACCGGTCGTGCCATCACTGTTGTAAAGTCCCGAAATTTGAACCATCAGGCTGTTTTTAAAGGTATAGTTTGCCCCAATAGACGCAACAAGGATGCCGCTCGTGTCGGCGAAATTTTCTTCGGGGTGGAAATAGCTCATCTCACCATTGAATCCGGCACCCCTGATACTCCCCGACCATCCTGCACCAACAACGTAATCGCCGGTCATGTATCCGCCCAAAAACTGAAAGTCGTAATACCATTTGTTAAAGCGGTACATCCCGGCCAGGGTAAGCCTTTCTTTACTGTCGATCTTTACCGCTGCTTCAACTGATGAGGTTGCCCCGGTATAGTACTGCAGGTGCACGGCATCGCAACCCGGCCGTTCAACATAGTCGAAGTCGAAATAATCGAAGGTGTTGAAAATATCGTTGGGATTCCATACATAGTTGATGCCCCAGTTGATGCGCTGCCGCCCGATGGTGGCCTGGAAGCTGCCTGCCGAATAGCTCAGGCTGAACCTGTCGAAGTTGGTGGTAATATAGTAAGATGTGTCATTCGCAATCATTCTGGTCATGTCGAGGTATCCCGCATCCTGAGCAATAATGTCGTCCAGGAAAGTGTTGTACAGCGTGGGTATCTGCCCGTACGAAAAGTTGTTCCGCATACCGATATGCAGGGAGAGATCCCCGGGATACCAGCGAAAGTCGAGCCTGTTGCGGATATCGGTCTGAGTCAGCCAAACACCATCCCATTCCTGCACCCACACGGTACCCATACTTTGCAGGTGTCCGTTCAGGCTCCAGTTGCGGTTTGTTTCCTGGGCCACCGCCGAAGCTGTTCCAAAGAGCAATATTAATGTCAGGATATATTTATTGAACGTTTTCATCTGATGCCACTTTTCCGTCTTCAATGGTGATGATCCTTCTTGCCTTATCAACAACCCTCTGATCGTGGGTAGAAAACAAAAAGGTAATGTTGGAGTCTTTGTTCATCTTCTGCATAATGTCGAGCAGCTCGCTGGTAGATTTCGAGTCGAGGTTGGCCGTAGGCTCGTCGGCAAGGATAAACCTGGGCTTTGAGGCCAGTGCCCTTGCAACGGCCACCCGCTGCTGCTGCCCTCCGGAGAGGTTCCCCGGGCGCTGATCGGCTTTTTCTCCAATGCCAACCGCATCGAGTAACTCCATGGCCCTGTTGTGGCGCTTTTTCTTCGACTCTCCCTGTAGCTGCATGATAAAGGCAACATTTTCCAGGGCCGTAAGTACCGGGATAAGGTTGAATGCCTGGAAAACAAAACCGATATTGTGCAGACGGAAATCGATGAGCTTTCTTGATTTCATGCCGCTGATCTTGGTTCCGTTGATCTGGACGCTGCCGCGGCTGGGAGAGTCAAGTCCGCCGATGATGTTGAGCAGTGTGGTCTTTCCCGAACCTGAAGGGCCTACAATGGAAGTGAACTCCCCTTCTTTTACAACGAGGTCGATTCCGTTGAGTGCATGCACAGGCACGCTGGTCTCGTCGTAAACTTTGTGTAAGTTGGTGATCTTGATTATTGACATCTTACCGTGTTTTATTAATGTTTGATTAATTTCTTTGTTGTTATGTTATTGCCAGCTGTGAGAACGACGAAATAAATACCCGGCGGCAGCCCGGCTATCGAAAAATAATGCTCGGGGCCTGAAAAACTGCCTTCCATCCTTTTCTCTCCGCGGGTACTAAATATGCTTAAACTATAATCCCCCCGGGTATAAGATGTTATTATAACTATTCTGTTACTGGCAGGATTGGGATACAGCGAGAATTCTGCCTGATGCTGCTCTGCCTCACCTGTCGGCCCTTCAAACAGCAGATTGAACATATTGTAGTAAAGCATGTAATCGAGCCCGTTGTAGTGGCCGGTGAAGGGTGTTGTTATATCTCCGCGCCGGGCCGGCTGTATCGTGCGTGATGTAGTGCTCCACTCGTAATTCGGATAATATCCGTTGCCGTAATTATAGGGTCCTTCCACTGGTGCCAGATGAAGAAGGTATTCGTAATATCCCTCCGGGTCGTTATAGAAAACAGTGTCGGGGGGAACCGCGCTCATCAGGTAGTTGTTCTCCCCGCCGAATATCACCTGGTGCAGCATCGGGATCCATTCGTAATATTGCTGTTTTGCCCGGGGACCAAGCACGCGGGCATTGTATTCAGTGTTGGTGGTATCTTCCTGCAGCCCGTCGGGCCAGAAGTTGGCCATGGCATTGAGGTTGATCACCTTGAAATCCTGGTCGTTGGGGATAATTAAATTTTCAAAGACAATAAATAAGGAATCAGTGATTGTATCGGCCGTCAGGTCAGTAGTAGGGGAGAAGAGGCCGGTGGCATGGAATTTTGCCGATGTATAGCCTTTCGACAGGAAAAATGCATTGGGACCGCGCAAGACTTCCTGCATCGTCAGCGGGTTTTTGATAATAAAATCCCATGCTTCTCCCTGTATCCCATAAAGGTTTGGATCGTCAGGGTCGAGGTGTACGGTAACGGAATCGCCTTCTTTCATGTAGTTGACGATCCGCGTAAGGATGTGCCCGGCCTCCAGGCTTATCGATGTTTCGAAATCCTGGAACTGCTGCACTTCGCCATCCATGCTGTATTCTAAATCTTCCGGCACGCATTTTTTTATCACTGCCAGTCCGGTAACCAGCAATATGGCCTGGTCGAGGCTTTCTTCGTTGTTTCGGGGGATCTCGTCCATATAATCCGAGTCGAGACCGCTGATCTCGTATTGCGGCAATCCCTGGTTGAGATGGGCCAGTACGGTATCCATGTTGAGCGAATCTTCGGAGATGTCGTCGCGGATAAAAAACCCATTTAAACTGGGTGTTCCCCCGAAAAAGGTTTCGGCTGTATAGTCGAGCCTGTTCAGGGCGTAAAGGGCATAAAAAAGTTCTTCTTTGGTTTGTTCGGTATCTTCTGCCCGCCCTTCGAGTATCTTGTACTCCATGCCCAGCACGGCAAGGTATTCGCCATGGGCCATGGTGCAGTCGGTCCACTGCAGGATTCCGGCGGCAGTATCGCGGATGCTTGCAGGGAGGCTCATGCCCATGCCGGGGCCGATGCCGATCATAAATTCGTTGCGCAAGCACTCGCGGTATTCCCGGTACTTTTCTTCATTGAGTACAGGGGTCTGGGCAAGGCTGTCACAACCCAGCAAAATTGTGGCCATCAAAAGGATAATATTTTTATGATGTTTTTTCATTTTCATTATGTTTCTTCTCTGACTGCTTCTGCCGGCTGCAATTTAAGGGCTTTACGGGCAGGCCAAACCGAGGCGAGCATGGCCGCCAGTATCACCATGATGCCGAGGAAAAAGTAAAATGCCGTCTCTATTACCGGGTAAACATGCGCGCTGTAGCCGAAGGCTTCGAAGCCCTCCGACCATGCGGCGAAGTTTATGCCAATGTTGTTTGTCAGCCTGACGGTGATGATCGTCAGGAGAACGCCAATTGCAGCTCCCGTTACCGACATGAACACTGTTTCCAGCATGATCATTCTGAATACTTTGCCCCTGTTCATGCCGATGGCCATGAGCATGCCCAGCTCCCGGGTACGTTCAATGATCACCATAAGCATAACATTTACGATGATAAATACCAGGGCGATGAGAATGATCAGGATGAGGATGTATGCAAACTGATCCATCATGCCCAGTATGGCCATAAGACTGGGCGCCAGTTCCTTCCAGCTAAGTATGCTGAGATCCGGAAACTTATCCTGCATATGTGCTTGAACCTCATCGATATCAGTGTTATCAGTGAAACGTATGGCGATTTCAGAAACGATGTGGTCGTCCGATCCAACCATTTTCTGCAACTCCGGGCCCAGGATAAACACATTCATTTCGTCAAACATCTTGTTGGAGGTTCGGTAAAGCCCTTCTACCCTGAAGAGGCTTTGAATGGTTTCGCCGTTGAGCGCCGTGGTGGTGAGCACCACTTTTTTGCCCACTTCAACCTGCAGGTGTTCGGCAAGCTCTTTTGAAATTACGATGGAAGGGATCCTTGATTGGTTTTCGAAATATGTACCGGCATAAACCTTGTTGCTAATGGCTGATACTTCTTTTTCCTGTTCGGGCCTGATGCCGTTGATCATTACTCCGTTGCCGGAGTGGGCCGTGCTGGCCATACCCGTGGCCTTGACACGGAGGCTGAATGACTGCACCCTGTCGTCATTTTTCAGGTAATTTACAATCCTTTCCGGTTCATCAATATGGTATTGAACAGATTCGTCCTCAAGAAATTTCGGGTTGTGTATCTGCATTTCTGAGATCTCATTTTCGATGGTGGCATCTACCTTTTGCTGCATCATGCCATTCATGAGGGCGATCATGAAAAGGCTGCCGGATAAGCCGATGGCTGTGGCCATGATCACCACCAGACTGCGGAGCTTGTTTCTCCAGACATTTCTCCATGCTATATACCAGAACATATCTTTAG
>JAVVEM010000027.1:0-44478 GCA_032250805.1 Bacteroidales bacterium
CCTTCGGCGCTTCCTTAGGCTCTTCGGCTTTTTCTTCCTCCTTCACTTCTGCTTCGGGGGTTTCTTCAGCTTTTGTTTCTTCTGCAGGAGCTTCGGCGGTTGTTGCTTCTTCGGCCGCTGTTTCTGCCGGAGCAGTTTCGCCGGTGTCCTCATCAGCGGTAGCTCCGGCTGTAGCTGCTTTCACGGCTGCTACCTGTTTTTCAACTGCAGCAGCACGTTTCTCAGCAATTTCCTTGGCCCTTTTCTCTTTTACAAGCTTTTCTGCTTCGAGGGCTTTTTTGAGCGCATCTTTTTCGGCAAGCTCTTTGTCTTTTACCGACTGTTCGATCTTGTTTTCCTTTTCACTCAACCAGGTCTGGAATCTGACTTCCGCCTGTTCTTCGGTGAGTGCGCCTTTTTTAACTCCTTTAAGGAGATGGTTTTTGTAGAGTACACCTTTGTAAGATAATATAGTTCTTACGGTGTCGGTAGGCTGTGCGCCTGACTGGAGCCAGTAAAGGGCCCTGTCGAAGTTGAGCTGGATGTCGGCCGGCAGGCTAACCGGATTGTAGGTGCCAATCTTCTCAATAAATTTTCCGTCCCGTGGTGCACGACCATCCGCAATGACGATATGATAAAAAGGCTTGGCCTTCCTACCCCGTCTCTGCAATCTGATTTTTGTTGGCATAATGAATTTGTAAAATGATTAAATATTGTTTTATCCCCAATTTTGGGGGTGCAAATATCCGAATATTATTTGAAATAAAAAAGGAATAGGCTGATAATTTAAAGCCATTTCAACCGCAACTTCAGCGGTTCAAGGTTTACGTCCATTTCTTCGGCCAGTGTATACATGCTGTCCATACAATCGTCAAGGGCTTCGCGATGCCGGTCAACCTCCATCCTCCATACATCTTCCACTTTATGCCTGAGCTCTTTATCACCCCTCACATAATCGTAAGCCAGCCAGGCATTGTTAAAGGCTGCCAGAACGCTAAAACATTGTTCATCGGTTTGTTGTATCATTTTCAGGATATTCTCACGCTGCTCTTCTGCAGGGATATCTTCAATATTTAACTTCTCGGCAAAAGCCCTGTTGAGGTCGGCGATGGCTTCGAGTTTATTTTCCCTGGCAAGTTCCATTGTCTTTTTTTTCAAATATACGGCTTTTTGATCAACCGGCTTGCATACAGCCTGTTTTTTGGCATAAACGCAGAGCATCATATCAGCCGCGTTCATTTGCTATAGATCAATCAACACATAAGCGCTGTACATATCCATCCCAAACTCAATAACATAGCGGTGTTTTGCATTTATAACATATGTATAATCAGCAAGATATGGTATTGGCAATCGCTTTTGATTTATCTTCACATTTTATTAACAATGAAAAATTGCACTTGCTTTTTCGCTAATTTTGTCGGGCAGTTTCTAGTAATCCAACAACATCATACCTTCAAATGCCTGAGTTTACGCACCTTCATGTACACACACAATTTTCAATCCTCGACGGGGCCAGTAAGATCAATGCGCTCATAGAAAAAGCGGCTGCAACCGGCATGAAATCCCTGGCCATCACTGATCACGGAAACATGTTTGGCGTGCCCTTGTTTATTCAGGCTGCACGGAATAAGGGGATCAAGCCCATTGTTGGTTGTGAAGTATATGTTGCTGCCGAAAGCCGCCATAATAAGGCAGGCAAGCAAGACCGTAAGAGTTATCACCTCATCCTCCTTGCAAAAAATAAAGCGGGTTATCATAATCTTGCCAAGCTCAGCTCGAAAGGTTACCTCGAAGGATTTTATTACAATCCGCGGATCGACAAGGAATTGCTGCGTGAATACCATGAAGGCATCATTGCTTCCTCGGCTTGCCTGGGAGGCGAAATACCCAGTGCCATAATGAACCATGGCATCGAACGTGCGGAACTGGCCTTGCAGGAATACCTCGACATTTTTGGCGAGGATTTCTATCTTGAATTGCAGGACCATGGATTGCCCGAGCAGAAAAGTGTAAACAAAGTCCTGATAGAACTTGCCGCAAAATATAATGTTAAGCTGATTGCCACCAATGATGTTCATTTTATCAACGAAAATGACTTTCAGGCCCACCGGATCCTGATCTGCCTGAATACCGGCAAAGACCTCGACGATGTTTCGGGTATGCATTATACCGGACAGGAGTTTTTGAAAACACCTGAACAGATGCTTGAACTGTTCGGGGAACATCCCGAGGCTTTAAGCAATACTGCCGGGATTGTTGCTAAAGTTGAGGATTATGAGATCACCACCAAAAAGATCGTGTTGCCGCACTTTCCCCTGCCCGAAGGTTTTGAATCGGAAGATGACTACCTTCGTCATCTGGCTTATGAAGGTGCTCAAAAGCTGTATCCTGAGCTCAGCAATGAGATCAGCGAACGTCTCGACTTTGAGCTGAAAGTGATCAGGGAAATGGGTTTTCCGGGTTACTTTCTGATCGTTCAGGATTTTATTGCCGAAGCGCGCAAAATGAAGGTGATCGTTGGCCCGGGGCGAGGTTCGGCAGCCGGCTCCGCCGTGGCCTACTGTACCGGCATTACCAACATCGACCCGATCAGGTACAACCTTCTCTTCGAGCGCTTCCTCAATCCTGAAAGGGTGACCATGCCCGATATCGATGTAGACTTCGATGATGAAGGCCGGGAGAAGGTGCTCGACTATGTTGTGAAAAAATACGGCAGGGACAAAGTGGCCCAGATTGTCACCTTTGGCACCATGGCCGCCAGAAGTGCCATTCGTGATGTGGCCCGGGTATTGAAACTTCCGCTGCCTGATGCCGACAGGCTGGCCAAGCTCATCCCCGAAAAGCCTGGGATCACCTTTGCACAGGCATACCGTGAGGTGCCTGAACTTGCTGAGGTAAAGAAAAAAGGAAAAGAACTGGAAAAGAAAACCCTGACACTGGCCGAAACCCTCGAAGGATCGGCGCGACATACCGGTACCCATGCCTGTGGCGTAATTATCGGTCCTGACGACCTGGTTGAGCATGTACCGCTGAGCACTGCTAAAGATTCAACCCTGATGGTGACCCAATATGAAGGAAAACTCGTTGAATCAGTGGGCATGCTCAAAATGGATTTCCTGGGGCTGAAAACGCTTTCGATCATAAAGGATGCCTTGCGGAATATCAGGAGCAGCTATGATGCAGATATCGACATTGATAACATACCACTCGATGATGAACTCACATTCCAGCTTTATCAAAAGGGTGAAACCATCGGTACTTTCCAGTTTGAATCGGAAGGCATGCGCAAGCACCTGAAAGAGCTGAAACCTAACAACATCGAAGACCTTATTGCGATGAACGCCCTTTACCGGCCGGGCCCCATGCAGTTTATTGAGGTGTACATCAACCGTAAGCAAGGAAGGGAGAAAGTGAATTATCCACATCCCATGCTGGAAGAAATTCTGAAACCCACCTATGGCATTATGGTATACCAGGAGCAGATCATGCAAACTGCGCAGCTCATGGCGGGCTTTTCGCTTGGTAAAGCGGATATTCTCCGCCGGGCAATGGGAAAGAAAAAAGCCGGTATCATGCAGGAGCAGAAGATCGAATTTGTGAAAGGAGCCCTTGCAAAAAACATCGAAAAAGAAAAGGCCGAGGAGATCTTTGGCACTATGGAGCGTTTTGCCGAGTACGGTTTTAACCGCTCCCACTCCGCTGCCTATTCGGTTATTGCCTACCAAACAGCCTATCTTAAAGCACACTATACCGCAGAGTACATGGCTGCAGTGCTTACTCATAACCTCAATGATATTAAGAAGATCACATTCTTTATCGATGAAAGTAAAAGGCAGAATATCGAAGTCCTTGGCCCTGATGTGAATGAAAGCGAATATAATTTTACCGTTACCCGGAAAGGCACCATACGTTTTGGTATGGGAGCCATCAAAGGCGTAGGCGAATCAGCGGTGAAGGCCATTGTTCAGGAACGCGAAGCCAACGGGCCATTTCTGAGCATCTTCGATATGGCCAAGCGGGTTAGCTTGCAGGCAGTAAATAAAAGCTGTTTCGAAGCACTTGCAAAAGCAGGCGCATTCGATAACTTTGAAGGGACACACAGGGCTCAGTTTTTTTATCGTCAAAACTCTGATGATTCCATCTTTCTTGAAAAAGTGATCAGGCATGGCAGCAGCTATCAGGAAAAAAAGAATTCGGCACAGCAATCGCTATTTGGCGATGACAGCCTCGCCGAAGCCCCCGACCCTGAAATGCCCGATTGCAATCCCTATTCAAAGATCGAGCAATTGCGCAAAGAAAAAGAAGTAACCGGCTTCTATATCTCTGGCCATCCGCTTGATGATTTTGCTTTTGAGATCGAAAACTTCTGTGATGTGACCATAGGGGAGGTGTTTAACAACATCGGAAAATATGCAGGCCGACAGCTTACCCTGGCCGGGATGATCACTGAGGCAAGTGAACGGCTTACACAAAATGGAAATTATTTCGGGACTTTTATCCTGGAAGATTTTAATGACAGTAAAAAATTCTTTCTTTTTTCGGAAGATTACCTGAGGTTGAAACATTTCCTCATCGATGGCACCAACGTACTTGTTAATGTGAAGGTGCAGTTTCGCCGGGGCGGCCAGGAACAACTCGAAATAAAGGTAAACGGGATGAGCCTGCTGGCTGAGGCCATAGCAAAATATACAAAAACCATAACCATTAGCCTGAAAGCAAAAGATATTACAGCGGCCCTCACCGGAAAACTCAGGAAAATGCTGAAAAATAAAAAAGGCAATTGTCAGATTAAGTTCAGGATTGAGGAAGACGATAGCCGGAAAGCCCTGCATATGCAACCACGCAAGCAAGGTGTCGACCCGGCTGCTTTTATCCGTGAACTCAGGGAAATGCCTGATATTGAGTTTAAAATTAATTGATTAATAACGATATGTTAATATAATAAGCTGAAGGTTAAAGAATAAAATTATAATTTTGCAGTTAAAATATTGTTAAACATAAACAGATAGAAAGATGGCTTTAGAATTTACCGATGCAAACTTTGAAGAGCTGGTTCTTCAATCCGATAAACCTGTAATTGTTGATTTTTGGGCAGAATGGTGCGGCCCGTGCCGCATGGTTGGCCCGATCGTCAGCCAACTTGGTGAGGAATACGAAGGAAAAGCTGTTGTGGGTAAACTGAATGTTGACCACCACCCCGGCGTGACAGCAAAATTCGGGATCAGAAACATCCCCACCATATTGTTCTTCAAAGGAGGAGAAATGGTCGATAAACAAGTTGGTGCAGTGCCCAGGCAGGTGCTTGAAGGTAAACTTCAAAAGCTGATATAAAGTAATATTTATCACAAAATTATTGGGAGACGCGCAGCAATGTGCGTCTTCACGCGTACATATAAGTTACATTATTATGACCTATTCGATCGATCATAACCGTTTGCAGCAGTTTGGCTCGATTGAATTTATTGCCCGCCAGGTGGTGGAGGGGTTTATTACCGGCCTCCATAAAAGCCCCTTTCATGGTTTTTCAGTAGAATTTGCCGAACACCGTCAATATAATCAGGGCGAATCTACCAGGCATATTGATTGGAAACTCTATGCACGCACCGATAAACTCTACGTAAAACGCTACGAAGAGGAAACGAACCTGCGTTGCCAGATCATCATCGATAATTCCAGCTCGATGTATTTTCCGGTGAAAAAAGATATCAGCATCGACAACCCCAACAAGATCACTTTCTCGGTATATGCCGCCGCAGCGCTGATCAACCTTCTGCAACGGCAACGCGATGCTGTCGGGTTAAGCCTGTTTTCGGACAAGATCGAACTGTCGACACAGGCGCGGTCGACAAGGGTGCACATGAAATACCTTTATACCGAGATGGAAAAGCTGCTCGAACCGCTGGCGCCAAAGATCAGGAAACCTACTATGGCAGCTTCTGCCATTCACCAGATTGCCGATACCATCCACAAACGATCACTCGTGGTGATATTCAGTGATATGATGGAGCGCCACGGCGATCTCGATGAATTGTTCTCCGCCCTGCAACATTTGCGTTACAACAAACACGAAGTGATCCTGTTTCATGTGCTTGACAAGGCAAAGGAACTCGATTTTGACTTTGATAACAGGCCCTATAAATTTGTCGACATGGAAAGTGGTGAGGAAATGAGGCTGACCCCCCTCGAAATACGCAAAGAATATGTTGAAAGTGTTGGCGATTTTGTGAAGGAGCTCAAACTCAGGTGCGGTAAATATTTGATCGACTTTGTGGCCGCCGATATCAATGCGGGCTTTAAGCAGGTTTTACATCCTTATCTGCTTAAGCGTACGAAACTTTATTAACATCCATCCAATGAAACGTTTGTTCTTCTTCATCAGCTTTGTTCTGCTGTTTTTTTTTATCACTTTTTCGCAGCAACGGCAGCCCATGGAGGAGTTCTACCACCACGAACGGAATACTTTTAAAGAGTTTGTGCGCCTTAGCGCAGACCATATTCCGGATACCAATATTGACGTTGGTTTTTATTATCTCGACCTGTATATCGCAATTGATTCGCCATACATCGAGGGAACTGTCACCTGCCGCTTCGAGGCAGTTGAGTCCGGAGTTGACCAGGTTTGCCTGAGTCTGAACAGTGCCCTGTCGGTAGATGCGGTGAGCGGCAATACAACAGGCTTTAGCCGTAGTGGCGATTCAATTTTGATCATTCTGGACGATATATACGGGCCGGGCGATACTGCCGGGCTGCTTATCAGCTATCATGGTGTGCCGGCACTTGCCGGAGGATACAAAGGCCTCAGGTACGAAACACATCATAACAATGAACCGATCATAGCCACCCTGTCGACACCATACCTTGCCCATTACTGGTACCCGTGTAAGGACGGGCCTTCTGATAAGCCTGACTCTGTTTATGTGGATATTACAATACCCGTTAAGCTGGTGAATGGCAAGGAACTTATTGCCGTTTCGAATGGTTTGCCCGGGAATGTGATCGACCATACAACGTCGAAGACTTATCAATGGAGGCATCGCTATCCTGTTGTGCCCTACTATGTGATGGTGGCTATTTCTAATTTTGTGCATTTTGGAGAAACATATACCGGCATCTACGGTGAGGAGTATCCGCTCGACTATTATGTTTTTCAGCAGGATCTGGCTGTTTCGCAGGCCGGCGTAGTGGATATGCCGCAGGCACTTGATATTTTTTCTGAGAAATTTGGCGAGTATCCCTTTTCGGATGAGAAATATGGGATGACCCAACTGGGCTTTTACGGAGCCATTGAAAATCAAACAAACACCATAACAAACAATATGTCTCTTTCGTGGTTCAACGTTTCTGTTCATGAACTGGGTCATATGTGGTTTGGTGATATGATCACCTGTAAAAGCTGGAACCATGCCTGGCTGAACGAGGGCTTTGCCAGTTATTCGGAAGCCATTTACCAGGAAGAAGTAAATGGCTTTGGTGCATACCAGGCATACATGAGTAGTTTTCAGTACTGGAACGGGGGAAGCCTATACCTGCAGAATGCCAACGATACTTTTGGTATTTTCCAGGGGATCATTTACAGTAAGGGCGCCTATGTGCTGCACATGCTCAGGGGAGTGCTTGGCGACAGCATTTTTAACGATTGCGTTTATGCCTATGCCACTGATCCTGACCTGATGTATGGCCAGGCCGTAACGGAGGATCTTCAGCAGGTGTGCGAGGATATTTCGGGCCTTGATCTGGGTTATTTCTTCGACCAGTGGGTGTATGATGCCTATTATCCGGTCTATCATTTTAATTTTGAGAACCGTGGCGCTGAGCTTGCTTTTGTTCTCAAGCAGGTTCAGGGCGCTCAGGGGCACCGGCCCCTTTTCGAAATGCCTGTAGAGCTTAAGTTATTGTATGAAGGTGGAGGCGATACGATCATAAAGGTATGGAATGATGAAATATACCAGGTGTATACCCAGGCGGTAAGTGAGGCGGTAAGCATGATACAGGTCGACCCCAACTCGTGGATCCTTGATGAGGCATTTTATCATCCTGAGATTCCGGTTAAAATTGAGGAAGACGGAATATACCAAACCGGCAAACCTGCCGTGTATCCAAATCCTGTTAGCGGTCTTTTTACAGTGGATCTGCAAGCCCCGGCAGGCCATTATAATTTTCTGTTGTATGATGCGCATGGAAAAAGTGTGATGAATATATCAAGTCTTGATCATGGCGTAAATCGCTTCAGCAGCGAGCAACTTCCTTCCGGCATATATGTTTATGTGATCAGATCTGTTTCGGGTTTGGTTTATCAGAGTGGTAAATTATTTTTTAAGTAGCCTTGTCACCCGATGGCGCGCGCCAGCGGAGGTCAATATTAGGATCAACATAAATACAAGCCGGGAGTGTTGCCTTATTGGAGTCTAATTCAATTGATGCTGTATCATAAGTCCAATTGCCGTATATTTATTAGGAATAAAAAATGAAATAATGTATATTTGAAAAACAAAAAAGTACAATTAGCATTTAACCGAAAAGTGTCCGAATTTATTTGAAGTCAAACACTCTTTAACAGAGCGATTGATAATTTCACATTAACTTGACCCCGCTGGCGTGCGTCTCTGCCGCGTGACTTAATGTTGCGGAGACGAGCGACATTCTTGCATGCGTCGAATACGCGCGCTGGCGGGAGGTGATAGCTTTATCCGGCATTGTATTTTAATTTCGGGCACTTTGCTGCCCTTAATTTCATCCGGGCCGGAGCTGATGATCCTGCGGTCGGTAAAGTTGGTAAGCGAAAACCGCAGCCAGGCATCGAACCACGAACTTATTTCATATTTTACCAGCAAATAAGTGCGGAAACCCTTTCCATAATAGGCCGGAATGGAGGAAGCATATAAAACATCATGCTCATAAGCATACAGTCTTGCCGCATAATCGCTGGTATTGAACAAGGCATAGCGGAAACTTAGTTTTAGCGGAATACGTACAGGATGATAGAATATGTCTATGCTTAGCAGGCTGCCCTGACTTTTTGCTGCCTGCCTGTCGTTGGCCACTATTACAAAGTCTGCCTGGCTCTTGATCGATAAGCACGCGATCACTTGTTTCCTGGCCCTGACACTGATCTTATGGCTGCATTCATGGTATGCCTCATCAAACCAGTTCAGCTTGTCGTTGCTTTTGGCCAGTGATTTTTGATAGCGATACTTCAGCGTAAGTCTGGTATTGCGTTGTGGCGTATAATCCAGCAGAAGTTCATTTTTTATTCCCCTGAAAGGATTGGCCATCCTGGTGGTGAGCCAGGGGTAAGCATAATGTTCGGAATAGATGTGCAGGCCAAGATCGGGATGCAAGCTTGTTTCAAGTGCCAGCCTGATGCCCCGTTCATTGGCATTGTTGCTTCGCCTTCCATAGGCCCCGGCCATTAGGTTCTGGTAATTTTTCCGGTACTCACGGTACTGCAGGGCCAGTACATTGCCATTGGCTGTATTATGTGTTATGCCGCCAAGCATTGCCCATCCGCCATTTAAACTCATTGCAAATTCGCCATACAGCATTGTTTTATTCAAAAGGATCTCAAAATTTACACCTGCATTAACATTTTCTTTGCCCCTGAACTGGAATGCCCGGGCCGGAATGTCGTCGGGAAGCAGTGATATGTCGAAAAGGGTACGGTATGAAGTTACCCCCAGCCGCACCCTCCTGTTGGCATATGATAGATGACCGCCCCAGAATTGCTGCAGCATAACATTTTTTTTGCTGATCTCGCTAAGGCTGCGATGATATCCCGCATCGGGAAGCGAAGTGGCAATAGTCTTGTCTCCGGCTTCGGTACTGCTAAGATTTGCATCGGTTTTCTTCCGGGAATAGAAAATGTTCAGGTCGAAACGTTTTCTGTGCAGCCTGATGGCCACCCCCCGCATAAAGCTGTTTTCATTGGCTGATGTGTTGGGTTTGACCATTGCAGCAAACTTTTTAAAACCCGAGGGGCCGGCACCCCCCGAAAACGAAGTCCCGGTCCACAATGTCAGCCCCTGCCCGAACTGCGTGTGGTAATCGCCGATCACCAACGACCTGAGTATGCCAATATTTTTTAATTCAATATGTGCTGAATAAAAGTCGAAACCCCATTGTTTTCCAAGGTTCTGCCTGATGTCGGGGGTGATTCCCGCAAGCGGAGAGAAAAACATTTCACCGGCGTCTTTATCGGCCGTGAGGCCCAGGCCAAAGTGCCTGGCTGCCCGGTAACGGTAGCGGAGGTAATAACGGTTGGGGTCGCCAAGGTAAAACGATCCGGGCTGTTCACTTTGCAGGCTGTCGGCAGGGATATGATAAGCGGCACGCGACACAATTTTTCGTTCGGCGCGCAGAAACAGTTCATGCCGGCCTCGCAGCAGCTTTTTTGCCGGAGGAGCTTTTTCTGTTGGTGGCCCGACAAGCACAAATGGCATGATCTTTTCCAGGCTCATGCGTCCCAGCCCTTCAATGGCTTTGAGCTCATAGATAGAATAAAACCTGCCGTATTTATTCCTGTAATCGATAAGGTTTTTTACCTGTATATCGTTCAGTAATCCGAGCTTTCTGAGTTCGGCAGATGTGGCATCGTTGATATTCAGCGGTTCTTCGAGGCGGTATTCGAGGGCTTCCGTAAGATCGTTCAGGCCGGCATCATTGTCTTCAGTTTCTTCATAATATTCTACCTGGCGCTGTATCACTTCCCTGCCTGCCGTCAGCAGGCTGTCGGGGTTTTGCGTAAACAGCATGTTGTTCGCAAAAAGTCCGGTTATTATGAGTATGGCCCTGATACTCATTCCTGAAAGGAATAGGTGAATGAAATCTGTGGTGAATATCCCAGCCATGAATGAACAGAGGACGCAACATCGATCTTCAGCCGGTTCATCCTCAGTCCGGCACCAAAAGTGTATCGCGAAGGCCCTGTTGTGATGCCTGCTCTGATGAAAAACTGCTGTTGATAGCAATATTCGGCTCCCGCACAGAATACCGCTGCACGCATGGTACTTTTGTTTATTTCTGCAAATATCTGCAGTGAGGGCTCCGGCTTATATCCCAGGCCACCCCTGATATTTACCGGTATGATCTCATCAGTAGAAAACCATTTCATTTTTATCGGGTTGAAAAGGTGTATTCCCAGCGATAGTTTATCGGTCAGCACAGCATATATGCCTCCCTCAAAGCTCAGTGAGCTGAGGCTGCCATAGCCCTCCCCAATGCTCATGCCCAGGTAATCGAGCTGCAGGCCGGCAGAGAAGTGCTGACCAAAACGCATTGCGCAGCCGGCCCCGAATTTCATTTCAGAAAATCCGCTTCCTCCGAAATGATCGGCCGTGATCATCAGCACCACTTTTTTTAGTGGGATGGCCGCCCCGACAGCTACGCGGTTCATGTTGCTGATCATGAAACGGTTTTCTGTAAATAACCCGGTTTCGGGATGATCAAGAAAGGCCGCTGCAGCCTGGTTATTGAAAATGGCCCACATATCCTGGCGCACCAAAGCCGTATGGCCTGTTGCTACCGGGCCGCCACCGAGGGGATAAGTGAGCGATTGCCCCTGTATAGCTGAGGCGGATAGCAGCAAAAGAATGATGAACAATTTTGATTGTATCACGTTTAAAAGCTGAAAGCATTCTTAATATCCCCCTATTGATTAGTACCCAAAAATGAAAAATGTCCTCACTTTTCTTGAAGATTTAACGAAAAATAATGATCGCGAGTGGTTTAATGAACACAAAGACCGCTATGTTGCGGCTCGTGATGAATTTAAAGCATTTGTCGGCAGATTGTTGCCTCTGATGGCAGGGATCGACAAGGAGCTGGCCGGGCTTGAGCCAAAGCAATGCATTTTCAGGATCTACCGCGATGTGAGGTTTTTGCACGATAAATCGCCTTACAAGACCAATATGGGGGCTGCCATGCGAAAAGGGGGCAGGAAGAGCCCGTATGCGACATATTATCTGCACCTTGAGCCAGGCATTTCATTTGCCGGTGGTGGGATATGGATGCCCGAAGGGCATATCCTCAAGGCCATGCGCCAGGAAATTTACTATAATGCCGGCGAATTTCAGGAAATTACCGGGTCGCCGGAATTTAAAAAATATTTTGGCGGCCTGCAGGGTGATAAGCTAAAACGTGCACCGCGCGACTTCCCTGCTGATTTCCATGCTATAGAATTGTTGAAGTACAAGAGTTATATCGTAGGCAGTCCGTTACCCGACAGCGTTTTTTCCGATGATTCGCTCATACACCACCTGCTTGATATTTACAAAGCATTATACCCTTTCAACCGCTTCATAAACCGGGCCCTTGCCGATGTCTGACCCTGCCTGCCGTTAACTGATTAACATTAGCCGTAAACTGATTCCGGCTTTACATCAATTGGTATAGTCTATACATTTGTAAATGAATTAATTTGGTTAATTAATTTGGTAATCATGTTGACGTTCTTTTGAAGTGGTTTTGATTTATTCCACCTACGCGTTCCGCTTCGGTGGACGAGAATGGGAGGTTAAATTCTCCATAGCTTGCTGCAGATTTAATCCAGGGTATTCAGAACCACACTTAGCTTTTTCATACTGTACTTCAAAGGCGTTGATATAAATTTTGGGTTAATAAGTTGTTCGTTTAAAAAACTCCGTTTTAAAAAGCGGAGTTTTTTTTTAACAATGAATAAGAAACAAGAATAAATTTGGGCGTTGATCAGCGCAATTATGTCTGATCAGGCATCGATGTTGGCATAGCGTGCATTTTTTTCGATGAATTCTCTTCTTGGAGGGACTTCATCGCCCATGAGCATTGAAAACACCCGGTCGGCTTCGGTAGCATTATCGATGGTTACCTGCCTGAGGGTTCGGAATTCGGGATCCATGGTTGTGGTCCACAACTGTTCAGAATTCATCTCTCCCAGACCTTTATACCGCTGTATATGAACTCCTTTTTCGCCTTCCGGACTAAGTTCCTTCACATAGGCCTGTCGTTCTTCTTCCGACCAGCAATAGCGTTCTTCCTTATTTTTACGGATGAGGTACAAAGGTGGTGTAGCGACATACACATATCCGTTTTCGATCAGGTCGCGCATATACCTGAAAAAGAAAGTAAGGATCAGGGTAGCGATGTGGCTTCCGTCGACATCGGCATCGGTCATGATAATGACCTTGTGATAGCGAAGTTTTTGAATGTTCAGTGCTTTGCTGTCTTCTTCGGTACCGATGCTGACACCGAGTGCGGTAAAGATGTTTTTTATTTCTTCATTTTCGAAGATTTTATGCTGCATGGCTTTTTCCACGTTAAGGATTTTTCCGCGCAGCGGAAGGATAGCCTGGAACTTGCGGTCGCGTCCCTGCTTGGCTGTTCCGCCGGCCGAATCACCCTCAACCAGATAAATTTCTGACAATGCCGGATCTTTTTGTTCGCAGTCGGCCAGTTTACCCGGAAGGCCGGTTCCTGAGAGTACGTTTTTACGTTGAACCAGTTCGCGGGCTTTGCGGGCAGCATGCCTTGCTGTAGCGGCGAGGATAACTTTGTTGACGATGGTTCTGGCTTCTTTCGGATGCTCTTCGAGGTAATGGGAGAGGTGCTCGCTAACCATCTGGTCGACAGCTCCCATTGCATCGGAGTTTCCGAGCTTGGTTTTTGTTTGTCCTTCAAATTGCGGTTCTGCCACATTAACAGAAATGATCGCTGTTAAGCCTTCCCTGAAATCGTCACCATTGATATCGAATTTAAGTTTGGCCAGCATGCCCGATTTTTCCGCATAGGTTTTAAGTGTACGTGTAAGTCCCCTGCGGAACCCCGAGAGGTGTGTTCCACCCTCGTGGGTATTAATATTGTTTACGTATGAATGAATATTTTCCGAAAAGGAGGTATTGTATGCCATGGCGATCTCGATAGGGAATCCGGCTTTTTCTCCTTCCATATTGATTGGTTCGGGGATGAGTCCTTCGCGGTTGGCATCAAGGTATTTGAGAAAGTCTTTCAGCCCTTCATCGGAGTAGAAGGTATCAGATTGGCGTTCGCCGTTTCCGTTTACCGGCCTTTCATCTTTGAGTGTAAGCCGTATCCCCTTGTTCAGGAAAGAAAGCTCTCTGAGCCTTGTTGCCAGGATGCTGTAATCATATTCAGATACGATAAAAATGGAATTGTCGGGAATAAAGGTTATGATGGTGCCTGTTTTATCAGAAACGCCAATTTCTCTTACAGGATATAAAGGTTTTCCGTAGGCATATTCCTGTTCAAATATTTTTCCTTCGCGGTGTATGGTGGCTTTAAGTGATGATGAAAGGGCATTCACGCATGAAACGCCAACGCCATGAAGGCCGCCTGAAACTTTATACGATCCTTTGTCGAATTTTCCTCCGGCATGGAGCACGGTCATGACCACCTCAAGGGCAGAACGGTTTTCTTTTTCGTGCATACCCGTGGGGATCCCGCGACCGTTATCCGTAACACTGATAGAATTATCTTCGTGGATGATCACATCGATCTCATCACAGTATCCAACAAGGGCTTCATCTATTGAATTATCAACCACTTCATAAACCAGATGATGCAAGCCTTTGGTGCTGACATCTCCGATATACATGGCCGGACGCTTGCGAACGGCTTCGAGCCCTTCAAGTACCTGTATGTTTTCGGCAGTGTAATTTTTATTGCCTTCAAGCATCTTTTCTTCTTTTGTCATAACAGCAATTTAGGTAGTGAAAATATATCATACAAAAGTACACAAAAGTTAGCACATAAATGTTACAAAAAGGCCTGAAAAACAAGGATTTTATTAACATTTTAGTGTTAATCAAAACAGGGCCGGTCCATTGAAATATGAGGGATGAAAATCGTCGCAATGACGATGTCTTTATGTAAAATATATAAATAACTGAATACAAGGGCTTTGTAAGCCTTTTGTTAATACTTAAGTGTCAGTAATACAGTTTTTTAGAACGAAAAACCAAGTCCTGCCAGCACATTAAACTTTTGAACCGGATATTGGTACCATCTGAAATATCCGTTATTGAGCAGATTATTGAGCCTGATGAAGGCCGAAAATTGTTCGGTGATACGGTATTCGGCACCCAGGCTCAGGTCGAACCAACCGTCGATTTGCACGGGAACCACCTTCCGGTTTACAAAACTTCGTGCATATACACCCTGAAAACTGTTCAGTCCGGCATTGAGGGTAAGTTTTTCTCTGATCACATAGAACGAATTAAGGCTGAGCTCAAGCGAAGGTTTATGCCAGGCCTTTTCTTCATTATCCATGGCATAGCTGTGGTATGCTGCTTTCATGCTTATGCCAAAGTCCGACCGGCTTCTGAATCCGAGCTCACCAAACACGCTAAAAATGCCTGCGTCGTCGTATACCAGGTCAAAGGTGTTTTGTGTAATGGTAGCCGTATCGTTTACGAACATGGGCATGTTGTCGACCAGGCTGAACTCTGCTCCGGCATCATAATCGACGATCTCTGCTATACGCCCTTTTATTCCACCCGAAAATTCGTAAGTGTGCGAGTAATCCAGTGGCAGGATTGAATTTACAAATGGATTTTCGTTAATCAGCCTGTCGTAGCTGATCCTTTTGCTTCCTCCGTCAAGTGCCGCATACACGGTGAGTGTATTTTCTATCAGGGCCGCTTCCGCTCTTATCAAAGGGTAAAAATGCAGCTTTGATGCGGTATCCATCCTGTAATCAAACTTCAAACCAATAAAAATGCTGTAAGGCTTCAGGTCAAGATCAATAAAAGGCGTGGCGGATACAATGCCACCCTTGTAATCAGAAATACTATCCTTATTCAGATAGTAATCGGTACTTAGTTTGATGCCGGTTTCCTGACTGCGTCTGTTGTTGAACAGGTCGGTTTTTTTTGCAATGTCAAAACCGGCAAATAAACCGGTTTCGGTTGATTCAAATCTGTCGAAAAGGTGATAGCCCTGAAATTTTATTGCATAGTTAAAAGCATCTGTTTCTGTATTATTGCTTGCCAGGTTAAAATCCAGGCCAACCTTATTGAAGGCCTGCCTCAGGTCTTTGTCGTCGAATGTGAATTGCGGAAAATCGGCGGGCATGAAGCCATAACGGTGCACGGTCTGGTTGCTGTAGTAAATTTTTCCGCCAATGCTGTTGTTGTTAAAATATTTACTGGCATAGGCTTCGGCAATGGTATTGCTGAAGGAGCTTTTCGCATAATTCTTAATCTCTCCGAATGAAGAAAGATGCCCGATATGGGCTCCTGCATTGAAATCGTCGGATTGCAGGCTGTTTACCCATAGCTCAAAGTAGGGGGTGATATAGGTTCCGAAACCTGCGCGGATATGGCTGCGGTAAAGATCTTTCCGGGGCTCGCCAGGAACTCTTGCAGGCCGCGGATTATCAGGCGTTACACCGGTAGATATCTTCATCGTGTTAATTTCATATTCGATTTCGGGCAATGGCCGGGGTTCGGAAAAAACCATTTTTGGATTGCGGTTGATCTTTTGCGATGCCGTAACTGTTGGGTTATACGGGGCAATAATATTCACTTCTTCATTTTTTCCCTGGCCCGACAATTTCAGGGGCCCCAGGAAACTGAATATTGCCGTGGCTGCGATCATTGCCACGATCATCTTCGTTAACTGATTCTTATTCGTCATTTTGCAATGCATTGTTTGCGAACGTTTTTCTTAATATAAATTCAGTCTTATTCCTCATCAGGATCAACCTCGTTGCGCTCAGATTCCTGTTTTTCGAGCTGCTCAAGCTTTTTTGCCGCGATATCGCCGAGGTCGGGGCCGCGGTAATTATCAATAATGCTTTTCAGTGTTTCCTTCGCCTGAAAAATATTGCCTTTGGCAATGTAGATATCCGACAGCAGAAGGAAACCTTTTGCCACCCAGTAATCGTGCGAACCATAGTTATCGCTGAGTTCAAATATGCCGGTTTCGGCTTCCAGCAGCCTTTCGGTTTTGTAATCAATATAAGCGATCATATATTTCGACTCGGCTGCCTGTGCGTTATTTGATAATTTTTCGGTAATGCCAAACTCCATGCGTGCATTCTCAAGATTGTCCATGGCCATATAGGATAAGGCCATGATATAATGTGCTTTATTAATGCGGTTATCGTCGACCTTTGGATTTGACAGCATCATCATGGCCGAAGTGATGGCATCGGCATATTTGCCGAGTTTAAAGTTACAGTCGGTCATCCCTTCAAGTGCCTCCATCTGGTTATCTTTGTATTCGGCATCTTCGGCCAGCCGGGAGTAGTACGCAAGGGCTTTTTCCCATTTTTCCGTTTCCATGCTCAGCCGGGCTGCCTGAAGCAGGCTGTTTTCGGTAAAGCCTGATGTGGGCTGGCTGATCACGAATTCGAGGTCGGACAGGGCTGCTTCCTTATTGTTGTTCTTCAGCTCACAATCTGCCTTGTAGTAACTGGCGTTGGTGGCAAAAGTGCCAGAGGGAAAACGTTTCAGGTAGGCCTCGAAGGCAGGGATGGCTTCGGCACAGTTATTTTCCATATAGCGGTTTTCGGCGGCGATGTAGGTGATGGAGTCCTGCTCCGATACTGAAACATCAGCAAATGAAAGCCCATCGGCATAGGCATAATATTCATCAACCCTGTTCTGGTCGATGTAAATATTCCGGATACTGCTCAGTGCTTCCCTCGATTCGGGTGTTCCGGGATACTCTTTTACTACCAGTTGGAATGATTCAAGGGCTTCTTTGTTGCGGTTTTCATTATAATGGATCAGGCCTGTTTTAAGGTATGATTTTACTGCAAAGCGACTGTTGTGATGGTCTTTTACCACCCGCTGAAACCAGTTCAGGGCATCCTGGTTTTTATTCAGCAGCAGATAGGTTGAGGCCAGTTCATATTTGGCATCATCGGCATAGGTCGATTGCGGATGGTTTTTTATCAGGTCTTTCAGTGTATTTACCTTGTCGTTAAATATACCTGATGCCCCCTGGGTGATGGCTTTCTGATAGAGGGCATAATCGGCTCTGCTCTCACCGGCCCTGCTGGCGTTGGAATAATACCGTATGGCCCTTTCATAGTCTTTCCTGATAAAATAGCAGTCGCCAAGCCGGGTCATGGCATCTGTCAATAAACTCTCATCACGCTTACCCCTGAAATCGACAAATTTTCCAAACCACTTCACGGCATTTGCATAATCCTTTTTATTGAAGTATGCATAACCCAGGTTATAATAGGCCGTGCTGTATGAATCCAGCCCTTTGGCTGCTTTATTGTCCAGAAAATCCCTGTAGTACTTGATGGCGCCCCAGGAGTTATTTTGTCTGTAAAATGCTTCGCCGATCCATAAAAGGGCTTCGGCGGCGATGGTTTTATCAATATCTTCGGTCGAAGCAATCTTTAGCAGGCCGATGGCTTCATCAAGTTTGTTTTCATTAAACAATTCTATCCCCCTGTAAAAACAAATTTTCTGATAGGCTTCTTTAAGTGCCGGGTTTTTCGATCTGATCTTTTCAACTGAGCTAAGTGCCTGCTTATAGTTGTTGGTGCTGAGGTAGAGGCTGGCGAGGAACGAATAGGCCTCATCAACACGATCCGAATCAGGGTATTTCTCAATATAATCTTCCAGTGCTGTTATGGCTGTATTGTATGGATCGTTTGCGATCTCCATGGTGAGCTTGGCATAATTGAAGAGCGCATCTTCGCTGATTTCACGGTTTATTCCAATCTGGTACGCCGACGAGAAAGCATTCGATGCAAATTTTTTCTGGTCCGTTTTCAGGTAGCAAAAGCCCAGGTGGTAGTATGCATTTTGTGTCAGTTCATCATCTTCGCCCACAGCTTTCTGAAAATTCTGTATGGCAGCTTTATAGTTTTCTGTTATGTAATAAGTGTAGGCGATCTCGTAGGCATCTTCCCTGCTCATCGACCGTCTTGCATAACGTTCGTAGAATTCGAAATAGGGCAGGGCTTTTTCATATTCGCTTGCCTGGTAGTAGGCATCGGCAATCATCAGGGCAAGCTCCGGCTTTTCTTTTCCTGAGGCTGTTTCGTAAGCCGGGACAGCCAGTTCAAGCATGCGCCCGTAATCTCCCTTACGGTGGTAGATCAGTGCCAGGTAATTGCTTACCGACTTTTGCAGGCCGCGTTTATCCTTTACTTTTTCGAAATATTCGGCCGCAAGATCATCCTGTCCTTCTTCAAAAGCGATCAGGGCATAATAATAATTTGCCTGATCGGAATACTTTGATTGTGTATTCACAACTTTCGAGAGGGAGGCCCTGGCCCGGTCAACTGCTTTGGTTTGGTACTGGCTGATCCCCTTTTTGTAATAGTACTCTATGCGTTCTTCCCTGTTGAGGTCGGGCACTTCAACATTTTCGAATGAGCTCAGTGCCTGCGAATATTTCCGGTTGTTGAACTGGTATTTTCCGAGTTGGAAATAGGCCCGTTTAATAAGGGTGTTTTCCGGGTACCTGTTGATGAAGCCGGTCATTTTGTATTCGGCATCCTCATGTTCAAGCTCGAGCGCACATACAGCTGCATAATAGGCTGCATTAACAGTTTCCAGGTGGCTGTCCGATCCTGAGCGTATTATTTTTTCGAATGCTTTGGCTGCGGCACCATATTGTTGTTGTTGAAATAGCGACAGTCCCGTATTGTAAATATGCGTGGGTTGCCCGTAAGCGGCGGTCTGCTGGCAGGCAGCCTGTCCGGAGTAAATGGAAAAAGCCAGGAAAACCAGGCCATATAAAGATTTACTGTTCATAGTGATGAAAAGTGATTGATCTTAAGCAAAATTATAAATATGGGTAGCGGTTTTTCCCGATTACAGGTTTTGTTATTAACAGCGATGCTTTAACAACTAACGATAAAGATAGTCAATTCGTACATTGTATATCGAAAAACATGTGATGAGGGGGCCGAATGTTTAAACCCGGCATAAAAAAGACCCCGCAGCATCTCAGCTGGCGGGGCCGTATTCCCAAGGCAGTTCTGTAAGCGGGATTCTGTCTTCCGCCCGGAGGCGGAATTTCTATCATTTATCTGCGATCACGGTCACCCGCGATCTGTAGCAACCTACCCGTTCCGGTTCCCGAAGGAGAGGACGGGTCGCCCTGTCCGGAACTTATTTGGTCTTGCAGCCCATGAGGTTTACCCTCCCGGCATGTTGCCATGCCGCGACGTGAGCTCTTACCTCACATTTTCACCCTTACCTGCAGAAGTTCCCGGCGAAGGCTAACCTTGCCGGTATTCTGCTGCAGGCGGTTATTTTCTGTGGCACTTGCTGTTCCGCCAGTGGCGGACCTTCCCGTTAGGAAGCATGGTACCCTGTGCTGTCCCGACTTTCCTCCCCGCGAATATTCGCGGAGCGATAGAACAAACTGCCTTATGGCTTTGCAAAGATACGAAATGTTTTGAAAAGCAGCTTGATGGCTATTCCGCAAGGAATGTGCCGGGCCCGGCAAAAACCTTCTCAAAGCTTTTTGATTTCATGCCATTGAACACGGTGCCCCTGTTTTCTGACGAAGTCATGTAATAGCCAACAAAAGAATCGCTTGCAGGGAAGGCTTTGATCTGTACCGGATCAAAAGTGCTGCCTTCAATAATGGCTGTATATTGGGGTGTCATGTTTTCAACATCCACATCATCAATAAAGTTATGATTTCGCAGACTCGAGAGCGATCGCAGGTAGCGCTCTGTTTTTGCCGAATCAGCAGGTATTCCGTTAATGGTCCATGATGCCGGATCCTTTTGCAGCAGCTCCAACTGTGTATTCGGGCCGCTGAGGCTTACCCTGCTGATATCATAATGATCATCGCATAAAAATAAAGCCCTGTCTCTGAACGGCTTGGCACCACCCTGGAAGTTGCTTCTGAGGATGCCATTAACGGCATAAACCTGGTCCTCATCAGCCGGCCTGACAAAAGAAGTCATTTTTGTCTGGGGTTGTTGCGCAGGGTTGGGCGATGGGATCTGTTTAAAGTCGAACTTTCCGATAAATACATCCCCAACGATCTTATTGCCTTCGTAGACTTGTACGCGAATGCCTTTATTTTCATCAACATCATATTGTTCCCATTTATCTGATGATGTGGCTACGATACTCTCAGTGCTGAGGTTATTTAATAATCCTATAATGTTGGCAATGGATTCCAAACCTCCGTTATATTCTTTTCCGTTTCCTGTCAGGATCCATTTTTCCCCCTCTTTTCTGATCTCTGTATCGTCGCCGCTCTGGTAATCCTTTATATGCAGCGCTGTAACCTGCTCCGGGCTGTAGCTGAGCACTTTCGTTCTGAATGTGCGGTCGTCATTTTCTGTATATTTTACAAGCAGGAAGATGCCTGCCAAAACAACGAGGGCAATAAGCAATCCGATGATACTTGTTTTTCTAAACATAACCTTCCTCCATTCTTTTTTTACGAATAATTCTTTTTCTCTGGTACCAAATAATTCCGAATAGTATGGTAAGCACGAGGGGCAGGGCAAAATTCAACCAGCGCAGGAAAGTTTTTTTGCTTTCACTAAGCTGGTCGATGGGCCTCGAGGTAACAACTTTGGTCCTGAGGTCGATCAGGCCTGTTTCGTCGGTGAGCCAGTCGATGCTGTTGGCCAGCAGGCTCACATTGTCGGGCTGCAACTGCTGCGGCCTCTGGCCTTCGCCATTTACACCGAAATTGCCATTGCCAATGAGCACCATTCGCGAGAGGGTATTGCCACTGATGGGGCCTTCAAAAGCTGCCGCCACAACCTGTCCGGGATCGGAGAACTCATTTTCCGTCCAGGTTTTATTCACATCGAATATCAACGGTACAGCTTCGGTTCCTGATTGTTTCGACGAACGGGCAAGCGGAATATAATGAATGGCGGTATCGCCTTCAAAGCTGATCGGACTCACAAAAGGGAACATAACTGTTTCCAATCCTTTTGTTGCCGGGTGATCGGCAAAATTTGTAATATTTGGCAGGTAGGGGAAAGGCATGTTGGTGGTCATGGTAAATCCCCCCTGTTGTTGTCGCACACCCACCATGCTGCAATTGGCATCGACCACAAATTTATCTTCAAGGATGATGCCTTTGCTGGCAAGCCATGATTCAATTCCATTGCTAACGGCAAAGCCCCGGCCTTGCTGCAGGTCGCCATTAACGCGGTTCATAGCAATAAAAAGCCTTCCGCCATCAGCCATAAATTGGTCGAGCATGGCAATTTCGTCAGCGCGGAGTGAATCCTGTGGGGCGATAATTGCAAGGGTTTTAAATTCTCTTTTTATGAAAGCCGAATCAGAAAAACCTAGCGGCACTACTTCGTATAGCACGCTTAACTGTTCCATGGCCTGCATCAGTGCCTGGGGCCGGGGCTCACCGTGCCCCTGAAGCAGGGCAACCCTGGGTTTATCGGTCACAGAGAGTTTTTTAATATTGGAGGCAAGGTCGTACTCCATGGCCGACCCGGGTTGGATAACCGGAATAATGGCCTTTTCGCCACCAACCTGAAGGACCGCTCCGATATATATTTTTTTCTGGGTGATCTGGTCCTTTTCACGGTCGCTGACCAGTACAGGCCTGATGCCATTCTGATTGGCTTTTTGTTCTGATTCCTGATCCTTGTTGGGATTAATGAATTCGTAAACCACATTTCCACCGGAGAGATTCGAAAACTCTACCAGCATATCCTTGAACTCCTGCCTGGTATTGAGGAGGTTCGGGGGCATGTCTTCGGTGAAATAGGCAGTGATGGTTACTGTTTCATCAAGATTGCGCAGGATGTTCCTGGTGGCATCGCTGAGCGAATATCTGCCATCGGCAGTAACATCCAGCCTGAAAAAGAAATTCAGTGATATAAAGTTAATCACGATGATGATGGCCAGTATGATCAATAACCTGATATTAATATTGTTTCGCGTCTTCATATGCTGCGTATTTTTTTGTTACAACCTGTTTTTGGCAAGATTTGAGGTAGTTAGTGTCAGCCCAAAGAAAATGATCGAGAAGAAGAAGATCAGGTCTTTGGAGTCGATCACTCCCCGCGTCATCGATTCGTAATGTGTAGTAAGGCTGAGGTAGTCGAACAATTGACCGAGGAAGCCTGTCATGCCACCACTTACGAATGAGAATATGATCTGGAAGAAGATGCCGATGACCAGTGCCAGCAGGTATCCCACGATCTGGTTGGTAGAAATGCTGCTGGCGAAGATCCCCACGCTGATGTATGCCGCGCTCATAAAAATGAGTCCCAGATAGCCGGTAAGGGCGGCGCCGTGATCGAGTGGCCCGATCGTGCTCAGGGTAATATAGTAGGGTAGGGTAAGCAGGAGGGCAATGATGATAAGGATAAGCGTTGCGGTATATTTACCCATAACTACCTGCCAGTCGCTCACAGGTTTAGTGAGCAACAACTCGATTGTTCCGCTGCGGTTTTCTTCAGCGAAAAGGCGCATGGTAATGCCCGGAATAAAGAAGAACAACGTCCAGTATGCGATGTTGAAAAATGCCTGCAGGCTTGCCTGCTTGATAAAAAATACATCCTGTCCGATAAACCATGTGAACAGTCCGCTGAATCCCAGGAAGATGATCAGCAGGATATAAGCCATCAGCGAATTAAAAAACGCTGCCAGTTCTCGCTTGGTAATGATCCAGATGTTTTTCATGATCATAAATATTTTGGTTGCCTTTGAGGCGGGTTTATTAATTCATTGTCAATTCGCGGAATACGTCTTCGAGTTTGGTTTCATAGACAGTCATTTCGAGCAGTGCCCAGTTGTTTTTCACACAGAGCTCAAAGATGGCCCTTCGTGACGAAACATCAGTCTTGCTCTGGATCTCGAACGAATTGGGTTTATCTTTTATAAAGTCGACCATTTCGATAGAATCCAATTCCTGAAGGGCTTTAAAGATCTCGTTCCTGTCGCCGTCTTCAATGCTCACCTGCAGTACCTCTTTTCCCTGTGCCTGTTTGCGGAGGTCTTTCGCAGTGCCGTCGGCAACGATCCTGCCCTTATTGATGATCATGATGCGGTCGCAGGTAGCTTCTACTTCTGCAAGGATATGCGAACTGAGGATCACTGTTTTTTCCTTTCCGATCTGGCGGATCAGCTCCCTGATCTCGACAATCTGGTTTGGGTCGAGGCCTGCAGTAGGCTCATCAAGGATCAGCACCTCGGGGTCGTGAATAAGTGCCTGTGCCAAACCAACCCTTTGCTGGTAACCCTTCGAAAGTTCATTGATATTTTTATGCTTTTCGCCTTCAAGACCGCAGAGTTTCACCATTTCGAGGATGCGGCCCCGGATCTTATTCTTCGGAACACCCTGTATTTCGGCTGTGAACCTGAGGTAATCGATCACAGGCATTTCGGCATACAGCGGATTGTTTTCCGGTAAATATCCGATGTGCTTTTTTACATCTTCAGGATGATCAGATGTCGTAAACTTTCCTACACTGATCATTCCGGCATCAGGGACCAGAAAGGTAGTGATGGCTTTCATGGTAGTTGTTTTTCCTGCTCCGTTGGGGCCCAGGAAACCAAGCACTTCACCAGTACGGACATTGAAACTGATGTCGTCGACCGCTTTCTGGTTGCCGTAAATCTTCGTAAGGTTTTCAACTTGAATATCCATTGGTTATATATTTTAGTGCAAAAAAAATAAAAAAGCATAACAATGAAAAATCCATTCGGAGGATTTTAACAAATTTTAAGATGTTGCCTGAAAATGGCAGCTAAAGAGGTAATGATTAATGCTGTAATGATATTGCCGGCCATCACTCGGCCTTGTCTGAAGGAATATTGCTTACAAATGTGGCGGTAAACTGCTCCCAGGTCTTTGATTCATAAATATTTTCACCAAAATATGTAAGTACCTTTTCCAGGTCGGGTGGTTTTACATAGCCGTTCACTACCGTGAGCCATTCTGCTTTACTGTTAAGAAATACAAATGAAGGGTACGACATTTTTCCTTTCAGCAGGGCCTGAGCCAATTGATGTGAAGAGCGCCGCCCTGCAGGATTGGTATTTACAAAGGCATTGTCCTGGAAGTAAACGGTATCTTTTCGCTCAGCATCAAGCTTAACAGCGTAAAAGTGTTTGTTCATCAGGTCGACAATGACAGGGTCGGTAAAGGTGGTGGCATCCATTCGCTTACACCAGCCGCACCAATCTGTATATACATCAATAAAGATATGTTTGGTCTTTTTATGCGAACGTTCAATGGCTTCTTCAAAACTCATCCATTTGATCTTGTCCTGTGCAAGGGTGGGGACTGATATTAAAGCGATAAGCATGAAAATAACGGCCTTTAAAATGTCTTTTTTAATCATCGAATTCTTCTTCATTGTACATAGATAGATTAATTTATATCAAAGATAATTTAAGTCTTTTAACAGCAGACGTTCATTTTATGTTTTTCTTACAAAATACTAACTTATTTCCCGGTCGATCTCGCGTTGCAGGTCTTTTTTCTTCAGCGTATCGCGTTTATCAAAATAATGTTTCCCCCGGGCCAGGGCAATTTCTAGCTTCGCAAGTCCACGTTCATTGACAAACAGCAGGGTAGGGATGATGGTGAATCCTTTTTCCCTGGTTTTGGTTTCCAGTTTATTTAATTCACGCTTTGTAAGGAGCAGCTTGCGGTCGCGCTTGGCTTCGTGGTTGTAATGCGTTCCCATATTGTACTCGGCAATGTGCATTTCCTTTACAAAGAGTTCTCCTTCAATAAACTGGCAATAAGCATCGGCGAGGCTTACTTTTCCCTGCCTGATCGATTTGATCTCCGTGCCGAGAAGCTGTATGCCCGCAACCATCTTTTCAACCAGGAAGTACTGGTAACTGGCGCGTTTATTCTTTATTTTTATTTGTTTTGCCATTGTTTGCCGATGCAAAGATAGTAAAAGAGTATACAGTATTCAGTATACAGTATTCAGTATTGAGTAATGGGTATCATTGCTGCCACGGTATAATTCTAAAAAGTGTAAACAATTTATTTGAAAGAACCGCTCGACTTCCGCTCGCGATGACAACTCAAAATCATTAAAATAAGAAAAAGGGCGCGGCGCTCAGATGAGATCAGTTATTGTGCGCCGCGCCCTGATTACATTTTCAACGGATATCGTTGTCATCGCGAGCGAAGCCGAGCGGCCCCACAATTCTGATATCTGATATCAAACCATTTGTATTACATTGTGCATGAGATGGGGAGAGGGGGAGGATATTCATTGTATATTCTGCATTGAGCATTTTTCATTTTACATTTTGTTCAATGGCATTTAACGTATGATAAATGGTACATGATTTTCCTGGCGAGGATGCACCGAAGTAACATTATAGATGCCATAAACTTTTTCGGCAGGATAATAAAGAACCGGCGTTAAAAATTTTCGAAGCCCTGGAGAAAATTTAGCCGGTTCTTTATGGTTTTCATCCCGGGCACTCGGGATGAAAAATCCCTTCGAAAAAGTGCCCTTTCTTTGTTTTCCCTCGGCTCCCGCTCGGGACAGGCTGTTTCTTTGGGCAAGCAAAGAAATGAAAAAGAAATATATTGGAGGTTTCGGTTTTCACCAAGATCCATGACTCGGTGGTTTCAACCATAAAAATCAAGGCCGCACAAAGCTTTGTTGTTATCTACGATTTCCTTCACTAAATTACCCAAACTCGCCCTCCCTCCGGGTCGGGCTCAGACATGGGTAATTTTTAACGTTCATGAAATCTTGATAAACTACCAAAGCTTTATGATGCCCTTCCTTACTTTACATGAATGTTAACTGCTGAATATCAGATTTCATTACTGTCTGACAGGAAAGCTTATACAGTATTTAGTAATGAGTAGTTAGTATTGAGTATCAAGAATCCAGTAACCAGCAGCCAGTATCGATCGGCTACGGGAGTAATCCAGTATCCAGAATCACGTATCCAGGATCCAGTAAATTTGTTATATGCAATTTCGTTTCGTGAGTTCGTGTGCTCGTGCAGTCGTGTTGTCGTTGCCCTGAATCCCCTGATCAAAACTTCAATCCTACACCAACAAGATAATTAATGGGAGCTTGCGGGAAATATCCGTCAAGCATTCCTTCCTGCCCGTCGTAAATGTAGCGGTAAACCCAGGCATTGGATTCGTATTCCTCACTAAACAAATTGTTTACCCTGAACTGGATGCTGATCTCCTTAATAAGTCCGGTATTTATGGTGTAGATGATCCCCATGTCGTTCAGGAAATAGGGGTCAAGTTTTCTTTCTTCATTGGAGGTGTTGTCGATGTATTGTTTGCCCACATAATTTGAATATAATGTGATATGCAGGTTTTTAATTGCTTCGTAGTCGAGGATGCTTCCTGCTGTCACCGGCGGTGAAAAGGAGATGTCTGTTTCGCCCAGATATTCTTCATACTGGTATGGTTCGGTGCCGGGATCATCCCAGTAATTCCAGTTGTCGACATATGCTGTAAAATCCCTGATCTTGTTTCGGCTGAAACTTGCATGCAGGTCCCATTTAAGGTTTTTCAGAAGTTTGAAGCCGGCCTGCACTTCAATTCCCGTGCGGTAGGAGTTTTTAACATTCGTTTTTACCGGTGTGCCCACATTATTGATCTTGCCGGTAAGCACGAGCTGGTTGGTGTAGTCCATATAATATGCATTTGCCGTTAAGGATATTTTTGCCGAGGCATATTTGTATCCCAGCTCATAATCGTAAAGGGTTTCATGAACAGGCTCTTCACCCGGGCCTGCATCGCGGTACATGCTGCGGTTGGGTTCCCGGTTTGCAATGCCAAAGCTAAAGTATGAATGGTGTTTATCGTTAATATCATATACTATTCCCATTTTTGGATTGATGAAATTAAAATCATGTGTCTGGCTGATATCGCGAAGGTCGTCGTGGATACCTTTAATCCTGTAATTGATAAAACGGTATTGGAGGTCGCCGTAAACATTCAATTTGCCATACAGATTATAATTTGCCTTTGCATAGAAATTGAAGTCGGTCTTTGTGCCGTCGTTAAAATACCATTCGTGGTCTTTTTTCATGCCGGCGGCATATTCGGCCCAGGTCACCCTGCCATAATGATCTCCTTCGTATCGGTTCCATCCACCACCGATGTTCAGGTCGAGCTTTTTCATTTTATGGATTACCGACCATGTTATGCCGTAGAAATGGTTGTCGAGCCATTTTTGCTGCACCAGGTCGGTGCTCCTGATGGTATCGCTCCCGATGATAAGGTCGTTAAGCTGATAGTCGGCAAATGAACGATCTTCTTTAAATTGCTCATAGTAGCCTCTTCCCCTGACATAAAACAAAGCTGTATTCAGCTTCCAGTTTCTGCTGATTGATCTGGCGAATAAAAACTGGTAATGGTCTTGCTGATAGTTATCGGTTTCATTGTCGTAGGTGTAGGGGTTAAAGGTGCGATTGGTCTCAAGAGAGTCTTTGGGTACGCCGGCCCATGCCTGGTAGGTTTTTTCTTTTCCTGAGAATATATTAAAGCGGTACAGGCTTTTTTCGCCATGATAGGCCCCACTGAGGTAAAAGGATTTGAGGTCGGTGGCCGCCCTGTCGATATATCCGTCGGAAGAGATCATCGATGCGCGGCCATCGAATGTCCATCGCCCTTTGATCAGTCCGGTGCCGAAGCGCAGGGTGTTTTTTAAAGTATTGTATGATCCATATGAACTATTGATCGATGCGTAAGGATTGGCGCTGTATTGCTTCGTTTGTATGTTAACACTGGCTCCGAAGGCTGCCGCTCCGTTCATTGATGTGCCTACACCACGCTGGATCTGGAGGTTGTTGGCCGACGATATCAGGTCGGGCATATTCACGAACCACACTCCATGACTTTCGGGGTCGTTAAGCGGAATCCCGTTCAGGGTGATGTTAATTCCTGTGAGGTCGGTACCCCGTATGCGCATATAGGTATAGCCAACACCATTTCCCGCGTCGGATGTTACGGTAACAGAAGGAGTGAGCGCCAGTATGTAGGGAACATCCTGTCCCAGGTTTGTTTGCCCGATGGTTTTTTCCGGGATACTGGAAAACGATGGTGCATCCTGCATGAAAGTGCGTATCCCTCTGATCACTACTTCGTCCTGCATGATGGTTGCCGGTTCCATGAAGAGGTCGGCCTGGTTTTTGCCGCGTGCTTCAATCTCCCGGCTAGTGGTTTCATAGCCAATGTAGGAGGCTTTGAGAGTATAGGTACCGGCTTTTAATTTCGTAAAGCGGTAACTTCCATCAGGATTGCTCACGGTTGTGAGATAGGTGTTGTTGAGCATGATGTGCGCTCCTGCAAGAACTTCACCGGTAATTTTGTCGTAAACCTTGCCATGTATGGCATTCTGGGCATTCAGTAAGACCGGCAACAAGGCCAGTGTTGTGATTGAAATTAAGAATTTTTTCATCGTTCAGGTTTTTTAGTTCATATTTCCTGAAGAGAATGATGGCGAAAAAAAGCGTGCAGACTATCTATTCCTTTCTCCGGAAAGGAAGAAACATGGCCGGTAATATAAACAGCTTCATTTCGATTTATCAATTTCCCTTCGCCGGCACTACCCGGATCAGGTGCAATGGGTATGATCTCAGCCCGTAATTTTAGGGCACCCCCATTGGAGTTTGTTGCAAAGATACAAATTTTACGGAGCTACAGTAAATTTTTCCGGGTCTAATTGCTTTTTTACACCCGCTTTTAATCAGTCTGGCAAAGTTTCGGGATGGGTTTTCTTGTGGAATTTTCTGAATTTTGGAAGCCCTGCGACTACCTCAAATCTGTAAATTCTGCATTAAAATTCCGTTTTACCACGTGCCTGGCAAGGTCAAAACATTTCAGCCCGGAATGATCGATAACACTTGAATCGGAAGTAGCGATGATGCCCCTGGTGGCCTGCTTCAAAGGGTAATCGGCCGAATCGAAGGTGGCCGCACTGCCATTAAGTTTATTTTCTGAAAGTAATATGTTAAGATGTGCGCTCAGTTCGCCTGATCTGCTTACCGGCCTGTCGAAATAAAAACGGCATTCCTTTGTCTTTAAGTACTTAAGGTCGTCAATGATCAGGGCCAGAACCCTTCCCATCATCTCTTTTCTGAATACCTTGCCATGCATCTCGGCAGCATCGCGAAGCAAATTATCATTGCTGATAAATACCGTATTGCCATTCAGGTAGTTTCCAACCGTTAGCATAACATTGTATCCGTCGATATGCAGAACCTGGCCATGTATTTCACGAACACGGGCAAGTTTAATTTTCCTTTTTTTTATATTGCTCCTGGTGGTTACTCCCCGGTAAAGCATGGTCCGCTCAGTTGCGCTCAAAGCATAGCGGTCGCCAATGAGTTTGATGATACCCTTTTGCGGATAGTTTTTCTCCAGCAGGTATGTATAGTCTCTTATGGCTGATATGAATTCTTTGCGAAGCATGGTTTTGCTAAGTTATGAAAAGTTAAGTCGTATCTGGCAGGAAATTTGGGTTTCAGTGTTTCAGTGTTCATCATTCCTTGTCCCCTGTCCCCTGTCCCTTGCCCCCTGTCCCTATTGAACCACAAAGGATACACAAAGGATGCACAAAGGTTCACAAAGAGGCTGGATCCTGGATTCAAATGGTTAAATGGTTTCAGTGTTTCAGTGTTTCATGGTTTCAGTGCTTGCCCCGAGGACTCGGTGGTATTAAGCAGGTAAAATATTAGTTTGAAATCAGATATCAGAAGAGCGAAGTCAGAAATAGACATGGCATGCAGTATATTCCAATTTGCTATCTTTGTGTCATGCGCATTATCATCATCAACGGTCCAAACCTTAATCTGCTGGGTAAAAGAGAGCCTTCGGTATACGGCACCATTAGCTTTGAGGATTATTTGGAAGAGCTGCGAGCTGAGTTTGGCAATATGCAACTCGATTATTTCCAGAGCAATGTGGAGGGAGAGATCATCAACAAATTGCAGGAGACTGGTTTTGATCATGATGGGATCATCCTTAATGCCGGTGGATATACCCACACTTCTGTGGCCATTGCTGATGCCGTAAGGGCGATTGAGAGTCCGGTGGTGGAGGTGCATATCTCCAATATTTTTGCCCGGGAGGAATATCGCCATATTTCCTATATCAGTCCTCATGCCTGGGCGGTACTGTCGGGTTTCGGAATAAAGGGGTACCGCCTTGCCGTAATGAGTTTTCTTTAAGCTTATTTGCTGAATTTAGCGGCAGGCAATTCCGGAAAATGCTTTTTATTTCGGAGGTAATGGTCAAAGGCAATGTTTCCGTAATAGATACACGAAACATGTTTATGCTGTGTGGCTCTGCGTTTTTTTATGGTTTTTCTGTAGGTGCGCAGGAAACTGATATGGGCGCGCGTTACAGCAACGAACGACATAAAGCTGCCTTCGGCCAGAAATTTTAATGCTGCAATGCTGTCGAGGAAAATACGGGCGATATAAACCTTTATCAATCTTTCGCCGGGCAGGTTTTTAAAAAGCAGGCTAAGGTTATTCCTGAAATTAAGGTAGGTTTTTTTTGGATATTTCTTTGGCAGGGTGCCGCCTCCAACGTGATATACGGCCGATTCGCCGCAATACATGATCCTGTGGCCCTCATTTTTCATTCGCCAGCACAGGTCGATTTCTTCCATATGGGCAAAGAAATCATCGTCGAGGCCACCCAGCTCGTGGTAAACGTCTGCCCTGACGAACATGCAGGCGCCGGTGGCCCAGAAGATCTCCTTTATGTCGTTGTACTGGCCCTCGTCCTTTTCGAGGTGCTGAAACAATCTTCCGCGGCAGAAGGGATAACCATATTTATCGATAAATCCGCCGGCGGCTCCGGCATACTCAAACTCGTTACGGAATCCTTCGTTCTGGTTCAGTATCTTTGGTTGGCAGGCAGCAATGGAATGGTCTTTTTCCATAAGCTCAATTACAGGACTGATCCAGTTTCCGGTTACCTCGATATCAGAATTCAGCAAAACATAATAGTCGGCTTCTATCTGCCTGAGGGCAAGATTATACCCTGTGGCAAATCCGGCATTGGTTGGATTTTCAATGATCCTCAGCCCGGGATAATTTTCCTTCACCCATGCTACGGAATTGTCTGTTGAATGGTTGTCGGCAACGATCACTTCAGCATCAGCACTGCTATGTTCGATCACTTTCGGGAGGAAGGTGCTGAGGTGCTTGTACCTGATCCCGTTCCAATTTAATATGACAACTGCGGTTTTAGGCAATGCTTATGTTGTTTGTGTTTTTGTTCGTTTATGTTTCCATCTGCGGTGCGACCATAACCAGTTGTGCGGGCGCTTTCTGATAGCTTCTTCCAGTTTTTGTATATAGGCCTCCGTGATCTCATTTTCTTTTGTTGATTTAGCAGAATCAGTGATCAGGGATAATTCGCCGGCATAATAGCCGCGTTTTTCTCTGTAAAGGTCGATAAAGATTACACCTAAATCAAGGGTACGTGCAATTTTTTCAATTCCTGTATAAAAGGGTGTGTCCTGGTTCATAAATTCCGACCAGTATGCAGCCTGGGGGTTCGAAGGGGTCTGGTCGGCTGCGAAAACATATATCGAAACGTTATTTTTGCGTTTCACCATGGTGCGCAGGGTATCTTTCATATAGATGATGCTGTCGTCGATGAAGTGATTTCTGAGGCCATTGATAAATCCATCGAAATATTTGTTTTTTAATGGTTTGACAATTGCAAAACCTTTATACTGCAGGTAAAGGGGGCCGAAGGTGTTTCCAAGCCATTCCCAGTTTCCGCAATGACCAATGGCAAGGATCACGCTTTTGTTTTGCTTAACAATATTTTCAAAGATGCCGGTATTCAGGTAACGGTAATGCCGGGCAAGTTTCTTTTGGGAAATGGTCAGCACCTTAATATCTTCGAGGATTATATCGGCAAGGCTGCGGTAAAATATGCGCGAGGTGGCCCTGATCCATTTTTCGTCTTTATCAGGGAACGACCGGCGAAGATTGTCCTGGGTTACCTTCTTGCGGTATCCCGCCAGGTAGTATAGAATAACAAATATCACGTCGGCCAGTCCGTGTAATATCCAGAACGGCAACAACGAGATCAGCCAGGCGAAGACATAAAAGATATGGTACGCGATACGCATTGTGCAAAGATAGAAAAATAGAAATCAGTCGTGAAAATATGCTTAAATGCGACGCAAGCAGAATACTGCTGCTGGCATAAGCGTGTTAAAATCCACAAAACCTTAACGCGGGTTTTCCCAGTAACTGTTCACCCTGCTTCCGAACACATCGGGATACCGTTCTATATCAAGGTTGAGGGGATCGAAAGTACGCTTATGGAGCTCGACCTGCCAGCGATAATTTGCTGTTTCTCCGATCGCATCAGAATGAACGAGTTGAAAATCGTTGGTCACAATATCGATGGTATAGAATACGAACTTCCTGTTTCGCTGGTTCTCGCCAAGGGTATAGTATTGCCAGATTTCGTAGGGATAGGCAGATGGTTCATTATAGCTTTCTGAAACGATATTTGGCGGACCATATTTCAGGAAAACCCGTCCTCTGTCGGTTTCATATCCTTTTCTGTTGGGTGTGCTGTAGATGGCATTTACTTTCTTCACCTGCTGATGGTAATGGTTCCATGCGGCTTCGGGATAGACATTGTCGCGACCCATCCAGAAATTGAGAAAATACTGCCGGAGTGTTTCCAGACCGGCATCCTGCATCTGTTTATTAATAAAAATGCGGTCAAGTTCTGAGGCGACAGGCAATAAATAGTGAATATATTTACGGAGTGTGTCGGGTTTTTCTATTTCATTAACAAATGTTCCTGAAGTGCTTACCGCAGCCAGGTTGTCGGTGTCGAACTGTATATTGGGATTGCTTCGCTGAAAAAACAGCTGATTACGTTTTACAATTTCATTGTTCTGGTCTCTGATGTCGACAACAAGCAGGTAGTTTCCTGATGGAAGCTGGGTGATATTAAAATCCTTCATGATAGGCAAAACGCCCGTGCCGGTGGCCACCTTACTGCGGTGATAGCCTGTGATCACTTTATTTGTTTCGAATGATTCGATAGAATAGGTGTAAACAAATTTTTCGCCTTCGCCAAAAACTTTATCAGTATTATATATCTCGCAGTAAAACATGATATCCTCTACACTTTCCGGGAAGAAATTAAAAACATACGGGTACAGGTCGACACCACTTTTTGTAAGATCGCTGTCGACATCAGTTTTTTTGTATCCACTGATGAGTTCGATACCTGAGATCTCGGCTTTGTCATCACTAAAATCAACAACAACAGGATCGGTTGTGATAAATGGGTCGGTTTTGGTGTTCAGGTCGGATATCATGAATTCCATATCGTATTTCCCGTTTCCAAGGGCATAGCGTTGCTGTGCCAGGAAATTATCAAAGGCAGCCGATGCAGTATCGGCAATTTCATCGCTGAGGACTTCATATTTATCGTAGCTCACAATATTTTCGCCCTGGCGGAAAATGATGGTAACTTCTACTCCTCCCTGAAATTTTCCGGATTCGTTCTGAACATATTCAACGCTTGGCCCGTAAACCGATAAATATGTTTCGATATAGGGCCCATCGACCGGTGAATGGAACAATGTATACGACATATAAGCCTGCAGCTCCTGTGCATAGGAAATATTGATCGCAAATATTGCCGATAAGAAAAGAAGTAGTGTTTTTTTCATGTTTTTAAAATTTTATGATCAATGCAATGCATTGGTTCCGGAAAAATTCGTCTAAACAAAGTTAATAAAATCCGGTATCGAGTCAAGCAGGAATCAGTTAACGGTTAACGGGGATAAGTTTTAGGCATGTGCAGGACCTTTTTAATCCATAACATGATGTTGCCCATGGCTGTCAATCTCATTTTCTTGTTCCTGCTTATTTAATTCATACTTTGCAAATGTCGGGCTATTGGGTGGTATTCTTCTAACCCTATCATCTAAATTAGTAAAATTTTGATGCATAAACCCGACCTCACAATTCCCCGGACCTGTGAGGTCTGTGTTTGACTTCAAATAAATCCGGACACTTTTCGGTTAAATGCTAATTGTACTTTTTTGTTTATCAAATATACATCATTTCATTTTTTATTCCTATATAAACGGGATTAAACACCAGAGCAGGTTCTGGACTCTTATTTCTGCAGCAAGCTACGGGGAATATTACCACCCATTCTCGTCCGCACGCTGTCGCTGAAGCTTTAGCGTAAGCGTCCGGAGCGGAACGTGTAGGTGGATTAAACAGCTTTTATTTTCTTCATCAAATACCCAGCGAGGGTCTTTCTTTTTGTTTCTTTCCTTGCTTTAAGGATCTTTTCTCCTCTGCCAAAATACACATCTCCGATGCTTGCATCGGTAATTAAAAAATTCCGAACCCGATACCCCGCCAGCTTGCTGCGGGGTCGTTCATTTTCATGCGACAAAACTAAGCTGCCATGGAGTTGCTTACAAGACGGGGTTGGTAGAAGGGATACGTTAATACAGTAAAACAAAAAGGTTAAAGGGTGTTTTATGGTTTTAAAAATTGTTTGGTCAAAACACGTTTAAGAATCTCTTCTATTCCCTCTTCTCTGATAATCTGCATGCCGGTTCTTTCTACAGTAATACCTTCTTTCAACTTGTAATCGTATTCAGGATGGCCATTATAAAGTACTGATTCAAAACATTTAAAGTCAATGTTACCGGATTCTTTTAATTCTTCAGCAACTTCAAGTATATGTGAAGAAACCAGGAAACAAGATCCCTCTATCTTCGACATTGATTTTATCACCATAAGTGTTCCATCAAATGCGTCTTTAATGTTTGTTCCCCTGAACAACTCATCAAGTACGACCATTACGTGCTTATTGTTTTCCAATTCCTGTGCAACTTCCTTAATCCGTTGAACTTCTGAGTAAAAATGACTGTGTCCCTGACTGATGCTATCAGAAATATTGATGGAAGTAAGCAAACCGTTAAAGATGCTTGTTCGGAATGATTTGGCAGGCACAGGAATGCCTATGTGAGATAAATAAACAAAAAGCGAAATTGACTTTAAAAAGGTAGATTTCCCTGACATATTAGGGCCTGTCAGAAAGCACAAAGCCCCATCATTTTGGAAACAGAAACTATTTGCAACAGGGGTTTCCAATAGCGGGTGATATCCATCCTCAACATAAAATACCGGTCCTGTTCCATCAATATATTCCGGAATTGAAAAACCTTTGGTGGCAACTAAAGAAGCCATAGTCTGAAGTACATCTATTCTGTAGATCATGTCAAGGGTTTCCCTTAGTTGTAACTTCGCCTTGGATCTGAAAAAATGGTCAAGTCTGTTAATTATCTTCGGTTTAAGCCTTTTTAAAGAATTGGGTGGTTCTGCAATGTATTTATTGAGTAAATCATCTTCAAGAAATAGCCGTACACTCTTAAAAACCTCACCAGGTTTATAAGGAATCTGAGAATTGTCAATCTTATTTAAGAATGTCTTAACTATGGACAATACCTCAAGTACATGGATGATACCTTCCTTTATTGTGTAGTAATCATTGGTAGGCTTTAGTTTGTCAGATAAACTGTCACGTATAGCATCTAGGAAATGTCTTCTCAGCGGAGACCTCTGGATTGCAAGATAATATTCAATATATTCATACTGACGCCGGTTTAATTCCAGCACAACATCCAGGCTGGTAAAAAACACAATCTCCTGTTTGCGGGTTTCCAGGATTTCTATATCAGTGAAAGGGGATTGGAAAAGCTTATAAAGAACTATGGATCCACCCCGGGTAATTGTCCTGTCATAATATTGGAATATTGACGAGACATTGTCTTTATCAGAAAATAATTCGAGATCGGAGATTGTCTGCTTGTCTATACTGAAGGACATAATGGCTTGATAATGCAGTTTACGATAGTTGTAACGTATGTATTGTACCTCAAGGTATGTATTTCTCGCAAATCAAGCAAAATAATTACCTGTTTTATCAACCCAATCTCTTTCGAAAGATATGCCTGTTAACTGAAAGTAACTACAATATAGGTTCTATTCTCTATCTCCGGGAACCCGTATCATTGAATAACTACTTTTTCTTTGATCATCCCATCGATGGTGCTTACCTGAATAATATAAATTCCTTTTTCCTGAGAAGAAAGTTCTATAATGGCTTGCTTGCCATCAATGCTTGCCGTATTAACACTGTGGATCTCTCTGCCACTGATATCAAAGACTGTTAATGCCAGTATTTCATTTTCTTCTGATCGTATTTCAAAAATGCCTCCTGTCGGGTTGGGAAATATCTTAATTCCTTTTTGCTCTTTCTGTTCACCTGTCTTCACCGGTATATCAATAAGTATGTTAAAGGATGAGGCAGTGCTTAATGCCTGTGTTTTTGCATGGACAATACCCTGTCTGTCGGCCGGATCAAAGAACCAGCCGTCATTGGCCTGCTCCATCTCTTCGAGGCTGCTGTATTCATTGAGTTCCTGGCTGTTGAGCAGGACAGCCTGGGGGTGGGTTTGCACATGGACTTCAAGGCGGTAGGCGCGTTCTGTCGGCTTGCCATTGTAGTCGCCAATATATTCACCAACATCAATGTTCACAGGCCCGCTCTGGCCGTATGCCGGTGCCTGTGATTGGATCAGCGTTTTGCTGTATGCCCCGTTGCGGTGCTCCCGGCTCAGCCCGTCATCTTCGTATAATTCAAAACTGGTATTTCCGCCCGGATAAATGTCAAGCGTAAGCGGGTCCTTTGGAAACTGGTTGTCGTACAGCATCCCGGGATACATTGGAATGATGGCTCCCTCTTTTATAAATACCGGGCAGGTATTGATATCTGCTTCATAGTCATTAAGGAACATGGGGCTGTCATAGGTGTCGCCATTCCAGTAGTCGATCCACCTTCCTTCAGGGAAATAGATACTGTCGCGTTGAAATTGGCTGGTATACACCGGTGCCACCAGCATCCATTCACCGCTCATGAACTGGTACTGCGTGGTATTGTCCCATGTAAGCGGGTCGCCGGGATATTCAAGAACCATAGCCCTTACTACCGGAGTCCCGCTTTCGTAGGCCACATTGCAGTATGTATACATGTATGGTGTAAGCCTCATTTTGAGCTTCAGATATTTCCTGTTGATATCAGTGATGGCGTCGCCATAGTTCCAGGGATGTTTATCATTGGTAGCCCATCCCGACATGGCATAGGTTACCGGGATAAAGGTTTTCCATTGAAGGTCGCGCAGGTAGGAGAAACCGCTGCCTCCGAAAATTCCGTCGACGTCGCTTGAGGCCATGCTGAAGCCTGATAGTCCCGAGCCGATGATGGTGGGGATGTGGAAGCGGATATACTCGAAATTTCCCGACTGGTCGCCCGACCAGATCACGGAGTAGCGCTGGGTTCCGGCCCATCCGCATACCGACCATACAAACCCGCGTTCATCGCAATTTTCCTCAATGCCTTCATAAGCTGCCTTGCATGCATTCAGTGCATTGAGGTATCCCGACCCAACCCATGCCACATCAAGCTTGCAGGCCCTGGTGCCGGCAGTGCCCACTTCCCAAGCAATCTGGGCTACGCCGTCTTCGGTCCATAAGCCGGTATAGAAACCACGCTCATGGAGTTCATCAACTACATATTCAAGCTGTGTGTAGCCGCAACCGTAGCCATCGTTTGGCAGTATCCAGCCTCCCGGAAGATCCCTTTCCCGGTATTCATCGGCTACGAGTTCTATCACGTCGGGTGTGGTTTGTCCATTTTTATTATAGCAATCGGCATCGCCGAGCTCAAGGCCCCATCGTGGTGGCAGTATGGGTCTGCCCGTGAGCTCAGTGTACCCGTCGAGGATCTGTTTCAGCGAAGGACCATAAAAATAGAAGCAGTCGAAACGGTATTCCTCATGGGCGTTGGCCGTTATGTCGCGGAAGTCATATTCTCCTTTCGAGAAGGTATTACGGAAAGCTCCGTAGCCAAAGCTGCTCATATAGAAAGGCGCCGGATTGGGTACAGCACCGTCGTCCCAGTGTTCGATCTCCTTTGATATCTTGATTTTTGTTCCCTTATGCGAGAAATATCCGTTCTGCATGCCGCCACCGTAAAAGTATTCGTTGGTGTGGGGTTGCAGGTACTGGAAAGTTCGTGTTCCATAATCCAGGCCTTGGTATTCCTTCCAGATAAGGGTTTGGTTGTCGCTTTCGTAGAGCTCAAACCTCAGGGGGGATTTATAGGCACGCAGGGCAAGTTTATCGGTGGTGACAAGAAAATGATCGCCCTCGTTGCTCCAGTCGATGTTGATCAGGGGGTAATCGTAACTGACTACGATATGGTTTGATGCCGGGTTGGAAAAGTTACCGGTCGGGGCCAGCCATATCCTGAACATATCGTCCTTATAGAATATTACCCTGATCTTGCTGTTACCAGAGGTGAGCAGGACGGTGTTCGTATCCACTTCGATGTCGGTGATGTTACCCAGCACATGCGAATTGCTGACCAGGGTGGTTGTGAGCGTATCATTTTGCAGATTTTCGTCGCCCGGGAGCGAAGTGTAGAACTGATAATCATACGAGCCGGATGTATTCATGTTCACCGGAGTGAATTCGATATCGATGGTCGAATTGGACAGGAATGGCGTTATACTGGCTTCGATGGTAATAATCTCATGCAGGATCCCGTCAAGGGTATAGGAAACATCGAAATCTTCGGTAATGTCTTCATAACCGTAATTCTTTACCCTTATGATGAGTGGCTCGGCCCATGAATAGTTGTCGGGATTATTTGCCGGGGCGACAAGTTTGGACACGCCGGCATCCTTGTCGGTATCGATGTAATATACCGCTCCGTATATTGTGCCATGCAGGGAGCCTGCCGAATCGTAGCAGATGTTACCCGAGCCTTCGTCGAATTTATAATAGTGCAGGAGGTTTGCATAATTGGGGTGGGAGGGACCTGCCGGCTGACCGGCATACTGCGAAATGACCGTTTCGCTGAGCACGATATCCCAGATGCGGAGTTCATCGATCTTGGCTTTCAGCGAAGCGTCGTTGGTGTTCTTGCTGATCCATTTCATGGGAAAGTTGATTGAAGCATTGACCGAACTGTTGAATGTGCCATCGACATATAATTTTGTATCTGTTCCGTCGTTGGTGATGCTGATCTGTACCCACTGGCCAATAGGACAAACGTAATTAAAATACCAGTCGGCCACCCCGGATTGTGTGAAGCCAAGCTGTGTTCCGTACCATTGTTCCACCCTTATGCCGCTATTTCCGTCGGTACTGGTAAGCAGGTGCTGATAGTTATCGGTTTCGTTCTTGTTTACCATCACCTCAACACTCCAGGGCGGGGCGAAATCGGTGCCGTTAAGGGCTACGTAGTCTCCGTCGCCGTTAAAGTCGAGAGAATATTGCGCGCTGGCGGCAGTTATGACAGATGCCAGCAGGATTGTCAGCAGGTAGTATTTTGTTTTCATGGCGGGTTGAATTAACTTTCAAATATACATTATTTGCTTCGGGTTGGAAACCCTGTAGCGGCAATATGTCGGGAAAATATTAAATGCATGATCCGGCACCCGGCACCAGTTCCTTGTTTCATGCACCATGCACCATGTGTCATATATCATTTGGCATTGAGAATTTTGCATGTGTCATTTTGCATTTTGCCAGATTTGTTATTTGTTATTCGTTATTCGTTACAGATATGATTTTGATACGAAGGGGACGGTAGTGCTTGTAAGATAGCGCAGAACAGTATGTTAACTGAAGTTGTCATCCTGATACCGTGGAGTGAAACGACACGGTAGAAGGATCCTTTAGCGTTTTACTATCAGCCAGCAAATTCCTCCTGCCAGCCTTGTGCAGAAAGCTGGCAGATGCAACGCTCTAAATTCGGCCCCTTAGCCAGGAGGTCCGCTAGCGAATGCCAACCTTGACAGGCAGTTATATTATGCGTAACTTTACAGGTATAATGAGGAGCAAAAAATACCTTTAATTGAAAATAAAAAACAATACCGGTTAATGTAATCAGATATCAACAAAGAAAGAAGGTAAAGGCAAAGATAAAAATTAAATATATTTCGAGTAAAAGTTATAACAGGCAAGTCTTTCCAGCTATAGAAGACATTGGTGTGGTTGAAGTATTAACTTTTATTCAGTAACTTTAATTTAAATAAATATGAAAAAACTAATTTATCTTATTGCCGTAGTAAGTTTTTGTTTTGTTGGAATGGGTAGTGCAAGCGCTCAGTGGCAAGTTGATGTTTCATGGAATGATGCTAATTGTAGTTGTAATGATCCAACGACTAAATATGTTAAAGTTGAAATCTATACATATCCTGGAAATGTTCCTGTGAATACTCCTGTTTGGGAAACAGCGAGTGGCACTTCTCACTCATCATCTGGTGATGATACGATTCGAACAGATTGCGGGAATGATTGCTATTTAGTGAAGGTATATGTTAAATATATTGACAATGGAGGGATATGTTGTGAAGGTGATGATCAGGCTACATGCACTGGTCTGGAATTATATGGAGGATTTACTTTCCCCAATACTATAATGTTAATCTAAATAACTCGGGAGAGAGGGAATCCTCTTTTCCATTTTTTATATTTATGAATTTTAAACCCTTTATTCTATTAATAGCTCATTTATTATTGTATTTCACAATAATTGGACAGCCAAACAAGAGAACAAATTATTGGTATTTCAGCGATCAAGTAGGATTGAATTTTAATAGTGGTGAACCAGTCGAAGATCCTGATGGAACGGTATCTGTTCCATATTTTGAAAGTAGTACTGTAATGTCCGATACCAATGGAAACTTGCTTTTTTATTGCGACTATAATTACATCCGAAACAAGAACCATCTTTCGATGAAGAATGATTTTGGTTATTCTCAATTAAGCGGAGCATACCAGGGAACAATTGCCATCCCAAAACCCGGAAATGATAATCAATATTATGTTTTTATGACTAACACTTCATTATTCCCAACTGGTATTCCTTTAATTTATTATTGTATTGATATGTCGATGGATAATGGATTGGGTGAAGTGATTGAAATAGATACACTTTTTACAGCATGGGATGCGGCTGAAAAACTCACAGCTACCTATCATAAAAACAAACAAGATATCTGGGTTGTTGTATGGAAATATTCTGAAGACAGATTTGCTTCCTATCTTGTGACGCAAGATGGTGTTAACCCGGTTCCTGTTTTAAGTCCGGCACCGCACAGGGAAATATCCTGGGGTTCGACAAACTTTGGAACTATGAAGATTTCATATGATAAGAATTATTTGGTGTCGACTTTTATGGGGGATGACTCACAATTAGGTGGTTCTGTCGAAATATGTTCATTTGATAATCAAACAGGGATAATCACTTATCTTTATACTATTAATGTAAGATACAGTCTCTTTCCAAATGCTGTAATGTATGAAGAATCATCGTGTGAATTCTCTCCTTGTTCCAAATACCTTTATGTAGCAGCTGAGGATCAGAGAGTTCAGTATTATGAGACGCATATCATTCAATTTGATATGCAGCATATCCTCGATTCCGCTTTATTTTCCCAATCATCTGTATTAATAGGAGATGTTCAAGGTTCCAATTTGCAATTAGCTTCGGATGGTAAAATATACTGTTTTGGGAAAGCAGCTATAATTGTCCCAAACAATCCACTTAATAATTATCTTGGTGTGATAAATAATCCTGGATCAAATGGAATTGACTGTAATTACGATCCCTCATTACTCTATTTTGAAAACGGGCATGTAAACTATGGAATAGTTAACTTTTTTAATGATTACCTTCATCGCTTCGACTTCGATGGCATCTGCGAAAGCGATACCTTTACCTTCGATCCATGGTTCTTTCCGGAGCCAACCTTCATTGAGTGGAATTTCGGCGATCCCTGGTCTGGAGGGAATAATACATCCACTATCCCACATGCCACTCATAAGTTTACCGATGGCGGCACCTTTGAGGTTTCCGTTCATGTGGAATATCCCAGTGGCCGTATAGAGGAAACTTCCCGAAAAGTGGAGGTAGAATATGCCCCCGAGCCCGATCTGGGACCTAACACCTCTTTCTGCTCAACATCCGGCATAACTTTAAATGCTGAATGCGGGCCACATGTTTATTCCTGGAGCACCGGCGCTTTCGGGACCAGCCAGATCACAGTTTCGGATACCGGTTGGTACTGGGTGAGGGTGGAAAATGATGCAGGTTGCTTCGAGATCGATTCCATATACCTGGGACTGTATCCACCTGCTCTGGCAGATACATCAGGTTTAGAGGTTAAACCTACGACCTGCGGAGGCAGTACCGGAGTTATCAGAGGCCTTTTAATAGATGGACTGCAACCACTTTCGTGGTACTGGCTGGATGACATTGGCGATACCGTTTCCACTTCCCTGGATATCTATCACCTTCCGGTTGGCAACTATACACTGGAAGTTTTGGATGGCAACGGCTGTACAACCAACTTCGGACCATTTACGATCATAGATGCCGGGGATGTGCTGATCGATGGAGTTGAATTTACCAATGAGCATTGTGGGCAACAAGATGGTTCGATTACCATCAATGCCACTTCCGGCTTAAGTGATATGCTTTTCTATTCTATCGATAATGGAGCTAACTATTTTGCCAACCAGGGTGTTTTTAATGGTCTTTCTGCCGGCAGCTATGCCGTGCGGGTGCGTGACTCATCCGATTGCCAGGATGTTTTTATGAACAACCCAATAATTATTGAGAACCTGGATGCCCCCGAGATCACTTCTGTGAATGTAGGGGCATGCTCACAAGGGCAAAGCAATGGTTCGATAGAGATCACCGCCATTGGAGGAGGTGATACGCTGTATTATTCCAATGATAATGGGGTTAACTTCCAGATCAATGACGGAGGATTCTACAACTTGTTGGCAGGGTTCTATACCTGTGTGGTATTGGATGAAGTGGGATGTGATACAACATTTGTAGTGGAAGTGCCCGAAGAGATCACCCTTCGCCTGCAGGCCGTGGCCGGTGAGGATGAAGTTTGCCCGGGCAATACCGCCTTTGTACCCCTGTATGTGAGCAACTTTACTGATGTGGCTTATTTTAAGACCACCTTGCTGTATGATAAGACACTAATCACCTGCACAGGTTACGCCAACACACAAGCTCAGATCGAAGACTCACTGGAAGTGATGCTTTTCCCTGCTGAAGGTAAAGTGGAATTACTCTGGCATGCCCCTTCGGTAAGTTTGCCTGATAACACCGTATTAACCGATCTGGTTTTTGAATCACTTGATCCGGGCCTGAGCATGGTGGCCTGGGACGGCAGTGCCGGGGCCAGCCTGTTTTTGAATTCCACGGGACTGACTATCCCGGTGGACTATTACCTGGGAAGCGTGCGCATTTATGAGGAAGTGCTTTTTACCCTGGAATCACAAGTGGAGACCTGCCAGGGTGATGACATTGAGATCAGTCCTATGTTGTGGTCGAGCAACGGGGAAGTAAGCTATCTCTGGTCAGATCCGTCGGGATCAACAAGTACCAGCGAAATCCTTTCCATCAGCAATGCCCAGCCAACACATTCCGGCACCTGGTCTCTAAGAG
>JAVVEM010000028.1:0-44041 GCA_032250805.1 Bacteroidales bacterium
GTTCGACTATGCCTTTTCGTTTCGCTGCGCTCATAAAAAGGCAGTCTCACTCACTTTAGTTCACTTGTTACCATGGTATATTTAATATTACGTTGACAATACAGAATTTAATATTCCATAGCTCACTTGTTCCTGGCTTGATATAGGGGGGATAGGGTCGGAGAAGAAAATAAAAACACATTTCATTCTGCGTTTATTTCCGGTGTATACCAGAACAAAAATTACAGATGTATTCAGTAAATGCAAAAGTTACAAATGTAATTTAAAGATTCTGGATACATCATAACTACATATAGTACAGTATATTATGTCAGTGTTTACAAATGTAATAAAGGAAGTTTTTGATACAACATAATTACAATTGTAAAATTGACGATAAATATTTAGTTTAAACAAATTATATACACTGTAATTCAGGTATATATAAGGATTATATAAAGTATTACTATAACAAATGCCTTTATCCTTCATCATATCCCTATAAACTATCACAAAGTATTGTAATACAGGATATAAAACAATAATAAAATCACATTATTGATATGTTTACAAATGTAAACCGCATTTGTTTAAGCATGTGAATAATAAATTTTGTACATTTGTAAACAGAGGCAACATAAATTTACTTGTGTAATTATGCTTAAAAGAATTGAAGAACTTATAAAAAGCCTTGGGATAAGCCCCTCACAATTTGCTGATGAGATCAGGGTACAGCGCTCTAGTGTATCGCATGTATTATCGGGCCGGAACAAACCAAGCCTTGATTTTATTACCAAGATCATTACGCGTTATCCTGAGATCGATCCTGAATGGTTACTTACCGGAAGGGGGAAAATATACAGTGGTACTGACGACCCGATCCTGCCAGGCAGCAATCAGCCGGGTAGCCAGGCCAGTTTGATGTTATCTGATGATGAGGTGCCCGAAACTGATGAAAGTCCGCCTGAGCCGCTTAAAAGCGCGCAAACGAGCACAAAAAAGACCGGAAAGACGATAAATCCTTCCGGCCATGATTCACTTGAAAAAATTGTTTTTTTCTATTCCAACGGGCATTTCAGGGAATATATCCCGGAATGATCGCCCTAATAGCGTTCTCTGGTAGAAAAGAAGAAGTTACTCTCGATCTCTGCATTTTCATCACTATCGGAACCATGTACTGCATTTTCGCCCAATGATGTTCCGTAAAGCTTTCTGATGGTTCCTTCGGCAGCTTCTGCCGGATTTGTTGCTCCAATATAATTGCGCCAGGCTTCAACAGCATTTTCCTTTATCAGGATGGCTGCCACGATAGGGCCCGACGACATGAAGGCTGTCAGTTCGCTATAAAACGGCCGTTCCTTGTGAACCGCGTAAAAAGCTTTTGCATCGTCAAGGCTTAATTTGGTATATTTCATTGCAGCTATCCTGAAGCCTCCTTCAGCGATCTTTGCCATGATCGGCCCGGTAAATCCTTTACGTACTGCAGTGGGCTTGATCATGATAAGGGTTTTGTTTCCACTCATATCTGATATTTTAAATTAACTTTGCGCAAAAATAATAAACTAATGCATTCGTTAGCTTCATAAGCTGTCTTTTAATTAACTTAGCGCTAATCATCATTTTATAATCCTTATTGTATTGAAAATCGATAAAATTTCTGAGATCAGGGAGATCATCAATAAAAGCAAACGCATTATCGTAACTACCCACACCAATCCCGACGGTGACGCCATCGGGTCGTCACTGGCAATGTTCCATTATCTGCGCCAGGCAGGAAAAGAGGTTCACATCATCGTCCCCAATAAGTATCCGGAGTTTATTTCCTGGCTGCCGGGAAATGAGGAGATCGTTATATTTGAGAATGAACGTAAGCGCTCCCTTGAAATACTCGACAAGACAGAGGCTGTTTTTTGTCTCGATTACAATGCAATCAAGCGGTCGGGCAACATGCAGGAGGTTCTGGCTGCCGCAAAAGGTGTGAAGATCATGATCGATCACCATCCCGACCCCGAAAGCAATGATTTCGATTACCTTTACTCAACAACCGAAACTTCATCTACGGCCGAACTGCTGTATGTGTTCTTTTCTGAACTCGATGCTTCCTTCCGGGCCAACAGTGATATTGCAACTTGCCTTTATGTGGGGATCATGACGGATACGGGTTCATTCAGTTTTTCCTGTAACCGGCCTGAAACATTCTCCGTAACAGCAAGTTTGCTCGAAACCGGTATCGATGCCGCATTTATTCACAGGATGGTATACGATACCTTTTCGGAGGATCGCCTGCGGCTTCTGGGCTACTCCCTGGCCGAAAAGCTCATCGTACGGCATGATATGGCAACGGCATATATCGCTTTGTCGCGCGATGAACTGAAACGATTTAATTTCAGGGTGGGTGATACCGAGGGCATCGTAAATTATGCGCTTTCGATGAAAGGCATCGTGCTGGCCATACTGCTGACAGAAAAAAACGGACGGATCAGGCTGTCCTTCAGATCGAAAGGAAATTTCTCCGTAAACATGCTGGCCAGAGAACATTTTAAAGGGGGCGGACATAAGAACGCCGCCGGCGGCGATTCATACGACACCCTGGAAAATACCATTGCAAAACTCGAACAACTCCTTCCCCTGTATGAAAAATCCTTGTTGCGCGAAGCCGAAGCTACAAAATGAAAATTTATAAGAACAGAACATATTGCATCACAACCGTATTATTGTTCATATCCATCCTCATCATGGCTGGATGTGGCCGGCAATCACCCCCCGAAAAACAGATTGATCCCTCAGCCTATAAAAACCCCTTAATGGAGGCCAACAAGCATGTTGTAAAGACTGAAAAACAACATATTGAGGATTTTCTGCGCAGGTACAAATGGGACATGACCGAAACCGGTAGCGGGTTGCGTTATATGGTCTATGAAGAAGGCAACGGGCCCCGGGCAGCTGTTGGAAAAACGGCAAAAATAAATTATACCATAAGCCTTATCACAGGCGATGTGGTATATTCCTCAGCCGAATCAGGGCCAATGACTTTCCCCGTCGGAAAGGCCGAGGTGATCAGTGGTTTGGAAGAAGGGATTTTGTTGCTAAATGTTGGAGATAAAGCTAAATTTATCATACCTTCGCATCTTGCTTACGGCCTGTTGGGCGATGAAAATAAAATACCTGGCAAGGCTACGCTGATATATGATATAGAACTTATTGAACTAAATTAATTAATCTTTAAAAAAATATCTGATGAATCATTTAAGAAATCTCGCGGCTGTTTTGGTGGCCGTTATGTTATTTTCCGCCTGCGGAGGCGATTATAAAACAACCGACTCAGGCCTGAAGTATAAGTTCCACAGGCAAAGCGATGGTGAGAAGCCCCAGGTGGGTGATTTTATCACCATTGAAATGTATTACGCATCGACCGATTCGATCTTGTTCGACAGCAAGAATATCCCTAACGATCTGATATTTCCTCTCGATTCACCCCAGTATCAGGGTGATTTTTTCGAAGGCATTATGATGATGAGCAAAGGCGATAGTGCATCCTTTATTGTGAGCGCCGATTCGTTCTTTCTGGTTACCGCACGTGCGTCCTCTTTGCCGCCATTTATTGAAGAAGGGAGTTTCCTGACTTTTGAAGTGGCATTAAAGGATTTTAAAAGCGCCGAAGAACAGGAAATTGAAGATGCAGCAGCACTTGATGAAATGCGTGCACAGGCCGAAACGGATCTTCAGGAATATCTTGATTCAAACAACATAACCACAGAACCACTCGAATCAGGACTGATATTTATTGAAGAGAAAGAAGGCCGTGGACCTCATCCCAAAGCCGGCGAAATGGTGAAGGTGCACCTCACCGTCAGCCTGATCAATGGCGAAAAAATATTTTCTACTGCCGACAGGGGCGAACCATTTGAATATGAGTATGGACAGAATTTTGATACAAGAGGCCTTGAAGAAGGTGTAGGGATGCTGAAAAAGGGAGGCAAAGCTAAACTGATCGTTCCCCATTCCCTTGCATATGGAGCCGAATCAAGGGGCCAAATGATCCCTCCTTATTCAACAATTATTTACGATGTTGAACTGGTGAGCATGCGTTCGAAAGAAGCTTATGATAAAGAACGTAAAGCCATGCAGGAACAGCAACAGGCAAAGGAAGAGCAGAGAAAACAAAATGAAAAGGTATTGCGCGATAAATACCTGTCTGATAATAATATAACAGTTGAACCCACCGCCAGTGGACTCTATTATATTGAAAATGAAAAGGGAACCGGCAAAAGGGCGATGCCCGGAAATACAGTTTATGTGCATTATACCGGCCGCTTGCTCGATGGCACTGTTTTCGACTCTTCACGCGATCGTGGCGAACCTTTTTCATTCAGGCTCGGCGTTGGCCAGGTGATCAAAGGATGGGATGAAGCCATTGCCATGATGAACGAAGGAGGCAAAGCAACACTCGTCATACCCTCGGATATTGCATACGGCTCGCGCGACAGTGGTAAGATCCCGGCATACTCAACCCTCGTGTTCGATGTTGAACTGGTAAAAGTTGAGACTGCGCCACAACAATAAGGATTTAAAGAAATTTTTAATTCTATAAAGGGAGCAGCAAAAAAGGGGCTGCACGCTTCGACCGCCGAAGTTTTAACGCAGGTGGAGCGTGCAGCCTCTTTTTTGATTGGGTGATTGTGAGTTGACCACAGTCAATTTATAAAGTTTTTCTGCTCCGCTGGATCAGACCTCACAGGTCCGGGGACCTGTGAGGTCACACTTAATGTATTATTGGCGTTTTACGATAAACCAGGGATTGAGAAGATTTTCCTTGTTGTAACGGAGTCGTTCTCCTTTTCCGGTATCTGTTACTGATGCTCCTGAACTTTCGGCTATGGCCTGGCCGGCAGCCGTATCCCATTCCATGGTAGGAGCAAAGCGGGGATAAATATCAGCCTTACCTTCGGCCACCATACAAAGCTTAAGGGAACTGCCGCGGCTGGCATATTCCAGCTCGCCATGCTGCTGCCCGAGCGTGTCGATATATGCCTGTGTTTCCGGCGACATATGCGAACGGCTGCAAACTACGGTATAGCTCCTGCGATGCTGAGAATAGGGGAGGGAAGTGCTTATTTTTTTCAATTCCCCGACGGATGAGGACTCCTTTAGCCTGCCGGCGGCCGATTCAAGCTTATATGCCCCATCACCCTGTATACCAAAATACAGTTCATTGGTGACCGGAATATAGATCACACCGGCAATTGGATAATTTTCTGATATAAGGGCTATATTTACCGTAAACTCTCCATTCCTGTTCACAAATTCTTTTGTCCCGTCGAGGGGATCCACCAGCCAGAACAGTTCCCATGTTTTTCTTGAACCGAAGGGGATGTTTTTTCCTTCTTCGCTCAGCATGGGGATATTCGTTTCTTCAAGCATGCTGCTGATCGTGCGGTGCGATTCCAGATCGGCCCGGGTAAGCGGGCTTTCATCTGATTTCTTCTCCACACTAAAATCTGTATCGTAAACATCAAGGATGGCCTTTCCGGCCGGTACGGAAGCTTTTATCGCCTGCCATACAAGTGCTTGTACATTTTTATTATTGGTCATACTTTTAATCTGGCTGTTTTTTTATATCCTCAAGCATCCGCTCCATTTCCAGCATCTCATCGCGGAGTCGTGCAGCCTCAACAAAGTTGAGCTCTTTAACGACCTTTTCTATTTCTTTACGTGCTTTTGAAATGGCTTTCTCGAGCTGATGGGGCTGCATATATTTTATCACGGGATCGGCAGCAATTTCGGCTTTATCTTTTTCGATATAGGCATCTCTTTCATGCCTGTTCACATCAGCAACTGAGGTCTGCCCCATAATCGCCTGAATGCTCCTTTTTATTGATCTGGGTGTAATATTATGTTTTTCGTTGTATTTAAGTTGCTTGCTGCGCCTCCTGTTTGTTTCATCGATCGTTTTCTGCATGGCGTCAGTGATCTTGTCGGCATACATGATCACCTTGCTTTCCAGGTTCCTGGCAGCTCTTCCGGCGGTTTGTGTAAGCGATCTCTCCGACCTGAGGAATCCCTCCTTATCGGCATCAAGGATCGCTACCAGAGCGACCTCGGGAAGGTCAAGACCTTCGCGCAGCAGGTTTACACCTATAAGTACGTCGAACTCTCCCAAACGCAGTCCGCGCATGATCTCCACGCGTTCAAGCGTATCTACCTCCGAATGGATATAGCGGCATTTGATGTTCAGGTTAAGCAGGTATTTGGTCAGTTCTTCGGCCATACGTTTGGTGAGGGTCGTCACCAATACCCTGTCGCCTTTTTTGATCACCTCATCGATCTGATCCAGGAGGTCATCGATCTGGTTATTGCTGGGTTTTACCTCAATTTGAGGATCAAGGAGTCCGGTAGGCCTGATAAGCTGCTCCACAACAACTCCTTCAGCTCTCTGCAGTTCATAGTCGGCCGGTGTGGCGCTAACATATATGGTTTGTCCTGTAACCCGCTCAAACTCATCAAATTTAAGCGGCCTGTTATCCATGGCCGAAGGGAGACGGAAACCATATTCTACCAGTGTTTGCTTCCTTGAGCGGTCGCCACCATACATGGCCCTGATCTGGGGAATGGTGACGTGGCTTTCATCAATGATCAGTAAAAAATCGTCTGGAAAATAGTCGATCAGGCAAAAGGGCCTTGAGCCTGCTTCCCTGCCATCAAAATAGCGTGAGTAATTTTCAATACCTGAACAATATCCCAGCTCGCGCATCATTTCCAGATCATATGTTACGCGGTCTTCAAGCCGTTTGGCTTCGAGGTGTTTTCCTGTTTCCTTAAAATAGGCCACCTGCCTTACCATATCATCCTGTATCTCCATGATCGCATCCTTCATCTTATCCTGTGAGGTTACGAACACATTGGCCGGATAAATGGTGGCACTGTCAACATCGCTGATCCCCTTATTATTTATCGGATCAAATGTTTCAATGCTTTCAACCTCATCGCCGAAAAGTATAATCCTGAAGGCAAAATCGGCATAGGCCGGATAAATGTCGATGGTATCGCCCCTCACCCTGAAACGGCCCCTGCTGAATTCATTTTCTGTTCTTGAATACAGGCTGTTTACAAGCTGAAAAAGGAATTTGTTCCTGCTGATCCTTTCGCCAACACTTACCCGGGTAACATTGCGTGTAAAATCATCGGGGTTGCCAATGCCATAAATGCATGAAACCGACGAAACAACGATCACATCTTTTCGGCCCGATAACAGGCTTGACGATGTACTCAGCCTGAGCTTATCAATTTCCTCATTTATTGAAAGATCTTTTTCGATGTATGTATTCGTAACCGGAATATATGCTTCGGGCTGGTAATAGTCATAATAAGACACAAAATATTCAACCGCATTTTCCGGAAAGAATTGTTTGAATTCGCCATAGAGTTGTGCTGCGAGGGTTTTATTGTGGCTGAGCACGAGCGCCGGGCGGTTGATCTGGTTCAAAACATTGGCGATGGTAAATGTTTTCCCCGATCCGGTAACACCAAGCAGAACCTGCGCCTCATCACCACGTTCCAGGCCCTCAATAAGTTGATGTATGGCTTCAGGCTGGTCGCCGGTAGGCTTGAAATCAGAGATCAGTTTGAGTTTCATGGATCGCTTTCTGCAAAAATAGGAATAATTATGAAGTTCTGTATTCTATGGTTTTCAGACGAAATCCGGCGCTATTTACTCAGGTAAGTACTGACCGGGTAGTGATCGGAATGTTTGATCTTATGCACCTTAAACGCAGTGGATTGAAATTCAGGCGAATGAAAGATAAAGTCGATACGCAATGGAGGAAGATTCCCTGCAAAAGTGTTCCCGAGCCCGAAACCCGCATTAACGAAAGCATCGGTCAGGCCTTCTGATATCTGATGATAGGCATATGAGGACGGAGTATCATTAAAATCACCGCAAACAATAACAGGGTAGGGGCAGCTTCGAAGGCTCGACACAACAACGGCTGTTTGACGGGCACGCACCCTGAAGGCATGATGAAGCTTCCTTACAACACTCTTCGAGCCTTCACCCAATTTTCCTTTTGCGGGCTGCCCCTTGCTCATGTCTTCAAAAAACTGATAATCTTCATGATGCAGGCGGATTGATTCCAGATGGAGGTTGTAAACACGAAAAGTATCCGAATCAAGGGCGATATCTATATAAATGCCGAAATTATGATGATCATCAGGTAGCGATAAGGTGCCGGAATTGAAGTAGGGCATTTTGGTGAGAATTACAATGGCATCGGTCCTGTATCCTTTCTTTGGATTATAATTGATGTAATAGCTGTCGTTGTATCTGATCACCCGCGTAAGATCTTCAAATACCTGTTCATCATATGATCTTTTTTCTGAATATTCCTGGAAACAGGCAATATCGGCATTTTCTTCTTCAACGAAACTGAGGATCATCTGCTTGATCTCTGACCGTTCCAAACCTGTATTGCTGTGCGACATGTTTTGCACATTGTAACTCAGAATTTTTAACTTTCCGGTTTCCCCTGCATCATCCCCTCCGGCATACAGCTTTACATGACGCATAAGCGGATTGTAGCCCAGCAGGATCACCACCAGCGAAAGGTATAGTTTTCTTTTTCCCCTTACCAGCCAAAACAGGACAAAAAGGACATTTATGGCAAGAATGAAGGGGTAGGCCAGGCCAAGGAAGGCAAAAACTGTTGTGATTTCAGGATTTATATATGCCGGGAGGTATGCTCCCGATAAAAGCACGACAAAAAAGATGTTGATCAGCCATAGGATATAACTGATCAAACCGGTTTTTCTTTTTTTTTGCCGTTTGCTCACGCTGTAAAAATTAGTACTGCATCATTTTTAAATACGAGACTGCCTGTCCCGGCCATTGCAACCCGCCGTCGTGCGAATAGGAATAGCCTATACGCCGGACAACATTAGGCTCGTTCCAGCCGAGGCGGAAATCGCGCCATGCTGCCACCACTACATTGGGATTTGTACGGCTGATCCTTACAGTAGGCTCATTTTGCGGACTTGCATGATCAGTGATATTCAGATCGCCGAATAAAGGGCTGTCGAAATTTTGTTTAAGTGGATAAATGCCCCTGTGCTCAAGCATGATGGCATGCAATTCATTTTCTTGCGAAAACCCGGTAAGCACAATTAAGCCAATGGCTGCAAGGGAGAGGAACATTTTTTTCATAAAGCTATCTTTTATTGCTGCTGTTGAACAGCATTTCCTTTTCTTTTTTTGTCAGGCTGTCGTATCCTGAGTGAGATATTTTTTCAAGGATCTTATCGATCTCTTTCTGTTCCCGGGCACGCTGACGGTTGTATTCTTCGTCACTTACAGGTCTTCGTGAATAACTTGCTTTTGTTTTGCGTTTCTTTCTTACAAAAAGGCCTGTTCCGCCACGCGGAAATATTTTGCTGATGTCTTTTCCTTTTTTCAGGTAATAAATATAGAAAAAACCGTAAACAGCTCCGCCGATATGTGCAATATGGCCGCCTGCATTTCCATGCCTGATCATAAAAAAGTCGATGATGAAAAGAGCCAGTGCGAGGTAAAATATCTTTACTTTTCCGAAAAATATGAGGGCGATGGTATAATTCGGGACAAAAAGCGAGATGGATGCTACGATGGCCATGACCGAGGCACTGGCGCCAAGTGCCCTCGACTGGGGGAGTACTTCGGCAAATACCGGGAAAATATTATATGCAAGAATATATAAAAGGCCTCCGGCCAGTCCTCCGAGAATATAGGTAACGAGAAGCTGCCGCTGGCTCAGGTACTGGGTAAAAATCTTTCCAAACCAATACAACCACAGCATGTTAAAGAGGATATGCCAGAAACTGGTATGCAGGAACATGTAGGTAAACAGGGTCCAGGGCCTGACGATCAGGAGTTCGAAACTGGCCGGCAAAGCAAAATATTCGAGTAAACCCTGCTCAACCAGCAGGTCGGAACGGTTAAACGCCCAGCCAATCAAGAAGATCACCTGGATAAGTAACCATATTCCGGTATTGATGATGATCAGCCGCGGCAGCATGCTGCTGTTCTTTAAGAACTTCTTCAGATCATCGATCGGATTCGGCCGCTGTTGTTGATAATACTGGTCCATATTATATTACTGCTGATATTTCGTGCCACAACATGTGCTAAAAGGGTGCTTTAAATTATAAACGTTAAAATGATCAATGTAAAATATACATTACCGAATGCCTTTGCTTCGCCAGTACCTGATCAAAAAATACCCGAATACCATACCGCCAAGGTGCGCAAAATGTGCAATGCCATCGCTGGTCCCGGTTACACCGAAATACAATTCAGCTATACCGTAGATAAGAACAAAATATTTGGCTTTTATCGGAATGGCAAAAAACACGTAGATCATCGTATTCGGGAAAAGCATACCGAAGGCCAGCAATATCCCGAACACAGCTCCAGAGGCACCCACCGTTGGGATATTCAGTATGCGGTGCAGTGTTGCCATGGCTTCAACGGAGTATGTTCTTCCCTGCTGCCACAGCTCATGGCCATTGTTGTATATTTCAGAAATCTGCTCGGGGCTGAGGGCCGCTTCAAGCGACTGAATGCGGATAAATGCGACAAGCAGCTGCACCAGTCCGGCCCCAATGCCTGTTACCATGTAAAATGTAAGAAAACGCTTTGGCCCCCACACATTTTCAAGCACCATACCAAACATCCATAAGGCAAACATGTTGAACAGGAGGTGATAAAAATCACCATGCATAAACATGTAGGATACGAACTGCCAGGTGCCGAAATTCTCTGACGTAACGCAAAATAGTCCCAGTAGGTTATAGAGGTTGATACTGTCTCTGAATAAAAATGTTGCAAGCAAGAATAAAGCATTAATAATGATAAGGTTAAGGACTACCGGCGGCATTCCCATAAATCCTCTTCTCCCGTATTGCTGATATGCACTCATATGCTGCTTTACTTAGTTAAATAATTTTTCTATTTCGTCCCGGCTGATCCTTCTGATGATCTTTTTCCCTCCGGGGGATGTTTCAGGCATACTGCTGCTGAATAACTGGCTTATCAGCGCTTCCATTTCCCGTTTGTCGAGTGTTTTATCATTTTTCATTGCAAAGTTGGCCGCCATGGCCCTGGCCAGGTTCGATCGTAGGTCCTCGTCCAGTTCAATGAGGTTTTTCTTATAGTTTTCCAGTATCTTTTCTAACAATTCATTGATATCCTTGTTCACCGGGACGGAGGGAATGCCACTGATCACGAAAGTATTTTTTCCCAGATCATTGATGGTAAATCCCAGCAGTTCCAGCTCCGGTTTGAGTTCACGGATAATCTCGGCGTCGCTCAAGGTTAGGCTGATTTGCTGTGGGAATAGTTCCTGCTGGCTTGCCGACTTTCCCGAAGCCATTTGTTTCATGAAACGGTCATAAAGCACCCTTTCGTGTGCCCTTTTCTGATCGATGAGGATGATTCCGGAAACTGTTGATGTTACAATATACCGTCCGGCAAACTGGAAGATGCCGCTTCCGAAATGATTTTGCTCAATGCCCAGGTCCTGCTCTGTTTGAACATTCCCGTCGTCATGTAGCTTTTGTTGCCGGTCGAACAACATTTCCCAGTTTTCCTTATTGCTTCTTTCCCTTTCTGATTCAGGCTTTTTATAGGGAGCCTGCTGTGTTGGAGCAAAGGGGTTAAAGTCTGTCTCTTTCTTTTCAAAGGGGTTTATTACCGGCTGTGATTTGTCGGGAGGACGGAAATTAATGCTCTGTTCCACATCAAAATCGATGGCCGGGCTGATATTGAATTTTCCAAGAGCCTGTCTTACCGACGATTTCAGAATGGCATAGATGTGCTGCTGGTCCTGGAAGTTAACTTCGGTTTTTGTCGGGTGGATATTGATATCGATACGGTCGGGATCAGTGTCAATATATATAAAGTAAGAGGGAAAAGTATCGGCCGGAAGCACTTCCTGATATGCCTGGTCAATAGAATGGTGCAGGTAGGCATGCCGGATAAATCTGCCATTTACAAAAAAGTATTGTTCACCCCTGGTTTTTCTGGCAAACTCGGGTTTACCAACAAAACCCGAAATATTGGCAATGCTTGATTTTTGTTCAACCGGAACCAGTCTTTCCTTGTAATTATTTCCATAAATGGCGACGATCCTTTCTTTCAGGCCGGAAGGCTTTAGCTGGTATAAGAGTTTATTATTGGCCTGGAGGCTAAATCCCACATCTTTATTTACGAGGGCGACCCTGAGAAATTCTTCTGTAATGTGGCGCAGCTCGGCAGTATTTGATTTCAGAAAGTTTCTTCGTGCCGGAACATTAAAAAACAGGTTTTTTACGGCAATGCTCGTCCCATTTGCAGTAGTGCAGGGTGTTTGATCAATAACTCTCGACCCTTCAATATTGATCTTCGTGCCGAGTTCATCATCCATTCTCTTGCTTTTCAGTTCAACCTGCGAAATGGCTGCGATCGATGCCAGGGCTTCGCCTCTGAATCCCAGGGTTTTGATGGCAAATAAATCCCGGGCTTCGTTGATCTTTGATGTGGCGTGGCGTTCAAAGCTCATGCGTGCGTCGGTAACCGACATACCACAGCCATTGTCGATCACCTGGATGAGTGTGCGGCCGGCATCCTTAACAATGAGTTGCACTTCGCCGGCACCGGCATCAACGGCATTTTCAAGCAATTCCTTCACTGCTGATGCGGGCCTCTGAATGACCTCACCTGCAGCAATCTGGTTTGCAACAGCATCGGGCAGAAGTTTAATGATATCCGGCATTATGCAGTAAAAAATCTTACAAGGTTATTAATGAATCCGGTGAAGAAAATAAAATATACAGAAAAAAAGATGATCAGCACATAAATGAATAATTTCATCCAGGGGTTTGAACGCCCGACATTTTCAGGGGCATGGCGCCTGCGCCAGCGGTTTTCGATCTGCGACCTGAGGTCCTCACCCGTACTCCTGTCGGTTTTTGAAACGCTCCCATCCCCGTCAAGCAGGCGTTTACGCCTTTCAAATTCCTCCGCTTCAGGATCCCAGTAACGGGGCCTGTATGTAAATTGTTTGTGCCTGGGCAGTTTGAAGAAGACGAATTTCATAGTTCATTTAATATTTTGTATTCCAGCTGTACAGTACTTAATTTTGCAAATTTACTTATTTTTACCGTAACAAATTTCAGACCATTGGTGCATTACCAGCAAAAAATTAATTGGCATGGGCAAGATCAGTAATAATATAATGAACAGGCTTATTGTGGTTGGCGACAGGGTCTTGATCAAGCCAAAAACCCTTAGCAACAAGACAAAGAGTGGTCTATATCTCCCTCCGGGTTATACGGAGAAAGAAGCCATACAGACAGGATACGTGATCAAGGTAGGGCCGGGTTATCCAATTCCGGTACCGGGTGAAGATGATGAACCCTGGAAGCAGGCCGAAAACCATGTCAAATATATTCCTTTGCAGGCACGGGAAGGCGATCTTGCTATCTTTTTACAAAAAGGAGCCACGGAGATCGTCTACGACGGTGAAAAATATTTTATAGTGCCACAGCACTCCATCCTGCTGCTCGAACGCGACGAAGCGCTTTTTGAATAGAATAATCCTTAATTGAACCTGATTGCCGGTAATGAAATAATTTCCGGACCTTTCTATGCTTTTGCCAGTGCCGGGAAGTTTTGCCGGGCAAGATAAAATGCCCCGAAGAACGCGGTGTTGTAGAACAGTCCGCCGAGAACTTCATTCATAAAGAAAGAAATCCCGTAAGAGCCATCGTTAAAAAATACCAGTCCGGCTGTGTAGGATTGCATCAGTCCTGCAATATTGGCAGGGTAGAGGTGCGGGCTTGCCAACCAGGCGGCAAAATTCGTGATAAGGAAAAAGATCACCGATGAAGCGAGCGATGCTCCGACAACTGTATATCCGTTCAGTCGTTTTCTTAAGAACAGGCCGATCGTTACCGTAATGGCAAAAGCCACATAAACGGCAAGCATACTGCCGTGAAAACCAAGGATGAGGTCGCTGAAAAGCATAGCTGCAAAAGGGATTGCATAGGCAAGGTATTTTTTGCCCAGGTATGCTCCTCCAAATAAGGCGATTGCTGCTATCGGGGTAAAGTTTGGCCAGTGGGGGATAAGTCTCATAAAAGCACCGGTGATGATTATACCAATGATTACGGCGAAACGGGCATTCCAGATCTTTTTGTTCATGTACTTAACGTTATTGTTTGAAAACAAATATAAATATTGTTCTGATTCCTTAATCAGCAAAGTTATTTCAAAAGAGAACACGAAATTAGTAAATTTGTTTGTTCATTAAGACACTTAATTCATGAAAAAGAAGCATTATTTTTTAGTCATCCTTGCACTATTTGCTATAACCTCCTGCTTACCAATGAAGAAGAAAGCCGACCTGATCATTTACGGGGCAAAATCATATACCCTCGACGATAAGTTTTCAACCGTATCCTGCATCGTTATCCGCGATGGAAAGATACTTGAGGTGGGTGGGGAAGACCTGTTCAGGAAATATGAATCGGGGCATAAGCTTGATGCCACAGGCATGTTTGTTTACCCCGGCTTTTACGATGCCCATTGCCATTTCATGAGTTATGGCATGGGTATGCTGCAGCGTGCCGACCTGGTCGGAACGCAGTCGTTCGAAGAAGTTTTGGAAAGACTGAAGGTTCATGCAGGGAGTAATTCGTCAGAATGGATCGAAGGCAGGGGCTGGGACCAGAACGACTGGAAGGTGCAGGAATTTCCCGACCGTACCGAACTGGATCGCTTATTTCCCGATCGTCCGGTTATTCTTACGCGCATCGACGGACATGCAGCACTGGTGAATGGCGAAGCTTTGAGAAGAGCCGGAATAACTGCTCAAACCAGGGTAACGGGAGGAGAGGTGCTGTTGTCGGAAGGAGAACCTACAGGTTTGCTTATCGATAATGCCATTGAACCGGTGAGTGCCATGATCCCCGAACCCGGAAATGAACTTAAAAAAGCGGCCCTGCAAAAAGCACAGGAAGATTGCTTTGCTGTTGGGCTTACATCGGTTATGGATGCCGGTCTCGATGTAGGCAGCATAAAACTGATCGATACCCTGCATAAGCTGGGCGAACTGAAGATGAAGATCAATGCCATGCTCAGCCCGGCCGACAGCAGCTATTCAGGCTTTATGAAGAAAGGCATTTATAAAACCAACCGCCTGCATGTTAATTCAGTGAAACTGTATGCCGATGGTGCACTGGGTTCGCGTGGTGCCTGTATGATCGAACCCTACAGCGACGACCCTGAAAATTATGGCCTGATCATGCACCCGGAACATTATTACCGGGAGGTGATGAAAAAAGCATACCACTATAATTATCAGGTAAATACCCATGCCATTGGCGATTCAGGAAACCGCTATACACTCGACCTGTATGCATCGTATCTGAAAGGGCCAAACGACAGAAGGTGGCGTATTGAGCATGCACAGATTGTTCATCCTGATGATTTCCGGAAATTTGCCGACTTCAACATCATCCCTTCGGTGCAGGCCACCCATGCCACATCAGATATGTATTGGGCCGGCGACAGGATTGGTGAAGAAAGGATGAAAGGGGCCTATGCCTTTAAAAAGCTTCTTGCCACAAATGGCTGGCTTCCTAACGGTACTGACTTTCCTATTGAGAACATCAGCCCGATACATACATTTTATGCGGCAGTTGTGCGCAAAGACCTGGAAGGATATCCCGGAGGCGGTTTTCAGATGGAAGGAGCCCTGAACCGTGAAGAGGCACTGCGATCCATCACCATATGGGCTGCCAAAGGAAGCTTCGAAGAAAATGAAAAAGGTAGTCTGGAAGCCGGTAAAGCAGCCGATATCGTTATCCTCGACAGCGATCTGATGCAAATGGATGGGATGGAGATCCCACAAAGCAAAGTTCTTTATACCATTGTGAATGGCGAAATAGTGTATAAGAAAAAATAAGATTCGGGCGGTTGACAGTTGAAATGCCTATTGCTGCGTCCGGAAAACTGTATTCCTGCCATAAGCGTTCGCTCAGTTTTAAGCTGATAACAAATGCCGCGGATAATGATCCTTTATGAATAGCTCAGAAGCAGGGCAATGGCATCAGCGGCAATGATGGCCAGGAATCCGAACTCGTTGCGCAACCTTGTTTTTGTAACTGCTCCGGCAATGGCGACGAGCAGGACAAAAACAGCCATAAGAATGGTATTCCCATGCCAGTGGTTCAACACCCATAGCCAGTAAAGGAAAATGCCCGTGGTCATCAGGCAGATAACAAGGCGGTCGAGAAGTTTGCGATTTCTGTCGGCAAGGCCGTGAAAAAAGCCGATAACAACAAAGCCGAGGTAAATGTATATACCTTCTGAATGAAGCTTTAAGGCTGGTGTTATCACAAGAATGGCCCCGATGGCCATTCCGATATTGATCACCTTGGGGATGATCTTATCGATACGAAAAGTCCAGTAAATAGCAAACAATGCTGCAAGGGCAATAATAATCACCGAAAGGGTTTCCATGGCTATTTGTTTTAGGGATTTTATGTAAATATACGAAACATTTTAAAAATAACGAATTGATCTTACTGACTTTTGCAGATCAGTGAGTCATGAACTGTTTACGAAAAAACTGTTGGCTATTATTGTCGAACAATTATGCTTTGGGGTTCCGGCTTGCGGGGCGAGATACACTTCCCTACACGGCTGAAGTGTTGTTTGCCTGTGTTTTGCCGGCAAATCAGGGTGAAAAACTTCAATCCAGAAGATCGGGCCTTCTTTTCTTTGTGCGTTCGATGGCCTGTTCCAGTCTCCACTGGTCGATCTTTGCCTGATGGCCCGAAAGCAGAATGTCGGGAACATGCATACCCTTAAATTCGCGCGGCCTTGTATAAACCGGGGGGGAGAGAAGTCCGTCCTGGAAAGAATCAGAGAGGGCTGACGTTTCGTCGCCCAGCACACCGGGAATGAGGCGTATGATGCTGTCGGCAATCACGGCAGCACCGAGTTCACCACCACTGAGTACATAATCGCCGATCGATATTTCCCTGCTGATATACAATTCCCTTATGCGTTCGTCAACACCTTTATAGTGTCCGCACAGCATTAACATATTTCCTTTGAGCGATAATTCATTGGCCATGCCCTGGTTGAGCCTTTCCCCGTCGGGCGTCAGGTATATACATTCATCATATTCCCTTTCGCCTTTCAGCTTTTCAATACAAGCGGAAACAGGCTCTACCCGCATGACCATGCCGGCACCACCACCAAAAGCATAATCGTCGACACTTTTATGTTTGTCGGTAGAGTAATCGCGCAGATCGTGCAGGTGGATCTCGGCCAGTCCTTTATCCATCGCCCTTTTAATGATAGAATGGCTGAAGGGCCCGGCGAACATGCCGGGAAAGATCGTAAGGATATCAATGCGCATCATACAATTCTTAAAAATTGAAACATTAAATGATGGGTTGACCGATCATTTAATTTGAATAAAACCGTAAATTTAGGAAATAAAAAAAGGACTGTGCAAAAAGCAGACGGGAAAAGCACAGTCCTTAACCAAATCTTATAACTTAATCAAAAAGCTGAAGTAAAAATACTACCTTCTCACGAGTGAATGCAAATTTATCACCTCACAATTACACTACAGGGCCCATTGAACAATATGTCAGCCTGGATCGTTATACATTTATACGGTTTAAAATGAGGTAATTATACGATGACATTTTGCAATGGTTTTTTTGTACTTTTGTAAGCCTCTGTGTACATACCCGTCAATAAACATTATAAAACTATAAAATTTAATAAATAAATGAAAAAACTATTTGTCGCCATAACTTTTCTCGCCATTGGATTGGCTTCTTTTTCGCAGATCTATCCCGGAAAATATTACGTACAATTTACCGATAAGAACAACTCACCTTATTCTATTGATAATCCGCAGGAATATTTATCACAGCGGTCCATCGACCGTCGCGCAGCATACAATATTCCGATCGATCTGAAGGATCTTCCTGTAAATCCCCAATATCTTAACGGCATTGCAAATACCGGCGCCGTGATCCTTAACCCAACAAAATGGCTTAATGGTGTTACGGTTTCTGTTTCTGATCCATCCATCATAGCCATGATCGAAGCCCTGCCTTATGTTCAAAGTCTTGTTAAATCGGTTGTCAGGGAAATCCCTGGCAACAGTGAAAAGAAATTTTTCGACCAGGAGCAGATCGGGGTAAAGCCTTTGCCTCCGGCTGCATTAAAAGGAAGCTCAGTTTTGGATTACGGTCCTTCTTTTAACCAGATCAGCATGTTGAAGGGCGAGCTGATGCATAACCTGGGTTACCGGGGCGACGGCATCATCATCGGTGTACTGGATGCCGGTTTCGACAATGCCGATAATCTGCCTGTTTTTGATTCGCTCTGGGACAGCGGCCGGATTCTGGCCACTCACGATTTTGTCGAAAATTCAGAAATGACATTTTCGAAGCATTATCACGGAACCATGGTATTATCCACCATGGGAGGCAATTTTCCCGGCCAACTTATCGGAACTGCGCCTGATGCTTCCTATCTGCTTTTGCGTACGGAAGATGGCGCCACAGAATATATTATTGAGGAATATAACTGGGTTTCGGGTGCCGAGTATGCCGACAGCATAGGTGCTGATGTTTTGAACACATCTCTTGGTTACAACACCTTTGACGATCCTGTGCAGGATCATACCTATGAAGATATGGATGGCAACACCACACCCATGACCATCGGGGCGGATATTGCTGCCAGCCGGGGCATGGCAGTGGTGAACAGTGCTGGCAATTCAGGCTCCTCCTCATGGTATTACATTACTGCTCCTGCCGATGGAGATAGTGTTTTCAGTATCGGGGCAGTGAACGGACAGGGTATTCCTGCCGGATTCAGCGGAAACGGACCGACCTACGATAACAGGGTCAAGCCCAATGTTTCGGCGCAGGGTGAAGGCACATATATTGCCACCACCGACGGTGGTTTTACCTATGGGAACGGAACCTCATTCTCTTCACCCATCATGGCCGGGATGGTGGCCTGCCTCTGGCAAGCCAATCCCAATATGAACAATATGGAACTATTCAATGCCATAGAACAAAACAGTTCGCTGGCTCCTGATTTTGATTACAAGATTGGTTATGGCATTCCTGATTTTATTGCTGCCAATAATTATCTTTCTGTGAATGATCGGGAGCTTGAAGACCTCTTTACGGGGATCAGCATTTATCCAAATCCTTTCAGAACTGCTTTTAATATAGAGTTTTCATCTGAAGATGCAAGCCTGCTCAGGCTTTCACTTGCCGACATGACCGGAAGGCTGGTATATGAAAAAGAATTTCCGGTGCAGCAGGGTGCCAACAGCATCAGCCTGGAAGGATCGGGCAAGCTGCCTGTGGGAATTTATTTTCTCCGCATGGAAAGTGGCGGTGCGGCAATGAATAGCAAGCTGATCAAACAATAAAAGGATATTATAGCTCAAGGCTTTTGATGATGTCCTGGATCTTTTCTTCCAACCTGGCATAAACGGCATCATAGTCGTTCACCCTATTGAGCTCTGCTTTCACGCCAATATAAAATTTTATCTTGGGCTCGGTTCCCGAGGGGCGCATGCTGATCTTGCTGCCATCTTCAAGGAAAAACTGCAAAACATTTGATTTTGGCAGGCCGATTGTTTCTTCAGTGCCATTCACCATATCTTTTGCAATGCTCAACTCATAATCTTTGATCATCACAATTTTGCTGCCGTTGACTTCTGTGGGGGGGGCAGCCCTGAAGCCTTCCATGATCTTTTTGATCTCATCGGCACCGCTCATTCCCTTCTTGACCACTGACAGTAATCCTTCGAGGTAAAAGCCGAACTCAAGGTAAATATCCTGCAGTACATCGAAGATGGTTTTTCCCTGCGAGGCGGCCCAGGCCGCTGCCTCGGCGATCATAGCGCAGGAGCTGACAGCATCCTTATCACGCACAAAATCACCGATCATATAGCCATAGCTTTCTTCGCCCCCGGCAATAAAGGTTTTTTTGCCTTCATTTTTTCTGATAATATCGGCAATCCATTTAAAGCCGGTAAGCACATCATAGGTTTCAATACCGTATTTATTGGCCAGGTCGATAAGCAATTCGGAGGTTACGATGGTCTTTACCATATATTCTTTTCCGGTAATCCTGCCATTTTCTTTCCATTTGCGGAAGATATAATACAGGAGCACAGCCGCTGTCTGGTTGCCGTTCATCAGTACAAACTCACCCTTATCGTTTTTTACGGCAATTCCTACGCGGTCGCCATCGGGATCGGTGGCCATAACCAGTGAGGCACCTTCCAGCCTGGCTTTATTTATGGCCATCTCCAGGGCTGATGACTCTTCAGGGTTTGGTGATTTTACTGTCGGGAAGTTGCCGTCGGGAGTGGCTTGTTCCTCTACGAGGCTGATATTTGTAAATCCGAAATTTTTCAGGCATCGCGGAACCAGGTCTGCTCCTGTTCCATGCAGTGGGGTATAAACTATGGGAATGTCGCTGTGTACCCGGATGACATCAGGGCTTAATGATAATTTTTTTAGCTGACCAAGATAAAGAACATCCGTTTCTTCGCCGATAAGCTCAATGAGTTCATCATTTCCCTTAAACCTCACATCATCGAAGTCCCTGATCTTTTTAACCTCTTCAATAACATTTTTATCGTGTGGGGGGATAAGCTGGGCGCCATCGTCCCAATATGCCTTATATCCGTTGTATTCCTTTGGGTTGTGTGAGGCGGTGATAACCACCCCGCTCTGGCAGCCATAATGCCTGATGGCAAAAGATAGTTCGGGTGTGGGCCGCAAGCCGTCGAAAAGGTAAACCTTAATGCCATTGGCTGAAAATACTTCGGCAGTAATGCGGGCAAATTTATCAGAATTGTTTCTTGAATCATGGGCTATTGCCACTTTGATGGAGGCATGTTCGCCATGTACCTTTTTAAGGTAATTGGCCAGGCCCTGGGTTGCCATTCCTACGGTATACCTGTTCATGCGGTTGGTTCCTGTGCCCATAATGCCCCTGAGTCCACCGGTTCCGAATTCAAGGTCACGGTAAAATGATTCGATCAGTTCCTGTTCGTCATTTTCTATCATCTCCCTGATGGCAGCTTTGGAATTTTCGTCAATATTTCCTTCCAGCCATAGATTGGCTTTTTCCATTACCTTTTCTTTCAGATCGTTCATGCTGATTATTCTTTTTCGAGTTTTTTAATACATTTTTTCAACGATTCACGCCACGATGGTATTGTGAGCCGGAAATCTTCCCTGATCTTTGTCTTATCCAGCAGGCTGTATGCCGGCCGGGCTGCTTTTGCCAGGCCATATTCCTCTGTTGAGACCGGTATAACAGTACATTCAAGACCTGTATAAGTAATTATGCTTTCAGCAAACTCAGCCCAGTTGGTGAGCCCTTCATTGGAATAATTATACGTTCTTACGCCCTTAAAATCTTTTATGTGGGGCAGCATTCTCAGGATAGCGCCTGCAAGGTCGCCGGCATAGGTGGGTGTTCCGAATTGGTCATTTACAACCCTTAAACTGTCCTTCTCTCTTGCCAGCCGGATTATTGTTTTAACAAAATTATGCGCATATTCGGAGTACAGCCATGAGGTGCGGATGATGGCAGCTTTCGGTCCGGCGGTATTTACGGCCTGCTCTCCAATAAACTTCGAATGAGCATATTTCGATTGCGGGTTGGGCTCATCCAGTTCTGTATATGCCGTGCCTTTTTTGCCGTCAAATATATAGTCGGTTGAGATGTGGATCAGGCCAAAGCCGTGTTTTGCCGCCAGCCCCGCCAGGTACTGCACAGCTTTAGCGTTGATCTGCAAAGCAAGCGTGGGTTCGTCCTCGGCTTTATCCACCGCATTGTATGAAGCACAGTTGATAAGCACATCCGGCATGAATTCAAGGCAAAGCTTTTTTACAGCCTCAAAATCCGTAACGTCCATCTCTGCAATGTCGGTAAACAAATATTCGTGATCCGGAAATAATTTGCCGTTTTCCCTCAGGGCCATGCCCAATTGTCCGTTTGCACCGCTGACAAGTACTTTCATATTTATTTTTCTTCCTGCAGTTCTTTAAAATATTGAATGGTTTTTTTTAGTCCTTCCCTTACTGTTGTGTGAGGTTCCCATGCGAGCATATTTTTGGCCAGGCTGATATCCGGCTGCCTTTGCAAGGGATCATCCTGAGGCAGTTCAAAGTATTTTATTTCTGATGCTGAACCCGTTAATTCCTTTATTATGGAAGCAAGGCCGAGCATATTCATCTCGCTGGGGTTCCCAAGGTTTACCGGGCCGATAAAATCATCGGCGGTGTTCATAAGCCTGATCAATCCGTCGGTCATATCATCAACATAACAAAAACTCCTGCTTTGCTCGCCTGTGCCAAAAATGCTCATATCCCTGCCTTCGAGAGCCTGGATGATAAAGTTTGAAACCACGCGGCCATCGTCTCTGTCCATGCGCGGGCCATAGGTGTTAAATATCCTTGCGATTTTTATCCGTATATGGTTTTGCTGGTGATAATTAATGAAAAGTGCTTCGGCGCAACGTTTGCCTTCATCATAACAAGCCCTGGGTCCGATCGGGTTCACATGGCCCCAGTAATCCTCAGTCTGTGGATGCACCTGCGGATCGCCATACACTTCGCTCGTTGAAGCCTGCAGTATTTTGGCCTTGATCCGCTTGGCCAGCCCAAGCATGTTGATGCTGCCGGCCACGGAGGTCTTGATCGTCTTTATGGGGTTAACCTGGTAATGGATGGGGGAGGCCGGGCAGGCCAGGTTGTAGATCTCATCCACTTCAATATAAAATGGCATGGTAATGTCGTGGCGGATCACCTCAAAATAAGGATTGTTGAGAAGATGAACGATATTGCGCTTGTTGCCGGTAAAGAAGTTGTCGAGGCAGATAACTTCATGGCCATCACCCAGCAAGCTTTCGCAGAGGTGCGATCCCAGGAATCCGGCTCCGCCGGTGACAAGTATTTTCTTTTTTTTCATAAGATATATTCCTATTTGCCTATGGCAAAGTAATCAAAACCGGCTTCAATCATTTCGCGCCGGTCGTAAATATTCCTTCCATCAAAAATTGCCGGGTTCTCCATCAATTCCTTCATTCGTAATAGTTCCGGCACCCTGAATTCTTTCCATTCCGTTACCAGCAGCAGGCAACTGGCACCTTTCAGTGCATCATATTGGTTGGTGGCAAGGGTGATTTTGTTGCCCAGGGCACGTTTTGCCTCTACCATGGCAATGGGGTCGTAAGCGGTAATTGTGCATCCTTCTTCAAAAAACAGGTCGACAAGCACACGCGAGGGAGCTTCACGCATGTCGTCGGTTTGGGGTTTGAACGAAAGCCCCCATAAGGCGATCTTTTTCCCCTTCAGCTCCCCCTTAAAATAATTTTTCACTTTATTGAACAGGACTTCTTTTTGCGCAGCATTTACTTCTTCAACAGCTTTCAGCAAATTCATGCTATAGTTATTCTCTTCGGCTGTTTTGATCAGTGCTTTCACATCTTTCGGAAAGCATGACCCTCCATAGCCAATTCCGGGATAGATAAATTTATTGCCTATGCGGGGATCGCTGCCGATCCCATTGCGCACCATATCTACATTGGCTCCCATGATCTCGCAAAGGTTGGCTACTTCGTTCATAAAGCTGATCCTGGTTGCCAGCATCGCATTGGCAGCGTACTTGGTCATCTCAGCACTGGGGATGTCCATAAAAATTATAGGATGCCCATTGAGGGTGAAGGGTTTATAGAGCTTTTTCATGATCTTCTCTGCACGTGCCGATTCGAGGCCGATCACAATACGGTCGGGTTTGAGGAAGTCGGCGATGGCCGCACCTTCCTTCAGGAATTCCGGATTGGAGGCCACATCGAAAGGGATGTCGAGGCCACGCTTGCCAAGCTCTTCGCTTATGGCTTGCCTGACTTTATTTGCAGTTCCAACCGGGACCGTGCTTTTGGTCACTACCAGAATATATTCGGTAATATTGCGACCAACTTCGCGCGCAACTTCAAGAACATACTGGAGGTCGGCACTGCCATCCTCACCTGGCGGGGTACCAACAGCGATAAATACAACCTCACAATTTTCGAGCGTCGAAGCCAGTTCTGTGCTGAAATGCAGTCTGCCTTTTTCTGTATTGTGATGGATCATGGCTTCCAGTCCGGGCTCATAAATAGGTACAATGCCTTTTTTCAATCCATCGATCTTTTGTTTGTCAACGTCAACACAATGGACATTAATTCCTACTTCTGCAAAACAGGTACCTGTTACAAGACCCACGTAACCGGAGCCAACAATTGAGATTTTCATAGATGTTTGATCTTTTTATTGTGAAAAATATTACCGGGCGTAAAGATATTAATTCTTTTTGGTTGACAGGATGATTGGATTGATATGACATTGCTGGTTTTGGCAGATGCACTTCGTTTAATGCGATTTGCAAAACATCAGGCTGCTGCCGAAAATCATTCTCAATACTTAATTTCCAACCCACTTTTATCCCATTCTTTAAAGGCTTCAAGTGCTTCAGGGCGCATAACATTATGGAAAGGGATGTGGCGTTCTTCGGGACTGAGTTCCATTTCCCTGTAGATATAATCGTCGTCGAAACCTGAATTTGCAGCATCTTCGCGCTTAGCGGCATAATACACACGTTCGGGCCGGGCCCAGTATATGGCACCCAGGCACATGGGGCATGGTTCACAACTGGAATAGATCTCGCAGCCGACAAGCTGATATTGCTTCAGCTTTTCGCATGCCCGCCTGATGGCCAGCATTTCGGCATGGGCCGAAGGGTCGTTGTTCGAAACCACTTCATTCATGGCTTCGGCAATAATTTCTCCATCGCGAACGATCACAGCACCAAAAGGGCCCCCATTTCCCCTGTGGACATTTTTTTTAGCCAGCTCAATGGCTCTTTGCATAAATTTGGTTTTGTATTTATCCATATGTTAAAGATAGTTATTCCAGTTTCCTTTAAAAGTGGGATGCGAAACCGCATGCTCCAGTAGTTCCATAAACTCGTCTCTGGGTATGCTTATTGCCCCGAGACTGCGCATGTGGGGTGTATCCTGCTGTGCATCGATCAATTCGAATTCCCATTTTTTGAGTACCTCCACCAGGTGATAAAATGCAAATTTAGAAGCATCGCGCATTTTATAGAACATGCTTTCTCCAAAAAACGCTTTTCCAAGTGAAACGCCATACAGGCCTCCGACGAGCTCACCTTCATGCCAGGTTTCTACCGAATGGGCAAAGCCTTCGCGGTGCAGCTTCAGGTAGGCTTTGATCATGTCCTTTGTGATCCAGGTGCCATCCTGCCCGGGTCGCGGAATAAAGGCACATTCGCGTATCACCGAAGCAAAATCCCTATCATAGCTATGCGTGTATTTTTTGCTCCGTATCAGTTGCTTCAGGCTTTTTGAAGCATTGTAATCACGTGGATACAACACCATCCTCGGGTCGGGCGACCACCAGAGCAGGGGAGCGTTCTTTCTCGGCCAGGGAAAGATACCATTGGCATAGGCCAGGATAAGCCGGTCGACCGACAGGTCGCCACCTATGGCCAGTATGCCTTCTTTCTCTGCATAGGAGGGATCGGGGAAGGCAAGCTCTTTATTTAACCTGAAAATGGGCATACAATCATTACTAACATTACTAAAGCATGTTGAGGCATTTGATGATACGGTCTGATGTTTCTTTTTGCTGTTCCTCTGTCATTATCAGCGGTGGAGCGATCCTGAAAGCTGAAGGCCTGAAAAGAAAGCGGTCGGTAACAAGTCCTTCTTCAATGAACAAACCCACCAGCTTGTCGGCAAAGCTTTTGTTATGAAGTTCCACGCCCAGCATCAGTCCTTTATAACGGATTTCCTTTATGGCAGGATGGCCTTTGAGTTCTTCATAAAAACCATGACCGAGGGTGATGGCTTTTTGTACCAGGTTTTCTTCAAGGATGATCTCAAGGTTGGCCAGGGCTGCGGCACAGCTAAGCGGATGCCCGCCAAATGTTGTAATATGTCCCAACTCTGGGTTGTAGGTAAGCTCATCCATCATTTTACGCGAACTGATAAAGGAGCCAACAGGCATACCGCCGCCCATACCTTTTGCCAGGCAAAGAATGTCGGGAGTAATATGGTAATGCATGAAACTAAAAAGTTTGCCCGTGCGGGCAAAGCCCATCTGGATATCATCAACAATGAGCAGGGCGCCCGTTTCATCACAACGTTTTCTCAATGCATTAAGGAATCCGTTGTCGGGCAGGATGATCCCCGCCTCGGCCTGAATACATTCCACCACCACGCAGGCTGTTTTTTCGTTGATCTCCGCGAGCATTTCGCGCTTATTGAATTCGAGAAACCTGATATCGGGGATGAGCGGCCTGAAAGCATTTTTAAGCTTTTCGTTTCCAAGAATGCTGAGTGCGCCGGCTGTGCCACCGTGGTAAGCATTTTTGAATGCCACGATCTCTGAACGGGCAGTATGGCGCTTTGCAAGCTTCAGGGCCCCTTCGATGGCTTCACTGCCTGAGTTTACAAAGAAAACGGCGTCGAGGGCCGAAGGAAGCTGCTCCGACAACTTTGTGGCCAGTTTTACCTGCGGCGATTGAATATACTCGCCGTAAACCATAAGGTGCATGTATTTACCAAGCTGATCATTGATAGCGCTGATAACTTTGGGATGCCTGTGGCCGACATTGCTCACAGCCACACCCGACACGAGGTCGGTATATCGTTTTCCATCCGTGTCGTAAAAATATATGCCTTCAGCGCGTTCAACCTCTATTCCTGCAGGATGCGCTGAAGGAAGGCCCATGTGGCGGAAATAAAGATCTCTTAAGGTTGGCATGCGCTCTTTTTTGATGAACAAATGTAGTGAAATTGATTCAAATATAAAGCTTAACGGCGTCGGCTTTCATTCTTCAGGCATGTTAGTTAAATTGTTCATAAAAATTATAACCCTTTAAACAAAATTATTTTATACTTGCAACCTATGCGTACGACGATGAAAGACAAAGTAGTGGTGATCACCGGAGCCTCCTCAGGCATTGGCAGGGCCCTGGCCCTCGAATTTGCAGGCAGCGGGGCAAAACTGGCGATCGCCGCCAGGAATGAAATACGCCTGAAGGAAACCGAAGAAGCGGTTAAAAAGCTTGGTGCGGACGTGATCAGCGTAAAAACAGATGTTTCGGATGAGGCAGATTGCAGGAACCTGATAAAACAAACGGCGGATACTTTTGGCGGGATCGACATCCTCATCAATAATGCCGGGATTTCGATGCGTGCCCTCTTTGTAGAAACCGACCTGGATGTGATACGGCAGCTTATGGATGTTAATTTCTGGGGAACGGTTTACTGCAGCAAATATGCCATGCCTCATCTGCTCAAAAGCCGGGGAAGCCTGGTTGGCGTGTCTTCTGTTGCAGGGTATAAGGGGCTGCCCGGACGAACCGGATATTCGGCATCCAAATTTGCCATGCACGGGTTTCTTGAAACAATCCGGATTGAAAACCTGAAAACAGGATTGCATGTATTGATCGCGTGCCCGGGCTTTACGGCTTCAAATATCCGGAATACCGCCCTGAATGAGAAAGGCGAAGCTCAGGGCGAATCACCCAGGGATGAAGGAAAAATGATGAGCCCCGAAGAAGTGGCAAGGCATATTGCAAATGCTATCGCGAAACGCAAAGACAGGCTTACACTTACAACGCAAGGCAAGCTTACTGTTTTATTGAATAAATTATTTCCAAAATTTTTAGACAAGCAAGTATATAATCATATGGCCAAAGAGCCTGATTCACCTTTTAAATAAGTACTAAAATGAAAAAATTCACACCCGAGATCAAACCGAAAGAAGGATTCGGAGAAATTAAATTTGGCGAAAACTCCGACCAGATCACCAATATTTTGGGCGAACCGGAAGAAGTTGAAATTATTGAGGATGATGACGATTTCAACACAACTATACTGAACTACTGGGAAGAGGGCCTTTCAGCATTTTTTGAAGGCGTTGATAATGCTGTGCTTTCGTGTCTGGAAACTGATATCCCTGATGCAACACTTTATGGCAAAAGGGTTTTTGACCTCGACGAAGTGCAGATCATCACCCTGATGGAAGAACATGGCTTTGAAGTAGCCGAAACGGAAGAGGAGGATGGCGAACGTCGCATCTCATACGATGATGCCCTGATTGATTTCTTTTTTCACGAAGGCGAACTGATTGCCGTAAACTGGGGCGTTCTGGTGAACGAATCAGGAGAGATAGAAGAATTCTAGAACTTTTGTTTTTATTTCAGACTTACCTCGACCGGGGATGATACAACTCAATGGTGGTTTTCAGATATTCCCTGTCGAGATGGGTGTAGATTTCTGTGGTAATAATTGATTCGTGCCCCAGCATTTCCTGTACGGCACGCAGATCGGCGCCACCTTCAACAAGATGGGTGGCAAAGGAATGACGGAATGTATGTGGCGAGATGCTTTTTCGCAGGCCTGCCTTTTCGCCCAGCGCCTTCACAATGAGGAATATGGTGGTGCGGCTGAGCCTCCCGCCCCGGCGGTTGAGAAAAATAATGTCCTCATCAGCCTTCTTCGGGCGGACCTGCATCCTGCTGTTTTCAAGATATAGTCTGAGTTGCCTGATCGCCATATTGCCTATGGGGACGAGCCTTTCCTTATTGCCCTTACCAACAACGCGCACAAACTGATCCTTAAAAAATATGTTGGTGATCCTGAGATTGATCAACTCCGACACACGCAGGCCACAACCATAAAGCATTTCGATGATGGCCCTGTTGCGCTCTCCTTCAGGCAGGCTCAGGTCGATCTGGCCGATGATCGTGTCAATATCTTCCTTCGATAGGGTATCGGGTAGCTTGCGTCCCGGTCGCGGACTGTCGAGCAGTTCTGCGGGATCATTTCTTATCTCATCTTCCAGCACGAGGTATCGAAAAAAAGCTTTCAGCCCTGAGATTGTCCTGGCCTGAGAGCGTGCACTCAGACCACTTTCGTTTACCTGCCTGATAAAAGCCTGGATATCGTCTAAACTGATCTCCCTGATATTGTCCTTTTTCAGCGACTGCTCTTCATAAGCGGCAAATTTACCTACATCATTAAGGTAGGCCTGCACGGAATTCGGCGAGAGTGATTTTTCCAGCTTCAGGTAGGATTTAAACCCATTGATGAGCGGCGACCAGTTCATTGGTCAAAGATAATGAAAATGCACATCAGGCCGCTTGAAGAAAAACAGAAGTCATGGCCGTGTGGCGCTGCAATCTGAACCCTTCGTTACTTATCCTGATGCCCGGAGGCAGCAAAATAAAATAATTGTAATAAAATCTTTGATATTTGAAAGAAGTCTCGTATTTTTGCACCCCGAAATTTATAGGAGATCGAAGGAAATGGCTAAAAAAACAAAAGATCAAAGGGTGCAGGTGATTCTGGAGTGCACAGAGCATAAAGACAGTGGAATGCCGGGTACATCGCGCTACATCACCACCAAGAGCAAAAAAAATACACCCGACAGGCTCGAGATAAAAAAATATAATCCGATCCTGAAAAGAATGACGATTCATAAAGAAATTAAATAGTTTATACCATGGCTAAGAAAGTAGTTGCTTCATTACAGAGTTCCAGTAAAGATATTGCCAAAGTGATCAGGATGGTAAAATCGCCAAAGACTGGTGCATACTCATTTAAAGAAAACATTATTCCTTCCGATAAGGTAAAGGAATTTTTGGCAAAGAAATAAAAAGACCTATCCTCATTTATAAAGCTTTTTCCATTGCCGGAAGAAGCTTTTTTTATAAGTACATCACCCATGGGAGTATTTAAAATATTTTCGAAGGAGAAAAAGGAACGCCTCGACGAAGGGCTCGACAAAACCCGTACCAGTGTATTCTCCAAAATATCCAAGGCCGTTGCCGGCAAGTCGAAGGTCGATGATGAGGTGCTTGATCATCTGGAAGAGATCCTGGTTACCTCTGATGTTGGGGTAAGCACTACCCTGAAGATCATTGAACGTATTGAGGAACGCGTGGCCCGCGACAAGTACCTGGGCACGGCCGAACTGAATACGATCCTCAAAGAGGAGATCGCTGCCTTGCTCATGGAGCAGGGCGAATCGGATCTTCCCGACTTTGATTCGCAATTGCCTCATACACCCTATGTGATCATGGTTGTGGGTGTGAATGGTGTGGGAAAAACAACCACCATCGGAAAGCTGGCATACCAGTTTAAAAAAGCCGGCAAATCGGTAATGCTGGGAGCCAGCGATACTTTCCGGGCTGCAGCCGTTGAGCAACTCAAGATATGGTCGGAAAGGGTAGGGGTTCCGATGGCCAGCAAAGGAATGGGCGCCGATCCTGCCGCGGTAGCATACGAAACCATGCAACAGGCTGTTGAGCAAAATATCGATATCGTTATTGTGGATACTGCCGGCAGGTTGCATAACAAGGTTAACCTGATGAATGAGCTCAGCAAAATCAAGCGGGTGATGCAAAAGGTTATTCCTGATGCCCCCCACGATGTACTCCTTATCCTGGATGCTTCAACCGGCCAGAATGCAATTGAACAGGCCCGGCAGTTCACTGCTGCAACAGAAGTTACCTCGCTGGCACTGACAAAACTCGATGGTACGGCAAAAGGCGGAGTGGCCATTGGCATTTCCGATCAGTTCCAGGTGCCTGTAAAATATATCGGCATAGGCGAAAAGGTCGAAGACCTGCAGGTATTCAACCGAAAAGCATTTGTTGATTCACTCTTTCATGAGTAGGATGGTCAATAAAGTCAATATTATCACCCTCGGGTGTTCAAAAAACCTCGTTGATTCTGAAAACCTTCTGGGCGAGCTCAAAGCCCGGGGAGTGGATGTGCTGCATGAATCGGAAGAAGCATGTGATCATGTGATCATCAATACCTGCGGATTTATCGGAGATGCGAAAGAAGAATCCATCAATACCATCCTCAGATATGCCGTGGACAAGAAAAAAGGCATCATAAAAAAACTTTTCGTTACGGGATGCCTCTCGCAACGCTATGCCCGTGAGTTGCGCGACGAAATTCACGAAGTAGATGGGTTTTACGGAACAGAGGATATTCCGGCCATTCTGAAAGACCTTGGCTTCGACCCCAGGAAAGACCTTATCGGTGAACGCGTGATTACAACACCTTCGCATTATGCCTATCTGAAAATTTCGGAAGGCTGCGACCGTAAATGTTCTTTTTGCGCAATTCCTCTTATCCGTGGACGACACAGGTCGCGAACGCCTGAATCTTTGCTGGAGGAAGCCCGGTTTCTGGCATCAAAAGGTGTGAAAGAAATCATCCTCATTGCTCAGGACCTGACCTGGTATGGCATCGACCTTTATAAAAAACAGTACCTTGCTTCACTTCTGCGCAGTTTGTCGGATGTAGACGGGATTGAATGGCTGCGGCTGCATTATGCATATCCTGCAGCTTTCCCCGATGATGTGCTTGAGGTCATGCGCGAACGAACGAATATCTGCAATTATCTCGACATTCCCCTCCAACATATTTCCGACCCCATCCTTAAATCCATGAAAAGAAGTGTGGGGAGTACAGAGACTTACCGCCTGATCGAGAAGATCAGGAAAATGCTTCCTGATGCTGCCCTGCGCACCACCATGCTTGTTGGATATCCCGGCGAAACAGAAAACGACTTCAAACAGTTACTGAAATTTGTTGAAGAAAGCCGCTTTGATCGTCTGGGCGTATTCACTTACAGTGAGGAAGATGGCACCTCGGCCGCAAAACTCCCCGATAATATTCCTCATAAAGTTAAAGTTGAACGCATGGAGGCACTGCTTGGCCTGCAGCAAAATATTTCGCTTGAACTGAATGAGCAAAAGATCGGAAAAACCTTTAAAACGCTCATTGATAAAAAAGAAGGCGATTACATGAGCGGACGCACCGAATATGATTCTCCGGAAGTTGATAATGAAGTGATCATCCGCGACCCCGGCCTGGAAATTGGCGAATTTTACAATATTCATATTGAATCGGCATCAGAATTTGATCTTTTAGGAAAAAAATTGAATTCTCCTTGATATTTCAATCAGGAAGAGTAATTTTGTTATAATAAAACCTATTATTATGAAAAAGATATTCTATTTCTTGCTGCTTACCGGTCTGATCCTGAACACACAATTATTTGCACAGGCTACATTTGAAATTAACGAGTCGGGCGATACGATCAATTATACCGACGAAAACGGATTAAAACAGGGCGTTTGGGACGTTACTGAACGAAATATCCGCAGCTATGGCACTTATGTCGATGATGTTATGGAAGGAAGCTGGCGGTATTATTACCCCCGTGGGTTTCTGTCAAGCCTTGAAACATACAGGAACGGAAAGAAAAACGGAGTGTATATCGGCATCGACAAGCGTGGATATATTTCACAGGAAGAGTTTTATGTGGATGATAAACTTGACGGCCTGAGCATTAACTACAAATATGGTGGCAATATTATCAGTAAGGTGAATTACAAGGATGGGATCAAACATGGGAAATCCGAATTGTATTACGAGAACTCGACCATGCAGGAATCATCTTTCTATATGGATGGCGAACGCGATGGACTGACAGTATGGTATGACCAGGCCGGAAATAAAATTGCAGAATTCCAATACAAAAATGGAGTTTTCGACGGGGTTCAGAAAACTTTTTATCCAAATGATACCTTACAGAGGATCGAATATTACGAGAACAACGTAGCTGAAGGTGAATTTCTTGAGTTTCACGAAAATGGTGAGATAAAAACCACCGGCCAGTATGAGAATGGACAAAAGACAGGAAAGTGGCTCGAATACGATATGGACGGAGTGCTGATGAAAGAAACAAAGTATAAGGACGGAGAAATTAAAAGTGAAAAAGTCTATTTCGAAAAGGCGGATCAATAATCCGTTTACCCGCATAGAAGGTTATAATTGTTTCGGTTGCTCACCTCAAAATTCCTGCGGGTTACATCTTGAGTTTTATGAAGAAGGTGATGAAGTGGTTTGCGACTGGCAGCCCCAAAGCCATTTTCAGGGATATGGAAATATTCTGCATGGTGGGATCATTGCCACAGCCATGGACGAGATCGCGAGCTGGTATATTTTTACCCAGTTAAAAACTGCCGGCGTCACCTATGAGTTAAATACCCGATACCTTTCGCCGGTATATACGGATAAAGGAAAGGTGCAGCTGCGCGCCAGGCTGAAGAAACAAGGTAAGCGCATTGCCGATATTGAAGTAAAACTTCATGGCAATGATGGCACACTATGCTCAGAGGGCACTGTAGGATATTATATTTTCCCCGAAAAATGGGCAAAAGAGAAACTTTATTACCCTGATTTCGAAAGTTTTTTTGATGAATAAAATTGCTCTGGTGCCCAGGCAATTTGCGTTGCGCAAATTGGATCGATTATATGATCCTGTTCCCTGCCGGCAGGTTCATATTTATCAATATTGACCGGCAATCTCGCCGAATAATTTCGACCAGCTGATTTTTCCTTGCTTTTTCCCCATTCTGATAATGATCAGGTTTTTTGAGGGTACCAGGTAGATATACTGGCCAAGGATGCCTTTGGCAAAGGCATTGCCATTTTCCAGAACCCGCCAGTAATAGGTATAAGGGTAATTTTCCGAATCCCTCGAATCGTTGTGGATATTCATGGTATAGTCGACCCATTCTGATGGGATCACTTCCTTTCCGTCATACATTCCATGATTCAGGTACAGTCGGCCGAATTTGGCAAAATCACGTGGAGCAGCATTGAGGCAGCAGAACGCTTTTACCATACCGTGCTTTTCGCTGTCGTAATTCCAGCTTGCATCATATTCCGTTCCCATTTTTGTCCATATCTTCTCCTCAAAATATTCAGTAAACTTTTTCCCTGTACTTTCTTCAATGATCATTGCCAGGATGACCGTATTGGCGCTGTTGTAATAATATTTTTCGCCCGGCTTTTCGTTCATCCCGAGCCTGTAGACATATTTTTTAAGGTTATTCCCATAGTAAAATCTGGCTGCATGGCCAAAGGGATTATAATATGTTTCGCTGAACCTGAGGCCCGAGCGCATATTGAGCAGGTTTTTTATCGTTACATTTTCAACTCCGCCGTGTTTAAAGCCATTCAGGTAATTGGTAATGGGATCGCTCACACTGCTGATATAGCCTTCATCAACGGCAATACCTGTTAAAGCAGACACAAACGACTTCGCCACACTGAAGGAGGGCATCCTGTCGCCGGCACTCATGCCGTCAAAATAACGTTCGTAAAGGATAGAATCATTTCGTATTACCAGGAATGCCCGGGTATGATGATCTTCGAGAAAATGATCGAAATCGCTGTATTTCCCATTATTGCCAGGGTAATCGGGCACGATCGGTATGGTTTCCTTTCGGCCGGTGCTAAAGTGGAAAGGCTGATCGCTTTTTTTGATGGTATAAGCCGGAAACCTTTTATGATCGTTCACATCGGCAGAATGCAGGCTGATTACCCTTCCGACGTGGCATCCGCTGAGAAATGACATAGCCACAAATATTAGAATGATTAATGAAATACCTTGCTTTTTCATCCGGATGCAAAGATAAGAAAAGGATTGCATCATGGTTTCAGTGTTTCAGTGCCTGCCCCGAGGACTCGGTGGTTTCAGTGCTTGCCCCGAGAACTCGGGGGTTTCACGGTTAAATGCCTGCCCCGAAACCTCGGGGGTTAAATGGTTTAACATAACTTTAGTTCACTTGTTCTTCAAGGATACAGAAAACAAAAAACGGATCAGCGACATTGTAAACTTTAAACTTCCAGATTGGTCATTTCCCCGGTAACATTAAAATGATAATCGGGATACTGGTATACGGGCATTACTTTTTCGGTTTGCGAAACGGAGTAACCGTAAACGGATTCATATTCGGAAGCTTTTTCGCCCATTTCTTCCATTTGCTGAATATATTTCATTACTGATTTGGACTCAACGATGGTGACCTTTCCCATTTTTTCGATGATGGGGCTGTGACGGCGCGTCTGGTCGTGATCGAACAGCAGCACCCTCTTACCGCCAGGAGTAATGCCTATGGTTCTGAATGTAAGGCTTTTGCCAACGCCAGGCAGGTTTAAAACATTACGGTCGAGGGCGAGAAAGGGCAAACCGGTCTTCGTCCTGATCCTGGCCAGGATCTCTATGCTGCGCCCGGCATTCAAACCGATATTTCTGATCTCGTCGAGATATTCGTCGGGCAGGGTGCCATGTGCTTTTTCCTGCATTTGCTCCTGTACGGCCCTTTCGTTGGTGGCAAAGTTTGCCGAATTTTCCTTAAAGCCTTTTACAGAGAAGGTATAATAGGGTAAAACGCCGATGTCGTTCAATACCTGTCGCAACTTATTGGTATGTCCACGCTTTGAAGCACCTGCTGTAAAAACAAGCTGGTTGGTAACGATCCATCCGGCCGACTGCAAGCGTTCAACGGCTTTTTTTGTTTCCGGGGTGATCTCCAATGCTGATTCAAAGTGTGTTTGGATCACAAATTGTGTCATACCGATCTCAAGGGCTTTCATCCTGAAAGATTCAAGCACCTCGGCCAGGTCCTGTGTGATCCTTTGCGGCAGGTAGGCAAGCAACCTGGTGCCAAGCCTGATGCGGCGCATTTCTGCAAATTTTTCACCATCCGGGCGATCCCGGTTATCCCTGACCTTGTTCACTGCCATGGTATAAACAGCATCAAGCACATCATGAAGTGATTTATCGGAGGCCATCAGGGCATCGCCTCCCGTGATGAGGATATCGCGAAGCTGCGAATCGTACCTGAAATAATCCATGAACTGCTGAAGCCTTTCGGGCCACGATGCTTTGGGCTTAAGCCTGTTCAGGTCGAAGTTAAGGTTACCGCGCTGGAAATCGTACATGCGCTGGCACGAAGAGCAAAGCCCGGCACATGCCCTTCCCATATTATTGGGGATAAGGATGGCTACTTCGGGATAGCGCCTGTGCAATGAATGGCTTGAAGGCAATATCCACCCGGCGGCATTGGGTTTTCCCGGCTCAACGATATCTTCTTTCTCCCACGCCACAATATTTCCAAAAACATCAACAAGTTCCTTGCTGTAAAAGATATACTCGCGTATGGCCTCGTCGCTGCCTTTCAGATGCTTTTCGGGATTAACCATCAGCAGTGAGAGGTAGTATGGGTTGACAAAAGTGGGAATGCCTGCTTCCCTGGCCCTGAAAAGCTGTTTTTTTCTTTTTTCCGAGAGTGATCCGTCAACCATTTCTATCAACACTTCGGGATCCCTTATAGCAAAACGAAGATGGAACAAACGTGTTTGCCACCATTTTAGCATCAGCGAAAACTTTTCATGGTATGACATGCCCGGCTCAAACTGAAATTTTGCATCCTTGATCCTGCCGGCATCCATCATTTCAATAAATTTGCTTATGATCCGGTCCCTGTTGCTGTTACGGATCGCAACGATCTCAGGATCGAGGCCGGATGGGTGTCGCGAAATCCATCCCATCACTTTGTCTTTTTCCGGAACACTTTTTTCCAGTAATCCGTTATATTGCCTGAACAGCATGAGCATGTCCATTAAAAAATCAGCTTTTATTTCAGGCATCCTGCCCTTGATGGCATCGAAAAGTTGTCCGAATGGATCAGAAACCACAAAACTTTTGCTGATGTTCGGATCCTGCACCTTGATGCCCGCATTGTCGAGATAATCAATAATCCTCAGGGCAGCAACATCTTTCCAGTCCAATGCATCGAAATCCTGCCTGCTGATCTCGCCGTTTCCGTAACAGTTGAGCAGGTGAGGCCTATGTTCTGCGTATGCGTTTATCCATGTCCTTACAGCCAGTCTGAAGCCGCCCGCAGTCTCACTCTTACTTGCCATTTCAGCCAAATAAGGATTTTCCTCCAGTAGACGCTTGAGCAGGGTATGTAGCTTATTCGTAGTCATATCGGGTCAATTAGACTAAACCAACTAAAACCTAAACAAAATATGGTGCTATTTGTTATAACAGAGTAAATAATCAAAAAACCGATTTTAGTCAGCTTAAAAATTGTAAATCAATCGGTTACAAAGGATTTTTTGATTGTTAGTACAAAAATAATAAATTTTTCGATTAAATTCCATTTTTAAAAGCATTATATTTACCTTAAATCAGTCGTTAAACGAAAAAAAGTACAGGATCATGCTAAGAGGTTTTTTTGAAGTACCGCCGGCGTATAATGAAAAGGTTAAAGACTACGCCCCGGGAAGTCCGGAAAGGAAAGAAATACACGAAATGATTGCAAAACTCAGGTCGGTCGAGAAAGATATTCCCATGATCATTGGCGGCGAAGAAGTGAGGACGGATCAGAAATTTTCCATTCATCCCCCGCACGATCGCAAGCATACTTTAGGCTATTATTACAAAGGTGATGCGAGTCATGTAAATCAGGCCATCGATGCAGCACTGGAAGCCCGGCATGCCTGGCAAAGCCTTTCGTGGGACCACCGCGCTTCCATCTTCCTGAAAGCGGCCGACCTGATCTCGGGCCCTTACAGGGCGAAGATCAATGCCGCCACCATGCTGGCACAGTCAAAGAACGTTTATCAGGCCGAAATTGATGCAGCATGCGAAATGGCTGATTTCTTCCGCTTTAATGTTCAGTACATGGTGCAGATATATAAGGATCAGCCTGTTTCTTCAAAAGGTGTCTGGAACCGTGTTGAGCAGCGTCCGCTTGAAGGTTTCGTATATGCACTCACGCCTTTTAACTTTACTTCAATTGCAGCGAACCTGCCTGCAGCACCGGCAATGATGGGTAATGTTGTGGTTTGGAAGCCTGCCGAAACACAGATATATTCGGCTGCGGTGATCATGGAAGTATTCAGGGCAGCCGGCCTCCCCGATGGTGTAATCAACATGGTGCTTGTCGATGGTCCGGTTGGAGGAAAGGTGATGGCCAGGCACCCCGATTTTGTTGGAGTGCATTTTACGGGATCTACTGAAGTATTCAGGAAGATATGGAAAGCGATTGGTGAAAATGTGATGCTACACAATACCTATCCCAAGATCATTGGGGAAACGGGTGGAAAGGATTTTGTAATGGTGCATCACACCGCTCACCCACAGGAAGTTGCTACAGCGCTTTCGAGGGGTGCATTTGAATACCAGGGACAGAAATGCTCAGCAGCTTCAAGAGCATATATCCCTGAGGGAATGTGGGAGGAAGTTAAAAAATTACTGTTGGCCGACCTCAATAGCTTTAAAATGGGCGGACCTGAAGATTTTTCCAATTTTATCAATGCCGTGATCGATCAGAATGCTTTTGATAAGATTACAGGATACATCAAGAGGGCCGAAGCGCACCCCGATGCGGAGATCATCGCCGGAGGCGAATACGACGACACAGAAGGTTTCTTTATCAGACCTACTGTAATTCTTGCCAAAGATCCCATGTATGAATCCATGCAGGAAGAAATATTTGGCCCGGTACTTACAATTTATCTTTATGAGGACGGGAAATATGAGGAAACCCTCGAACTTGTTGATAAAACATCGCCTTATGCACTTACCGGATCCATTTTTGCCAACGATCGCTTCGCAATTGAGCTCGCACTGCAAAAGCTCGTAAATGCAGCAGGAAATTTCTATATAAATGATAAACCAACAGGTGCAGTTGTCGGACAGCAACCCTTCGGCGGTGCGAGGGCTTCGGGCACCAACGACAAGTCAGGCTCCTATCTGAACCTTTTGCGATGGGTATCGCCGCGCAGCATAAAAGAAAATTTGATCCCGCCCCGCAACTACCGCTACCCATTTCTGGATAGTGAATTGGAAAAAGATTAGGACGAAAGAGAACTATGCCGGACAAACCACCAGAAAGGGATTTTTCCTGATTGTTTCAGCATGACATGACCTTTCCTTGAACTATTTCTTTTTGATCACGTATTTCTTCCTGACATTCTTATCATGCACGAAAGAATTACGATTGCTGTTGGATTTATAAACTTTGATCCGGTCTGAGCGCTTGTAGCCTATCTTGTTTTTGGCCGAATAGGTTTTTGGGGAACAGGAAGACGAAGACAGCAGAAACAAGCCCAGAAAAATGGCAGTTAATAATAAAGGTATGCTTTTCCAAATTTTCATAGATATGATTTTCTCTCTTCTTAATGACAAAATTAACTAAAATTTGGCAATATGTTCCCATATGAAATAATTTTCTAAATTTGTGGTGCTCGATGGTGTGCAATGCTGTTCCGCAGACATGCCATAATAGGGAATGGGGTGTAAATCCTCAACAGTTCCCGCTGCTGTGAATCTCAGGCTGTTAGCCATGAAGTTCCGGAAAACCTTGAAGCCACTGTCATAATGTTAAGATGGGAAGGCCTTCCGGAAACGAGATAAGTCAGAAGACCTGCCATCGAACACAAAATAAAAGGCTTTCGGGTAAAAAGCGTTTGGTAAATTCTTACAATTTATTCAAAGTTTTCTCCCTGGAATTAACCCATAAAGGGTTTGATGGATGAAAAAAAGATGCAGCATTCTTATGTTCTTTTTGCTTGCGCTCATGCAGGTCATATCGCAGGAAACGGCTGTCGACACAATTTTGCAACTCGATGGACTCAGTATCAGCGCGGAGCGCTTCAAAGCATTCTCTTCAGGGCAAAAGATCAGAACGCTTCAACTTGATACCCTGAGCGATGAGCCCGGTGATCAACTTGCCTCTATCCTCCGCGAAAATACATCCATCCACATTCGTTCATATGGCCCGGGCAGCATCAGCAGTATGTCATTCAGGGGCACATCTTCCGCTCAGAGTGGTATTTTCTGGAATGGGATCAATATCCGCATGCCCAGCCTCGGCAGTACCGATCTTTCGCTGATCCCATCGGCATTTTTCAATACCGCTTCGATCGTTTACGGGGGAAGCAGCATGCGCTATGGCAGCGGAACGATCGGCGGCTCGGTATTTTTAAATAACAATGCTGATTTCCGGAAGGCTACCGAAGCCTCGCTAACACTTGGAGCCGGAAGTTTTGGCGAACTCGGAACCACCGCCACCTTCAGGCATTCCGGCGATAGATATTATCTGAGCCTGGGTGTAAATTCCAGGCAGGCTGAAAATGATTTTACATATACAAACAACAGGGGCGAAAGCAAAACACTTGATAATGCCTCCATGAATGGACTTGGCCTTCATGCTCATGCTGCATTAAAGGTTAGCAGCCACAACCAGCTCAAGCTTTTTATCTGGTATCAGGAGGCCTTGCGCGAAATACCGCCGACTGCCACCATGGCTGCCAGCGAGGCTTACCAGTCTGATCGTGCCTTCAGGTCGTCATTGCAGTGGAAAACATATTTTTCCAGGGGGGTTCTGAATATCAAAACGGCCTGGTTCAGCGAATATGAGAACTATACGGACCCACTCATTGGCCTCAACAGTGAGATCAACACCGGCAGCTGGTTTGCCGAGGCGGAATACAGGCATCAGCTTACAGAAAACGGAACCCTGAATGCAGGGGTGAGCATGAAAGGTGAGAATGCTGATATAGAAGCTTACGGCGGAAATAAGACAAGACAGGGCATCGCCGCTTTCCTCAACTACAGGCAATATTTTCCGCGTATGAAGTATACTTTACTTGTAGGTGCACGTCAGGAAGTAAATGAAAATACGCTGACGCCCTTTACTCCCTCAGCAGGAATTGAAGGACCGCTAGCCGGCTTTTTATCGCAAAAGATTAATCTTTCGCGCAATTACAGGCTGCCCACCATGAATGAACTTTTCTGGCAACCCGGCGGAAATCCCGACATTAAGGCCGAGGAAAGCTGGAATGCCGGGTATTCGCTTATTGCAGAGCTTTGGAAGGAACATGAACCGGCAACATTATCAATTACTGCAACAGCCTTCAGTTCATTTGTCGAAAACTGGATCCTTTGGCAGCCTGTAAATATTTTCTGGTCGGCCAATAATGTTCAGGAGGTATGGGCCAGAGGGGTGGAAGCCGATATTGACTTTAGCTACCGCTTTCAACATTTTCGTACCGGAGCACAGCTATCCTACATCTGGTCAAAATCGACGAACGAGGCCGGCAACGGAGCCCTGAACGCGAAAGGCAAACAATTAATTTATACGCCCCGGCATACTGCGGGAAGTAAAATTCTGGCAGGCATAAAAACGTGGCAGGCTGTTATTTATGGTAATTATACAGGGAAAACCTATACAACAACAGATAACAATGATGAGATGCCTGCTTATTTTCTGACAGATCTTTCACTTAAAAAGCAATTCAACACCAAACATATGAAGTATCGGCTTACAGCAAGGGTAAATAATATTTTTGATATTGAATATCAGGTTATTGCATACAGGCCAATGCCGGGAAGAAATTATCAATTAAGCTTACAATTAACTTTTAAAAACTAAAGAAATGACTGGAAAAAATTTGTTAGCGTTTATTGCATTATTATTGATTTTTGTAGTGATTGCAGGAGGATGTAAAAAGGATGACGACAATGAAATACCATACACCGGCCCCGACAACCGGGTATTTGTCATCAACGAAGGCCCGTTTCAGAACGGGAGTGGTTCATTGAGCGTATTTTACAGGAACACCTCACAGGTATACAACGATATTTTTGCCGGTGTTAATGGCTTTAAGCTGGGCAACCTTGTTCAATCCCTGAGTGTTCATGAAAATAAGGTATACATCGTCGTAAATAATGCGGGAAGAATAGAAATAGCCGGAAAAGATGATCTTGTTTCACTCGGTAGCATAGAAGACATAAACCTTCCGAGGTATTTCCTGGGTGTTTCAGCGGATAAGGCATATGTATCGAGCTGGGACAATAAAGTTTACGTTATCGACCTGAATACCAATGCAGTGGTTTCTGAAATCCCCACAGCAACAGGCCCTGAAAAGATGATGATGGTAGGGGAGGAGGTCTGGGTGCTCAATCAGGGCGGATTCAGCTACGACAGCACCATAACCATTATTAATCCCCTTAACGATGCGGTGATCGAAACCCTGGTAGTTGGGCACAAACCCTCAGGCATTGTAGCCGATAAGGACAACAACATCTGGGTGATGTGCTCCGGCAACGGCTGGAATGGATTTCCGGGAGCCGGCGACAGCCAGGGAAAGCTTGTTTGCATCGATCCCCTTACACATGCGATCATCAGCACACTTCCATTCTTATCAACCGAAAATCATCCCGAAAAACTGGCGATCGATAATGCGGGCGAGACCTTGTTTTATAACTATCCGGGGGGATTATTCTGTCAGAATATATATGAAGAAACACTTCAAATGGATGCCATATATGAAAGCAGTACAATGTTTTACGCCCTGGGTTATGATCCGTCTTCAGAATTGATCTTTGTTTCAGATCCCCTCGATTATGTGCAGGACGGCATTGTATACCGTATCGATCCGCTTACGAAAGAGAAGGTGGGCTCATTTGAGGCAGGCATTATTCCCGGAGAATTTTTCTTTAATTAGTTTACGGCAGGTATTCTGTATGTTTAAGCAAACAATTATCTTAATAAGTTGTTAATCTGCATAAACAAATTGATCATGAAAAATAAAATTAACACCCTTTGGAAAGAAGATATGGCCTTTGAGGCAGAAATTAACGGACACAAGGTCATGCTTGATGCTGCCGAAAATGTTGGCGGTAAAGACAAAGGCCCCAGGCCCAAAGCCTTACTGCTTGTTTCCCTGGCGGGATGTACCTCAATGGATGTTATTTCCATCCTGAAAAAGATGCGTGTTGAACCCGACTATTTTAATGTTGAGGTTGAAGGCGAATTGGAAGACGAATTTCCCAAACCGTATCATTCAATCCACATCAAGTACATTTTTCGTGGTGAGGACCTTCCGATGGCCAAGCTCGAGAAAGCAGTTAATCTTTCGCAGGATCGCTACTGTGGTGTAAGTGCCATGCTTGGCAAAGCTGCAAAGATCACTCATGAGATCGTAGTTGAGTAAGCGACCCTAATATCTCAACCACTTCGCTGAGGATCATTGCAGTAGCTCCCCAGATAATATTTCTGTGTATATAAAAACACGGCACATCAATGGCGCTGTATTCCCTGTGCGGGATATTTTTTAACTGACGGGCATTTTCCGAAGTTAAATCAGTCAGCGAAACGGTGATGATCTCAGCCACCTCGCTTTGTTCGGGAATAAATTCAGGTTTTTCGCTGGCCCAGGCTATTACGGGCTGGACAATAAAATTGCTTGGCGGGATATACACCGGCGTAATTGTGCCGAGTATTTCCAATTGTGAAGCCCTGATGTTGGTTTCTTCCTCAGCTTCGCGTGTGGCAGTTTGGATCAGGTTCTCGTCATGCTCTTCAAATTTTCCTCCCGGCAGCGAGATCTGGCCGCTGTGAACACCATCATATTCGTTCCGGCGGATAAGAGGAAAGCAAATGCTTCCGTTTTCACCGGGATACAGGCATATCAGTACTGCTGCCTTTTTGGCATTCATATTCCATTTTTGCTTTTCTATTTCACGCTGCCTGATCGAAGGCACCATTTTCATATGACTGTTTATTCCCGGAAGATCCTCTGCCAGCAGTTCTTTTAAGCGGTTAACATATGTTTGATGAGATTTTTGCATCATGGTATTTTGCTTGGCAAAGGTAGGAAAACTTCAGGGTTTAAGGGTTTAAGGGTTTCAGTGGTTCAGTGTTTCAGTGCTTCAGTAACCAGAAACCAGAAGCCAGTAACCAGAAACCAGATTTGTCATTTGTTATTTGTTATTTGTTATTTGTTACTTGTTATTTTTAAGTTTTTTTCACCACAAAGGATACACAAAGGATGCACGAAGGTACACGAAGAGGCTGGATGCTGGATCGCTGCTAATTCTTTGAATGCACCTCACCCCCTAACCCCCTCTCCCCATCCCGGTCCCATGCACCATTTTTCATGCGTCATATTCCATATATCATTTGAATGAAATTTAAAATGAAAAATGCACAATGCCAACTTTAATT
>JAVVEM010000105.1:0-1586 GCA_032250805.1 Bacteroidales bacterium
GTAAGATCGACACCGGTACAAATATTTATATGAGTTTGTCCCAGGTCGCCATAGTGCAAGATGAATTTCCTGTTCTCAATATGCGGATACTGGTAGAGGTGATCGATGCGTTCGGTGTTGAATAAAGAACTGCGGCGCTTGATGCCATGAACAATGTAATCTTTTTTCAGGAGCAGTGCCGACATGTAAGCACCGTCCTGTCGTGTCATACCGGTAATAAGAGCGGTTTTGGGCATAAAACAGATTAATTTGTTTAGGGGAAAGGGGAAATTATGTTGATATATTGTTTCATGGATTCAGTGTTCCTGTGTTAACCATGTAACAATGAAGCCATTTATCCATAATATGTCTTCACAGTATTTACAACTACAGAAATATCCTTTTCTTCCATCTCAAAATATAATGGCAACCTCACTAGCCTGTCGGTATATTTTATTGCGTTCGGAAAGTCATTAGCTTGCTTGTTGTCTTTGATGTAGCTGCTGGCGTCCAACCCCTGATAATGAAACGTAGCCTTTATGCTGTTTTCTTTTAAATGGTCGATAAGTGCTGTTCTTTCTTCCGGCGAACGGCATACAAAATAAAACTCATGCGCATTGTTGCTGGCATATTCAGGGATGGGAGGGATGGTAAAATATCCTTTTTTGGCCAGGGGGGCCAGGGCTTCATGGTACTGCTGCCATATGTCGAGCCGCCGCTTCTGTATCCTGTCGAGGTTCTCAAGCTGGGCATACAGGAAAGCGGCGATCATGTCGGATGGCTGGAAGGAAGAACCCAGGTCAACCCAGCCATATTTATCGACCTCCCCGCGAAAAAATGCCGCCCTGTCGGTGCCTTTTTCCCAAATGATCTCGGCCCTTTTTAATAAGCGTTCGTCGTTTATCGCAAGCATTCCTCCCTCACCGCACTGTATGCCCTTGGTATCATGAAAAGAGAAACATCCCAGGTGGCCGATCCCGCCCAGGGGCCGGTCCTTGTAATAAGAATCAATGGCCAGAGCAGCATCTTCAACAACATACAAATGATGTTTTTCGGCTATCGCCATGATCTTATCCATATCGCAGGCATTGCCGGCATAGTGCATGGGCACAATAACCCTGGTTTTTGGCGTTATCAGGGCTTCCAGTTTATCTGCATCTATATTTGGGTGGTCAGGTCTGCTATCTGCAAAAACAACCCTGGCACCCTGCCTTACAAAAGCCAGTGCCGTGGTTACGAAAGTATAGGAAGGCACGATGACCTCATCTTCCGGGCCGAGGTTAAGAAGCATTGCAGCCATCTCCAGAGCATCGGTGCAGGAGGTGGTAAGCAAACATTTTTTGAAACCATATCTTTTTTCGAAATACGCCTGGCACTTTTTGGTGTAATTCCCATTACCCGATAAATGGCCACGGTCAGCGGCATCCTGCATGTACTCAAATTCCTTTCCGGAAATGTAGGGTTTGGTGAATAAGATCATGGTTCCAGTGTCTCAGTGTTTCATCCCAAATTCTCAAAATACCACCTGCACGCCTGCGCAAAGCCTTCGGCAGCATCATACTCCGGCGCATAGCCCAGCACTGCCCCGGCCTTGTCGATGGAGGCCA
>JAVVEM010000066.1:0-8443 GCA_032250805.1 Bacteroidales bacterium
CGAGCGGCCCCACAATTCTGATATCTGATATCAATTATCTGATCTCTGATTTCAAGCCTATCTCATGCCGATTATTAGCCCTGAAACCCTTATTTGTTATTCGTTATTTGTTATTTGTTATTTCTTTGTCGTGTGCTCGTGTGCTCGTGAAGCCGGGCGGCCCCACAATTCAGATCTCTGATCTCAAACCCAACATCACTGCCACAGGCTTCTGCCTATTGCATATTGCAAAGACGGGCACGCAGATCTTTTAAAAACCCGAGATTTTGTAATTGGTATTTCCGGATTTTTCTTGAAGTATAATATGAAACGAAAAGACCAATAGGAAGAGCAACAATTAAACCCACAACAGACTCTTCTGTATTCAGAACTTCCATGAATGTTATATTTTCGAAATAAACATGAATTGAGAACAGGGTTAAGATGAAAAACAAGGGAATGATAAACAGATACAGCTTACTGAATTTGCCGCTAAGGTATTTGGATAAGAGCTTTATCCGCCCGTCGAGCCATTTCTTCAGCGGCTGGTTATAGCTTTTGCTTCGGAATTTGATCCATGAGAATAATACGGTAGTGAGCGTGATTATTGTGAATATTCCAAGCATGGTATTGTTGATCAGATAAATTAAATCATCCTGCCGCTCAAGTGAGGTGATGATCAAAAATGCGATCATCCCAACACATAAAATAACAGACACGCTCATGATGATCAGGAACTTATTCATTGTTTGCCTGGCTTTTGATCTCAACAACAGGTTCAGCTCCTCCTTGTCTTTCATGTCGATTTCATTATCAATGGTTTTCCAGATTTTTTGCAGTTCAATATTTTCCATGACTTTAATTTTTTAAGTTTTTTTTCAGCACTTTCCTGGCGCGATTGATCCTTACGCCAACATTCGACTTTGATATGCCAATAATGCCGGCAATTTCATCATAGCTCTTTTCTTCGAGGTACAGCAGCATGATCGATTTGTCGATTTCATTAAGATTGTGTATGGCCTTCAGGAGGAGATGCAGGGATTCGTTTTTCGACATCTTATCGAGAATATTTGCCTGATCAGTTATTTCAGGTACTGTTTCGCGGTATTCAATTACCGACGCTTTTTTAACCCTCGAAATTGATGTATTTATTGATACAGCATAGATCCACGAGCCGATACTGTTTTTATTTCTGATACCGGGAAATGATTTCCAGAGCTGATAAATGATCTCCTGAAGATTATCTTCCCTGTCGGTACTGTTTTTAAAGTAAACCAGGCTGACTTTATACAATATCCCCTGATATTTGGAAAGCACTTCGAGAAATTCTTCTTTTGCAGATTTCATCATCCAGGTGTTTCTTATAAAGTATGGTTTGGAGAGAATTTCTTACAAAAAAATAGAAAATAAATTTAAAAACCCGCTTTCAGGCATATATTTATCTGATTTTTAATAAGCAAGGCTGCACTGAGCTTATGCTGGGCTAGTGACCGATTAAGCGTATTATATGCAGTAAATTGTTGGGTTAAAACCCGGGCAGGGCTTCGGTTCCGTAATTCGTTGCAGGAATAAAATGGATTTTTATGCTGCCAATCAGGGAAACATTAATATTGGTTATTTTTTAACAAACTTGAAAATCCTTGCTTTTTCATGATTGCACCTGACATTCAAAAAATATATCCCTTTCGGTAAATTGCCCACCCAGATTGTTGTCAGCTTATCGGGTGATGAGAACCTTCTGACCTCGCTTCCTGATAAAGTAAAAATTGAAATTTGTGCCATTCCATCGTATTCCTTCACGATGTTGATATGATCGGAACATGGATTGGGATATGGCGGCACACCAAAACCGGAGTACATGTTAAGTTCGGCTGTCTGGGTTGTACTGTCAGCATTATTTTCGAACCAGGATATTTTATCGGAAGAATATCCAATGGCGAGCAGGTCAATATCTCCATCATTATCCATATTGACAGGTATAACCGAAAATCCGCTTGTAAATGTACCGTCGATATTATATCTGGTAAATTGCTGGTTCCCATCATTTTCATACCATTTAAGCGTGCTTGCCGACATGGCAGCAGCCACCAAATCCATATCACCGTCAAGATCCATGTCGGCAGCATCCAGCCAAAGGTCTCCTCCGTTTGGACTTAAGTTGTGTTTAATGAAGTTCTGGTATCCGTCATTCTCATACCAGGCAAGCGTGGTATTCATGCAACCGGCTGCCAGTATGTCCATATCTTCATCCAGGTCTACATCCCGGGCGATTACGGTATGGGCGGAATAAAACAAGGAATCGACCATAAACTCTCCGGTAAATATCCCCGATCCATCATTTTCCCACCAAAGTATCTCGTTATTCAGTTCACCACAGGCGATTACATCCAGGTCGCCATCTCCATCCATATCTTCCCCGTAAATAAAAGGGCTCTGCTGGAAACGTTCAGATATCAGGTGTTTTGACCAGCTGATCGAATCCTGACCATTATTTTCCCACCAGGCGATCTCCCCGTTATGGCCATAATAATCAAATCCTGAACAAAGGATATCGAATGCGCTGTCACCATTCACATCCTTCAGATCAATGGTATGTGCCCCAATAAAGTCTCCGTCAACAAGTTGTTCAACATATATATTATCTCCTGCCGCCATGAAACATATAATATCGTTGGCTATCCACCCGGCAACGACGATATCGGGTAAAAGATCTCCATTCATATCTTCTGCCCGTACTGATCTTGCCCCGGAGAGGCCCTGCTTTAAAATGGTTTTTGCAAAATTGTTGCTTCCATCATTCATCCAGTAAGCAAGCTGTCCGCCTGATCCTTTCCCGCAGGCCAGGATATCTGTATATCCGTCGGCATTGAGGTCGCAGGGCCAGACATCATAGCCATCTACAAAATCATCTGCGATAACATGTTGCTCAAACGAAATATCCTGGGATAAAAGCAGGGATCCGAAAATCCACAAAAGGGTAAAAAGAAACATTCCTCTATTCATAACCAATTTTTTTTAATCTTTCCTGATCAGGAAAAATCATGTTTAATAAAAATCTTCTGGTCAAATATTAGTGATAACAATCAGAACTGCAAATCAAATCGACCAATCCGGTTGATTTTTCTGCAGCCTGATGTATTTGGTCCGGAAATATTATTTGCAGTCTTAAGTATACTGTTGGTCCAGCCACGAGGCATTTTTGTCGAATATTTGTGGATAAAGCAAGAATTGATATGATCTTTGCCGGATATGATCTATATTTGAAAAAGGTCAACAGTTATATGGTTCGTATAGAAAATAATTTTTTTGCCCGAAAGGAAGGCCTTATCACCTTACATGTCCTTTTCTGGGTTTGCTACCTGTGTTTTCACCTGCTTGAGTTAATGGTTTTTCAGCCTGAACAAGGGATAGCGAATATTTTTGGCCGTTTGTTCATTAGCATCTGGATAGATATGGCCGCAGCATACTTTACAGTGTATTATTTGATATTCAATCTTATATTCAGAAAAAAATACCTGCTATTTTCGGTATTGCTGCTACTATCTGCCACCTTCTTTGTATTGCTGCAGCGAATCGTTCTGTATTATATTTCCTATCCTGTATTTTACCCGGGTTATTTCGAAAATAAAGGATTCTGGGATTTTTATCCATTGTATTCATTTTTCAATATCTATGCTGGTACAGGCATTTTTACCAGCCTGGTTTTTCTCCGACAACTGTTTATCAGCCAGCGAAAAAGAATAGAACTTGAAAGCCAAAACAAATCGAGCGAACTAGCCTTGCTCAGAAGCCAGATAAGCCCTCATTTTTTATTCAATACCCTCAACAACATTGATTCATTGATATTCCTGAATCAGGAGCTTGCATCTGCTTCGGTAATCAAGTTATCGGAAATCCTCCGCTACATGCTTTATGAAGCAAGTACCGACAGGGTTCCTTTGATCACTGAAATTTCATACCTGAAAAGCTATATCCGTTTGCAGGAATTGCGTACCGATCAAAAAGACTTTACAAAATTTCAGATCAAGGGGAATTTTTCAGACCTGGAGATCGCGCCCATGTTACTCATCCCATTTGTAGAGAATGCTTTTAAGCACGGAAGTAAAAATGTAACTGCTCCGGGTATTGAGATCCTGGCAGAACGAAATGGTCATGAGTTTCATTTCAGCATCAGCAACTTTATGAACCCGGACCCGGATGCCAATAGAGACGAAACACGGGGAATTGGTTTAATAAATGTACAACGAAGGCTTCAGCTTATTTACCCGAACGAACACCACCTTGAGATCAGAACAGAGCACAACATATATATGGTTGATTTAATAATATTCTACTCATGAAAATCAAATGTTTAGCAGTTGATGATGAGCCGCTTGCCATTGAAAAGATCAAAGGATATATTGAGCGTGTGGACACCCTGGAGCTGACAGGGAGCTTTAACAATGCCATTGATGCCCTCACTTATATCAATAATCATAAGGTTGATGTGGTATTTCTTGATGTACAGATGGAAGAACTGACCGGAATACAAATGCTTGAAGCTTTGGATGAAAAGCCGGTGATTATTTTAACCACGGCCTACGACAAATACTCACTAAAGGGTTATGACCTCAATGTAACCGATTATCTGTTAAAACCTTTTTCTTTCCAACGTTTTATGCAGGCTGTTGGCAAAGCCTACGATGCCTTGAGTGTCAGAAGCCGGCAAAAAAGCAAGTTGATCAGCAGCGAAGATAATCTGCCCGGGTCGGGATACTTGTTTGTGCGTACAGATGGGAAAATGATAAAGATCAATTATAAGGACATCATATACATTGAGGGGATGCGGGATTACGTCAGAATACAAACAACAGATCAGCGTATCATGAGCCTGCAACGTATGTCAAAACTCATTGAAATTCTCCCGGAGCGATGTTTTGTCAGGATATACCGATCATATATTGTTGCTATTGATAAGATTGAGGCTATACAGCGCAAATCGGTGGTGGTAAATGGTAAAACGCTGCCCATCGGTTTAAGTTTCAGGAAGCATTTTATGTATGTGATTGAAAAAGGCCGGCTGATCCTTTAATGGCTTAACTGTTTCCGTATACAACATAAAAATCATAATGCAATGAATTCTCGCAAATGTATCAAGCTGATTCTTATAAGCTTCCTTCTGATTGAGCCTGCTATGTCGCAGACATGGATCTCTTCCAATGCAGTGTGGTATTATAATTATGAAGCTCCCGGGGGCGTGAAGGGATATCACAAAATTTCATACATCAGGGATACCGTGATCGACGGCCAGCCATGCGAATACCTTCAGCTGGTCCAGCAATCATATATTCCCGGCGGACCACCGAACTGGAATTATATTCCTGGTGATAAGGATACCCTGCAACCCAGGTTTACTTTTATGCGAAATGATACCGTTTTTTATTACAATGAAGATCAGTTTTCAATCTTGTATTGCATGGATGCTGTCGTCGGGCAATCCTGGGACCTGGGTGTCGACACCAATGAATTATTGTGCAGCCGTTCAATCGTGAATGTTGAATATACAGATATGATCAACCTCAACGGACAATACTGGCCGATGCTTTATGTGAGTTCCGGCCCCGATGCCAGTTTCTGGCTTTACGGAAGAGTAGTAGGCAGGTTCGGAGCATACGACCGTTATTTGTTTCCTATGCCAAACTGTTGTGATACCAGCATAGCAGTAGAATACAATGAGTTTTTTTTCAGCTGTTTCGAAGATGATGACTTCCCGCTCATCCAGGTGAATAATTATGATTGTGATAATCCTCTGGCTGTAGGTATAGATGAAACTGTTCAAATGAGCAAAACGATGACAGTTTATCCGAACCCTGCTTCAAAACTTGTTTATTTTCGCATCCAGCCACATAGCACAAAAACCCGGGATCAAATCGTGATAAACGACTTTTTGGGTAAAGCGAAATACAGCCTGTATTTAAACGAAGAAGTTACAGCAGTGGATATTTCTGGTTTCACTAGCGGTATGTATTATATTATTTTGTTTAAAAACGGCCTGCCCGTCGAGCGCACCAAGCTTATTGTAAATTGAACATACCGAATCCTGCCGGCCGGCAGGTGACAATTATACCGGGCTGTGGCCCCTCGACGGAGCTTGTACTGAGCGAATTCGAAGTACTCAGGGTAAACTCAGAAAGTTTTTTAACCGTACAGCAAACAGTTAATTATCTCCTGGCCCACCAAAGGTGCAATCTTGGAATATGGATATGTCATAGTGATTTGTCTCTAAAGCTTTCGTCCAACATGTCTTCCACTGGCATAGCTACTTCAATTGGTTTTTTGGGTTGGTTCATGTTTAGATTTTGTCGATTAATTCTTGTTTTACCAAATCATAAGCCTCATTCATATCAAACTTTATCTCAGGCCTAATTAATGCAGTCATATCACCTAAGAAAAGATCATCCTGCATTTTTTCTTCCATGTTTATAATAAACTCTTTGGATGTTTTTGGTTTCCCATCAGAAAAAATCATGTATTCCCGATAACACTTAACTATTTCTACTGTATCAAGATTTGCGTTCTCAAGTGCATAGAATAGATCAAAAAGATCTCTGCCCTTTTTCCTTTGATATAATGCCCTGAGTTTTGTGCCTAACAGTTCTTCCAGATTGTATGATATAATTTCAGCTTCACCCTTATGATAAGAACTTTCTAAATTGTGTTTTATAGGGTTCCAGCCCATTATGTTAATGTGCTCCCTGCAATTAATTTCTAACTTCAACCTGCTTTGAACAACGGGCTCTATTTCTGTTTGAAATCGGTATATGATTGTTGTATTATTTACATTTTGCTTTACACTTCTTTTCGTCCCTAAAAATCCCAGTTTTTTACCGATTTTAACAAGCACTGGTTTAATAGGGCCTGGGGTGATTTGTACTAAATCTATGTCTTCTGAATATCTTACCTGAGGTTTAAGGAATATCTTGTGCAATGCTGTACCTCCACGAAATGCAAGGTTACTTCTAATCATTTCATCAGAGAATAATTCAACAAGGGTTCTTTCAATAATAAGATCCTGCTCCACTTGGGCATTAGTCTGCCAGGGAGCATTTTTCTGCCACTCCGTAATAAATCCTCTTGGGATCATAAATCGCTTTCTAATTGAATATTAACCTGGACTTTCCACTTTTTATCAAAGGATCCGGACTTTTTGCCTGAGAGGCTCAAAAGGGTTGTCCGGAAATCCTTTTTTGATAAATGCTCTTTTATAAGGTCAGCAATTTCGAAGTTACCAATAACCTCTTCAAGAATATATCCAGCACGTTGGCATACTGAAATGGGAAAATCGTTTTTAAGTACCTTCCTAAACAATCCAGGTTTCATTTCATCCGACAATTCAATTAATACAGAAATAATTCTGTTTAACCCACCCATTGATTTCTCATAGAAAATCAAGTCCAAAAATGTTAATTCCTTTCCTGAAATCTGTATAAAGCCAGTATCCGTCTTTTTCTCTTCAACTCCATATTCAGGAAAACTTTTCTTCTCTGAGAAATTAATGATTAGCTTGTCTTTTTTAATATTTCTAATGTTAGGGCTTTCATTGATAATATAGAATTCTTGTGGTTGTTGATGAGCTGCTCCATGCAACATTGCGGCACTATACAAACCAACATAATACTTTTTCCCAATGAACTTCATTAAGTCATTTACAAATAGTTCTACAGGGACCAAACCCATGTTTCTATACTGGTCTGGAATGATGATATAAAAACCTCTGCGAACATTATAAATCTCCCCTTTTTGATTTAACCTATTAAGATCTTTATTAATGTTCTTATTATCCTTAGTTAGAACAATATTTAGATCTTCTATTCTAAAAGAATATTTTCCATTAGATTTAAGATCATCTATATAATCAGTAGTATGTCTATATGAATGTTCCATTTAATCTTTTCTTGTAAAATCACTTGCAATATACCCTTTTTTTAGGGGTTTATCGCAAGTAAAATCACATTATTTTTAGATAATGTGCAAAAACCGGATAAATTGACCACCCTTGACCAACTCAAGCTGACCATCCTCCTGCCGGTCCAAATTGACCAGCCCTTGGAGAGGGTGGTCAGGTTGACCGGTTTTCCAGTTGATCCATCCTTAAAATGTAAAGATGGCTATTTTTTGTGAATTCGTATATACCGGACTTATTACAATTTGTTTCAAACTTTAATCTCAGAACAAATATTTTTCCTGATTAGTTAATTTTCGTTTTCGAACTAAAAGCTTTATCTTTGCACACCCAAATTCAACATTGGAGTGTGGCCCCTCGACTTCGCTCGGGACAGGCTCCGTTGGTTAGCGTGTCCCGCCAGGGCGGGAAGGTCGTGATTACGAGTGTTCTTTGGTTAATTGGATTTAAATTTTGAATTTTATAATATTCGGGGTGTGGCGCAGTTGGTTAGCGTGCTAGTCTGGGGGACTAGAGGTCGTG
>JAVVEM010000067.1:0-8443 GCA_032250805.1 Bacteroidales bacterium
ACAGTCATGAAAAAGTGTAAAATATGTTGTGCTATATAACATCTAAACACTAAACAAATTCAAATCTTTTAAATACAAATGCTACAAACATTTTGATTTTTGGATTATGAGCTTTAATATTGTTTCGAATTTAGGGTTTCCCGACCTCACAGGTCCGGGGACCTGTGAGGTCAAGGCCCATGCATCAAAATTTCAGGATTTTTGTAAAAGACAAGCTTGTGATCTTTACGGAAAATATGAATTTTCCGGTTAAAGATAAGGCTGTGCATGTATACCGCTACCAGAGAATGGATGCGCTGCTGGCCGAGTTTGAACGTTTTATCAGGATGAAAAAGGTACAAACCATGCTGGTGTACCGCAAGAAAAACATCGAACGGCTCTTTATGGCCTTTAAAGGCAATTTCAGGCAAACCACTGCGGCAGGCGGGGCTGTCATCAATAAAAAAAATGAAGTGCTGATGATCCACCGCCACGGACGCTGGGACCTGCCCAAAGGGAAGAAAAACAGGGGAGAACGAAAGCGCGAAACCGCCATACGCGAAGTGATGGAAGAAACCGGACTGCAAGAGCTGAAAATTAAAAAGAAGTTAATGGTCACACACCACTTCTACCGACGCAACAAACGGCTCATCGTAAAAAAAACCCACTGGTTCCTCATGACGGCCGGAAAAAATCAAGAGCTGACGCCTGCAACGGATGAAGGTATTGTGAAAGTGAAATGGATACCCTTTGAAAAAGCAAGAAAAAAAAGCAATAAAACCTTCCGCTCTATCGCAGAGGTGCTTTGTAAAGCAATCAGCTGTTAGTTTGACCTGCACCGACATGAAGATTTTGTATTATCTTTGGGTACTGGATACTGGATACTGGATATTTACCCGCCGGAGCTTTTCGGCCTTGATTAAGATTTGGCTGATGAGAAGCGAAGTCGGGCTGGATGCCGGATACCAGTACTCTTTTGCTGGCAAGCGGTAACGACCTTATCTAATTAATAAAATTGCTGTTATGACAAAAATCGCCGTCTTCCCGGGTTCGTTCGACCCCATCACCGTGGGGCACCAGTCGATCATTCTCAGGGCCTGTAAATTGTTTGATGAGATCATCGTGGCCATCGGTGAGAATGCCGAAAAAAATAGTTTCTTTAATATTGAGCAACGGATGGAATGGATCGAAAAGGTTTTTGCCGGCGAACCAAAAGTAAGTGTTGCCCGATATACAGGCCTTACCGTAAATTTTTGCAAAGAGATAGAAGCTGGTTTTATCCTGCGTGGCCTGCGTACCTCAGCCGACTTTGAGTTTGAACGCAGCATAGGGCAGGTGAATAAGAAACTTTATCCCGGCATCGAAACGGTATTCCTGCTTACCACCCCCGAGCATACGGCCATCAACTCCTCCATCGTGCGCGACATCTTAAGGCATGGCGGCGACGCAAGCCAGTTTGTTCCAAAAGAGGTGAAATTGCCGGCCGGCGATTGAGGCAATAATGGCTATAACTGAACCCAGTGGCCTCCCGACAACCGGACACTAAGAAGGGCTGGCCGGACTCAGCCCGGCTTTTTTCGCCAAATAATAATGCCATCACTCCTTCGTTTAACTGATGGATTTAACATAAGATCAGATGAGGATACTTTTTGCAATTCTATGTTCACTATTTACCAGTGTATTAAGCTATGCCGACAGCACCTCAATTGCGGGAACAGCCCATGGTGCCGAAGGGCAGATGATCAGGCTGATGGCTGAGGAGGATTTTATCTCACAAAAAACAGTTGTTCTGACCCAAAACCGTGTTGACGCAGATGGCAATTTTCTGCTGACTTACAATGCAGAAGAAACATTCCGTGCTTACCTCGACATCAACTACCAGCGTACCGACATTTTCCTGGTACCGGGAAAAACGTATGCATTGCAGATCACTTTCAGCCCGGAAGAGCAGATGAGATCCTATTACGAGCGGCAGCCCCTCCCCTACAGGTTTCAGGATGCGCCAGAGGATGACCTGAATATGCTCCTGAGCACATTTAATCGACTCTACAATCAGTTTGTCACTGATAATTTTAACCGCATATACGTTGTAAGAGATAAAGATCTGGTCCACGAATTCAGAATGAAGATCGACAGCATATTTGTTTCTGTCGATAACAGTTACTTTAATGAATGTGTAAGGTACAGATTTGCCGGCCTGGAGCAACTCGCCAGGATCAAAAGTAAGCGAACCATTGCACTCGAATACTTTGCAGGCAATCCCATTCTTTACAACAATATAGAGTATACTTTCTTCTTTAATGAATTTTTTGGCCAGTTGCTGCTAACATCACCCGGGCTCATCACAATTTCAGACCTTATTATAGCAGTGAATGATAAGAAAGATCCTGATATTCTGCATAATGCTTTGTTAAAAACCGGCTACCTTGATGATGAGCGGCTAAGAGAGCTTGTCTTATTGCTAAACCTGCGCGATATATATGGCAGCGCTGGTTTTTATAACGACAGGGTAATCGATATGATCAATCGCATTGGCGCAGGCAGCAAATATCCCCATCATCAAAAAATCGCAAAAAACATAGAAGACGAAATGAATAAACTCGCCGCCGGAAGTCCTGCCCCCAACCTCAAACTCACCAGTATAGGAGGCTATGATTTTCAACTGAAAAATATCAGGTCGAAACCTGTTTTATTGATGTTTTTTCACAGCGGGCAGAAGATCACAACCACCTATCTCGATGAGCTGGCAGAAATATATGAGAAGTTCAAAGCAGGCCTTGAAGTGATCAGCGTATCTATGGACCAGGACCCGATGGCTTATCTTCCCCTGGCCAACTCCGGCAAATATGGCTGGTCGTTTGCCCACTACGGCAATAAGCCTGCTGTATTTGACTTGTACAACATCAGGGATCTTCCGCTCTTTGTATTGATTAATGCAGACGGGGACATTTCGATGTACCCCGCGCCCCCACCTGGTGAACAACTCGAGCGTGGGATTATGAAAGTTATTCACTAATTTTGCAAACCCTGCCTAATTGGCAGATAAAAGAACATATCCGGCAAGGGTATGATAATTGATGTAATAGAATATTGAAAACAAACCGGATGCGTTCATCTGTAATTTCCCGGATGAGCAGGTGTTTTATCGTCCGGAAAAAATATACCAAATGGGAATTTTAGGAAAACTCCTGGGAAGCAAATCTGTCAGAGATATTAAAGAAATCAACCCGGTTATCGGGAAGATCAAAGAAGTTGAACCGAGTATTGCGGCCCTCGACAATGATGCTTTACGCCGAAAAACGATTGAATTCAGGGAAAGGATTGCTGCCCACATCAGCGAAGAAGAGCAAGAAATTGCCGAACTAAGATCACAGATCGAAGTGCAGGACGACGTTATGGAGCGCGAAAAGATGTGGGAACAGGTAGACAAGCTCGAAAAAACCATTTATTCGAAAACACAGGACATCCTTAACGAGATCCTTCCCGAAGCCTTTTCTGTGATGAAGGAAACAGCGAAGCGTTTCAAGGAAAATGAAAAGATCGAAGTAAGCGCAACAGAACTGGATAAATACCTGGCGCCTTCGCGCGACGGCATGGAGATAAAAGGTGACAAGGCCATTTATAAAAATGTGTGGACCGCAGGAGGCAGCCTGATAAAATGGGATATGGTGCATTACGACGTGCAGTTGATAGGCGGTGTTGTGCTGCACCAGGGAAAGATAGCAGAGATGGCTACCGGTGAAGGGAAAACGCTCGTTGCCACACTGCCGGTATATCTGAATGCCCTGGCTGGCAAAGGGGTGCATATCGTAACCGTAAACGATTATCTGGCCAAGAGAGACTCTGAATGGATGGGCGTGCTGTATGAATTTCTTGGGCTCAAGGTAGATTGCATCGACAAGCATGATCCGAACTCCGAACCGCGCCGCAAGGCATATCTCGCCGATATTACCTTTGGAACCAACAACGAATTTGGCTTCGACTACCTGCGCGATAATATGACAGGAAACCCGGAAGAACTCGTTCAGCGCCAACATAATTATACCATTGTGGATGAGGTCGACTCCGTGCTTATTGATGATGCGCGTACACCCCTCATTATTTCAGGGCCTACCCCGCAAGGCGAAAAACATGAATATTATGAACTCAAGCCGCTCATACAAAAGCTGTACACCGCACAAAAAAATTATGTAACCAAAATTCTGGCCGAAGCAAAGAAGCTCCTGGCAGATGAAAACAGTGATGAAAACCAGAAAAAAGGAGCTGAATTATTATTAAGGGCGCACCGGGGGCTGCCCAAAAACAGTGCCATCATCAAGTTTCTAAGTGAGCCCGGCATGAAGGCCACCATGCAGAAAACCGAAAACTTTTATCTTGCCGAGCAAGGGAAGAAGATGCACATTATCGATGATGAACTTTTCTTTGTAATAGAAGAGAAGAATAACTCCATCGATCTGCGCGAAAAAGGGATCGACCTGCTCACCGCGGAAACCGGCGACCCGGCTTTCTACCTCCTCCCCGACATTGGATTCGAGATCTCCGAGATGGAGAAGTCGGACCTCTCCGAGAAAGAAAAGCTCGAAAAGAAAAGTGAAATGATCAGGGAGTATTCGATGAAATCAGAAAGGGTGCATTCGGTCAACCAGTTATTGAAAGCCTATGCCCTTTTCGAGAAAGACGTGGAATACGTGATCATGGACAACAAGATCAAAATCGTTGATGAGCAAACAGGCCGTATCATGGAAGGCCGCCGTTATTCCGACGGGCTTCACCAGGCCCTGGAGGCCAAGGAGAACGTAAAAGTAGAGGCAGCTACACAAACATATGCAACCATTACGCTGCAAAACTACTTCAGAATGTATAAAAAGCTTGCCGGGATGACAGGTACGGCTGAAACTGAAGCAGGTGAGTTCTGGGATATTTACAAACTGGATGTGGTGGTGATCCCCACCAACAGGCCTATTGTACGAGACGACCGCGAAGACCTCATTTATAAAACCAAGCGCGAAAAATTTAATGCCGTAATTGAAGAAATCGAGGTGTTGACAAAAGAAAAACGGCCGGTACTTGTTGGTACCACCTCAGTTGAAACTTCGGAGTTGCTGTCGAGGATGCTGACGCGAAGCAAAATAGCACATAACGTACTAAATGCCAAGCTACACCAAAAAGAAGCCGATATTGTCGCCGAAGCGGGTAAGCCAGGAGCCGTAACCATAGCCACGAACATGGCCGGACGTGGTACCGACATCAAACTCGGCCCCGGCGTAAAAGAAGCCGGCGGGCTCGCCATCATCGGTACCGAGCGCCACGATTCGCGGCGTGTCGACCGTCAGTTGCGGGGACGTGCCGGAAGGCAGGGAGACCCGGGCAGCTCGCAGTTCTTTGTATCGCTCGAAGACGACCTCATGCGCATGTTTGGTTCTGAACGCATTGCCAGGATCATGGACCGGCTCGGACTGAAAGAAGGTGAAGAGATCCAACATTCCATGATCACGAAATCAATTGAGCGTGCACAAAAGAAAGTAGAGGAAAATAACTTTGGCATAAGAAAACGCTTGCTCGAATATGATGACGTAATGAATGCCCAGCGCGAAGTGATCTATAAAAAGCGCAGGCACGCCCTGCATGGCGAAAGGCTGGCCGTAGACCTCATGAACATGATGTACGACGTAGGCGAACAGATCACCATTGATGCCCAGGACCAGGGCGATTTTGAAAGCTTTAAGATGAGCCTTATCACTACCCTGGGCATTGAGAGTCCGCTGAGTGAAAAAGATTTCCTGAACGAAGACTCCACATCGATCTCCGATATGATATTTGAAAAGGTGATCAAAAATTACAAGGAAAAATCGGAATTTATTGCGCAAACAGCATTCCCTGTCATAAAAAATGTTTACGAAAACAATACCCAGTACGAAAACATCCTTGTACCCGTAACTGATGGCGTTAAGACCATGCAGGTGATCGCCAACCTGAAAAGATCCTACGAATCGAACGGAAAAGATGTGGTTCTGTCGATCGAAAAAGGCATCACGCTGGGAATGATCGATGAAGCCTGGAAAGAACATCTGCGTGAGCTCGACGACCTGAAGCAGTCTGTGCAATCGGCTACTTACGAGCAAAAAGACCCCTTGCTCATTTATAAATTCGAGTCGTTCAACCTGTTCAAGACCATGGTGCAGAAGATCAATACCGATGTGGTTTCCTTTCTCGTAAAAGGCAACCTTCCAATTCAGGATCCGGCCAACGTACGGGAAGCCCAGGCCCCGCGTGGCATCGACCACAGCCGTTTGAAAGAAGAACGCACCGACCTGCTCTCACAAGCCCATGCCAATACACAGGATCAGCGCAAGACTGAGCCGGTAAAACGTACCGAAAAGAAATACGGCCGCAACGATAAGGTTAAGGTCCAGTATAACGACGGGCGCGTGCTTGAAAAGAAATATAAAATGATCGAACACGACCTCAGGCGCGGAGAATGCAGGATCGTATGATATCAGATTTATAAATTATTTCAAATTAAGATCAGTTGCCTGCTGGCTCCACTTCCCTGTTCCCTGGCTGGCGGGGATCTCCTGCCTAAAATCCGCAAGTATTGCAGCCCCCTCCCGGCCTCCCCCAACCGGGGGAGGAGAGTTATTGTGCCGGCTGTCTGCATGAATTGGTTTTTTTCAGATGCATTGTAATTTCCTCTATTACAATTTCATTGTGGTCAAATACAAATATACCGGAAATTCTTTATGTTCGCGTAAACCTGACCAGGATATGATCCACACATTCATACGCTGTTATCATTTTTTCTAAATGCAATCATTATTTTAATATATTGTGCCTGTCGCTCATCAGGAGATGAGCCTTTAACAGTTATGGATCGGGAGATTCGCGCAAGCTGGGGATATCAATCATTCCCCGGGCACTCGGGGAAGTAATCCCGTAATTTGATTTAGCGATTTTCGATTTTCGATTTTCGAAGTGATATGTTTTCTCAAGGAAAGTGTAATTTGAATATATCCGTTTCTCGCACCGATAAGTTGTTGGTGGCTGAAATTCTCCAAACTTCGGATAAAACCAATATTGTTTTGGGTGTTTAAAAAAAATTTTAAAATAATGACCTGGAACTATTGGACGCACTATAGACTATATTTCCAAAACACAAAAGAATTATTGTTGTTATTTTCGGCTTTTAATTCCGTATATTTGCAAAAAGGATAGTACTATTGGACTCAAAACAAAATTATCATGAACAAAATAGCAGTAGTCATAACAAATCTTAGAAAAGAAAAAAATTGGTCTCAGACCGATTTAGCTAAACAAAGTGGTGTTTCCCGTGAGATGATTAGTAAATATGAACGGGATATTGCTATTCCTTCCGTGGATGCTGCTAAAAAAATTGCGGATGCCTTCGGGGTTTCTTTGGATTACCTCGTTGGTGAAGGTATAACCGCTTCTTTTGATAAGCAAACATTAAAAAGACTGCAAGAAATTCAGGACATGAAGCCTGATTTTAGAGTTCACCTGTTCTCTATTATTGATTCCGTAATCAGGGATTACAAAACACAACAAGCTTATTTAAACCGATAAAATTAAAGATTATGAACCTACAATATATTTCAGACAGCAAAGGACAAACAACGGGGGTTTTCATTCCTATCAATGAATGGAACAATTTAAAGAGCAAATACAAGGGCATTGAACAGGAAGAACTTGACATTCCCGAGTGGCATATAAAATTAGTGCAGCAACGACTTGAAGATTACCGTAAAAATCCAGATTCTGCAATGGATTTTGATTCTGCATTAAATGACATCGAAAAAGAGCTGTAATGTATAAATCCATAATATTACCCCTTGCAAAAAAAGACATTAGGGAAGCTGCTCTTTGGTATGAAGAAAGACAAACAGGGCTTGGCAAAAGATTTACTGCTGAAGTCCGTGAAAAAGCACATTTTATCAGGCAAAACCCCAAAGCTTCAAATATTCGGTACGATAGCGTAAGAACTTCCGTTTTAAACATGTTCCCATTTATGGTTCATTATACTATTGAAGAAAAAAACAAAACAATAATCGTTGCGGCTGTTCTGCATACAAGTCGTAATCCTGAGTTATGGAAAAACAGATAAAGAAAAAGCCCGATTGCCCGGGCTACTTCGTTATTCGTTTCTTGACTTATAAAAACTTAAAGCTTTCGATTATATCACTTGCCACAGCCTCATCATCATTAAATTTTGAAGGCTCTGCCGTGTAAGTAAACAGGTAAGCTTTTTTATTCTTTATGCCAAAGCCATATCCCCAGTTACTTCCAGAAGTACTACTTTGTCCATTGGATAAGTTAGCTATCGAACCATTTCCCCCAGAACCTCCATGCATTGGATTGTATGACACATGCCATCTCAGCCCCCTCCCGGCCTCCCCCAACCGGGGGAGGAGAGTTACTGTGCCGGCTGTCTGCATGAATTGGTTTTTTC
>JAVVEM010000029.1:0-42286 GCA_032250805.1 Bacteroidales bacterium
ATCGAACAGGGAATGATGAATATGGAAGTTTATTGATTTAGCGATTTTCGATTTTTGATTTTCGATTTTCGAATTGTTTACAACATTCATGTATCCACCGGTTTACAACACAACAGACAGGGACAAGGGACAAGGGGCAAGGGACAAGGGACTCCTTGAATAGAGAACAGAGGAACCCTCCTTCGTCCTTCGGAATCCGGCGGGCAGGGAAGGGACAAAGGAATAATGAACATCGAACAGGCCTGCTTGCCGGCAGGCAGGGAATGATGAACATGGAAGTTTATTTTTTACAATTTACAGTGTACATTTTACATTTTACAAAATGATGAACAAACACTGAAACCATGAAACACTGAAACCATGAAACCATGAAACACTGAAACACTGAAACCATGAAACCATATAACAGTTTAGCCATTTAACCATTTGAATCCAGCATCCGGACACCTTCCGGCGGGTATGATTCAGATACGCATATGTCAGGTCTGTTATTCCTGGATTTTAAACCGCCAGATCTGATAATCGCCTCTTTTTGTACCCCTGTCTGAACTAAAATATATATAGTTATCGTTAGACCAGTGGGGCGAAAAATCGTTCGACTTATTTGTTGTATGCTGAATAAGGTTCTCACCTTCAACATTAATGGTATAAATATCCGAATCCTCTTTATTGTTCTTTGTTAACTGAAAAACGATCTTTTTACCGTTCGGACTCCAGCTGGGTTGAGTAGCGTATCCTGTTTGGCTATTGGTTAGCTGCTTGGGAGAATCACCCTCAATGCTCATAACCCATAAAGTGCCGGTTTCTTTGGTTTTGTTTTTATTCAGGTCGTACCGAATGAAGGCAATGGATTTTCCATCGGGAGATATTGCAGGAAAACTTCCTTCTCCAAGCATTTTTAATTCACCTGTTTCTATGTTCTTTATCCAAATCTGGTTTTTCCTTACTGTCAACCCTGTATATTTAGCAGCCTGTTCCGTTTCTTTTGTAACCTGGATATATACCTTTGGCGGACCACCCTTTTCATAAATAATCAACTTACCATCACTCGACCATGAAGGGTTATACTCATTCTCATCGGTATAGGTGATCTGTGTAATGGCTTTGCCTTTAAAGGCATCTACGTAGTAGATATCAAAGTTTGTCTTATCATAAAACTGGAATACTATCTTCTGGTTTGAGTCACAGTATGCAGGTGACAAATTGAAGTTTTCGCCACTGGTCTTTTTTATCACAGCATTCGACAATACGTTGTCCTTAAAATAAATATTATAATACCCGCCTGGATCCATTGAGGAAAAAGCAAGATTTTTGCCTTTATTACCTCCATTTGGATTTATGCTCGGTTTATCTCCATCAGTGATCTTTGACAGCGCATCAAAGCTCTCTCCTTCTGATGTAAGCAGATAAGTTGAGGATGAACAACTGGCGACAAAAATGAGAATTACCATTCCCATAAGACTTTTAAATCGGACTGGATTTGTCATAATAATTTGTTTTTGAGTAATCTGTTATTAATATTAATTATCATATATGACTGAAATTCAATTTAATAAAAACAAAATACACAGCTTATTTTCTACATCGCAATGGGTAAATATATTAAAATTATCATTTCATGTTTAACAAATATATAAATGAAAGATATTGCTGAACCCGCGCTAATTAAATTTTTATCCTGCAAAATAGCATTCCTAATAGCCGGCATCCAGCATCCAGTATCCATTCCCGAAAAAATGCAAATCTTTGATTTGTGATACAATGTCTGTATATTTGGGTATTAGAACAATCAATGATGATCATTTCTTTTTGCTGCTCAAAAACAAGGATATTAGCACTCAGCCTGAGTCTCTTTCTGCTCTCCGCTACGGTCAGTGAGGCTCAAAAAGTGGAATCAATATATAGCGGGTTTCTTCCATCAGGCAGTAAGGTACTGGTAATAAGCAACCGCGAATATTCCATGCAGAATGGAGAAATGCATTTTACGAACCAGGTAAAGGAAGGAAAAGAACTCCTGTTCCTGGAAGCCACATTCATTGACGACTCTCTGGTGTCGAAGATCTGTTAGCGCGAAGCTTTTTTTAAGCGGGTGTACCAAAGTAAGGATGACTGGTTGTTGTTCGTTCATGGCGATAGCAAGACCTATGAACAGGCGGTTATGAGGGCTTTTGACATACAATACCTGCACAAAATCAATGTTATGGTATTCTGCTGGCCATCGAAAGATCCTGAATTGGGCGGTATAAAAAACTTTAAAAATTCGCGTGAAAACCTGATCTTATCCCTCGACCATTTTCAGGATCTTCTTTACCGGATCCACGAATTCAAGAATCATTATCCTGATTTCTATGATAAAAGGCAGCTGTCTATATTTATTCACAGCCTGGGCAATTTATTTCTCAAAAATATTATTGAACAAAGCCCCGTGCCCGGGAATACTGAAAATATTTTCGATAATCTCATCATCAATGCGGCAGCCGTGAACCAGGACCAACATCCATCATGGGTCGAAAAACTGAATATTCAAAAGAGAATATATATAATAAGTAACAAACAGGATTTCAACCTCAAGGGATTAAGGATCTTTACCAGCCAGGGCAAGCAACTTGGAGAAAAGGTTCAACAGCCTTTGGCCGGTAATGCTCATTATATCCAGTTTACGCGGGCAGTGGGGTTCCGTTTTCCCACAGGAAGTACCCATACCTACTTTATTGGAAAAATGGCTGATAAGAGCACGAATATCCGAAGGTTTTATACGACCTTATTCCATGGCATGCCTGTCGACACAAATGACCGGGAGGTGTTCAGAAAAAATAAAAATGATCTGGGTTTAGATATAAAGCAATAAGCCTGATATATGAATAACAATACATCCGAACCATGAGAACAATATTTTCAACAAAAAAATCCTTTACTGGCATCGTTGTGCTGCTGATGCTTGTTTCCTGCACAACATTTAAACCCGGTTATAAAGCACTCCTGAAGGAGGAAGCAGGCAATAAGGATGTGGAAATGCTGATTGACCAGGCCCGTGAAATTGAGGCCCGGGCAGGAACAAAGGAAGATGTTATCGGTTTGATTGATGCATACAGGAAAGTGGAAAAAGCTGACCCAATGAATTACTATGCACTGTGGAAAATCGGAAATTACCACATGCTTTTGGGGGCCGCCGATACAGAGAAGCGCAAAGACAAAAAGGAACATTATAAAATGGCCGTATTGTATTGCGAAAAAGCGATGTGCACCAACCCTGCCTTTCAGGAAGCAACCCGCAATGGCGATAAGGTAACTGAAGCCCTGAACCTGCTCACGGAAAATGAAATCGATGCTATGGGATATTGGTATACCGCGCGCTTTTATTATTTCAGCGAAGTTCTTGGAGGCCTTGGCAGGCTCATGAACACACGAATCGTTATCGAAAACAATAAAATGATCGAACGCATCGACGAGCTCGACAGCACCTGGGCCGGAGGAGGCAACTACTTTGCCCGCGGACTGTACTATATTGCCATCCCCGAACGATTTGGCGGCAGTAAGGAACGCTCTGCAAATGAATTTGCCACTGCCATTGAAACAGGCCCTGAATACCTTGTTAACCGATGGGGCAGGGCAAAATACCTGTATCAACTCATTGGCGATGACGAAAAATTCAAAGCCGACCTGAAGTGGGTGCTGGCACAGAATCCGCATGAGGCCGGCAATCCATACCCCTGGAATGTTTATTTCCAGGAAGATGCCCGAAGAATGCTGGAAGAAAACAAATGAACTCTGCTTCCCGTAGCTTCAAGTATACATTTTGCAGTATCGTTTAGTCGTTGATTCGTTTTTTCTTTTCATTTTCGTAACTTTATGATCAATGTAAAACTATAAAAAAATCTTCCTATGAAAAAGCTTATCAAAAACAATGTACACTGGGTTGGCAAATCGGATTGGGAATTGCGCCAGTTTCATGGATACGAATATTCCACCTATCGCGGAACCTCGTACAATGCATACCTGATCAGAGAAGAAAAAAATGTGTTGATCGACACCGTCTTTGCTCCTTTTGCACGCGAATTTGTGGAAAATTTATCGGAAGAGATCAACTTGTCGGAGATCGATTACATTGTTGCCAATCACGCCGAAATAGACCATAGCGGCGCATTGCCCGAATTATTAAAACATATTCCGGACACTCCGGTATATTGTACAAAAGAAGGCGTGAAATCACTGAAAGGCCATTTTCATGAGGACTGGAATTTTAATATCGTAACAACGGGCGACAAGATCCCCCTTGGCAATGGCAAGGAACTGATGTTTATAAAGGCGCCCATGCTGCACTGGCCCGACAGTATGTTTTGTTATCTGAGCGGCGACAATATACTTTTTAGCAATGATGCCTTTGGGCAGCATTATTGCACCGAACCGATCTTTAACGATAAGGTAGACCGGGAAGAACTTTATTGGGAAGCCATGAAATATTATGCCAATATTTTAACTCCCTTTAGTCATCTGGTGGTAAAAAAAATCGATGAATTTGTCAATCTCGGGCTTCCGCTCGACATGATCTGTACCAGTCATGGGGTGGTATGGAGAGATAATCCTTTGCAGATAGTTGAGAAATATGCCGAATGGGCAAAAAATTACCGTGAAAACCAGATCACGCTCATTTATGATACCATGTACAATGGCACCAGAACCATTGCCGAACATATTCTTGACGGGATAGTGCTGGCCGATCCTGAGGTAAAAGTAAAGCTGTTCAATGCTTCCCGTAATGATAAAAATGACATCATCACCGAAATTTTTAAATCAAAAGCCATCCTTGTCGGCTCCCCTACGGTGAACAATGGAATACTTTCCTCTATCGCCGGTTTGCTCGAAATGGTAAAGGGCTTGAAGTTCAAAAACAAGAAAGCCGGTGTTTTCGGATGCTATGGCTGGCATGACGTCTCTACCGGGATCATCGAAAAATGGTTGACCGATTCGGGTTTTGAAATGGTAAGCGGGGCCCTGGTTTCAAACTGGCACCCCGATAAGGATATGCTCAGGCAATGTGTGGATTATGGGCGGAATTTTGCCCTGGCAGCGAAGGAGTAAACAGAAGAGGCCATGCATCTGCATGCCAATCACAGGAGGGCAGGCAGGAATAATGAGCCGCACCACAGCAATCGGCGGGTTATCGATAAGGATCAGCGTCGTTTCGCCCAAATGCGACGGGTAAAATAAGCCCTTGGTTCAAGATTCTCTGTGACTTACTTTAATAATTCTTAATTTTGTTTTTAACAATCCAATAAGCATGAAAGAACAAAAGCTGGCAGCCATTGTATTTACCGACATCGTGGGATATACAAAAAGGATGGAGGCTGATGAGGAGAAGACCATGCAACTCTTATCACGCCAGAGGGAAATCGTATTTCCACTGGTAAAGGAATTTGGAGGAGAGGTGATCAAGGAGATTGGCGATGGTTTGCTGATGATGTTTCACAGTGCCTATAAGGCCGTTCGGTTTGCCATGACTTTACAGGAAAAGCTCGAAGGTGAAGAATTAATCATCAGGGCGGGGATACATATCGGCGATGTGATCTTTGAAGGAGGTGATGTGTTCGGCTCTGCTGTGAATATTGCTGCAAGGATAGAACCTCTTGCCCTTCCCGGAGGTATTTGTATTTCTGAGGATGTCAGGAACCAGATCAGGAACAAGGGAGATGTAATGGCTGTTTCTATTGGCAGAAAAAGGCTCAAAGGAGTCAATGACCTTTTAGAGATATACCGGATCAGCCATTCCGCCAGGGAGCAGCAAAAGTTTCCTTTTTACAAACTCCTATGGCGAAAACGCGTCTTCCAGATATCAGCCTTCTACCTCGTGCTGGCTTATCTTCTCAGACTGGCGATGGAGTATACCGTAAAAGAATATATGCTTTCACCCTATTTGACGAACCTTATATGGTACCTGTCCCTGTCACTCATACCCAGCATCATCCTGATTGCCTTTTTCCACGGTCGGAAAAAAACATCGAAATGGCACCGTGCAGAACTGATTGGTTTACCTGTTAACCTTGTGCTGGCTGTGTTTTTGGTTATTTTCCTGTTTAAAGGAAAAGAGTTGGGTGCGGCCACGAAGACCGTCACGGTGCAGGATGAGACCGGAGCGACTATAGAAAAGACCATATTTAAAAATGAATTCAGAAAAAACATCCTGCTCTTTAATATTGAAAATAAGTCGGGTGACCCGGATCTGGACTATCTGCAATACGGTATTCCGGTAATGACAAATATTGATCTTTCGCAGGACCTGCTCATCACTCCCGAACATACGATGGAATTTTTACCGGCAATGGTGGATGCGGGATACAAGGATGGCGTTGGCCTTCCCCTGACACTAATGAAACGATATGCTGAAAAAAGCCATGTGAACCATTTCCTGACGGGAGAATTAACAATGCAGGATAAGGAATATATTCTCAACCTCAGATTATTTGATACAAAACTTAGCAGGCAGATCTCAGGGTTCACGGTCATGGCGAATACCCCATTCAAGCTAGTGGACCAGTTAACGGTCGAAATCAAAAAAGCCATGGGGCTTCCGCTATCACATATTGATGAAACGGCCGACCTGCCGGTGTCGGAAATTTCTACAGCGTCCAATAAGGCATTAAGGTATCTGGTTCAGGCCTTAAGAGCTGATGCGATGAAAAACTGGGAAGAAAAGTTGAAATTCCTTGAACTGGCCATTCAGGAGGATCCGGAGTTTGCAATCGCATATTTCGTGGCATCATTGGCTTATTTTGATAACAATGATATTGCCGCTACATTGAATGCCCTGCAGCAGATCATGGATCATTATCTTCATAAACTCCCTGAAAGAACCGGGTTTAATGTAAAATATTATTACTATATCCTGAACCAACAACCCGAAAAAGCCTTCACCGTGGTTAAAATGTGGGCAAAATTATTTCCCGACGACCTGGCAGGACATGAAATGCTTGCAAATATCTATTCCATGCGCAACATGCAAAGTGAGGCCATCTCTGAATATAAGGAGATCATACGCCTGGATGCTGAACGATACGATATATTATGCAAAATTGGTGATCTTTATCTGGCGAATGGCAATATTGATTCCGCCCTCATCTATTATCAGCAAAACGCCAGGATGCTTCCGCAGGAGGCTGAATCTTATAAAAAACTGGGGGATTATTATGTCAGGGTGGGCGATTTTGAACCTGCACGAAAAAATTATGAGAATGCATTAGCTGTGGCGGATGCAACTGAAAAAGAAGGTATCATGATCAATCTCGGAAATGTTCTAAGGATATCAGGACAATTCGACCAGGCTTATAAACAATACATGAATGTGCTCAGTAATGCTAAAAACGCTACTGATAGCGCAACTGCGTACGGCGCACTTCAAAATTATTATCTTATCAAAGGGCAGGTAAAAAAATCACTCGAAGTATTTGAGCTCAGAGTTGAGAAAATTCAGACAATACTTGCACCACTCGACCTTGCAATATTCAGGACATTTAACATCAGTCCCTACATCAATGCAGGTGAACCGGATAAAGCTATTAAGATACTTGATGATCTGGCCCCAATGCTGGAGCCCCCAATAGATAAACTTATCTCGGTGGGCTATATGGAAATTTACATTGAGAACGGTGATACCGCAAAAGCCATGGAAGCCATATCAAGTGCCGAAGAGCTTGTCAGAGAATTTGGTGAAATAAATCTTATGACTATTATGTACAAGGCAAGGGCAAAACTAAATGAAAGCAATGAGAAGTATCAGGAAGCCATAGAAAATTATAAGCATATCCTTGAAATCTCGGCCGTTGCATATGATGTGTATGCGGATATCTCCCGGTGTTACCGTCTTATGAATGAATTTAAAAAGGCCGAAGATATGATACAAATCGCCCTTCAATACCGGCCTTTCGACCCTGTCAACAATTATGAGGCAGGCCTGCTGTTCCTGGCTATGGGTGACGAAGAAAAAGCACTACCTTACCTCCGCAAAGCAGTGGATATCTGGAAAGATGCTGAACCGGAATATGATAAGGCCAATGCAGCAAAAAACCTACTGGCATCGCTTTAACTCCTTAAGAACCTCATTCAGACCTGCAATAATAAATCAACCGATTAAGAGAAATAACAAGCTTCAAATATCAGGTAATTAGTATTGGGTATTCAGTATTGAGACATTGCATCCATGCGGGACAAGTAAGCTAAAGTGAACATTACCAGGCATTAAGAGGGACAGGGGGCAAGGGGCCCTCCTCCGTCCTTCGGACTCCGGCGGGCAGGCAGGGGGCAAGGAATAATGAACATTGAATAAAGAACATGGAAGTTTAATGATTTACAGTTTACAATGTACATTTTGACAAATTTTCGTGAGGTCGTAACAAGAAAGTTGAAGATTTGTTAACCGTCTACGGGGGGATCAGGCTGAAATGCCCTTCCGCTTCGCTCAGGATGACAATTCGAGGTATTGCATAGGGGAATAAGGGCGCGGCGCTCCAAAGAAATTAGTTATTGTGCGCCGCGCCCTTATTACATTTCCCACGGAAATCGTTGTCATCGCGAGCGAAGTCGAGCGGCCCCACAATTTTCAGTCTAACAGTATCAAATATACTTTTTTTACCGGACACAATTGATTCTGTATTCTGTATTTTCGATGTAATATATAATATACCATGGGAACAAGTGAGCTAAAGTGAACTAAAGTGAGTGAGACTGCCTTTTTTATGAGCGCAGCGAAACGAAAAGGCATAGTCGAACTCATCCCGACGAAGGAGGGATCTTCTTCCAAGTGAACTAGAGTGAACTAGAGTGAACTAGAGTGAGCTAAAGTGAACTAAAGTTATTTTTAACCATTTAACCATTTAACCATTTAACCATTTAACTATTTAACTATTTAACCATTTAACTATTTAACTATTTAACCATTTAACCATTTAACCATTTAGCCATTTAACCATTTAGCCATTTAACCATTTAGCCATTTAACCATTTAGCCATTCAGACATTTAACCATTTTACCATCCCGATAAATCGGGATTAGTTGCTGCTATTCACCGAATTACACATTAATGCTTAAAAGACCCTTTTATCCTATTAAAATAATTTGTAATTTTGTAGCTGCTTAGTTAATAAAGAATATTTAAAAACAGTATTATGGAAAATAATTCATTTGATAACAACACCATCGGCCAGATCGTCACCAACGATTTCAGGGCTGCTGAGATATTTAAAAAAGCGGGCATAGATTTTTGCTGCGGCGGAAACCAAAGCATTGCCGATGCCTGCAATGAAAAAGGTATTGATCCGGAAGTGATTGTGTCGGAACTGGCCGTCCTGGCCGAACAGGATACAGGCCGGGGAAATAATTTCAATGCGTGGGACCTGGATTTTCTGTGCGATTTCATCGTAAACACGCACCACAGCTATGTCAGGAAAAAACTGCCTGAATTGATATTCTACACACAAAAGATCGCATCCGTTCACGGAGATTCACATCCTGAACTGCACGAGGTGCAAGAGCTTTTCGAAGGAATAAATAAGGAATTATCCCAACACATGCAAAAAGAGGAAGAGGTATTGTTTCCCGCAATCAAACAAGCCCTTAAAGAAACAGATGAAAATGTTTATCAGATCATCCGTTCGGAAATTTCGCGGATGAGCGACGAACATGAGTTTGCCGGAACATCCATGGATAAAATCAGATCACTTACCCGGAATTATTCTGTCCCGGAAGATGCCTGCAACACCTACCTCGTTGCACTGAAAACCCTTGAGCAGTTCGAAGACGACCTGCATATTCATGTTCATCTTGAAAATAATATTCTCTTTCCGAAAGCACTCGCGAAAACAGATATCAAATAACAAACCTGGTTATCCCGAAAAACCAGAAATCTACGATTTCATTGTTTTTCTAAGATCCTCGAAAAAAGAGCAAATCAAAGATTTGCATTTTTTCGGGACTGGTTTCTGGCTTCTGGCTCCTGGTTTTGACTGTTTGTTTGTTGCTAAAATTTGCATTTAACCAGTATCCAGTATCCAGTACCCAGTAACCAGCAGCCAGCATCCAGCCCGCCTTCGCTTCTCATCAGCTAAAATTTTTGCGAAGGTCGAAAAGCTACGGCGGGTAAATATCCAGCATCCGGCATCCAGCATCCAGCATCCAGACGAACATTAAGAATTAAAGTCGTACTTTTACGGAATGGTCAATTTGATACAAAATTATCGTATCATCTTATGAAAACAAAAAAAATAACCGATGACAAAACTTATCTTTATTACAGGTATTCTTTTACTTTCTTTCCTGCAAACACATGTATCGGCCCAGTCCGTGATCGTTTCCGACGACCCTGCCTACACCAATCCTGCTGACGGTGCGGTGCTCGACGTAAAATCAACTACAAAAGGTTTTATTGTGCCTCGCATGACCACTGCCCAGCGTACAACCCTCGGCAGCACGACTCCTGTTAACGGCGTAGTGGTTTACGATACTGACATGGGTTCATTCTGGTACTGGAAAATTAACGCATGGCAAGAGATTGCGGCCTCGAACCTGAACCTGCAAAATATTCGTTTCGGCGATGCTGACAATTATTCAACTTTTGAGGCCGACGGCACCTTGCTTATGATTGGCAATGCCAGGGTGTGGAACGACTTTGTGGTGCCGGGATCGGCTGCAAAAGTTGGCAGTGTGAATCCTCCGGCATTTATCGCATTCGTTGACGGCATCTATACCCTGGCATTCAGTGGTGGCAACAATAATTATGATCAGGTTTTCCTTGCCATTCAGATGCCGCACGACTGGGATGAAGGAACCGCTATCGAGCCCCATGTGCACTGGTCGCCGGCTGCAGTGACTACGGCCACCGAAGTAGTAAACTGGAATTTCGAATATGTGTGGCAGGATTATGAATCCGTATTTCCTTCTGCTTCACAAAAGATCAATAACATTGCCGGCGATGTGGTAGCGTCATTCCGGCACAACATGACCAGCTTCGGTCTGATCGATGCTACAGGCATGAAGATCAGCAGTATACTGATGTGCAGGCTGTGGCGAAACGGCCATACCGACTCCTATAATGATAATGCCTTTCTGCTTTCTTTCGACATCCATTACCAGACCAATACCATCGGGAGCAGAGACCAGTATATCAAGTAGTGCCTGCCTGATATATTAATGAAACTCCCTCAGGCTCTCATGTATGCCCTTATGTATTTCATACCAGAACTGCAGGCCGGCTTCAAACTTGTCTTTTTCAAAGGCTTTGATCCAGTAGTCGAGCGTTTTATCCTCCACTTTGTCTTCATAGGCTTTCTTGCGAAGAAACTGGAACAGAAAATCTATATTACGCTCCGACTCCCAAAAGATTGAAGCATTCCGGCTATTGATGCGGGTGGCCGTAAGTTTCAGGCTTTTTATAAATTGTTCTTTCAGGCCATATAGCTTATCTATCACATCGGGCATGATCTCTTCGGCCCAGGCCCGGTGAAAACGACAAAACCCGAGGTTGTCCATCATCAGTTCCTGTATCATGCGTTCGGCATTCTGGCGACCCAGCTCACGGGGTGGGATAAAGTCTTTGCCATACACCATATAGTACTTACCCATGATGGCCATTGGCGATAACACTCCGGGAGTCCAGTACTGATTCGGGACCATCCACCCCTGACGGGCAAACCCGATATGCACAAAGCGATCCATAACCCCTACCCCTTTTATTCGGGCCAGGTGGCGGGCCAATTTTCTTGCACCCAATTTCATATTGATCAACCCATCGGGTTTCACCATTTCGTCGAGCAAGGCTGAACCAATGCGCGCGTTGTGCATCGAATCCTCCACCACATCAAAATCCTGAGGCGAAAACTTTGGAACTGCATCAGCACCAAGCTCTTCGGGGCTGATTAAGCCATCTGCCATGCACTCCATAAGCCAGGCAAGCACGCCACCCACAGAAATGGCATCAAAACCATAGGTGTCGGCTTTCCCATTGAGCAATTCGGCAGCCCGCTGGTCGAATATACCACACAATGGCCCCATGGTCTGATAGGGCTCATAGTCTTTCTTGTAAGGTCCGTGCATTTTTTTACACACCGCAACACAAGGCTCACCGCAATTCTTTTGTTGTTTCGTTTCGATCGTTTCCTCATTGAACTGTTTGAGATAATGGTCAATGATAAACCGTTGATGCAGATCAAGACGTTGTTCTTTTGTCATAAATATCGTACGATAATTGAACGCAATGATCCTTTCGGCAATAGAGGCAAAGTTTACACCAAAGGTTCCGCCTGTATTAAAAGCGGGATCATATCGGTATTTAGTGGTCGCCTCCAGATCTTTGGCTGCCATTTTTTTCTCGTAGCGGTCATGAAACCATTCGTCGGCAACCTTTCGATCGCGAAAGTCTTCATCAACCCAGGTTCCGCCATAAATAATCCCGATAATGCCATGCTGCTGCAGAAGCTTGGTTCCAAATCCTCCACGACCGGCCCAGCAATCCACGTTGGTCAGGGTTCCCCGTTTTACCGGTGCCGAGGCAATGGCACCATTATCGGTATAGAGTGCAGCAGGACCAACAGCCAGCACCCGTGGGTCTTTTTCATAACGCGTAACATATTGATCCAGGGCATGATTCATCACCCCATACACTCCTCCCCTATCTGATTTCCATATAGAATAGGGATCTACAGGATGCAGCTCCACCTCAACTTCTTCACCGTGATGGCGGTTCAGGTAAAGAACCGAAGGTGTTTCAGCCTTACCGATTATCGATAGCAGGTTAATCCCCAAATTATCGAAGACGAGCGCAGCACCTCCCATTGAGGAAATAAAGAATCCATGCCAGGAGGGTGATATACCGCTGAACATCAACCTGTTCGACCCCGGAAAAATACTTCCTGCCAATAGACCGGCGCCAATATTCAGGCTGTTGTGTTTATATGCCAGATGGATGCCCAGATCAACCGGGCCAAAAAATGAACCGAGAGGGTATTTGTTGATACGGTAATAAGCATTCGACGCATCAATCATCAATGCCCTCAGATAAGTGTTTGTTTGTTTATTCATATAATCTTTTCAATGATTAACCTTCGTTGGACAATACTTTTAAAATAATATTTGTTAAGATCAAATTTTATATAAGGACTGAATTCCGGCCAATCGATTATTTCCACCGGCTTAACTTTTATGCTTTTATTTAAGAAAATGCCAAATTCAAATATACTTATTTATTGCTGCCAGCAAATCGTCTTTTTTAATGGGTTTAGCCAGATAGTCGGTGCAACCCGCCGCAAGGATGCGGTGTTCATCCCCAGTCTGGGCATATGCCGTTGTGGCGATTATGGGCAATTTGGGTCTGAAGTCACGTATCTGCCTGCTGGCGTCAAAGCCATTCATAAACGGCATTTTTATGTCCATCAGCACCAAAGAAATTTCCGGATTTTTCTTGCAATAGTCCACTGCCTCGGAGCCATTTTTGGCGTGGAGATAGTTGTAGTTCTCTAATTTCAATACAGATTCGATGTATCTGAAGTTCAGGTCATCGTCTTCGGCCACTAGAATGAGCGGCTTTTTTATTCCCGTATCCCTGGTGGTTGCATAAGTGCTCATCGGTTCAGAAGTAATATTGCTGCCAATAGGGACAGAAAATGTAAAGGTTGATCCTTTCGACTTTTCGGAGCTTACCGTGATATTTCCTCCGAGTAAACGAACCATGCCTTTGGCAAGGCTTAATCCCAAACCACTGCCTTCATAACCGCGTGTTAATGACAGATCTTCCTGCGTAAACATATCAAAGATCAGTTTCTTATTATCCTCATCGATACCCTTGCCGGTATCCTGAACAAAAAACCCGACAAAGCCTGGTTTTATCCTGTATCCACATGTAATGCCTCCCTGCATGGTAAATTTGAGGGCATTATCAAGCAGGTTATCCATAATTCTCCGAATAAATTCAGGGTCGGAATTGATGGTAAGGCCATCAGATCCACGTGGTATTTCAACTTTAAAATCAATATTTTTTTCAGCACATAATTGTTTTGTGTTTTTGATAATATCTTCGAACAAGCTATTCAGAACAAATTCTTTTTTTCGGGCCTCCATGGTTCCTGAAAAGAGCATGGCCATATCCATATAATCCGTTACCGTATTCATTAGCCGGTTTGCCGACCTTTGAACAAGCACCAGCATTTCCGCCCTTTTATCTGCCGAAAGCCCCGGGTCGGCCAAAAATTGCCCGAAGCCCAGAATTCCATTCAGGGGAGTTTTGATCTCATGTGAAATATTATTCAGGAAAGCGGTCTTAAGTTTATCGCTCTTTTCGGCTTTTTCTTTGGCTGCCACCAGGTCGTCAAGCATTCTTTTTCTTTCCGTAATGTCTTCTTCGATAGAAATAAAATGGGAGATCTTTCCCAGTGAGTTCGTTATCGGTGAAATAAAGGCTTTCGCCCAAAAAAGCTCCCCGTTTTTCTTTTTATTCAGAATTTCTCCCTGCCAATCACTGCCTGAAAGTATTGTTTTCCAGAGATTTTTGTAAAATTCTTCGGGTTGATGTCCCGACCTGAGAACACGCGGATTATTGCCGTAAACTTCTTCTCTGGTATAACCTGTTAATTCGGTAAAGAATTGATTTACATAATTGATGTCCCCCATTGAATCGGTAATGACAACTGAAACGGAACTTGATTCGATAGCCTTACTCAGGAGATGTATTTTTTCTTCTGCCTTTTTCTTTTCAGAAATATCGTGGATAATGGAATGCAAAAATTGTTTCCCTTCAATATTGATGCTGCTACTGAAAACTTCCACATCAACAAGTTTTCCATCGGCTTTCCGGTGTTTGAATTCGAATTGTATCTTGTTCAGGCTCCTCGCCTTCTCAATCTCTTTTTTTAACTGACTGGGAGGCAAAACATTGATTTGAGCAATATTCATTTTCTGCAGATCTTCTATCGACCAGCCATAAAATTCTGCTGCCGCCTTGTTGGCTTCAACAATTTTTCCGTTTTCGGGGTCAATGATCAGTTTAACTGCTGCATGGTCCTGAAAAAGATTCCTGAATTTCTGTTCACTTTCAATAAGGGCCTCCTCAGCCATTTTGCGTTCGGTAATGTCCTGAAACGAACCCCTGACCCTTACAACCTTTCCATTCTCTTCTATTGGCCTGCCAATTGTTTGAACCCACTTTTCGATTCCCTTTGCAGAAACCATCCCGAGCTCGATATTATATGGTATACCCAATTCAATGGCTTCCTTAATGGCCTTTTCAATTTTCCGGTGCGAAGCTGGTTTATAAAAAGAAATTCCCTTTTCAACATTCGTTTCATCATCGGGATCAACATCATGAATTCTGGCAGTTTCTTCTGTCCAGGTACCTTTTCCACTTATGGCATCAAATTCCCAGCCACCAATTTTGGCAACCTTTCCCATATCGGAAATCAATAAGCGCTGGTATTCCAGTACTTTTTCGGTTTGAATACGCCTGGTAATATCGTTTGCAAGCACCAATTCGGCCTTACGGTTTTCGAAATTTATGGTATGCGAAGTGATTTCCACATAAATCATGCTTCCGTCTTTTTTACAATGCCTCCACACACCAGCTTCATCAAGGCCCTGACCTACAGCATGGATGTTTTTCATCAAATTATCAATGTCTTCTTCCGGACGAATATCTTTTATGGTCATCGAAAGAAACTCTTCATTGCTGTATCCGTACTTTTTAACAGCCGCATTGTTTACTTCGAGGAATTTTAAGGTCTTCAAATCATAAACCCACATGGGTTGGGGGTTACTTTCGAAAAATAAACGATATTTCTGCTCGCTCATACCGATTTTTTGGATCAGTTCTGTTTGCTCAAGCTTTTGGAGGGCCAGATCTCCGATGAGTTGAGTCATATTGAGCAGAAAGTCCATCACTACTTTTACTTTTTCTTTCGACACAACAGGCACCTTACTTAGTGCCTCGAGGTATTTTTGTTCGTCGAAGCCAAACTCTTTGGCTTGCTTCTTAAAGAAATTGATATCGGGTTTTTCAAAAAAGAATTGACCTGTAAACAAATTGGCAACATGTTCGCCTTTGATGACCAGAGGAACAGCGGCATCCATCAATCCATTATGGCAGGAATAGCAATGGTATTTCTTGCCACCAAGCATTTCGTTTGCCAGTTCGGCATCACTGATGGTACATCGTTTTGAAGTTTCGGGATTAACCCGGTGAAAGTCTGTACAAATCAGGCGCCATCCGGATTTGGAAAGTACTTTTCCCTCAAGATCCAATATGGCGGTCACAAATCCGGTTGATTTATTGAAACCTTCAAGAAGAGCGTCAATTCTTTTAAAATCAATTAAATGTAAAATATCTGTTTTCATCGGAGCATCAATGGAAAATGTTGTTTCTTTTAATGTTTTTCACGCATTTGGAATCAAAAAAGACTTCGACTGTCCTAAGCCTGCAAGAAAAAACAATTTTTAAAATTAATAAATAATCAGGTCATTTGCAAGCCGTCCACACAAGGAGTTCTGTTGTCCGTAAATCATAGGCTTTGAGTATCATATTTCACTGCACCCGGCGACATAATAACGTGAAATTCCCATTATTTTAAATGCTAAATGCCAAATGCCAAAGGCCAAATGCTCAAGCTATATTACTCGAAAATCACGTCCAACTATAGACAGAATCATGCCCCGGCTTTATATCAACCTGCTGAAGGTATATCCACCCCACATAAACCCAAGCGGGATAATTGCCGTAAGAGGAATACCGGTATCAGGCTTCAGTAGCGCATTGCCAATTGTAAACAGGTCCCATGCCGACACCTTTTTTTTGCCCGCAAACTGCGTTTCGGCATCATATCGCAATTGTTGCATAAAATGATCAAAGCTTTCCGGTAAAATAAGGGTGTTTTCGTCGAGGCAATCGCTGTATTTTGTTGAATAGTGGTAAAACCTTTCAATAAAGCGCAGGATCACTTCATCATCAAGTGATTTGTTCATCAGGGTTTTGGAGCGTTCAAGCTGATCGATCACATGTTTGTTATTGAATGGGAACCAATGCCTTACCTTATGTACCATTACAAAATACGGAAGCACTTTTATATCTCCGCAGGCATAGGTCGACATGATGGCATCCTCTTCTCCCAAATGGGCAAATTTCGATCGGCCCTCGTAAGTCAACCCAAAAGACAACTGCATGCCATAGGGGTTCCAGGCGATCTGTATCGCACCTTCCATCTCGTTCAGATCATCACTGATCACAATGCTTGTAAACACATTATCGAAGGTCCACGGCTGAAAAGATGCCGGATCATCCGGAACCGGATTGCCCTCACCCGCCTTTCCGGCCACCGTGTATGCCGATGCTTTATGAACATAAACGGCCTCCTGCGAATACAGGATATCATTCTCATCAAGCACGGCATATATTTCACCGATAATTTCCCAAAGGGGTTTGGGGCGGTTGATCTCCCTGGGAACAGGCATGCTCTGTTTGAGATCATCAAGTGTGATGACCATATTCCCTGCCATTTCGGCCTGGCCGTATTTATCTGACCGCATATATAGTGTATTTTATGAAGGATAAAAGTATAAAAAATCGGTATCCGGCTGCATCAATTTGTTGCATGTAATTTGAGCCGGTGGCTACCTTCAGGATATCTTCTGATCAGAAGGGCATACTGAAAATAATAATGATTAAAAAAAAGATTGCGCGGTAGCAGATGCCGGAAATAATTTCAGCATCGTACCACCGCGCAATTTGAACAGGCCCGGATACTATGATCCGTGTATACTGGAGGGGAAGATCAGAAATCATCATCTTCCCAGCCTGCAGTATCGTCATACTCATACTCCAGGCTTTCTTCGTTCTCCAGCTCCGACAGCTCAATCTCACAAACAGGACATAGATCAATGCCCATATCATCAGATTCGAAGCTATCGCCACAACGATTGCATATAGTTTCCATAATTGAATTTTAAATCACGGCAAATTTAATTCAACTCCGCATAGATTGTACCGGAAAAATTTAAATTTTGTTAATTATTTTCAAATTCCTCATTATGCCTGAACATCCGGCAATTGCCGTACGGCAACATTTGTGCGGCCGGTACCAGGCTCAACTTCATATCACTAATTAAGCAGTAACTTTACCACCTTCGTGGCACCGTTTGATTGCTGCAGCAGGCAATAATACATTCCGGGCTGCAAGTTGCCGCGGCTCAACTCCACATGATATGTTTCAGTACATGACACACTTCCATCATATATGGCAGTCACCACCCTTCCAAATGCATCGATCAGCTTCAGGCTTGCCCAACCATTTGTTTCGGTCGAGAATGCTATGGTTGTATTCTGGTTGAAAGGGTTCGGATAAATATCCAGGTCCATCGATAATTCAAGTGGAGCAGGCAATTTCAGGTCTTTATTATCAAGCCCGGTGCAGCTGTGGTCTGTTCCGCAGGCGGCAAGCATATCACCTTCGGCCAGGTGTGTTGCGACAGCATTTATACTTACGCAGATCGTATGTAAATTTGCAGGATTGTCGGGCGGATAATGACAGATCTCGACCTTGTCGAGGTTGTTCCCGCAGCGGACATCGATCGCGCAAACGATCACATTATCGGTAATTTCACAATTATTGGCATCGCTAAGTGTGATGGTATATTCTGTCGACACTTCCGGGCAAACCTCAATTTCCTGTGTAGTTTCGCCGGTACTCCATTCAAAAGTATATGGAGGCACACCTCCGCCTGCTGATGAATATGCCAGTGTTGCGCATGCTTCGGGAGGATATCCGAAATATACGGTTTGATTTTCACCTGCATCAATGGTAAGGGGATCGGGCTCGTTAAGGACAACCTGTGCTGTAACAGTACATCCGTTCGCATCGCTAACGCTAACCTCATAGGTGCCGGCAGCAAGGCCTGTGGCAAGGGCGCTCGTCTGGTTCCCTGCATTCGCATCCCACTGATAGGAATACGGTGGGACACCTCCCGAGGCCGAGGCAGTGGCTTCGCCGTCGGATGCTCCATTACACGAAACCGAATAACCATTGTAATTTGACGTTACTACGGCTGTGAGGCCAAGCACTGATGGTTCTGTTAAGGTGATGGTAGCATAATCACTGCATCCTGTATTATCGGTCAGGGTAACTCCGTAGGTGCCTGCAGTAAGATCAGTCCGGTCTTCGGTCGTCGGGCCATCGTCCCACAAAAAAGTAAAAGGTTCAGTTCCCAGGGGAGTCAGGTCGATGCTGCCGTCATTCCCGCCATTACAGGAAATATTATAGCCTCCGGCATTGAGGGGGCTCTCAAGCAATGCTTCGCAATATGGATCTCCTACACCAACGGCATACCAGGCGTTGGTGATCTGCTTAACTGCGTGACTGCAATCACCAAACATATCAATGGTAATGGCAAGTGAAGCATTTCTTGCAAAAGCATAAGTCGCGTTGGAAGTCATTTCTTCTGTCAGCATGCGGTAAACAATCTCCCTTGTGGTTACATGTCCAATTCCGGTAACATCATAGTCATCGCCATTGTCGTTTGTTCCCGAACCTCCGGCGGATGCCAGATAGAACCAATGGTTCATCACACCGCTGTTGGTATGTACACCCCCATGGTCGGGAGCTCCTGAAGCTGTTGATGCCCAGTTATCGCCTTCATAGGTATCGGGTTGCCCTTTGGCTTTTGGGTCGATCAGGCTTCTGTTCTCGCCATTCACATAGTCTTCGCGGTGTAACCAGTCGACCGTATAAGCGCCGTTTTCATACCACATTTCCGCGGTTTCGCCCAAAATATCAGAAAAGCCTTCATTCAGGGCTCCCGATTCTCCCTGGTATGTTAGGCCCCCAAGACCATTATCGGCAGTCACAGCATGGGTAAATTCGTGGGCAATAACATCGAGCGTATTATAGAATTCGCCCTGATTTCCGGTATTCATGCCGATACGAATTATGCCGCTGCCAATATGCTGTCCGTTGGCCCAATTGGCCACATGCCTGATCGTAAGGTTGCCATTTGCATTGTTATAGCTGGCACGGCTGTGCACAGCGGCATAATAATCCATGGTAACCCGTCCATAATAATGTGTTGAAGCAAAATCAGTAAGACCGGCCTCCGACCAGTCGTTATCGTCGTCAGTAATTTCTGCACTGCCGGCTTCCATGATCGTGTGTATGTTTGCGGTATTGCAGTCATCGAGCAGAATATAATTGTCGGCCCCCGCATCGTAATCGGTGTTGAGGGTTTGGGTACCATGCCAGGTGGTAGCTACCGAGCCGGCATCGCAATCATATACCAAAGTATACCATTTGATGATGTTGCCATTTGTAGCATCAACAAAAATGGTACGATCGAGCCTGTGCGCAGTTTCCCTGATATCAAACTTCCATGCGAGCAAATAATCTGTTGATCCTTTATTTTCCTTAACAAGGATCAACTCTCCGGAAGGAAAATATGTGGCTTCATCGTCTTCTAGATGTTTCTTCAGGAATGCTTCTTCCTCAGCATCCTCCCACATGTATTTCGTGGCTCCGATATTGTCGAGCGCAGCGGCCAGGGCTTCAGCTTCGGAAACAACAGCAGTTGTCGGAGCATGATCGGCATGATCTGCAAAACCACTGAACCAGGCAACACTGCCTTCGCGCAAGTGGGCGGTCACCACCGCATTTTCGATTGGGATGCCTTGGTATTCAAGCTGAAAAGCTTTGAGCAACAAATCGTTGGCAAGCTCGCGCGACTGGATTAATTGAAATGTATAATCCTGTTGGAAAGAAAATGTTTCTCTGAGAAACGGCAAAAAGGCTTCATCAGGAACTGTTTTGCCTTCAGCAAACCTTACATGCGCAGGAAAGTCGGTTGCAGGATCGACCATAAGCATGGAAGCACCGCTGACTTTGGCTTCGGCATCCCTGCCATAAACGTCATATGCTTTCATACTCTCCTGTCCGGCAAGAAAATTGGTTAAAAGAAAAATTAACACCATCCCGGCGAAAATTTTCAAAAATGTAAACTTGTGCATTGATTTTTTCATGGGTAAATTGGTTTTAGGTGAATACAATTGATCCAAAAGGAGCAAAACGTCCTTTTGCGGACCAGAATAAAAAGATTTGTTATTCATTACTCTGCATTTAAATTACCGGGCTTTAGATTAAGCAGAGTATTTGGTTGGAATATTAATGTGTAAATATAATAAATATGAAAGCGAAATGCAAATGAGAATATGACTACAGGTTTTGGATCCGTTCAACCTGTAACTTCCAATGCACTGTATTCTTGAAATTTGAGTTATAAAAAAACTGCCTCAGGGTAATCATGAGGCAGCTCTTTTGTGTTGCAATAAGATTGTGCAGAATATTTTCTGCATTGATCAATCCTTATTCCAACGCATTTCCAGGTATTTATTTGTATAACCCATTTTTTCATATAAATACCTGGCAGGATTATCAGGTTCTACATGCAGTTTCATGTTTCCATCGGCCATTTTATGGGCTTTCTCCATTAATTGTTTTCCGAATCCCTTTCCACGAAAATCTTGATGAACAGCAATATAGACCAGTATATTTTCGGGGATATATCCTTTCATACCGGTTTTGTTGATCACCACTGCTCCTACCAGATTTGCTTCATGGTATCCCATAAGGACAAAGCCTCCAAATGAATCCCATTCCTTGAGGGCAAAATCCACACAATTTTCTATGTGCTCGCGTGGATCGCCGAACTCATCGAGATGTTCATACAAAAAATCGATTAATTTCTCTTTCTCTGATGCCGGAATACTTGATTCCGGAGTGTAATCTTTAATTTTCAACATCATAAATTGTTTTATTTCATATAAATAATTGCATCGGGGTCCAGCGCCCGGAAAGTAAAGGCTTCTGTAAAATATAGCTGAACATTCTTTTGTGTATGCATTTCATAACCTATGGAAATATCCTGTCCCAAAGTAAGCCTGAAATCGCCTCCCCGCATGGAAACTACAAATGCGCCGTCGATATGGGGTGCAAATATCAGCGATCCACCCAATACCTGCTCAAGCTGAAGGCGCAACGGATATCCATTCACTATTGCAGACACTTTCCCCCAGCGTTCGGCATCGAGAATAAGGCTGTATGGCCCTTCAATGCTAACAGTTTTTAGGCGGGTAACTGCTTCCACTACCGTATGAAGGATATCTTCCGGTTTCTCAGCAAAATTAACGGGAGGATGTCCCGAAGTCTGTTTCAGTCCCCGGATGTTGGCCTTCTTTAATCCATTGTAGATAGCCTTTTCTTCAAAATCGGCAAGTCTTCTGGCTGCTTTTTCAAGGGCGTCGAGGTTTACATCGCCGGCACCCCTTTCAATATTATCCAGCTCCCAGAGGTCAAGAGTGAAAGCAGAGCGCACTTCAACCACCGGCTGAAGCTCACGAATACCGAACAGCAGTTCTCCTGCTACCTGTTTATCCGGAATTTCAAGCCGTCCTGTTGGAACAGCACTGAATTCTAAGCCTTTGGGACCTTCAATATCCACAAACTTCCGCGCCGAGAGGTCTGTTTTGAAGATCTCCTTTGATTGTTCGTTTATTTCATCCCAAGCGGCATCCGTGATGGGTGCCAGTTCTCTCTTAAGTAAATCCATAATTTTTGCTATTTAATTTTTCCAATTCCCAGATCTGTTCCCGGCTCACCTGAATAATCCTGCATCTCATCACTGTCTTCACTTCCAGCGATTTCACCCTCGGTAAACAGGAAGTTTCTAAGATTTTCATCCCACCCCTCCATATTTCTTCGAAGCCATTCTATGGCCATGACGGCATGCTCAATCTCCTCATCCCTGTTGTGCTTGAGGATCTTCCTGAGCGATTCATCGCTGGTGCTATCCATACGCTGATTATACCAGTCAAATAGCCTCAATCTCTTCCTTGAGGCTTACCAGAGCCCTGGTCTGATCCCTGGTAGTTTCTGTCATTTCATTTGCTGGTTCGTGGTATTGTGTCATAGTTTTTATTTTTTATCACTATAGAAAAAATCCTGCCAATCATTCAGTAATTCAGCTTATACACTTCATTCACAACACCTTAATAATAGTGGTGGTTTATGTCAGATATGTGTATATTCATCCTCATATGTGGTAATTATTCTTCATTTCCTTATACAGGCATATCAAAGGATATTAAATAATCATTCATTTTCGGGATTGATGTCAAGGCGGCTAAGCTTGTTATACAGGGTTTTCCGGTCGATCTGAAGAATTTTCGCAGCTTTTGTTTTATTGTATTTCGCTTTTCTCATGGCATCAATAATGACCTGACGTTCTGCAAAATGAGATGCTTCTTTAAGACTTGCGTCAGCAGGCGAAGCGGGAACCTTCCTGGTCTTTGTCAAAATATCGTCAGGCAGGTGTTCAATACTGATCTCCTCCTGTTGACAGAGCAATACTGCCCGTTTAACAACATTATTCAATTCGCGCAGGTTGCCCATCCAGCTATGCCCGCGCAAACGTTTTTTTACTGCAGGGCTGAATGTTTTTACTGATTTGTCGAGTTCGTCATTAGCCTTTTCTCTGAAATGTTCGGCAAAGAGCAAAATATCCTCCGGGCGGCGGTTCAGAGGGGGTACCGTGATCTTGAATTCATTGATGCGATGATAGAGATCGTCCCTGAACTTTTTTTCTTCAACAAGATTGATCAGGGGTATATTTGAAGCTGCAATGATCCTCACATCAACGTGAATATCCCTATTCTCCCCTACCCTGTTGATCGTCCTTTCCTGGAGTACCCTCAGCAATTTAACCTGTATTTCGTATGAAAGATTGCCAATCTCATCAAGGAAAAGAGTTCCTCCGTCGGCCGCTTCAAATGAGCCCTGCTTATCTTTAATGGCACCGGTAAAAGAGCCTTTTACATGGCCAAACAGTTCGCTGTTTGCAATTTCGTCGGGAATGGCTCCGCAATCGACAGCTACAAAAGGCTTCTCCCTGCGCTTACTGTTTAGATGTATCGCCCTGGAAATATATTCCTTTCCGGTGCCCGTTTCACCCTCAATCAATACAGTCATAAAGGTTGGGGCAACAATTTTCACCATTCGCATGATCTCTTTCATTTCAGGGCTTTCACCAACGATCAGTTCTTTCTGAAAATTTGTTGCATCCCTGCCTGAGCGTTTCTTCTTTAAGGCAAGTCTGATCAATGATACCAGTTCCTCGGGGCGAATGGGCTTGGTAACATAGTCGTATGCGCCGGCTTTTATAAGCCTTACGGCCGAATTCACCTCGGCATATGCAGTAATGATGATCACAGGGATGTCAGCATTAACTTTTTTAATTTCTTCAAGGAATTTAAGGCCATCGCCATCGGGCAGCCTGTAATCAAGCAGCACGAGGTCAAATTGTTGTTTAACGGCCTTTTCCAGTCCTTTCTTACCGGTATGGGCAGTTTCAACAGTATACCCCTCATCGCTAAGGTAATTTTCAAGCAGTGAGCAGATGTATGTATCGTCGTCGATAAGCAGAATCGTTTTCCCTTTTTTCATGTTCATTCCTTCTCTATTTACGTTCATTTTTCAATTCCTCAAAAATGAGCAGTGAGTCATGTTGGAGAGTATTCACTTTTCCTTTAATGCCTTTGTGTTGCTTCTTTCGCAAGGTGTGTTCTTCAATATGTTCAAGCAGGTTAACCAGTTTATATATCCGCAAATGCCTGTATGAAGGTAACATCTTGTGTGCAAGCTCTCCCACGCCATTCCAGTCCTTACTCTCCAGCTCATGGTTCATCATAATAAGGTTTTGGCTTGCATTGGTGATAAAAGTGTCGATCATTTTATTGATAAATGTTCTGTTGTTCCTTGAAGCCTCCCTGAGGTCGCTCAGATCATAGGTAAGAATATTCTCATCTGTGCTGTCGCCTCCGGCAAATTGCTTCGCATAATAATCGCCGGCCGGTTCTGTATCATCCAGCAAATAGCGCAGAATAGCATCAAAAAGATCCAGCTCCCTGAAGGGTTTGAGCAATATGCCATGCATTCCGGCTTTAAGGTAGCCCTCAATGTCGCGTTTTATGGCATTTGCAGTAACCGCAATTAATCTGTACTGCCCCTCCCGTTCCTCGTATATCCTGCGAAGATGGCGGCTAACCTCAAGGCCATCCATACCTGGCATTCTGATATCGATAAGGATAACATCATATTCTTTTTTTTGCGCCAGACTGAGGGCCCGTGCACCATTGTCAACAATATCATAATCTACCTTCCAGTCGTCGAAGATCACTTTGCACAGCAACCTGTTATTTTCATCATCATCAACATATAAAAATGAAAGGCCTTCAAGTACTTCGCTATTCACTTCCTTTCTTTTCTTTTGTATCCTGTTACTCCCATTCGCTTTATCGTAAGGAATGGTAACAATAAATTCAGTTCCCTCCCCCTCATCACTGTTTACCTCAATACTCCCTCCCTGAAGTACAACCAGCTTATTTGCAATGGTCAGGCCCAGGCCGCTTCCTCCATAGGTTGCCGATACACCGGCATCTGCCTGTGTAAAATCCTCAAAGACCAAACGGAGTTTATCTTCAGGAATTCCAATCCCTGTATCGATCACACGAAAAACCACAATAATTTTCTGTTTGGTTTCATCTTTCACCTCGGCCGACAGGAGTACCGAGCCTTCGTTCGTAAATTTGATGGCATTGTTTAAGAGGTTCAGGAGGATTTGGGTGAGGCTGACTTCATCACCGAACAAGGGAATGTCGAGCCGTGTACTCCATACCTTGTTAAGCTCAATTCCTTTTTTCTGTGCCCTGTCGCTTTCCATTTTTATCACCTCGTTCATCACATCACCGATAAGAAAGGGCTTTCTATCGAAGTTCACCTCACCGGTATCGACCTCGGAAAGTGTGATGATCCTGCTAACCATTGAGAGCAGGTGGTCGGACGAAGATTTTACAATTTCAAGAAATTGGCTTTGTTTTTTAGTGAGCTTTGTTTTTTTGAGTTGCTCTGTAAAACCGATAATGGTATTCAGGGGTGTTCTGATCTCATGGCTCATATTGGCCAGAAAGATCGTTTTGGCCCTGTTCGACCTGTCGGCAACCTCTCTGGCAATGCTCAGCCTGTCGGCATTGAGCTTATACTCGGTCATGTTTTCAAATACCATTAAGGAAGCGAAAAAACTGTCACCGGCTTCATCATACAAGGGCAGTGCCTGTATATAATAATACTGATCGCGTATCATCATCTCATGTGATATGGTTGTACCGCCAGCCGATACTTCCTGCAGGGCTTTCAGCGATTTATAAATTACCGGGGAAAAAATGCCGGAAAATTTTTTGCCCGCCACCCGTTTGTTGTTCAGCCCCAATTTGGACTTTTCCCTGCCCTCAGCAGTAAGAATAATGCCCTGCTTATCGATAAGTAATATAAGAATATCGGGGATGTTCCTTAATACCTGCAATAAAATGTCGGATGTTTGTGTCATTCCGCAAAGTTTTTCAAAAAGTAGAATAATTTCTACAATTTTCGAACCAATTATACATTAAAGATAAAACATTTCCCGTAAATCAGGGTGTTTAAATATCATTATCATAAGGCTTAAAACAGTGTTTTACAGTAAGCTTTTGTCGTATTCTACACTCATCAAACCTATCTGAACAGCCATGCCGGCCTGTGCTTGGCATATGCTTTGCAACTTATGTTAAGAAATCATCAAAAAATCTTTTGAATAATGAAAAAAATACTCGTCCCGACTGACTTTAGTGACACTTCAGAGAAAGGCCTCAGCCTGGCTATTGACATTGTGGAACACATGCAGGCAAAGATCATACTATTAAATGTTATCTATCCTCCCGAAGGATCGGGATTCGCTGCCACGGGTGATGTAAATACAGCATATCAGGGTGAAGCGGCCCATTTTATGGCTGCCCTTGTAAGAAAAAATAAAGCCCGCCTCGAAAAGCTTATCGGGAAATATAAAAACAGGAGTGTGGAAATAACTCCCCAGATCGATTTTGAAAATAAAGTGCACGGATTGAACAATTTCGTTGAAGAAAATAATGTTGACCTGATCGTAATGGGAACAAGGGGCAGTAAGTCCTTAACCGAATATTTTATTGGAAGCCACACCGAAAATATCATAAAGGTTTCGAACTGTCCGGTAATTTCAATTAAAAGCGAAATAGAAAATTTTTATCCTGATAGCATCGTAATGGCCATCGATATTAAGAATTGTGAGGAGGAGGAAATTCTCCAGCTTCAGAAATTCACAAAAAAATTCGATAGTAAAGTCCACTTTTTACATGTTTTAGACGATGGCATCGAGACTGACCAAGCCGTGAAGAAACTAAAAAGTATCGCTGAAAAAACCCAATTCGCCAATTTTACCATCAATACAATTGATAACGAAAACCCGCCTGATGCAATAATGCGCTATACCAAGCGGCTTTCGGCCGACATGCTGGCTTTGGTCGCGGAAGGAAAAAAAGGCCTGAAAGACCTCTTATTCGGAAGTGTAACCAATGATATCATCAATAAAATTGAAATTCCGGTCTTTGTCATCTCTAAAAGTGATTAACACTTCCTGAGTCCGGTCATCAAAATATGCCCTGCCTTCAGCACTATAGGCCTGGCATACATCATTATGACGTACCGGCCTGTAAAACAACAATTCATTCATTATGATTGCAATAGCATCAGTTATATTGATCATCTACGGCAGGGCCGAAGCCATGAACAAACTCGAGAAAAGGCTAAAAGGCGAAGAAGGAAATAAGGAGCATAAGGAAATGATCCACGAGCAAAAGGATGTAGCCGAAAAGGAAAAGAAAAAAGACAAAGACAGTTAGTACCCGGCTCCCGGTACGAGCAATTATTCTACATATTGTGATAATATTCTACAATTATAAAAAGATAAAATATCAACCGATAGCGCTTGAGAAGCCATATTTTCAGCTATTGCAGCTTCTATTGTGCTATTTCTGGGGCTTTGGCACATAATTTTCACTTGTACATGAGTAATATTATTAATCAGAAATAAATACTTACTTAAAATTAAAAGAGATGAAACTAAAAAACACAATCTGGAAAACATTCTTCTTCATTGCCTTAATGATCGCTTTTGGATCATGTATGGAACAAACGGGCAATCAAGACAAAGAGGTTACAAAAGAGGAAGTGAAAGAAGAAATGCAGGAAGCAGTGGATGAAACAGAAAGTTACCTTTCGCAGGAACAGCAGGCCATACTTGATGAAATGGAGCAACGCTACAGTGAGCTCGAATCAAGAATTGAAACTTACCGCAACAATGTTGAGCAAGCCGGAGAGAATACACAGCAAGCATTTCAGAAAAACATTGAAAAACTCGAAAAGCAGCAAAAAACCTTACGCATAAAAATTGATTCCCTGGGCAATTCAACCGAAAATGCATGGGATAAAATTAAGAATGGGGTAAATAATGCTTTTGATGATCTGGACAAAGCTCTAAAAGATGCATCAAAAGAGTTTGGCAACAACAAATAAACGATTTCTGCAAAGCACATTTTGAGGTTTATCAACCGGTGAAATCCATTTGTTCTTCATAGGTTTTCAGAGAAATATAAGCTTATCACATAACAATTTAAATACTAACAAGCATGAAACGTAGTTTAAAAGATTTGATATCATACAAATTAAGCACAAAAGATGGCAGCAACGCCAGCATTATTGATTTTCTCTTTGATGAGGATGCCTGGGTACTGCGCTATCTGGAGGCTGATTTTGGCAATTTTTTCAAAGACAAGCGGGTATTGATACCAAGGGTTTTTCTGGAAGAGCCTGACTGGGAAAAGAAGCATTTTTCCCTTGATATTAACAAGGATGAGTTTAACAAGTTCCCTCCCCTCGAAAAGCACATGCCGGTATCGAGGGAATACGAAACAAAACTCCGACAATATTTTAACATTGATTATTACTGGATTCAGGCCAATACATCAAATATAGATGTCGGGCTGTTTCCACCCAGGCCACTGATACCGCCGGCCAAATCAGTTAAAGATGATGATATAGACTCAAAGCTTCGTAGTTTCAATGAGGTTGAAGGCTACCGCATTAAAGCAAGCGACGGAACCATTGGCCATGTTGAAGACCTCATTGTTGATGACGCAGACTGGCAAATCGTGTATCTCATCATTGATACAAAAAACTGGTTGCCCTGGAGCAAAAAAGTGGTGCTTTCATTGGGTTGGCTCGACGGGATCAATTATCCCGACCAACAGGTGTCGATCAACCTGAAGGTTGATACTATTAAAAATGCTCCTGATTATGATGATCTGGAGCTGAACTCGAAGGAGGCGGAAAAAATCATGTTTGATTTTTACAGCCGGAGCATGGTGAAGTAAGAAGCCATCTTTACAATCAGGAATAAGGACATGAATACAAACAAAATGAAGTTAACGTAAAAATTCCACAAACATGAACCAGCAGCAGTTATCACAAAATAAGGTTAAGAAAACCCTGCAGGAGATCTCTGAAAAGATCAACGAAATGCAGGCAAAAACCTACGATCATCTTGGTTTCCGTGATGACCTCGATAAACTGATGAGCAAAATGCAAAAGTTAAGGGATAAAATACAGTCGAAATATAATAAAACCGACAAATCTGACAAAAAAGACTGGGATACACTTGAAAAGAGCATCTATAAGGACATTGAATCTTTTAACCGGGCTTTCAGAAAAGCGGGCGAACTTTTTGATTCAAATCCCTGACAACTATAAGCGTTAACATTAATTTGTACCGGGGGTGATCACGTTGATCGCTCCCGGTATTATTTTAACTTCAACTTTATCTTTGCTGCCCAAGGGCTCACCATCAATTTGTATATGCTGGGGAGGCGAAACAGAAATGACTGCCTTTTTGCAGGAGATGATTTCAATCTGCTCAGGATCATATTTTTTTAAGCCAAAAAAACTTGCGATCATATATATCAGAAATAAGGCCGGATATGCTTTAACAAGAATAATTTCCATCAGGCCATCGCCGATATCACCCTCTGGATTGATCGCCGCCCCCGTGCCATAATGCGAAGCATTGGCAATAACCATCATCAATACTTTCGACCTTACTGTGTGCCCGCCGGTGCTCAGCTTGCAATGAAATTTTTTTGCATAAAAGAGTTCCCTGAAGTACTGCCTGGCATAGCCCCACAAACCGCGGATTTTATCCTCGTCGTACCGCTTGACAACGCGCGCATTCATCCCGAGATCGCTCATATGTATGCTGTAATATTTCTTGTTGATCCTGAGCATATCAACTTTGATACTATCCGACGACAGGATCAGCTCCAGAGCTTCTGATACCTGCCGGGGAATTCCCAACTGATAGGCCATACCGTTGGCCGATCCCAGAGGAATGATGCCCAGTTTAATCTTTTTTTCAATGATATGTGATGCAACAAGATTCACGGTCCCGTCGCCACCAGCAGCAACGATAATTTCCGGTTGAAAATGCCTGATCTCTTTGTCCAGGTCAACAGGCTCCTTTCCGCCCCCAATTTCAATAAAACGGCAGGTGCATTTTTCTTTTGTCAGATGTTCTTCCAGCTCCTGCAGCACACCGGAGTCGTCCCCACTGCCTGCACTTGTATTTATGACGATCAATATCTTTTTTTTACTGTATTTATCCATCTACTGAATAATATTTAAAGTTTGGTCTGTGTTTTGAGCATATAGTACAAAAACAATGCAAGGAAATCAGTATGATCCGCAAACGATTGAAATATATTCTTAAAAAAGCCCCGAATCCTTTTAAAATCCTGAAAGTCTATATAAAGGGAAAACTCGGGTGGTTGGGCATTCCAATTATTGTGCCTTATGCGGCCTATGCCAATAATGAATACGTTTTCATTAAAGGTGCCGTTATCGAGGATAAAGGACTTGCAAAACCAGATCAGAAGCACAAGTTGTGGAAAAACATCCTCACGACATTAAAAAGATATTCCGGCGACGAAATCGTGGGTGTGCGGGTAAGTATCAGCTATAACGATCAAAATACAATTGTGACCACTGATGAAAGGGGTATTTTTCAGAGCCTGATAAAAACAAAGGGGACATCAAATTTGGATACCAGGCAGGATAAAGCCTGTTTTTCACTGATCGATAAATTAAGCGCTGAGCAGGGAGATATTCGGGCTGAAATACCTATTCAGCGTGTATTGCCCGGAGCACGTTTTATCATCGTCTCCGATATTGATGATACGGTTATGGTATCACATTCCACCAAAATATTAAAAAAACTAAGGTTGATGCTTTTCAAAAATGCCTACACTAGATCACCTTTTGCCGGTGTATCAGCATTTTATAATGCCCTGGCCAGGGATAATTCTGTTGTCAATCCCATATTCTACGTCTCAAGCAGTGAATGGAACTTATACGATTTGTTAAAAGATTTCTTTAAATTCAAAAGGCTACCCCCGGGCACATTGCTTTTGAGCGATAAAAAATTAAGGCTATTGCGGTTCTGGCGTTCAGGGAAAAAGCACGATGATAAGATGTCCAATATTCAAATGCTTTTTGGATTTTATCCCGATCATAACTTTATCCTTATTGGCGACAGCGGACAACGCGATCCTGAAATTTATCTTCAACTGGCAGAAATGTTCCCTTCAAGGATAAAGGCGATCTATATCAGGTGTATTGGCAAAAAAACAGGTCATGAGCGAATGAATACCCTCATTGCTGAAGCAAAAGTCCTTGACACCGAGATGATCCTTGTGCACAATACAGTGGAAGCAGCAAGGCATGCTGCCGAAAAAAGCTATATAAATAAGGACCGGCTCGATGATATTGAAGCCGGAAAAATTATTGATGCTCATGAATAGCTATTCGCAAAGTGGGGAAAAATCGCCACAGGATACGAATATTTCTACATATCCCGGAATCAGTTTTAATCCCATTGTGTTTATTACATTACTGTATTTCAAGTCCTTGTAAAGCTTTAGTCCGATAACCTCTCTTTCGGTACAAGGCTTGTTGCTATTCTAAAATAAACACAGAAACTATGGAACGGATACTCATATACATACAGAAGATCGATGAAGCAGCCTATCTGATCGACCTGGCAGCTTCAATGGCCAAAGAAATGGGTATGGATATGGATATGCTTTATACCATGGGCACGACCTATTATCCAATGGGTTTGCCCGGAGCGGCAAAGCCTAACCTGCAGTACACCGAAAAGCAGGCAAAAAAAATACTGGAAGAAGTCAAAATTGTACTCGAAAACAATATTGAGAAAATAAGACGTACGGAAAAGTATCCACCAAAGATGGAATATTTTGCCGAACAGGGAAACGGACTGCAAATACTCAGTGAGCAACTGAAGAAAAAAGAATATGATTTTGTTCTTATCGGAAAACAATATAAAAATGAATACCCGATTGACGACAGAAGCATTGATATTATCAATTTTATTGATCACCCTGTGTGGATCATGCCCGAAAATGCGGAGTATAAGCCATTGAAGACCATTGTTTATGCAACTGACTATGAAGAAGAGGATATAAAAACAATGAAAGAGCTGAGCAGGCTTGCAAAATTATCATCAGCCAGGATCATTGCCTTGCATATTAGCAAAAATCTCGATTTCGGGGAGAAAATTAAAAATGCGGGATACAAGGATCTGCTGATGAAAAAAGTAGGGTATAAAAATATTGAAGCCTCAGCATTAAAACTATCCGACAAGCAATCACTTGCGGAATCAATTCATGAATATGCTGCAAAGAACGATGCCGGACTGTTGGTCACACTAAAAGAGAATAAGAAATTCATTGACCGCTTATTTAAATCAAGTACCACAAAAAAGCTTGTTGCTGAGAGTGATATCCCCCTTCTTGTTTTCAGTGAAAAGAAAGAAAAAAAATAATATAGAATCCGGCATGAATGCTTAGGATTCATACCATTATAAAATCTTGCATACAATTAATATCAGTCATTTAATAACATTTAAAAATAAGGAGAAACAAACAATGATTAAAGTAATTGAAGTTATTGCCGCATCCGACAGAGGATTTACAGAGGCAACACAAAATGCGGTAGCAGAAGCTGCCAAAACAGTAAAAAATATCAAATCGATCTACATTAAAGAGATGAATGCAAACGTCGAAAACCAGAAGATCACCACCTACGCGGTGAATGCAAAGATCTCTTTTGAGATCGAGAAATAGCAACAAGGAGCTGGTGGATCGATGATTCAACAGCACTCCTGATCAAAAAACAAACAGGCTGTCATAAAATTTATATGTACAGCCTGTTTTTCTCTTCATTAAAATTGACAAAAGTGATGCCATGAACAGGGAAACAGTATTATGGTTGATTTCGGACATATTGGCTCACATTCTGATACACATAAAACAAAAAGCTGAGCTCATGTGTTTTGATTATAATGATAGGAATTCGTTGAGATGGGGTGTTTTGATATTTTAAGAACGCAAAAAAAAATAATATGGAAAATGACATCCTTATAACCTATGCTTCCCGATACGGGTCGACAGCAGAAATCGCCCTCAAGATTACTGAAGTGATCGCCGGCGAAGGGCTGAATGCAGATATTTCGGAAGTGAATGAGGTTCACAACCTGCAGCAGTACGGCGCTGTCGTGCTGGGCAGTGCCGTATATCTCGGCAAATGGCGCAAGGATGCCATCCGTTTTGTAAAGATGTTCGAAAAAGACCTTAGCGAACGTAAGGTCTGGATATTCTCAACCGGTCCCACAGGTAAGGGTGATCCGGTCAAGCTACTGGAAGGATGGGATATGCCCACATCCTTAAAACCTGCTGTTGAGCGCATCAAACCTGAAGATATTGCCGTCTTCCACGGGGTGCTCGATATGGATAAGCTCAACAATATTCACCGCTATATGGTAAAAAAGATTAAAGCCCCGGTGGGAGATTACCGCGACTGGGAGCAGGTAAGCCAGTGGGCAAAGAAAATAGCGTCAAGGCTTAAAGAATAAACTTTATTCTTCATCATTCGTTAAAGGCTCCAAATATCCTAAGCACAGCCTGCTCACGAAATTTGAAGATATCATCGAGCTGTTTCCTGATAAATATGCCGTTTGCAATGGCCCCCAGAAATCCAAAGGGAGGCCGGTAAGTAACGATATCGCTCATAAGCACGCCACCTTCGATGGGTTCGATCTTATGTTCGTGATGCCACATGGCATATGGCCCCACACGCTGCTCATCGACAAAATATTCCTTTTCCTTCACATGGGTGATCTCTGTTACCCATGTCATCCTGATACCTGAAAAAGGGCTGACTTTATAAGTAATGATCATGCCCGGGTACATCTTTTCAGGAAGATTACCGGAAATAATGTCAAAGCCCATATGCTCGGGAGTGATCTTGCTGAGGTTGGCCGGTGAGGAAATAAAATCCCAAACCGTATCGATCCCGGCCGGGATCTTTTGTTCTGTTCTTATTTGATAGATCGCCATAGTTTTATTTAAGATACTAACCCATATTGGTATATTCGCCGGTTAGCTCATAGTCATAATCGTGATATTCATAGAGTGAGCTCCTGAGTTCGGTCTCCCCTATTGAATAGCCCCAGATGCTTTCATAATCGGAGATATCCTCGCCAATATCTGCAAGCTGCTGAAGGTACTCGCTGATCGACTTGCTTTCGATAATGATCACCTTATCCATTTCCTTCATAGCAGGTGTATGCTTGCGGGTATGATCGAGTTCAAACTCGAGGATGCGCCTGCCGTATCGTGTTATGCCGATGGTGCGGAAGGTTAAGCTCTTGCCCACTCCCGGAAGGTTAAGCACATTACGGTCGGTGCCAAGAAATGGCAGGCCGGTCTTTTTAAGCAAGTCATTAACCTTTGTGGTAATGGTTTCTGCTTCCTCGGGAAACTCGCGTATCATGTCGTGATACTTTTCCGGTATCCTGCCGAAAGACTTTTCTTCCATTTGCTCCTGTACGGCACGTTCATTTGTGGCAAAGTTGAAATTATTCTCCATGTATCCCTTCACACTGAAGGTATAATAGTTCAGTACGCCTATCTCGTTGAGCACCTTGCGCAATTTCGAGGAGTGCCCGCGGCGCGATGCTGCCGTGGTAAATACAAGCTGATTGGTAACTGTCCAGCCCGAGGAGTTAAGCAATTTTATGGCCTGCCTTGCCTCCGGTGTCACCTCCATGGGAGACTCGAAATGCGTTTGAATGAAGAACTGCCTTATACCAATGGCTGAAGCTTTTTCTCTGAATCGTCCGAGTACCTCCACCAGGTCCTTGCTGATCCTTTGCGGAAGATATACCGGCAGGCGTGTGCCCAGCCTAACCCTTAATATCTCGGCAAACTTTTCTCCTTCGGGTCGCTTTTCATTGGCTTTTTTCTTCCGGACTGCCATCGCGTAAACTTCATTAAGAATCTTGTCCAGCGACTTGTCGGAGCTCATCAGGGCATCACCGCCGGTGATGAGGATATCGCGCAGCTGCGAATCCTCTTCGAAATATTCCAGTAGCCGTATGAGCTTTTCCTCCCAGGTTTCGCTGGGCTTCAGCTTATCGAGGTTAAAGTTGAGGTTGCCCCGCTGAAAATCATACATGCGCTGGCATGAAGCACAAAGGCCTCCGCAGGCCCTGCCCATGGTATCCGGAATAAGAATGGCCACCTCGGGATACCTGCGGTGGATATTATGGTCGGAAGGCAGCAGCCAGCCCGCGGCATTGGGTTCGCCGGGCTTTACGATATCTTCCTTTTCCCAGGCCACAATACTGCCGTATTCATCGATCAGCTGCTGGCTGTATACAACATAATGGCGGATAGCCAGATCGGCACCAATGGCAAAATAGGGTACCCGCACATGGAGCAATGAGAGGTAGTAGGGATTAACAAAGAAAGGGATTCCCAATTCTTCAGCCTCCTTTAGCAACTTCATGGTATCTGGGTCGAGGGAATATCCCAGCAGCTCATTCAGCAATTCCGGCGAACGCACGGCAAAACGCAGATGGAACAGCGGTTTTTCCCACCATTCCAGGGCCAGGAGATATTTTTGCTCCTGCGACATGCCCTTCTCGAAATAAAATTTCGTGTCGTTGATCTCTCCTTTGTCGATGCGGTCAATAATGATCTTCAGGATGCGTTCACGGTTTTCTTCCCTGAGTTTGATGATACGCGGATCGAGGCCCGATGACCATCTTGCCATCCATTCATCCAGCTTTTTGCGGTCGGGAAGCTTACGTTTACTTTTTCCGGAAAACTGCCTGAATAGCTGGAGCATGTCCTTGAAAAAGTATGGCTTGGCGCCGCCCGTACCGAAATTTACGGCCAGCCAGATAAGTTTAATGGGATTGCTTACCGCTTTCTCGCCATGCAGGTTGAGGTCGTCGAAGGTCCTGCCGGCATTATCGATATAATCAAGAATCCGTATGGCGGCAAAATCCTTCCAGCTAAGCTTTTCAAAAGCCGTTCTTCCATGTTTCTCGTTCTTATAGAATTTATAAGCGTCAGGATTTTGGGCAAGCTCCTCCGAAACCCAGTTTCTCACCCCTACCAGCGCTTCTGTCTCGTTGCGGGCATGACGCATGATCTCCTCTAATTCAGGATTCTCCTTTAACAGCTCCTTCAGGAGCATGTGTGATTTAACGGTGATAGCTATCCGGTCGAGTTCGTGTGCCGGAGAATCTATATCTAAATTTTGATATTGTGTTGTCATAACACCCCTAAAATTACAAAAAAATTGCAATTTATAAGCATGAAAGCCCATTAATCCTGATTCATTGACTGTTTTTAAGCAAATACTGACAGATACAGTCGAACAAAGCCTTGATTGCAGGTGTTAACACATACGGGTCATAGCATTTGACTGCGTAATGTTATCTCTTAATATTTAATTTATGAAACTCAGGGGAAATACTTTTCATCGCATCGATATAACCGTAACCCGCTGGATGGCGGCTCACAGAGGGATGGTTTCCGCACAACTTTATCCTGGAAGGACAATATATTTTTAAAAACCTGATCATCATAAGTGCCGGCATCGTGCTGGGTGCCACTGCCCGGGGTGGTAAGCTGCAAACGGAATAAAATGGAATAAAAAAGTTTTGCGACATATCTTTTCACGCAAAAACAAACACCGAAGTTTATTTCATTACAGTGTCTCTCTCTTCTTCAAAGGCTTGAATCCTAATTATAATGTACAACCCCGTACACCAGGGCGTGTAATATCATATAAGTGCAATCGCCGTATGGGATATTTCTATATGTATACACCATCGACCCACTGAGATCCCAGGCATGATAGGGAAATTCCTCCGGGTCGACCCCCTGGGTACCGTTCCATGGGACCGTACTCACCCACAGATGTGATTCCTGCAGTGAATATCCCTGGAAAGTGTTGATCGTAATGTCCATTTTCTTGCCACCCTTAAATACCACCTCTGCATTTCCTACATGAAACCCGGTCGAAAGGTCACAATTGAAGGGTAAGGCCCACAGTTCAAGCGTACAGCTCCCGTATATGGGGCCCAGCTCCCAGCCCCAGTGATCGTCAATACCGCTTTCGAGAAAGCAGGCCGAAACAATTCCTGTTTCCTCTGGTGCATATGCATAGGCAATCTCACTTTCCGGGCCAATCCCCCCGCCAAATTCAAAACAAAGGACGTAATCAAAATACATGGCCCAGCTATTACCCGGAAATGCCGTGCCATTGGCCCAGGCAGTCTCCGTTGAAAAATCTCCGCCTTTTGCTGATGTTGCATCAGCCGGGTTATAAGATACCACAGCATGTGCAGCAATAACGATACCTGCATTTGCAGCCCACTGTATGGGCACTTCATAGGTGTATTCTGTAATACAGTCATGCTCGCCATGGTAATCAAAATGCCCGATCATGGGATTGCCCCGCTTAGTTTGGGGGATCATGCTGGCATTGGCGGCAACATGCATATGGGTTTCCTTGAGGCACCAGCCCGGCTCATTCACCAGGTAGGTAATATAAAGATTCATTTCATCATGTGTAACATGAACTTCCCCTACGTCGGTGAATTGCCCGGCGAGCAGGTCCGTGATCACATCACATTCACCCGGAGCAGCCTTTTGGGTGACAAAAAATTCATTCTTTGGATGATTACCTGTGGATTGTTCTTTCTGGCAGGAAGGAAGGATCACAAATAACAACATTGTGATCACAACCCACTTCAGGTTCGTGGCACGTATCATAACTTTCAGATTTTGGGTACAAGACTTTAGGGAACGCGTGCTGATTTGGGTTTCTGGTCATATTACCGCTGCTCCCGGCCAAGTCTTTCGACTAAATTACGAATAATTACAACATTTTATAATTACAAGGGGCAGAAATAATTGATAAGGAAATTAAAAGTATGAAGATCATGTACAGATATTATCATATTTCATGCGGATTTTCGAAAATCGCATGCACAAAAAATTTTTTTTAAATTTTATTAACAATTCAGCCTGCCGACGATATGGTTATAAAAAAGTCCCGCGATCAGCAGTATGATCGCGGGACAATTATCGCGGGTATTTCGTTAGGAAATTTTTAGTACTCACAAATCGTATAGTTCATATACATGGCCCAACTGTTTCCACCGAATGGTAAACCCATTCCCCACGCAGTTTCTTCGCCATAGTTGTTATTGCAGCCTCCCATATAATCGCTCACGGCTACTTCAATAATGGTAACCTGCGCAATATCAGGCAAATTAAATTGTGATAGTGACTTATATGGCTCCATCACTACCGCCATGATATCATCGCAGCCAGGGACATAGCCTTCGCCGTATGTATACGCCATAATAAGGAGTTCCTCAAGTTTCTCCGCCTGCCCTGGATAATTTGGCGGATTGTCATCCACTAAATTCCATATCGCATGCTGAATATCCATATAGGTAAAATTGCCGCAGCATGTACTGGCTTGGCCAACAAGTTCCTGGTTGATCAGCCAGTTCACTTTATCGAGATTCTCCGGGTGGTCGACCTGTGCGAGGCCGCTCAGGTCGCCCGTACTTGAATATACATTAACCAGGTAGGGCTGGGTGGGATAGATGGCATGACCTGCATCGATACACCAGCCATTGTATTCACCTGTTAAACTGCCACCATTGGAAACAACACTGTTGAAATAGCTGGCCAGACCCGTAACTTCTATTTGATAACCTGCTGTTGCAGGCAGGCTGTTATTCATGCCCGACATAAAGTCATAATCAACTACGGCATGGGCAGCAATAACAATTCCGGTGCCGGCAGCCCATGAATAAGGAACAGTATAAGTATATTCGTTGGCCATGTTATGCTCCATCTTGTAATCAAACTTTCCAATTTTGGGATTACCCTTGTTGGTTTGAGGGATACCACTCAGCTCAAGAGCCACATGCATATGGGTTTCTTTGAGGTACCAGCCCTGTTCATTCATGAGGTAGGTTACATAAATGTTGGCCTGGTCATTGGTAATAATGATGTCGCCAACATCAATATGCTGCCCTGCAATGAGGTCAGTAACCATCGGGCATCCGTTCAGTTCTGCTTTAAAGCTGGCATCTGAGTTTAAAGGTGCAACGTGGTCTGCCTGCTCTTTTTCACATGAGAGGGTAAAAAACGATAGCAATACGATCAGGATGGCTTTTGAAGTAAAGTCGAAATATTTCATGGTCTTTTGGGGTTATTTTACTATATTTCAATACCTTATAAAAATAGGGCACGGATAAATCCAGTCCTGGCAAGATTTGATTTGGCGGCAATATACAAAATGATTCAGGGTTTTACAAATATTCCAACAACATATTTGCAACAACCGTATATCAGAATAACATAATATAACATCACAAAAAAGCCACCCGGAGGCGGCTATAGGCTGGTGATCCAGGCAGGATTCGAACCTGCGACCGACAGCTTAGAAGGCTGTTGCTCTATCCAACTGAGCTACTGGACCATTTTGGCGGTGCAAAAATACGAATATTCTAAAAATAATTACAAGTGATTATCACAATATTATAACACGGCAATGCAATGCTGTTCCTGTAGCAATATCATTTAAGAAAGATGATGCAGCATATTTTAATATTCCTCGTTTTCCGGGCAACCTGTAAAGCGTTTCAACGTCTGTATTACGGAGCTCAATAGTTTACGACACAGATTTCCCTGCATTTGAATTATATTTGCTACAAATTATTATAATATTATACTTTTAATGTCTGTCTGAAATACCCTGAGAATGAAGCACAGATTACTCCTGATCATAATTGCAATAATACCGAACTTACTTCGTGCAGAAGGATCGCATGAAGTTTGGCGCGATCTTCCAAACCATGCAACCTACCTTTATTTATGCAATGACCTGGGAGGACATTGTTCATGGCTGGGATCACGAAGCAATTTTGCAGTGTATGATTGCGATCCTGACGAGCGCCTGTATTTCAGCATTGAAAATACCGATGAAGATATTTACTTCGGCTTCAGGGGCGATATGGTCACAAACAATACACGGATCGTTTACAGGATCAGAAATGAACTGGCTACCATCGTATACCCAGAAGCAGACCTGCCCACAGCAGGCCAGGGGTATATCAACAATATTGCCGAAGCCAGGGTTGGACCTCTACAGCTAAGCGGCGCCGGCGGATACGATGCCCTACAATTCACACCCCCGGCCCCCGGGGTATACTATATCGAATTTTCATTGATCAATAATAGTACCGGAAATCGTGTGAATGATGTCTTTTACATTGAATTATTCGACATCACCGTGTATAATACAGTAGCTGCTGAGATCAAAACAGGAAGGTTATATTCTAAAAGCTGGCAGTTTTATGATGGAGAAACCCCTGGCTGGGGACAACCATGGAAAGTAAATTCTTCTTCTTTCTATATCTATTCAAGCGACAGCATTATCACTTCCGTTACCTATGATGAAATGGAAGGAAGGGCCTGGCTGATGTTCTGCAACCAGTTTGGGTGTCAGAATACAGGAAACTTTGTGATCGACAGGATGTCACTTCAAAATCAGCAGGCATTTGTGCCGGAATACCGGATATTTTTAAATGTGCCCGACTCAAATCTCTTTCCTCCTGCTTCAACAACAGGACAGATCATTCCACCAACCTGGGCTGAAGCATTTTGCGATGGCACGAAAATATTTCACGTTACGGTTGATAAAGCCGGGAACCTGCAAATCATACTGGATTTCGACCCACCCTATGTTGACCGTATTTTGGAAACATCCATTACTATTGGCGAAAACCTGATCTCATGGGATGGCCTCGATGGTATGGGTAATCCGGTGCCAAACAATGTAAACATCAACTTTTCTCTTACCTATATCAACGGGCTTACCAATTTGCCCTTATACGACATCGAAGAAAACCTGAACGGATTCAGTATTGAGTTGATCGCGCCAACAGGTCCTGTACCACTTGTTTATTGGGACGACAGCAATATTCCCGGCGGATCGACAAACTTTGCAGGCTGCAACAGCACACCGCCCAATCCCGGCTGCCATGCATTTAATTATGGCAATGAACATACCATAAACACCTGGTGGTATTCCGCTTCTACCACTACAGATCCTGTATTGATCGTTGAAGAGCGTGGACCTGATGTACTGGTATTTAACCAGCCGCCGCAGAGCTATTGTGCAGGAGAGTTTGGCGTTTACATTTCAGTCACTCCTGATCCGAATACAGAAATTTATAACTGGTCGTATACAGGAACAGGGGCTACGATCACCCACGCCAATCCGGCCGATAATTTTATTACGATAGATTTTGCCCTGGGAGCAACTCCCGGGAATATTGAAGTTTTTGGCACAAATACAAATTGCGGCGACGGCCCTGTTTCAACATTAACGGTGACCATTGCCCCCGTCCCGGGGGGATTGATCAACGTATTGCCCAACGATACTGTATGCATCAATGAAATGGTATCCTTTGCCGGATCAGACACAGCCGGCACGAATGTGATATTGTGGCAATGGAATTTCGGCGATGGTAATGGTGCTACCGGCCAAAATACTACCCATACCTATACAAACCCTGTAAATGCCAATGTCAGGCTGATTATTACAACCAATAATGGATGTGCCGATACTGCCTTTTTTCCTCTTGTAGTTGTCGACCCGGTGATAGATTTCTCCACTTCTCCCAATCCTGGTTGTATTGGCGATACCGTGTATTTTTATGGTACCGGAAACGCTTCTTTTACCGATTGGTTATGGGATTTCGGCGACGGCAATACCGCTGTGGGAGATACCGTATGGCATATTTACAATACTTCCGGAACCCAACCCGTCACCCTCGATGTATGTACAAAATCTGCGTCACATACGCATG
>JAVVEM010000068.1:0-4510 GCA_032250805.1 Bacteroidales bacterium
TTAGGTATAGAAAAGATAAATATGAGATGGAGAAACAAATTAAAAAAGCAATGGATATTGTAGAAAATCCGGGTAAAAGCAAAAAATTAAAATTTACCACAACCAATGGCGAGAAAATCGAACTCAACCAAAAACTCATTGATAAAACCAAAAAGATCCTTGGCATTAAAGGCTATTACACAAACCTTGATGAAGATGTGGCAGATAATCAAACTGTCATTCAACGATATCACGAACTTTATAAAATTGAACAAGCCTTTAGGGTATCAAAGCACGATCTGCAAACAAGGCCAATATACCATTTTACACCAGATGCTATCCAACTCCATTTAGTCACATGTTTTATGGCATTAGTTGTATTAAAGCATATAGAACTACAAACCGAGGTTTCCATCAAAAAGTTCTTAACTGAAACCAAAAAAGTGACTGATGGAAGACTAATCAATAAAATCAATGATGAAGAAATAAGAATACGTGCAAAAATGAGTGTAACTATTTCTGAATTTTTGCAAAAACTGAACCTGCTGACCTAAAATGGACAAGTCAGGAAAGCAATCAATTGATAGGTATTCTTGTTACCAGCATCAAAACTGCAAGAAAAAATATGCACTTAGACAAATGAAATATCAATCATAACACCAATGTACTTCCACATTCTTATTCTTATTCCTTGTTCCTCTGTTCTCTATTCTACACGCTCCACGACTTCAATCCCGATGTAGTAAACTCATAGGGATGCGCTACGCCGCCGAATTTGCTCAGGGCTTCGATCACTTTATGGCGGGAGTTGTTTGGACAATAAAAGATAATAAATCCGCCTCCGCCTGCACCCGAGATCTTGCCGCCGGAGGCTCCGCTGTTGATGGCTGTCTGGTAAAGCTCATCGATCATCGGATTGGTGATGCCCGGAGCCAGTTGCTTTTTGTTTTGCCAGCCATAGTCAAGGATCTCCCCTATCCTGTCGAGCTCGCCCTTGAGCACCGCTTCCTTCATCATCATGGCCTGTATCTTGAGCTTATGCGTGGCATCGAGCGAAGATGGGTCGTTTTCGGCAATATTTTTTGATTGCCGGGCGATGATCTCCGACGACAACCTGCTGGTTTCAGTGTTAAAAAGCACAAGGTTATAGGCCAGCTCGTCGAGGTATTCGCTGCGTATCCGCAAAGGGTTCACCACCACCTTCTCACCATTAAAAAACTCCATGTAATTCACGCCGCCGAAGGTGGCCGCATACTGGTCCTGCTTTCCGCCTGCCATGTTCAGGTCGACACGTTCGATCTCGTATGCCAGCCTGGCCATGTCGTACTCGCCCAAAGGAAGCTTCAGCCATTCGGCAAAAGCACCGAGAATGGTCACCACCAAAGTCGACGAAGTGCCTAAACCCGAGCCCGGAGGAGCATCAACAAAGGTCGAAAGCTCAAAGGAGAGCGGCTCCTTTTTGAATTCGCGCACCACCCGGTTATAGATCCCTTTGAGCAGGTCGAGCTCGCCATTGATCTCGAGCTGGGGTGCGGCATCATAGCTCAGGTATTTACCGTTGTCGAGCGACTTGAAAACGATCTTGCCATCGTTGCGTGGAATGATCGTGGCATAAGCATACATATTGATGGTGGCATTGAGCACCGCTCCCCCGTAAAGATCGGAATAGGGCGCAACGTCGGTTCCTCCACCCGCCAGTCCAAGCCTCAATGGCGCCTTGCTTCTGTATAAGCTGCTCATTTATTTGGTTTTGATTTTTCCTGACAGCGCATCGATCGCTTCCAGGAAGTTATCCCAGCTGTATTTCTTTTTTTCCTCCCTGACATTGGCGGTAAACTCTTCCTGTTTGCCTTCATCAAAATATTTTCTTACCGCTTCGGCGATCTGTTCCGGGTCGGGATCTACCACATAGCCTGCCTTCCCGTTGGGGACCATCTCCGGCAATGCGCCTACATTGCTCACCACCATGGGCTTATCAAAATGATAAGCCACCTGGGTTACACCGCTCTGCGTAGCATCGCGGTAGGGTTGTACCACGAGACTGGCAACACAAAAATAACGCACCACCTCGGCATTTGGTATGAAGGCATTGTCCATGATCACCTTATCACAGACTCCCAAATCGTCAATAAGTTTCCTGTAAATTTCAACATCGTCATAAAATTCACCCGCAACGATAAGTTTTAATGGCAGATGGGCGAGTTTTTCACTGGCCAGTGCCTGGAGTAAAAGATCCAGCCCCTTATACCTGCGCACCAGTCCGAAAAACAAGAGGTACTGATGATCTGCATCCAGGCCAAGGCTTTTGATTGCCTCCCCACGGCTTACCGGATCGCCGTAATTGTCGTAGAGCGGGTGCAGGCACAATGCCCGTGGTTTGCCGGTGTCGAATGTGTTCAGGTCGTCCATCACCGATTGCGACATGGTGATAAAGCCATGCACGGGTTTCAGAAAATAACGCGTAAGGGCCTTGTCGCCCGGCCTGCTTTCGTGTGGGATCACATTATCGGTAATGGCAATGATCTTTGTTGAGCTGTTTTTTCTTATCCTTCGGGCAATGGTGCCCAGTGCCGGTCCCATAAACGGGATCCAGTAACGGATAATCACGATATCGGGCTTCAGCCTGCGGATGCTGTTGCCTGTTTTTATCCAGCTCAGCGGATTAACGGAGTTGATGGTGCTGCGGATGCGGATCCCCTCCGGGGCGGGTTCATCCGTAAACTGCGACTTACCGGGAAAAAGCACTGATGGATATTGCAGGCTGAAGCTGAAGATCTCTACATCTTCACCAGCATCGGCCCAGGCTTTTGCCAGTCGCTCGTTGAAGGTCGACATCCCTCCTCCCCTCAGGGGGTGGGCCGGCCCGACAATCACTATTTTCCTGGGTTCCGGCATGAAAACAGATTTAGTTTACCCGTGGAGATTTATGCCCGATCCGCTTATTGACGATATAGTTGTTGCGGTCGTGCGAATTTCGTGAGATCATCTCGGCAAGAAAGCCCGAAAGGAAAAGCTGCACGCCTACTACCATCGCCAGCAGGGCAAGGTAGAACAGCGGCTGGTCGACCACATCGCGGCGTGCCATGCCAAATATCTTCTCAATGATGATCCATAACGAAATGATTCCCCCGCCAAGAAAGAACAACGTGCCCAGGGAGCCGAAAAAATGCATGGGCCGCTTGCCAAAGCGTGTGACAAAAGTGATTGACAGCAGATCGAGAAAGCCCCGGATGAAACGCTCGAAACCGAATTTTGTCTTGCCGTATTTACGTTCCTGGTGCATGACAACCTTTTCGCCGATTTTGTTAAAACCAGCCCATTTGGCGATTACAGGAATATAACGGTGCATCTCGCCATACACTTCGATGCTTTGCACGAGCTCGCGCTTGTATGCTTTTAACCCACAATTAAAATCATGTAGTTTGATGCCCGACATGATCCGTGTGATCCGGTTAAAGAATTTTGAAGGAATGGTTTTTCCGATGGGATCGTGGCGTTTCCGCTTCCAGCCCGATACCAGGTCGAAGTTTTCCTTCATGATCATATCATACAGGCCGGGGATCTCGTCGGGACTGTCCTGAAGGTCGGCATCCATGGTGATCACCACATCGCCTGAAACAAGGTCGAAGCCTACGTTGAGGGCAGCCGACTTGCCATAGTTCCGCCTGAACCTGATGGCTTTGATGTTTTCATTTTCCCTGCTCAGGCTTTCGATAACCTGCCAGGAATTGTCCTGGCTGCCATCATCAACCAGGACAATCTCATAGGAATAATTGTGTTGCTGCATCACCTGCACGATCCAGGAAGTAAGCTCCGGAAGCGATTCTTCCTCATTGAGCAGGGGTATGACTACCGATATATCCATAAATTTAGCTAAGACTGGGAGATTCTTCTTTTTTGATAAAAATGGCTACGACCAGGGAGATGATGATGCCCATCAGCGCGTAGGAAAATATGGTAGCTAAGGAATATACCAGCGGTGTATGGATAAATTCCTGCATCTTGAGGGCCTGTGATTCAGCCTCCGGATCCAGGCCCATATTGTAGATCTGCTGTGTGGCTTCGATCCTGGCATCGCGCATGTCGGCGGGGTTGATGTAGCCGTGGTAAATAAAGGTGTAGACCGCAACAATGATCGCAGCGAACAGCATAGTTACGAAACCAATTTTTACCACTTTCCCGTAGGTGATAAAGCCATTCCATTTTTTGTTCCTGTAGTCGAGGGTGGCCATGGTAATTCCGGCTATGATCACCGCCAGGGTGATGATAAAGCCTGTAGTTCCTTTGTGGATGTTGAGAAGAAAAAGGATCAGGTGCAGAACAATGAGGACTGCGCCGAGGATGAGGCCATAAGTTAAGGCCGCCTTCCCGGCAGAAGGTTTGGTGAATACCGGTTTATTCTCTTCCATGATTGATTTGTGTTAAGGTTTATGCAAATTTAATAAAAAAGAAGTTATTGCGAAATAAATGTTGAGGGCAGGATGAATGGGGTGTGGGCATTGAGAATTTGGCATTTTACATTTTGCATTTT
>JAVVEM010000068.1:4610-8427 GCA_032250805.1 Bacteroidales bacterium
GCATTTTACATTTTGCATTTTGCAGTGTTTCATGACTTCATGGCTTCATGGCTTCATGGTTAAATGCCTGCCCCGAAACCTCGGGGGTTAAATGGCTGAATTCAACTTTCGTTCACTTTAGCTCACTTTTTCTGTATTTTCGATGGTCAAATTATTCTGGTATCAAAGAATAAACATGGGAAAAACCCCGCAGGGGTTTAACAAAAATAGCCCCGTGCGCAGCCCGGGGTGGAAGGTACGAACAAGAAATAACAAATAACAAATAACAAATAACAAATAACAAACCTGGAAGCTGGTCTCAGGTTACGAATAAACGCATAAACAAATAAACGCATAAACAAATAAACGACATTGTATACTTCAAATTTTTTGTATCTTTGCAGCCGGGGTAAGTCTTTCACGACCAGCTCCCGTTGAATTCCCCCAGGTCTGGAAGGAAGCAAGGGTAGACGGTTGTAGCGGTGCGATGCAAGGTACTTACCCTTTTTTTGTGAAATACAGAATTCAATAGTCTGTAGGCTTGCTGCGAAGTTATTTATGAAGATATTATGCTGTTAAGAATACATCCCGAAAACCCTTCCGAGCGGCAGTTGCGCATTGTGATTGAGTGCCTGAATGACGGTGGTGTGATCATTTTTCCCACCGACACCATTTATGCCCTGGGGTGTGATATATATAAACCCAAAGCGGTTGAACGCGTTGCCCTTATCAAGGGCGTAAAGATGAAGAAGGCCAATTTCAGTCTGATATGCCAGGACCTGAGCCATCTTTCTGAGTTCTCAAAACCCATCGACAACGCCGTGTATAAGCTGATGCGCCGGAACCTTCCCGGAGCCTTTACCTTTATCCTTGAGGCCAACAGCAATGTGCCCAAGATATTTCAGAGCAAGAAAAAAACCATCGGGATCAGGGTGCCTGATAATAATATTGCACGCGAACTGGTGCGCATGCTTGGCAACCCCATCATGTCGACTTCCGTGCACGACGACGATGATATCCTTGAATATACCACCGATCCGGAACTGATCTACGAACGCTACAGCAACCAGGCCGATCTGATCATTGCAGGAGGCTACGGCGACAACATCCCTTCAACCATCATCGATTGCACGGGACCTGAACCCCTGATCGTAAGGGAAGGCAAAGGCGAGCTTCAATAATTTTCAAATAAACGCCAGTCGCATTGCCAACCGCAATCTCCACCCCCAAAGCATGCACACCGCTAAAGGCTTACAATTTATGCGAAGATAATTTTGCCATTTCAAAAAAGAGTGGTATTTTTGCACCCGCAAAACCGATTCCGTAGCTCAGTTGGTAGAGCAACGGCCTTTTAAGCCGTGGGTCCTGAGTTCGAGCCTCAGCGGGATCACTTTCAAAACCATCCGCGAACACGGGTGGTTTTTTTTTGTCTTCGTCCTGAAGCGGGAAGTAACAAATAACAAATAACAAGTAACAAATCTGGGTACTTAATACCAGATACTCAATACTAAATACTGTATTCATTTCTGATTTCGCTTTTCTGATATCTGATATCTGATTTCAAGCCTACTTTGTACCGATTAATAACCAACAGGTTATCAGGGCAAGCACTGAAACCATGAAGCACGGAAACACTGAAACCACAACGAATTACACTATCTTTGCATCAACACTATATATTTTCAAGCAATATGACCATTGAAGAAGCCGAACGCCTGTTGCGAAAATATTATTCGGAAAAAACGCCTGTTTTCCAATATCTGTATGAGCATAGCCATGCCGTTGCTGAATATGCCGTAAAGATTGCCCGGCAAAATACAGATAAGGGTCCCGATATCAATTTCATCCATACTGCCGCATTGCTTCACGACATTGGAATATTTATGACCCATGCCCCCGGCATCGGCTGCTACGGAAAATTCGCATATCTTGCCCACGGATACCTGGGCCGGCGATTACTCGAATACGAAGGCTATCCCGGCCACGCGCTCGTTTGTGAACGGCATATCGGCGTGGGCATCAGCAAAGAGGAGGTGATCAGCAACAATCTCCCCCTGCCCGGATACGACATGCTCCCCGTCAGCACGGAAGAAGAGATCGTTTGCTACGCCGACAAATTCTTTTCGAAAAAACCCGGCATGCTCAAGACGCCAAAGGATATCGTTAAGATCATAAAAACCCTTGAAAAATACGGCCCCGGAAAAGCTGATGTTTTTAAAGGTTTTATGACAAAATATGGTGTTTTGGAAGAGTGAAATGCTGGATGCTGGATGCTGGATACTGGATATTTACCCGCCGGAGCTTTTCGGCCTTCGATAAAGATTTGGCTGATGAGAAGCGAAGGCGGGATGGATACTGGATACTGGATGCAAAAACCCTGAAACACTGAAACACTGAAACTCTGAAACCATCCCGCTAAATCGGTATTATCGTATAGAACATAAAAAAGCATAAATAATATTTGTTAATAAATTAAAAAGAACGTATTTTTGCAGCCGTTTTTCAGGAACAATATTAAAACCCGCGTGATGAGCAAGAATGAATTACTTAAGTTTGTCGAAGACCAGACCAGCATAGCCACATATCCGGATTTCAAAGCCGGCGACACGATCACCGTAACCTATAAGATCAGGGAAGGTGCCAAGGAGCGTTTACAGAACTTCCAGGGCGTTGTCCTGCAAAGGGCTGGCAGTGGCCCATCCGAAACATTTACTGTAAGAAAGATATCGAGCGGTATTGGTGTTGAAAGGATATTCCCAACCGCATCGCCCTTTATTGATTCAATAAAATTAAATAAAAGAGGCGTTGTCAGAAGGGCAAGGATATTTTATCTCAGAGGCCTCACCGGAAAAAAGGCCCGCATCAAAGAGAAAAGAGTATAGTCCAAGATATTTTAAACTCCGGCAAACCCGGAGTTTTTTTTACTTTTTTCGTTGCCTGAGCGCTTCAAACAACAGTACCCCTGCAGCTACCGACACATTCAGCGAGGCGATCTCACCGGCCTGGGGGATCTTCAGCAATGAATCGCTGAGCTTTAACAACTCCGCCCCCACTCCCGTATCTTCCGATCCCATTACAATGGCCAGCGGAACATTCAAATCTTCCTCATCATAATCGATGCTGCCCTTTTCGGTGGCAGCCACAACTTTTAATCCACTGTCTTTCATTAATCTGAGTGCTTCCTGCAAGCGGTTCTCGCGACACACAGGAATGATGTTCAAAGCGCCTGCCGAGGTTTTCATCGCATCATCATTGATCGCTGCAGCACCCCTGGCTGGGACCACAATGGCATCCACACCTGAACATTCAGCAGTGCGGGCAATGGCGCCAAAATTCCTGACATCGGTAATATGATCAAGCACCAGTACCAGCGGCATCTTTCCCTTTTCATAAACGGCGGGAAGCACGTGCTCGAGGCGGTGATAGGCGATCTGCGAAACAAAGGCGATCACACCCTGGTGGTTTTTCCGCGATACCCTGTTCAAACGGTCCAGAGGCACCATCTGCACCGGGATATCAAGTGCACGCACCTGCTCCATCAGTTCATGGAAAAGCTCCCCGCGTAATCCCTTTTGAAGCAGGATCCTGTCAATCTCCTTGCCGGCGGCGATCGCTTCCAGCACCGGGCGGATCCCGAAAATCGTATGGTCTTTCTTCATCGGCAGTTCATTTGTTGCCAAAGATAAAAAATTACACCCTTCAGGCAACCTTTTCATCAACTCACAGTCTTTAATCTGAGTAATCTTTAGTAAGCTTTGGGAAACGTCCTGGTTCAACCATCTTGATAAGTCTTGTAATTTATTTCCAGCCATATAGAATCAGTTTCCCAAAGCTTTTT
>JAVVEM010000069.1:0-5688 GCA_032250805.1 Bacteroidales bacterium
TGGATGAGATAAGTGCTGAAAGCATCTAAGCACGAAACTCAGCTTAAGATGAGGTTTCCTTTAAGGGTCGTCATAGACGATGACGTTGATAGGCTACAGGTATAAAGGCAGTAATGTCAAAGCCGAGTAGTACTAATTACCCGAATGCTTTCTACCAGGATGAAACTTTTGATTCTATTATCTCGTTGTATTTTCTTTCTCGATATGTCTTTTTTATGATATTATGACTGCCTGAGCCTGGCTTTGGCAGTTAAAAATCTTATGGTGACTATAGCGGCAGGGCCCACCTCTTCCCATTCCGAACAGAGAAGTTAAGCCTGCCTGCGCAGATGGTACTGCATTGTGGGAGAGTATGTCGTCGCCAACTTTTATTAAAGCCTATCCGTTTATTCGGGTGGGCTTTTTTTGTTTTTTAAATCGTGTGATCGATTTATCATTAAATCCTATACTTCTCTCCTCCCGGTATATCAATCAAATTCAGCTACCCAGAAATATAAATAAATTTAATTTGCATTACACCTAAATTATCACTATATTTATAATTCTTATATCCATTTTAAAAAGTCCTCATATATGTTAATCCGATATCATACCATGAAAAAGTTATTAATAACCTTATTATTAATAATTTACTACCCCCCCCCATCCATTGCCCAGTTGCCCCCTGACAATCCTAATTATGAACTTGTTTTTGAAGATAATTTTGACAGCATTGCAATGGATCAGACAAAATGGTATAGTGGTTACCCCTGGAATCAAAAAGGATACATTGACGTAAGCTATTGCAATAATTTTCCTGACCCTTTATTAAAAAATGATCTTTACGGTTACAGAAAAAGGAACTTTGAGAATTGTTTATGTGATACAACTGGAACTGGTCAAATAAATATAATTTCTATAAAAGAGAACTATACCGGAATCGTATGGGCATGGCCAGAATGTTCAAACGATTCTTGTATTGGACTGCCGTGTGATTCAACATATAATCCACCAATTTGCTTCGATATTGACACCTTGTCTTTCAATTATACCACCAATATGCTAAGATCCAAAGAATTATTTAAATACGGATACTTTGAAATAAGGTGCAAAATATCTAAGCCCAACCCACCCATGAGCAATACAGGAATTGGACCGAATTTCTGGCTGTGGAGAACAAACAGTGAAGTGGGGTGGAGTGAAATAGATATCTTTGAATTTAACGGAAATACGAATAGTTTTACATCAAACATCCACTATGAAAACATTTATGGAGATACTATTCACGGTATTCCCAACAGTCCAGGGTATATTGAAGTGGATTTTAATGACTTTCATATATTCTCAATTAATTGGACTCCTGAGAAAATTGATTTCTACCTAGACGGGGAATGCTATGTAACATCCTATGAGTATTCAGAAGACTTGATTCCTATGCCAATGATCATCGATGTAAACTTCCCTCTGCATACCATGTGCCAGTTTATTGATTCAACCACCCAATTACCTCACGATTTCATCATTGATTATGTACGGGTATACCAGTTGATATCAGATTGCAGCAATGATTACCAGATTTGTGACTTTAGTAATATTGAATATAAACACTACCGCAATATTTATGTAGGTGATTCAAGTTGTGTAGTTACAATTCCTCAGAATGAAATTTTTCATCTGGTATATTCTGAAAAAATATATGTGTCTCCCAATTTTATATTGGAGGATGGTGCAAGTATAAACTTTGAGCGCACCCCATGCTTCAGCAATATACATATTACTGATTATCCGGAATTCTCAGGGCCAGCTCCACCTTCATTTTTCAGACGACAAAATCCCATTTACCATGAATATTAAAGGTATTATATTTATTAGTTTACTTTTGATTCAAAGCTTTGGCTTTTCACAGATAACCCCCGATTCCCTCATTGGAACCTATGCAGGTGAAAGATGGTTCAAATGGGAAGAAGATACGGAATGGACGATATTTCAGGATAGTGTTGGAATATTAAACATTAATGGATGTTGGTTATTTGCCTATACTCCTTATACAGCTATGGGAGGGATGTATATTGGAGGAACAAGAACTTTTGAAACGGCTTACAATTTTTGCCAGGGTAGCTCAATCAATTATATTCATCGGTTTCATTCATATGACAGTTTAACGATCCTTTACAATGACATCTCACCACCACCACCAAATTATCATTTATCCTCAACACGCTTTTATGGAAAAAAGATCAGTGATTCCATTTTAGTGAATATTATAAATACATCGAACAATTTTGCACAATTAAATATCTATCCAAACCCATTTAATGATCATATTATAATCGAAACAGAGAAGCTATCCGATGTTCAGGTACGAATAATAAATTCATCTGGTAAAATAGTCAATCTTACTACCACCCAAAAGGGTGAAAACAATATTTGGATTGATACAAAAACCGTATCTCCGGGCATATATGTATTACAACTTATTTCCGGGAAAAAAATTAATTCATTTAAAATAGTAAAACTTTAATATCATGAAAAAAGTAATCATATCAATATCTCTTATACTATCTTTTGTGTATGTTCAAAGCCAGCTAACTGTGGATAGTACTGGTAAAGTTGCAATAAACAAACTATCAGCAGAACATACTTTAGATGTATTTGGAACATTTAGGATTGATAACTGGACGGATGTGATCCTGGATTATAATTATCAGTATTGCGGTCAGCCTGCTCTCTATCCGGAAAACAGCTGGTATCTCAGGCTCGGGACACCAGAAAACGTACTTGGAGACATTTTTGCCACACATATCTTCTGCCACTGGGTATCCGAAAGCGCCAAGGAAGAGCAAAAAGATGAGGTTACAATACTGGAAAATCCTTTAGAAAAAATAATGAAGATTAATGGAGTAAGATACATTTATACACATGAACATCTCAAGCATATGCCTGAACAAGTCCAATTGGAATATAACCGTCCTCAGATTGGATTTTTAGCAGAAAATATTATAAAAGAATATCCTGAACTAATCGAATTCAATAAAGAAACCGGAGAAAGCTATATCAGTTATACACGCATGGTACCGGTACTTCTTGAGGCAATTAAACAACAACAAAAGCAGCTGGTAACCTTAAAGGAAATTATAGCATCTCAGGAGAAAGACATTATTAAGCTTAAAAATGGAATAAATTCAAAAGGTAATAAATCAGAAATATTTGACAAACTCAACGAATTAACAGAAGAAGCTATTCTTTTTGATAATGCACCTAATCCATTTGATCAAAAAACTGTAATTAAATACTTTATTCCCGAAGCAGCTTCATCAGCCAGTTTATTAATATGTGATTTACAAGGTAAAGAAATATTATCCCATAAAATTCAGGAAAGAAATTTAGGAAGCATTACGTTAAATTCTTCCGAACTATATTCTGGAATGTTTATATATACTTTAGTTGTTGATAATTTAATCGTTGATAATAAAAGAATGATATTGACCAAAAATTAATTCAGTTGACAGACAACAACGTTAATATTATTATTTCACTCTTTTAATTTCAAATTTATTTCGCTTCAAATCGTTATCTTCATTAGCTTTGTAATTAGTTAATGAAAAAAATTCTTTTCCATATTATCCTTTTGTCCCTTCTGCCATTGTTCTCCTACTCACAGGAATGCGATACCATTATCGAATCAAAAGATACATCACAGGTATACTTCTTCTACCATAATGTTGATAGCCTGGCTCTTGGCAGACTGCATAACTACCGAATGACCCTGGCCGGCATCCATAATTATGAAGAGATATATAAGGAAACCCCTTTTTTTGCCAGCCTGGGCAATCCGGGACTGGCATACAAAAATCTGTTATTTAACCCATTGTCTGAATCTGGCTTTAATTTCGGCATCAATAGCTTTAATGCCTATCTTTTTCATGACAGAAAAAACGAGTATTTTAAACTCAGCGAACCTTATACCGAACTTATCTATGTGCTCGGACCAAATAAAGAACAAATGATCCAGGCTAAGTTTCATACAAAAATATTTCCGCAGTTCACGCTGGGTGCCGACTTTCGATATATTTTCTCTCCTGGAAAATACCAACGGCAAAAAGCCGATAACAAAAGCCTGGCACTAACCGGGCAGTTCTATACAAAAGACAAAAGATATGGGCTAATTGGCAACTATCTCTACAATAAAGTATATGTTCATGAAAATGGAGGCATCACCGACGACAGCCTGTTTGAAAAAAATGTTGAAACCGACCGTTTTGTGATACCGGTTAATCTCAATTCTGCTACGAACTTTATCAAACAATCTTCATTTTATATCAATCAGTATTTTAATCTCCAGAAAAAACATAAAAAGCTGAACGACAGCACTTATGTGCGCCGAAAGATACATGCAGGAAGGATAACACATAGCTTCAAATGGTTGAGGAATACACAAATATACAGTGACGGGAATCCCGCTGCTGGCTTTTATCAAAATATTTACCTCGACTCTACCAGTACCTTCGATTCTGTATATCACTTCAATATCTCCAACAAGCTTACATGGTCGAATCTTGGATATCTGGACTCAACCGAACGGAAGGCATTTTACCTTTATGGGGCTATTCAGCATGAATATCATGAACTCGGTGGCTATACCGACCGGCGGTACTTTAACCAGCTCATACCCTCGGCCGGCATTTACTGGCTATTAAAAAAAACCTACCTGATCAAAGGCAGGGCTGAATTTGTTACAGGCGATTATAACGGAGGTGACTTTATACTGGATGGCAGTTTGAGCTATTATCCGGGAAAAACAGAAAAGAAATTCGGTCATATTGAATTCCGCTATTACCAGGCAAAACAAAAGCCCGGATGGTTTTACCAAAATTATTCAGGCAATCATTTCAGGTGGGAAAACAATTTTAAAAGCACTGACATTACCCAATTCTCACTTTTCTATAAGCGGGCACGCCTCAAAACCGGTGTTGCATATTTCTTCCTTGATAATTACGTAAGCCTGGATCAAAATGCCTTGCCCCATCAGTCATCTGGCGGCATAAATGTCCTGAAAGCATTAATCTACAAGGATTTTCGCTTTAGTATAGTAGGGATTGATACCAGGTTCGCATATCAGAAAGCCTCTGATGATACATTTATCAGACTGCCGGAATTTATAGGCAATGTGGCTGTATTTGTTACCATCCCTCTATTCGAAGGGGCTACAACCATACAACCCGGCATTGAAGTATTTTATAATACCAGTTATTTTGCTGAAGCTTATATGCCTGCATTGCGAAGTTTTTACATCCAGGATGTGAAGGAGATAGGCAATTTTGTTTATGCCGATTTTTTCTTCAATTTCAGAGTAAAAAGGGCCCGTTTATTTTTAAAATATTCGCACTTCAATGCCCTTTTCGGGCAGTACGATTATTATATGGTCCCCTCCTACCCCCTTATGGATGCAGGATTCAGGTTTGGGATCAGCTGGAAATTTTTCGATTAGGTATGGGTACGCCAAAAACCCAACAAGCCATGATTATTGCCTGCATGGGCGGTAAAGATTAGAATTTTATAATGCACACCTAAGCTGCACCCATGCCCAACATCCGGCATTTATCTCCGCCTACACGTACCCTTTGAACCTCCACCATAAAAGATCATCACCCCAAGGATGAATCCCAGGTTATAAGGCCATCCTGTATTGTTGGCCTCGTAAATCGTTAC
>JAVVEM010000069.1:5788-8334 GCA_032250805.1 Bacteroidales bacterium
TCTACTTCATCCCCCGCTGCTTCTTTATTTCCGCATAAGCAGCCTGTACTTTCTGAAACTTCTCCGTAGCCGCTTTTTTTACATCTTCGCCAAGGTGGGCCACTTTATCGGGATGATATTTAACCGCCATTTTCCGGTAAGCCTTTTTTAATTCTTCATTATTGGCATCAGGCGTGATCTCAAGTATCTGGTATGCATTGTTAATATCCTTCACGAACATGGCCCTGATCGATTTCAGGTCGGGATGGCGAATACCCATGTAAGAAGCAATGCTCTCGATCATTGCAATCTCTTTAGGATGTGTATGGCCATCGGCACCCGATATCCCGAAAAGGAAATGTAAGAGCTGCAACCTCGATGAATAGTCCATAAACCGGGCGATTTGCCGGCTTACATCAACAATACTAAAATCCTGTTTCAATATCTCGCGAAGGGCCAGCAGTTGCTCCTGCCCTGTCTGGGGGCCAAACTGTCTGATCAGAAATGCCTTTACATATTCCAGTTCGGACCTGGTAACCTGGCTATCGGCTTTCATCACAGCAGCCGAAAGAATGAGTAAGCTCGCACTAAAATCACCCCTGCTTGTGGAGGCTCCTTTTTCGTAAGCATATTTTCCATTTTGCATCCCATCGTACATCGACCCGAATGCAAAACCCAAAATGGCACCTATCGGGCCTCCAAATGCCCATCCCAGGCCTCCACCAATCCATTTTCCGTATTTCATATTGTTCCTGTACTTACTGTTAGCTGTTTTTGCCTCTGCCTTATCCCGTTTCTTTCCCGAAGTATACAGATAAAATCCTACTACGACAGCAACAAGCAAAAGCGTGAGGGTAAGGTCCATTCGTTTATTTTAATTGCCGGTGCCAACAATGATGGCAGGCCCCGTATGATGAAAATATGGCAGATCCCGGGCAGTTACTGCCTGCCACCTGCCAGTAAACAGAAGCCGGGTGCTATTTAATGTTTTTCTCCATGCTCAATCCAAATTCCTCTTCCATCTTAATATCCATGGTTTCGAGTTGATCAAGAATCGGGTTATAGATATCAGGTATCACAGGTATATGGACTCCCGTTGCCGATATCTGTTCCTGCAGTATCATGTCGACGCCACATGCGGCAGGCAGGGCAACTGTGCGGGCAATAGAAGTATCGGTTTGCTGCGATCCGTAATCTAGCATTGTTGATCTGATCACTTCCTTTTCACCATTATAATCTGCTACAAATGTATGCTGCAGTACAACCATGTCCCGCTCTTCAGGTCCGATCATCATTTTGCTTATCATCACATCTGAAGTAACTTCAAAGGGCGAATCTTCCAGTCTGTCAACAGCCTCATCACTAAAGAAACCCAACCATCCCAGGGCTTCTCTTATATATCCGCTTTCGTCACCTCCAATTTTTTCGGCAACAGCATTTTTCAGGTTATTAATATCCTCCAGCCCTGATGTTTTTGCCAAAAATTCAGCATAGGTCAAGCCATCCATGTTAAATTTATCATAGGAAAGCAGATTCAGCGCTTTCATCCCGTCAAGAACTTCGCACCATTTCTCATAGCGGAATGTACCGCGAAACATTGTCTTTGTCTCAGGTATCCCATACAGCTCAATATAAGGCAATGAATCCCTGTTGGGATATACCTCAAGCGGGCCAACACCGGGAACGTCAACCTTAATAGGATCTTTAAAGAGGTCCTCTGTAGGTATGTATTTTACCTCTCCCCTGCGCAGGTATTTCCCATCATTGTTGCTGGCCATAACCACACCTTTGGGGGCCCAGGTAAACTTATAGTTGAAGGGGTTCTTTTCTACTTCGGGTGCAACGAGGGCTCCACAAAAAGAATAAAATTCTTCGATCTTACCACCTTTTTCATGAACATGGTCGATGATCCTCATGGCCGACATATGATCAATACCGGGGTCTAGCCCTAGCTCATTCAGGATGATGATGCCGGCAGCCTTTGCCTCAGCATTAAGGGCCTTCATCTCAGGCTTTACGTAGGAGGTCGTTACCATATTCTTCTTGTGCTTAATGCACAGCCTGGCTACCATCACATGATATGCATATGGGAGCAGGCTCACCGTAAGGTCGTGCTCCTGCACCAAACTGTCGAGGGTGGCCTCATCGTCGACGGTCCAGGCCAGCGAAGTGCCATTGGGGTGATTGCCGATCATGGTATCGGCTTTTGATTTTGTACGCGTGGCTACAGTTACGTGGTATTCTTTTTCCAATAAATACGTAACGATGGGTTTTACTACCATTCCGGCTCCAAGGATCAATACTTTTTTCATCATTAATTAATTATTTTATATTTGATTAATTATTAAGGTATTCCGAAATAAATTTATAGTCAGGAGTTAATTTACCCTGGTGCAATATCATTGCCCGTTTGATGGGGCCGGGGATTTCGAGTTCGGCAAAGGGAACATCGTAATTTGCCGAAGCAATGGCTTTAACATACGCCAGCAGTGCATTGCTAAACGCGATAGAAGATTCGCGCGGAAGCTCACTGGGAAGGATGTCGACGGCCATGTCGAGGATGCCTT
>JAVVEM010000030.1:0-2468 GCA_032250805.1 Bacteroidales bacterium
CTGAGCTTACTTGCCGACGCTTAATTTCGCCTTCATGATTATTGGCTCCGTCTGACAAAAGCCTGATCATCAGAACATTTGATAGCTGAAATACATTTCCTAAAGGGTTTTCATTATCTTTGTATTATGGCAGGAAATTCTATTGGCCAAATATTTCGTTTAACCTCTTTCGGGGAATCGCACGGTCCGGTTATCGGTGGTGTGATCGATGGCTGCCCCGCGGGGATCACCCTGGAATTGGAAGATCTTATTACCGATCTTGCACGCCGAAAGCCCGGCGGACGTTTATCGTCGCGACGCAAAGAAACCGATATTCCCCGGTTCCTGTCGGGCCTTATTGATAATGTAACTACCGGCGCTCCAATAGCATTCGTAATCCCAAACACAGATGCAAAGCCTGAAGATTATGATTATCTGATAGATGTTTACAGGCCTTCACATGCCGACTTTACCTATCATAAAAAATATGGACTGGATGATCACCGCCTGGTGCACCGTGCTTCGGCAAGGGAAACGGCGGTAAGGGTTGTTGCAGGTGCAATTGCAAAACAAATTCTTGCCCGCTCAGGTATTTTTATTGCAGGGATTACCAGCTGCATCGGACATTATAGCACTGATCGCGATTATTCTTTTGCCGAAATGGAACAGGCGGGAAAGACGGTAATGCAATGCCCCGATAAAAAAATTAGCAGGCAGATGCAGGCCTTTTTAAATAGATTGCAAAAAGAAGGCGATAGCATTGGTTGCGAAGTACAGACAACCATTACGGGTGTTCCTGCCGGCCTGGGCGAACCGGTTTTTAATAAGTTGCAGGCCTCACTGGCTTCAGCAGTGATGAGTATCAATGCAGCTGTTGCCTTTGATTATGGTTCGGGACGCTATGCTGCATGGATGAAAGGATCGGAATATAACGATCTTTTTACCGTGCACAACGGACATATCCGGACTGCTACAAACAACAGCGGTGGCATACAGGCTGGCATCTCAAATGGCGAGGATATCGTTTTTCGTGTGATCTTCAAGCCTATTCCAACCATTGGCAAGCAACAGCAAACCGTCAGCCGTAGCGGCCACCTTACGAGCATCAGGGGCAGGGGCCGTTATGATATTTGCGCAGCTCCACGCGTTGTGCCGGTTGTAGAAGCCATGGCGGCGATGGTGATGCTTGATCAGCTGATGCTCGCAAATGTGCAGAAAGCTGGAATAATAGATTAATAACAAATAACAAATAACAAATAACAAATAACAAATAACAAAAAACAAATTTAAGATATCAAGTTACATATGTTTATTCTTTCCATTTAGTAAATTTTTTTCTTATCCAAGTGTGACATTTTACTGCTTTTGGTACTAATAAGTATATGATAGTAGAACTGGAATTTCGAGTGATAAAATTTGCAAGTCTTATCTTGCATGTATGTGATACGATTACTTATTCTGATAGCGGAAGACACTTAAAATCACAATTGATAAGATCAGGTACAAGTGTTGCTCTTAATTATGGCGAAGCCAGAAGTTCTGAATCCAGGAAAGATCTTTATCACAAACTTAGTATAATTGTTAAGGAGTTAAGAGAAACTCAAATAAATCTTAAATTGCTAAGCTTAAATAATTTAAGTAGCAACAATGACTTACTTGATGAAGCACTGAATGAGAATGGAGAGTTAATAGCAATATTTGTAACATCTTTACAAACAATAAAGAAAAGAATCGTTAATAAATGATGTGATAACCGGGTTTAATATACATCCTTGCTTGTTATTTGTTATTTGTTATTTGTTATTTGTTATTTGTCACTTTTCCCCCGCCATCATCTCTTTAACATTCTCAAACTTCCCATCAACCCGGGCAGGGGCCAGGCCAAGGATATGGGCCATGAGGGGGTAGAGGTCGACATTATTGAAGGTGGGGTGGAGGTGGCCTTTTTTGAAGGCAGGGCCGGTGGCATAAAAGATGGCGTGCATGTCGGTGTTACGGTTATCATAGCCATGGTCGCCATACGAAGGTCTGCGGCCTTCATTACGGCGTCCCTCGATACGCCAGGCACTGTCGGCGCATACCACGAGATCAAGGCAGCGGGGGTTTGTTCCGTAATTGAGCCTCCCGGGCAAACTACCACTTTTCCATACCTTAAAATGCTGCCCCCGCGAAAGGGCTTCGTATAACGAATCAAGACAACCATCGGCGGCAAGGATGCTGAAATTGGGATTATAACCCTGTATGTCGGCAATCCAGCGCTCCTCGATATAGTCTTCGAGATACTCGGTACGTGTGGGGTCAGAAGCCTGCATGCCATGATCTGAAGTGATGATCAGGTTGATCTGTCCGGCATGGGGCAGGGCCGAGATCCTTTCAAGGTAAATGCCCAGCAGGCTGTCCTGATACATGATCACACTGTCGGTTTCGTGCGAGAAGGGTCCATGGCGGTGTGCAATGTGGTCGGGTTCGTCCATATACCACATGATCAG
>JAVVEM010000030.1:2568-41724 GCA_032250805.1 Bacteroidales bacterium
GAGCAGCGATGGCATCCAGGGTGGGCGTGTGAATGCTGTCGGGATAGTCCCAGCGAAACCCATCCATGGAAAGGACAACAAGATAGGGTTTATTATCTTTCTTGTTACAACATGATGTAACATAAAGTATTAGAACTATAATAATGAAAGCGGAGCTTACTTTGTTTTTCATATGAAGTTGGATAATTGTTGACCGATACAAAAATATAAAAAAGCCGCCTCAAAAAGGACGGCTTTTATATGAATTATAAAAATCTTCGCAAGATAAAATATTAAAAGAATATCTTCCAGCCAAAGTTGAAGGTCCGGCCAAATCCATAAAATCCAACAACACTCTCTTCATCATGATTTGATCCGTCTTGTGCTTCGGCCCAGTATTCTACGTCGAATACATTAAAAACATTTGCTGTGAATTGTGAATTCAGGCCTGCGAGTTTAAAGTTGTAGGCTGCGTAGAAGTTAACCATGGTCCATGAGGGTACTTTATAGGCCTGTTCCCTGTCAGCAGGATTGTCCCTGTCAGCTGGGTCAAAATCTGCATAAAAATGATCGTAATAAATGATGTCTGTTCCCAGATTGATTTTTCTGAATGGATTATATTGCAGTTTAAGACCAAGTTGTGTCTGCGGAGCATCTCCAACTTTCAATCCTTCAGCATAAACTTCGGTGCTGTCAATTTGAAATGTCTGGTCGTCAACAACAATTCCAATCACATCGTTTGTCCATTCCCAGTTACCGATAGCGGCGAGAATACCTATGTCAAATACATCGGTAATGTGCGCCATCGCTTCGGCTTCAATACCCATATGTGTTGCATCAAGCCCGGTAATGAAAGAGCGTGTGTCTTGTCCGTCAGAGCTGAATGATCGTGAAAGTAGTGATTTATCCTGCCACATGGTATAATACCCATTCACATTGGCGTGGAAGAACCTGCTCTTAAATCCATAACCAAGTTCAAACCCAATAATTTTTTCGTTCAGGATTTCATCGGTACTCTTCTCATTGGTATAGTTGGGCCACAAGAAGTTAAAGTCAGGCGCTTTGGAATAATACCCAAAATTAGCAAAAATATTATGTTGCTCATTGATATTATAGTTAGCCCCGAGTTTTCCATTATAGCCAACCGCATTAAGAAGTTCACTTTCCTGGTCGGCTTCATTAACGTAGTTATAACGGTCAATCCTCTTAAACCATGTGTTGGATAGGGTGCCGGCAACAAATGCCGAGAAATTACCTGATGTATACTCTAATTGTGCAAAAGCACCTCCATACCTGACAAGTCCATCATTATCATATGCAATCTTATCACCAACTTTCATGATCTGGTTTCTTCCGGCTACACCATCAACAGCGTATTTATATTTTTCATAATAAAAATCGCCACCCATAAGATCGCGTACTTCCCGATAGTGTTCACCTTTGTAGGAGCGCCCGTCAATTCCAACCATTAAGTTAAAGTTATCACTTAAATCAATTTTAAGAGTTGAAAGTATTCCATACCAAAAATGATTATTTACTGAGTTACGCAGAATGCTTTGTGATTCACTTAAAGTGTCACCGTCGGTATTTACAACGGTATCGTTAATACCCATGTTGTTAGAGTTCCATGCAACAGCTTGATCCCAATCAATCAGACCAAGTGCAGTTCTGTTGGTGTATTTGCCTAATGGGCCGGAACCCCCACCATTGCCTGTAGAAATGTATGCTGAGGTAGCCAGGAACATGTCTTCGTTGATGTCATAATACCAGTTCAGAGCGAATTGTGGCTTGTGATAATAATTCTGGCGTTGGTTCAACTGCTCGCCGCCTCGCCAGCCCCAATCGCCATTGTATTTGTTACCCCAACGATCGAAATCTTCTTTTGAAAGATAAGAATAACGTTGTCCATGTTTTTGGGGTGCCCCAATAGCTGTGAAAGTAAGTTTGTGTTTCTTGCCAATATCTTGGCTCACTGATAAATAGTAGCTCCATGCATCGACATAGGTTGCCGGAATATATCCTTCTCCCCATGTACGTGAACCTACAAAATAAACTGCGGTACCGGTACTCATTTTTCCTGTTGAAAGGCTGAGTGTCATCTTCTGGTTGCCAAAATCGGTAACTTCATACTTAAAGGACCCACCCTTTTCAGCATCAGTCGTTTTTGTTATAATGTTCATTGTACCACCAACGGAGTTGATCGCAAGTTTGGAAGCACCAAGGCCACGTTGCACCTGGATCTGGCTAGTAGCATCACCCAGTCCGGCCCAGTTTGACCAGTAAACCCAGCCGTTCTCCATATCGTTAACTGGTATTCCGTTGATAAGTACGGCTACATTTCTTTGATTGAAACCACGTATATTCACACGTGAGTCTCCGTAACCACCTCCGTTCGGGGAAGCATAAAGACTTGGAGTAAATTCCAGGATCTGTGGAAGGTCGCGTCCTCCAAGCCTTTCTTCGATGGTTTTTGACTTAACTGTTGACACAGCTACTGGCGTTTTACGGTCAACCGCTACCGAAGCAATGACTTTTACTTCATCAAGGCCAATAGAGGTGGACTTAACAAAGATCTTACCCAGGTCGGTAATCTTTCCGTCAATTACAGTAACATCCATGTTGATCTCTTCATATCCAATAAAACGGATTAGCAAGACATGGGTTCCTGCAGGGGCAGAAAAAGAAAAACTTCCGTCAATTGCGGCAGTTGTTCCAATTGTTGTTCCTTCAATGGCTGCTGTTGCACCCAGTAAGGCTTCTTTGGTGTCATTATCCAGAATAACACCCTTAACCGTACCTTGGGCATACATCGCACCCGATAGCAGCACCAGGGCTGCTAGCATCAGAATTTGGTAAACTTTTCTCATAGTAAATGAAATTTTGGTTTAAAGATTTTGATGTAAATTTATTTAGATATACGTGTGAACGTGTTAAAAAAATGTTAACAATATTATCAAATTTTAAACTAAGGTATAATTACCTGTTTATAATGAATAGCTTAGATGTTTATATCTTGTTCAAAATTATCTATATTTAGAATTATTCCAAATAAAGTACTGAGTTTGGCACGAAAAATTATAATAGGCTGTCGAAAGCCGGATACATGCGGCCATTTACCGGTAGAATTTTTATTTTATTGTCCCAAAACCTCTAAAAATAAAGCTTTAATCCAACAGTTGCTGTGCGCCCAAATCCCCAGAAACCGGTAAAACTGTCAATGCTATGGTCGCTGCCATCCAGTCCGCGCATGATATGCTCCGAATTTAACAGATTCAATATGCTGAGATTGGCTGTGGCCGGTACACCAAGTGCTTTAAAAGTGATGGTGAAATGGGCGTCGAGAAGGTGGTAGGAAGGAATCCGAAACGATTGTTCCCGGTCATTGGCCGAATTCCTTTTTACAGGGTCAAAATCAGCATACAGGCGGTCGTAATAAACCCAGTTCAATACAAGGGTAAAATGATCAAGGAATGAATAATTTCCACTCAGTCCGAACTGCGTTTGCGGTGCATCGCCCACATATAAGCCGTTGGCATAAACACTAATGGTGTCAAGCAGTACATTATTATTATCATAAACTTCTGCATCTACATCGTTTTGCCATTTCCAGTCGCCAACGGAAACGATCCCCGCAAGGCTGATGTTCTTGTTCAGGCGCTGGCTGATTTCCATTTCAACCCCCTTGTGCACAGCATCCAGCCCATGGATCAATACCGGGTCGAGAAACTGATTATATTCATTGGCCAGAAACGACCTGTCTTTCCAATAAAGGTAATAAGCATTCAGCCTGATCCTTGTATGATCATAGCTCATGCCGTATCCGGCTTCAGCTGAGCTGATCATTTCATTCTGCAAATTCGCTGATACCTGATTTGTGAAGTTTCCGAATATAAACTTGTAATAGGGTACACGCGAAAAGTATCCGGCATTCATGTAGAGGTGATGAAACTCATTGAGTTTAAAGTTTATCCCACCCCTGGCATCAAATCCTGCCAGCCTGACTTGCTGGCTGTATGGATCATCTGTATAGTTATAATGATCAACCCGCTGATAAAGATTTTGGGTTATGGAGCCTGCAAGAAAAGCATCCCAGCGGCCACTTGTGTAATTCGCCTGACCGAACAGGTTAATATAATGGATCAGAGCCCCGTTATCGACCTTCACTATATCACCCCTGTACTTCATCTGATCGCGACCGGCTACTCCTGCCAGCGACCATGCATAATCATCAATATAATAATCACCCCCGAGCAGATCACGCACTTTCTGTTGTAGTGTCGACCTGAAGAAACGGTAATGAATGCCTGCAGTGAGTTTAAGTGTTTCACTGATCTGGTGGTCGAAAGTCGACAACACCCCTGTCCAGATATGTGAAGCAAGGAAATCTGTTTGGATGTTTTTCGAAAACCCGCTTGCTGTTTGTCCACTGGCAAGGAGGAAGGTGTCAGTGTGGCTGGCATTATTGAAATAGATCGCTTCCCAGTCGATTTGCCCGGAAGGGTTCCGGAAATCCCATATCCGGCGGTCGGTCATAAAATTATCCGACCACTTTCCGCCACCGTATCCATATGAAAAATATGCTGCTGTTGCCAGCATCGACTTTTTATTAATTGTCCAGTAATGGCTGAGGCTGAGATGGGGCTTATGATAAAAATTTTCGGAGCTGTTATTGATCTCTCCATTATAACTTCCCCAGTCCTTATTGAACTTCAATCCATAGCGGGCGGTCTCTTCCGGTTTTAGCATAAAATTGCGCTGGCCGTGTTTTTCAGGGTTTCCCAGACCGATAAATACCAGCTTGTGCTCGTCGTTAAAGGTCTTGCTTACCGAGAGAAAATATCCCCAACCCCTTACATAGGTGGCATCGACATAACCAGGGCCTCTGATGTGTGATCCCAGAAAGCTAATGGCCATGCCATTATCCATTTTGCCCGTGTTATAGCTGAAGCTGAATTTTGTATTACCATAGTCCGTAATCGAAAATCCCAGACTCCCTCCGGTTACAGGCTCAGTAGTTTTGGTAATGATGTTGATCGTGCCTCCGACAGAATTCATGGCTACGGGCGAAGCACTTAATCCGCGCTGTATCTGTATGCGGTCGGTAGCATCCGACAAGCCCAGCCAGTTGTTCCAGTAAACCAATCCGTTCTCAACCGATGAGACCGGGATGCCATTCAGTAAGAGGGTGATGTTTTCCTGCTTAAATCCCCTGATATTCACGGCTGCATCACCGCTACCACCACCGGTACGCGTAGCATAAACTCCAGGAACCATCTTCATAACCTCAGGCAGGGGCTCATCTCCCAAACGTGTTTCGATACTTTCTGCCTTAATAGTGGAAACAGTAAGCGGCGATTTACGGTCGACGGCCACCGAACTGATCACAGTGATCTCACTCAGCCCGATAACCTCCGGGCTTAGGGATATCCTGCCCAGATCTGTTTCAGTGCTGTCGTAAATAAATACTTCTTTAAATTCTGTAGTGTAACCGATCATGCTGAACATGATCAGATGCTTTCCGGTCGACAAGTTGAAGCTAAAACTTCCATCTTCTGCACTGGATGTGCCCGACATTTTTTCCTGGTTTGTGATGTTTACCCCGGAAAGGGCCCTGCCTGTGGTTTTATCCACAATAATACCGTAAATCGTTCCCTGGCTTTGGGCAGTTGTAAAAATAATGCCCAGCATGAACATCATCAAAATCTTCGCTCTGCTTTTCATAATTAATTTTGTAGTACATTAATAATCAGTAAAATAAGATCAATTGATCATGCTTAGGAATAACCACGATCATTTTTGATTATAAATGACTTCAAGGGGGCCTGGCAATACCATGGATGGAATACCGCCAAAGATCATGGCTGGCAATGCAGGCCATGTTTTCTTTCTTCTACCATCCAGACTGTACTGTCGGTACCGGAATTTCACCGGTCCAGTCCCGAATTACGGGAGTCGCGGACTTTCACCGCCGGTCGGGAATTTCACCCTGCCCCGAAGAAAGTTATTCGTAAGAACGCGGCAAATGTAAATAATTTTCTGAATTAAAAAATGGCTTGCCGGTTATTTGGTACGTTCGAGGATAACTACATCCAGCTTTTCACTTAGCAACTGCCTGAATTTAATGGCATCTTGCACTCAGGCTTTTTGTTGTTCGCCAGGCACAGTGAATGTTTCATGCCTGAGTGTTGAAAATCAAAATTCAATTATTATACCAATTTATTTAATAATCAGTATGTCAGTATGATGCATCTGCTTTTTCTGTTCAAAAACAATTGAAAGTGTTCGATTTCACCGCGCTTTGTCCGCATATGAACATTTTCTACCTTTGCTGAAAACCTGAACGATGGATATCAGCAATCTGAAAGCGGAATTTGCAAGGCTTTATGGCAGTTCTGATCTGGAAACAGCAATATTTTTTGCTCCCGGGCGCATAAATCTTATCGGCGAACATACCGACTATAATAACGGCTATGTATTGCCCGCTGCACTGAGCTTCGGCACCTACCTGCTTGCCAGAAAAACCGGGGAAACCACGCTTCGGCTTGCGACAGCCAATTTTGACTATAAGGCCACTATAGCATTGGATCGATTAAGTGAAAAACATCCCGGTCAATGGGTAAACTACCCGCTTGGGATCATTTCAGAGTTTAACAGGCAGATGAAAGCCATTGGTGGCCTGGAGCTTTATTACGCCGGCAATATCCCTGCTGCTGCAGGTTTGTCGTCATCTGCTTCCATCGAACTGGTTACTGCCGTAGCGATCAACGAATTATACGGATATGGTATCGACATGCCCGGGCTTATACATATGTCGGTTCGTGCAGAACGGGAATTTGTGGGCGTGCAGTGTGGTATTATGGATCAGTTCATTGCGGGGAAAGCACGCAAAAAATCAGCACTTTTTCTTAATTGCGGCACAGAGCAATTTGTTCATGTACCCTTTGTTCCGCCTGCGCACAGGATTGTGATTGCCAATACCGCGGTGGAGCGCCGGCTGAGCGATTCAAAATACAATGAAAGAGTAGCTGAATGCCGTGCAGGATTGCAGGAAATCCAAAAAACCAGGCATATTAATTCACTGGGTGAGTTGAGTCTCGAAACTTTTCGCGATATTGAGCATATTATTAAAGATGTGGTAGTTAGAAAGCGGGTGCGGCATGTTGTCAGCGAAAATCGCAGGGTGTTGGAGGCCGTTAAGGCGCTTATGAACAAGGAATTCGAAATATTTGGCGATCTGATGAACCAATCGCACGATTCGCTCAAAAATGACTATGAAGTTACAGGTTACGAGCTGGATACCATGGTTGGTATTTCGCGGAGCCAGGCCGGGGTTCTGGGTTCAAGGATGACCGGCGCCGGCTTTGGTGGCTGCGCTATATCACTTGTTCATGTGGATCAGGTTTCTGCTTTTATTGAATCTGTGGGTAAAGCATATGCTGCAGCGACCGACCTTAAAGCAGAATTTTATACGCCGGAGATCGGTGGCGGTGCCAGACGGGTGGAATAACTGGTACCATCTGCCAGCCTGGCTCCGCAATTAAGAATTATAAATCCCAGACCATATAAAAAATACTCCATCGGATCATTGATAATTCCGGTCCCCGAATATGGCTGTTCCAATGCGTATGTTCGTACTCCCTTTTTCAATTGCCAGAAGGTAATCATTGGTCATACCCATCGATATTTCTTTAAACGATTCCTGATCAGTGAAAAATTCAGATTTTAACTGCCCGAAATACGAACTGAGGTTGGCAAATTCCTTTCGAACAACCTCCTCGTCATCCGTAAATGTTGCCATTCCCATCACTCCGCATATTTCTATGTTATTCATCTTACTGTATTCTTCTGAGGAAAGAAGTTGCCTGGCCTCCGAAATGTCCAGTCCGAATTTTGTTTCTTCGTTGGCAATATGAAACTGCAGCAGGCATTTTACTTTGCGATTGTGCTTCAGGGCTTGCTTGTTGATTTCCTTCAGCAGTTTCATGCGGTCAACAGATTCGATCATCTCAACAAAGGCTACGATCTGTTTGACTTTGTTGGTTTGCAGGTGCCCGATGAAGTGCCATTTTATGTCGTCGGGCAATACCGGCTGCTTGGCAAGCAATTCCTGCGCTTTATTTTCGCCAAATATCCGGTGTCCGGTATTATAGGCTTCCCGGATGATCAGGGGGGGGATTGTTTTCGAAACAGCTACGAGCCTCACTCCGGCCGGGATATCCCTGAGAATGTTTTTTAGGTTTTTACGAATGCTCATAAAATATAAATATGAGTTTTTACGAGTTTATTTTCCTTGCTAAGTTATAGATATTTTGGTATCTTGGCTTTATTATCGACGGTAATAATATGCCTCTCTGAACATATGCCTTTGTTATTTGACCCAAATCTTAGCCTATTCGACCAAAAGAGGACGCTATAATTTTTTGTACTATGAACCTGAGGGTAAATTTATATGATACACTCGTGAACGACCGCTTGCTGGTGCGTGTTTATGACCTTGACAACGAAGGCCGGAAGGGAAAAGTGAAGATATTTGTAAGTGACCATCACCCCCCGCTGGAAGTGAATATTGATCATTTGTCACTTTCACCGATCGACATATTTATTGATGGAACCCCGATCACCGGGAATATCCACGAAGTAACCGCAAAGATATATGCGGGCGATAAAGCCCTGTTGCACGATACAGATACGCGCATGATCAAGTTGGGTAAATAATGGAAGAGGCCTCTGCAGTTAATCCAGTAAATGAACCACAAGCCCACTTCGTAGCTTAGGCTCAAACCATGTTGTTTTTGGTGGCATAATATTACCGGTGTCGGCAATGTCGATAAGCTGCTTCATTGATACAGGGTAAAGTGCAAAGGCAACTTTCATCTCACCGCTGTCAACACGTTTTTCAAGCTCTCCAAGGCCACGGATACCTCCAACAAAATCAATCCTTTTGTCTCTGCGCAAATCTTTGATGCCCAGGATGCCGTCGAGCACATGCTTTGACAGAATCGTTACATCAAGAACACCGATGGGGTCAGTATCGTCGTAAGTGCCTTCCCTGGCTTGCAGGGCATACCATTTTCCGTTAAGGTACATGCTGAATTCATGCAGCCTGGAAGGTTTGTAAAGTTCGCTGCCTTTGTCAATTACACTAAAAAACTGGCTGAGCTTTGCGAGGAATTCCTCGTTGCTCAATCCGTTCAGGTCCTTAACCACCCGGTTGTAATCGATAATGGTGAGCTGGTTGTCGGGAAAATGAACCGCAAGAAAGAAATTGTATTCTTCGTTTCCCGTATGATTTGGGTTGGCATTTTTACGCTCATTTCCTACCAGTGCAGCAGCAGCAGTCCGGTGATGACCATCGGCAACATAGGTGGCCGGGATCTTGCCAAAAAGAGAAATGATCCTGTTGTTGATCATGGTATCGCGGATCACCCAAAACTGATGGCCTATACCGTCATCGGCAACAAAATCATATTCAGCATCATGCTGGCTTACAAACTGACTGATAATATCATCAATTTCTTTTAAAGCAGGGTATGAAAAGAAAACCGGTTCCATGTTGGCGCTGTTAATGCGTACATGCTTCATTCTGTCTTCTTCTTTATCAGGCCGCGTAAGTTCATGCTTCTTTATGATACCATTCATATAATCCTCAACTGCAGCACACCCAACAATACCGTATTGTGTTTTTCCATTCATTGTTTGGGCGTAAATGTAAAGGTGGTCCTGCTCATCCTGCACCAGCCAGCCTTCAGCTCTGAACTTTGCAAAGTTCTCTGCAGCCTTCTCATAAACGCTTTGTGCATGAACATCCACATCAGGAGGGAGATCAATTTCAGGTTTAATGATATGGAGCAGGGAATATTTGTTTCCCTCCGCTTCCTCACGCGCCTCATCAGAGTTTAAAACATCGTAAGGCCTTGATGCCAGATGTTTAACAATTTCTTTTGGCGGCCTTAATCCTTTAAATGCTTTGAGTATTGCCATGCTTTTTTTTGTTTTCCGGGCCTTTGTTGGACTCCGCTTTGTTTTAAAAAATGAATAAATATGTTAAATTTTCAGGGATCAACTAATCAACAGGAAGATCATCCTCATACTCTGAACTGCCATCAACCCGTTTGTTGTTATTGTTCCGCTGAAGTGAAGATATCAGGGCACCGATCATTTTGGTCATTTCCATAAGCTGCATGCGGGATTCATCCTCTTCTTCCTCGCTAAAAAAACCAAGCTGATGGCAAATGCTTGTAAAAACAAGACATTGCCTGACCGAACTCTTCGCCATTTTCAGATAATAAATAAATTGGCTTTTGTTTCTTGCCGAACCTTCCGCTATGTTCAGGACGATATCGTGCGATGATGTATTAAAGCGTTCAATAATAACTTTGTTTTGCATTTCGAAATGAGGTGAACTTACCTCATTGATCCATTTTGCATAGCTCAGTGCTTTATGATAGATCCTGAGATCCTCGAATCTGAAAAAAGTATTGTTTTTATCGTTCTCGTAGTCCATGAGTAATCTTTTTTAGCGTAAAAGAAGACAAACTGCAGCCGGCAGATCTCTTATTATTTATTTACCTGAAAAGTTCTGTCGTTGTTTTCAAGAAATTCCCTGATCTGGTTTGCGGCGGCAATGCCGGCATTGATATTTGCTTCGGCCGTTTGTGCTCCCATTTTTTTCGGGGTGAAAAAATATCTGCCTTCATATTTTTCGGCGATCTCTTCCGCACAGTCGGGTGCGATGTCTGAAATATACACAAAGTCTTCCCTTTCAGCGAAAACCTTCAGCAGGTCTGCTTCATGGATAACTTCTTTCCGGGCTGTGTTGACAAGGGTTGCGCCTTTGGGCATTTTTGAGATGAGGGCAGCATTGATGGATTCTTTTGTATGTTCATTGGCCGGGATGTGCAGGGATATGTATTGGCATTTGCTGTATAGTTCTTCGGCACTCGACAGGGCGGTTACACCGTCCTTTTCAATGTCTTCTTTATTTAAGAAGGGATCAAAAGCATAACATACCATGCCAAATCCCTTGGCTATGCCGGCAACATAGCGCCCAACATTTCCATAGGCATGAATACCGAGTGTTTTTCCTTTCAGCTCGGTGCCGGATGTGCCATTGAACTTATTCCTCGCCATGAATACCATCATTCCGAGTGCCAGTTCTGCTACTGCATTTGAATTCTGGCCGGGCGTATTCATCACACAAACCCCTTTTGCTGTGGCCGCCTCAAGATCAACATTGTCGTAGCCGGCGCCGGCCCTTACTATGATCTTAAGTTTCCCGGCAGCATTGATCACGCCGGCATCGGCTTTATCGCTCCGAATAATGATTGCGTCAGCATCGGCAGCCGCATCAATGAACTCCTGCTGATCACTGTATTTTTCGAGCAGCATTAATTCATAACCCGAATCTTTAATAACTTTTTTAATGCCATTCACCGCTGCAGGGGCAAATGGTTTTACCGTTGCAACCAAAACTTTTGTCATTTCCTTAATTTTTATATTATTGGAATATGCCGGAATTGTTAGTCCGGCTTTAAAATATTTACGAATGAATGATTATTTATGCATGCGCTCAAATTCCTGCATTGCACCAACCAGTACTTCAACACTCTCAACAGGCAATGCATTGTATGTTGAAGCCCTGAAGCCACCAACGGAGCGGTGCCCCTTGATGCCAACCATGCCTTTTCCTGTTGCAAAATCGAGGAATTCCTGCTCAAGCTTCTCATAGCCGCCGTTCATGACAAAGCAAATGTTCATGATCGACCGGTCGGCTGGATTTGATACGGTGGCAGTGAATAAAGGATTTCTGTCGATTTCATCATATAGTAAGCCGGCCTTGAATTTGTTGATTTTATGAATGGCCTCAACGCCGCCGAGATTTTTTAGCCATTGCAATGTCTGCAAAGCTGCATAAACCGGAACACAGGGAGGAGTGTTAAACATGGATTCTTTATCGATATGCGTTTGGTATTTCAACATGGTAGGAATGTGTCTGTCAACCTTACCCAAAATGTCTTCCTTAACAATGGCGAATGTAACTCCGGCAGGTGCCAGGTTTTTCTGCGCGCCGCCATAAATTATGGCGTATTTTGAAACATCCATGGGGCGGCTGAAGATGTCTGAACTCATATCAGCAACCAGGGGTACTGGTGAGTCGATATCTTCTTTGATCTCCGTTCCGTAAATCGTGTTATTGGTTGTAATGTGGAAATAATCAGCATCTTCGGGTATGGTATATCCTTTGGGAATATAATTGAAATTCTTGTCTTCTGAACTCCCGACAACAACAACCTCTCCAAAACCCTTTGCCTCTTTAATGGCTTTGGTTGCCCAGGCGCCGGTATTCAGGTAGGCAGCCTTTGATTTCATGATGTTAAAGGGTACCATGGCAAACTGTGTGCTGGCTCCTCCGCCAATAAAGATCACAGAATAACCATCCGGAATATGCAGCAATTCTTTAAAAAGCGCTTGCGCTTCATCCATTACAGCAACAAACTGTTTGCTCCTGTGCGAAATTTCCATCAGCGAAAGCCCCATGCCGGCAAAATCCTTCAGTGCGGCAGCCGTATTTTCAATGGTGTATTGGGGAAGAATGGAAGGCCCTGCATAAAAGTTGTGTTTTTTCATAGTAACAAGTATTTATTCGTTTTTAATATCCGTTAAATCAGCTTTAAATTGGAGCAACAAATATATGTTATTTGGCTGAATTAGCTGATCTGTTTATGTTAAATATTTGAATATTTTTGCCAGGTGCATAAATGATCGGATTTTTATGGAAATTGAACAACGGATAGAGGCTTTTGCCGGGCTTGGCAATGGGTTAAACAGGCTCGCGCTGGAGAGTAGTAACAACATGCCGCCGGGTGATCACAGAATTGATCCTGTGAAATTTGATGAACATGTTAGAAAAGCCGTGGATGAAAATGCATGGTTTATACCTGAGTTTGTCCGTAAGGCCATTTCAGGTATTGCATTGCTGCTGGATCCCCAAAACCTTTATCAATGGACTTCGCAATATAACTTTAATAATGTTTCTGAAACAAAAACAGTGGCCGTAGTAATGGCCGGTAATGTCCCGGCAGTGGGCTTTCACGATTTCCTTTCGGTGCTGATGGCTGGCCACAGGCTGCAGGTTAAACTATCATCCAACGACCGCCATCTGATCCCGGCAATGGCTGAGGCACTCACCAAATTTGAACCAGGCTTTACTGATTATATTGAGTTCACTGATGGCAGAATTCATGATTTCGATGCGGTGATTGCCACTGGAAGTAACAATACTGCCCGCTACTTTAATTATTATTTTGCCCCTTATCCCCATATTATCCGGAAAAACAGGAATGCGGTTGCCGTATTAACCGGAAATGAAAGTAATGAAACAATAAAAAAACTGGGCGAAGACATTTTCCTCTACTTTGGCCTCGGCTGCCGGAATGTATCTAAGATATATATTCCCGAAGGCTTCGACATTCGCGCAATTTTTCCTGCACTTGAACACTATACCTGGACTGGTGATCATCATAAATACCGGAACAATTACGATTACAACAAATCAGTTTTTCTGGTCAATGGTGATGAACATTATGATAATGGTTTCCTTCTGCTGAAAGCTTCTGACAGCATAGCATCCCCGGTATCGGTTTTGCATTATGAACAATATGCAGATAAAGATCAGCTTAACGAAAAAATTGCTGCTTTGGCAAGCGATATTCAATGTGTGGTGTCTGAGGATAAAACAATTGAGGGAAGCGTCCCGCCAGGAAAAGCACAATACCCTGAATTGTGGGATTACGCCGATGGGGTCGACACCATGTCGTTTTTACTTGAATTATGATACAGCTGCCTGGCGCAGTGATGAAATATTTTTTCCTCATTAAATTTGGCTAATTAAATAAAAGACCGTATTTTTGCAGCCCGAAAATAAAGGAGAAACAATGAAAAAGGATATACACCCAACAGATTACAGGTTTGTAGTTTTTAAAGACATGTCGAACGAATATGCCTTCCTTTCAAAATCAACCGTAAAAACAAAAGAAACTATTAAATGGGAAGATGGAAATGAATATCCCCTGGTAAAACTGGAGATATCTCATACTTCGCATCCGTTTTATACCGGTAAAATGCAGCTTGTGGATACCGCCGGACGTGTCGACAAATTCCGCAGCAGGTATAAAAAACACCTCGAAAAGAAAGACGAAAAGTAATACGGTATATTACATACAAAGAGGCTGTTTACCCAAGGTAAGCGGCCTTTTTTATTTCTTGCCGCTACAGTATGTTAGCTGTGATCAAACTAAAATAACTACATTTGCATTTGGTATAATATTAAAGATAAATACAAGCAAATGAACTATATTATTTTTGATAACTTTCGAAGAAACTACCTATTGCCACTAACATTTACCAGGCCTGTGGCTGATTTGCGTATAGGCATCCTTACCATCAGGGAAAAATGGGAGTATCTCCTGGGCGAGAAAACCTCAAGTCTTACCGAGGATTACCTGAGCGTCAAGTTTCCGATCATCAGGGCCGATGATAATATCCTTATCAATGGGTCTGTAATTCCACATGAAGGCCTGACCGGTGAGATTAAAAAACTGGATGCCAACCAGGCACTTGTTAAAGATGATGTGATCATCGCGCTTCGGGTTACTGCCAGCGATCTCGACCATATTGATGATACTGAAGGCATGGAAGAACTGGAAACAGCCTTCGACTTCCTGAAAATAAACACCAGCTGGGAAATATTCAGCAAAAACGACGAGGCCTTGCGTGCCGATTATAAAATGATCACCAAAGGTCGCAGTTCATCGGCATTGAGCAATACAAACACACTTCTCGGGAATGATATCTTCATTGAAGAAGGGGCAAAAGTGGAATGTGCTACCATCAATACCACCGCCGGCCCTGTATATATTGGTAAGGATGTTGAGATCATGGAAGGAACTATGATCCGCGGTCCCTTTGCCATATGTAACAACTCCATAGTGAAGATGGGGGCAAAGATCTATGGTGCCACCACCATAGGACCATACTCCAAAGTTGGTGGAGAACTTAACAATGTTGTGATCCTCGGCTTTTCAAATAAATCGCATGACGGTTATCTCGGAAATGCCGTGATCGGGGAGTGGTGCAACCTGGGCGCCGACACCAATAACTCCAACCTGAAAAATAATTATGATGTTGCCAAAATGTGGAGTTACCCCGACCAGACATTTGTTGACACAGGTCTGCAATTTTGCGGTTTGATCATGGGCGACCATAGCAAATGTGGTATCAATACCATGTTTAATACCGGGACCGTTGTGGGCGTCAATTCCAATATCTTTGGCTCCGGGTTCCAGCGCAATTTTATCCCTTCATTTGCATGGGGAGGCACAAAAGGCTTTACCGATTTTTCCCTTACAAAAGCCATCGAAATCGCTAAAAGAGTTTACGGCAGGCGAAATATCGATTTTGATGAAACAGAACAAAATATCCTGCGTTCGATCAAGGAACTTACCGCCATGAATACGTCCTATTAAGTTGCTTGAATATCAATAATATAGGGCATAAATAAGCCGTATACCACTCCCGTATTTTTTCTTTTCCGGATTTTGGCATAATGATTGCCCCACTTATATATATATGATATAAAATGCGGCCGGACGGAAATTGTATTGGACTGATGTGTAACTATTCCTGTTGTTTTTAAGTATAATTCAACCCAAACCCGACCGACTACGATTACTGACATACTGACATTTTGACTTAGATTATGGACCGATTTACTGACAATAATCTTCTTGATTTTGCTGATTTACTGGATGGGGAGGCAGAATTTATTCCGTTACTCTCTGACGAGGATGAAAAGCAGATGAACAGGGAGAGCGTTCCTGAAGAACTACCTATACTCACTTTGCGCAACAATGTGCTTTTTCCCGGTGTAGTCATCCCCATTACGGTTGGCAGGGATAAGTCGATCAGATTGATCAAGGAAGCATACGCCGGCGATAAAACCATTGGCGTGATCACACAACGCGATATTAGCGTGGAAGATCCCGAAGCCAATGATCTTTACACTGTAGGAACGGTAGCAAACATTATTAAAATTCTGCAAATGCCGGATGGCAGCACAACAGCCATCATACAGGGCAAGAAAAGGTTCAGGCTTGTTGAGCTCATCCAGACCGATCCATATTTCAGGGCCAAAATAACGCCTTTTGAAACACTCGAGCATGAGGTCGACCGCAAAGATGAAGCCTTTAAAGCGCTTATCTCCTCATTGAAGGACATGTCGATGCAGATCATCAAGATGTCGCCCAATATCCCTTCAGATGCCGCATTTGCTATAAAAAATATTGAAAGCCCCGTTTTTCTGGTAAATTTTGCTTCTTCAAACCTCGATATTGAGATCAAAGACAAGCAGGAATTGCTCGAAGTATCTGACCTTACTGAAAGGGCCCATAAGGTTTTAACTGAACTTAGCCATGAGATGCAGATGCTGGAATTGAAAAACCAGATACAGGATAAGGTTAAAACGGATCTTGACAAGCAGCAGCGCGATTTTTTGCTTAACCAGCAGTTGAAAACGATCCAGGAAGAGCTGGGTGGCAGTCCCTACGAGCAGGAAGTCAATGAAATGAAAGAGCGCGCAAAGGGAAAGAAATGGCTAAAAGAAGTAAGAGAGGTGTTTGATGCGGAGCTCAGGAAGCTTCAGCGGATGAACCCGCAGGCAGCCGAATATTCAATACAGGTGAACTACCTCGAAATGCTTGTTGACCTGCCCTGGAATGAATTTACGACAGACAATTTTGACCTTGGAAACGCCCAAAAGATACTTGATGAGGATCATTACGGCCTGGAAAAAGTAAAGGAGAGGATCATCGAACATCTTGCCGTGATTAAACTCAAAAAAGATCATAAGGCACCCATCCTTTGTCTCGTTGGCCCCCCGGGAGTAGGAAAAACATCGCTCGGGAAATCAGTTGCCAGAGCACTCGGGCGTAAGTATATACGTATGTCGCTGGGAGGTGTACGCGACGAGGCTGAACTGCGTGGCCACCGGAAAACATATATCGGTGCCATGCCGGGAAGGATCATTCAAAACCTGAAAAAAGCCAAATCTTCAAATCCGGTTTTTGTGCTCGATGAGATCGACAAAGTAAGCGGAAACACCATCCAGGGAGACCCGCAGGCCGCATTGCTTGAGATCCTCGACCCTGAACAAAATATCGAATTCCATGATAATTATCTTGAAATAAATTACGACTTGTCGAAAGTCATGTTTATTGCCACGGCAAATACGCTTACAACCATTCATCCCGCACTTCGCGACAGAATGGAGGTGATCGATCTGAGTGGCTACCTGCTCGAGGAAAAGATCGAGATCGCCCGGCGGCATCTTATCCCCAGGCAACTTACTGATCATGGAGTGAAAAAAAATCAGTTGCAGTTTCCGAAAGACATTATCCGCAAACTGATCTCTGATTATACCCGCGAGGCTGGCGTGCGTTCGCTCGAGAAATCCATTGCCAAACTGATCCGAAGCAATGCCCGCTTTATTGCCATGAAAGAAGATTATAACAAAAAGATTACGGCTGAGGACGTGCGAAAATTCCTCGGACCGGTTAAATTCCAGCGCGAGCGTGAACTGGGTTCTGAAGTTGCAGGTGTGGTTACCGGGCTTGCCTGGACAGCGGTTGGTGGTGAAATCCTCTTCGTTGAGGTTAGCCTCAGCAGGGGTAAGGGCAGCCTCACACTTACCGGAAACCTCGGCGATGTGATGAAAGAATCAGCTACCCTGGCATACGAATATCTTAAAGCACATGCCAAAAGCCTGGGCATCGACCCTGATATATTCAGAAAGTGGAATGTGCATATCCATGTTCCTGAAGGTGCTACCCCCAAAGATGGACCATCAGCAGGCATTACCATGTTTACAGCACTGGCTTCGGCATTTACACAGCGTAAGGTGCGACACAAACTGGCCATGACAGGCGAGATCACCCTGCGGGGCAAGGTATTGCCCGTGGGAGGGATAAAAGAAAAAATACTGGCTGCCAAACGGGCAAAGATCAAGGATATCGTCATTTCAAAAGAAAATTTTAAGGATATTGAGGATATTCGCGAGGATTATATCAAAGGCCTTCAATTCCACTACGTGGATAAAATGATCGAGGTTGTTGATATTGCCCTGATGAAAGAAAAGGTAAGGCAGCCCGTTCAACTTGATGTCGCAGATCTGCCCGTTAATGTTTAAGCGGCCATCAGCAGACAATAAACTCCTTCAGTTGTTTAATCATATATTAATTACTTTTGTCGGGGTAAAATAATAATTAGCCCCTGCAAACGTATTTCATATATGCAATTTATTCATCCTTTCTGGCTTATCGGATTATTGGCAGTGGCAATACCTGTGGTTATCCACTTATTTAACTTCAGGCGATACAGGAAATATTATTTTACGAATCTTAAATTCCTGAAAAGCATTAAGAAGGAAACCCGCCGGCAGCACCGTCTGCGTCATCTGCTTATCCTGATCAGCAGGATCATGGCAATTGTTTTTCTGGTGCTTGCCTTTGCCAGGCCATATGTGCCCGGTCCGCAGGGAATCAGCCGGACGGCTTCTGCCCGGATAAGCATATATGTTGATAATTCAATGAGCATGCAAACCATCGCCAGCGGTCACAGCATGCTGGATGAAGCTCTTGCAGTAGCAGAAAATGTTGCGCTGGCTCACAATCCCTCCGACAGGTTCCTGTTGGTTACCAATGATTTTGAAGGCAAACACCAGTCGTGGTACAATAAAGATGAATTTATATCTATGTTGAAAGATGTTAGGATATCGTCCCGAACACGTACTACAGAAGAGATATCTGAAAGGATCCGGGAAATGGGCGGGGATGCTCAACCCGTGAAACCAAGGCTGTATTTGATCTCTGATTTTCAGCAAACCACTACAAAGCTTGATCCACTCCTCACCGACACTTCCAGGCTGGTTTTTTTGCTGCCGCTGATCCAGGAAGAATATGGAAATGTTTATGTCGACAGCTGTTGGATGTCAAGCCCCTTCAACCATATTGGCCAGCATCAGGAACTTAATGCACGCATTACCAATGCCTCAGGGTTACTGTTGGAAAAGATTCCTGTTCGCTTAAGCATAAATGGCAGCCAGCGCGCTCTTGCCAGCGTAAATATTGATCCTCAGGGGAATACGGTGGTTGGGCTGCCGTTTACAAACAGGAATGCCGGAATGCAGGCCGGCCTGATCGCCATTGATGATTATCCGGTTACATGGGACGATATCATGTATCTCGCCTGGGAAGTGAAAGATCGTATCCCGGTAATGGTGATCAGTGAATCGGCTCCCGGATATTACCTCCGAACAATATTTGCAAACGACTCAGTTTTTAATTACCGGGAAGAGGATATCAGACGGTTGGCTTATAGTGAATTCCCCGGAATGGATCTGATCGTGCTCGACAATGTAAAACTAATTTCCAGTGGGTTGGCAAATGAGTTGGAAGGTTTTGTTCAATCGGGTGGAAGCCTGTTGATGATTCCCTCCCCGGAAGTCGATATCGCTTCAATCAACCAGTTTCTCGTTCTTATGAATGCCGGCACTTTAGCCCCCCCCGATACAAATACGATGCAAGTAACAGGGATGAATACGACACACGAAATATTTGCCGACGTTTTCGAATCAGTTCCGGAAAATATCGATCTGCCAAGGATAATGAGGCATTTTCCACTTCAAAACTACAGCTCCGCGACAACAGATGTGATCATGGAACTGCAAAATACACAAGCCTTTATTACAATGACAAGGCATGGAAAAGGTCGGCTGTATGTTATCTCTTCACCATTGGATGCGAACTCAGGTAATCTTGCCAGGCATGCAATCTGGGTACCCCTGGTATACCGCATGGCGATGCTCAGCCGTCCGCACTCGGGCTTGTATCATATTATGGGCGAAAACCTTCAGGTTGAGACCCGGGGATTAACTTCTGATAGTGATAAAAGCTATCTGATGAAACGCCGGGAAAGTGAATATGAATTTATTCCGGGCTTTCGTGCTTCCGGTGGCTTGGCCGAACTGTTTCTTTACGACCAGGTGAAACTGGCAGGCCATTATGCCTTGTCGGCTGATGAAAAGGAAATTGGACTGTTCGCCTTCAATATCGACAGGACCGAATCGGCTCCGGCAATGTTTAATCCTGACCAGCTTTCTGAACAGATCGAAGCATCGGATGCAGACCATGTTTTTCTTATGAAACCCGGCGATAAACCTGTTATTCAGTATATTGAAGGATTCGACAGGGGCAGGGAGCTTTGGAAGTTTTGCATTTGGATTGCCCTGGCTTTTATTTTTATTGAGATTTTACTGCTGCGTTTTTGGAAAAAATAATCGTAAAGCCCTGGCAACAGAGATGTTTTGAAGGAACGAATGTTAATAAAAAGCTGCCCTGAAATTACTTTATTTAACGAATCTTTAAGAAATTTGTAGACAAAATAATAATATGCGGATAAAAAAGGAAAATTCAATAGGAGTGGTGATCGACATACAGAGCCGTTTGTATCCGTTTATCCACGATCATGAAGCCCTTACCAGAAATACAAAAATTCTGATACAGGGCCTGAAAATTCTCGAAATACCCATCGTTGTCACCCAACAATATACCAAAGGGCTTGGCGATACTATCCCTGAGATAAAAGAGGTACTGGGCGAATACAATCCTGTCGAAAAAACTGCATTTAGCTGCTGCGAAGAGCCACGGTTCAATGAGGACCTTGCTCTGGCTGCACAAAAGTTTGTCGTAATTACAGGTATTGAAGCCCACGTATGTGTGATGCAAACCGTTATCGGTCTCATAAACCAGGGCTATATTCCGGCTGTAGTTGAGGATTGCATCGGCTCCAGAAATCCAAACGATAAGGCAGTGGCTGTTGAAAGAATGCGGCAGGAAGGGGCGATCATCACCACTTATGAGTCAATACTGTTTGAATTACTGAAATATTCCGGAACAGATGAATTTCGTGAAATTTCCCGCTTAGTTAAATAATCAAAGTTAATGGCAGAAGAAAAAGAAGGCAGCATTAACAAACCTGAACAGGAATTCAGCAAGGATCAGCAGGAACAGGAAGAGGTGAACGATAAAACCCTCTTCCCCGACAAGGATAGCGACCCCGAAAACCCTGATGCAGGTGCAGGAGCAGAATATCATACCATTCAGCTTTCGGGAATGTATGAGAACTGGTTCCTCGACTATGCATCCTATGTGATCCTCGAACGTGCCGTGCCGAGTATTTATGATGGACTGAAACCTGTTCAGCGACGTATCCTCCATGCGATGAAGGATATGGACGACGGACGCTTTAATAAAGTGGCCAACATCATAGGCCATACCATGAAATATCATCCTCATGGGGATGCCTCTATAGGCGATGCCCTTGTACAGCTCGGACAGAAAGACATCCTCGTGGAAACACAGGGAAACTGGGGCAATATCCTTACAGGCGACTCATCTGCAGCGCCCAGATATATCGAAGCAAGACTGTCGAAATTTGCGATTGAAGTTGTTTTTAACCCCAAAACCACCAAATGGAAACTGTCGTACGATGGACGCAACCGCGAACCTGTTGCCCTGCCCGTGAAGTTCCCATTGCTGCTTGCACAGGGGGTGGAGGGTATCGCCGTGGGTTTGGCATCGAAGATCCTGCCGCACAACTTTAATGAACTGATCGATGCCACCATCAATATTCTGAAAGATAAACCATTTGATCTTTATCCGGATTTTCCTACAGGTGGATTGGCCGACTTCTCAAAATACAATGAGGGACTTAGAGGCGGCAGGGTTCGCATCAGGGCAAAAATAAATCAGGTCGACAGAAAAACATTGTCGATCACCGAGGTGCCTTTCGGAACAACAACAAGCAGCCTGATCGAATCAATCCTGCAGGCGAATGAAAAGGGAAAGATAAAGATCAAAAAGATCGATGATAATACGGCCGAGCATGTTGAAATAATGGTTTATTTGAGCTCAAACGTATCTCCCGACCAGACCATTGATGCTTTGTATGCATTTACCAATTGCGAAATATCGGTATCGCCCAACTCATGCGTGATCGACGATGATAAGCCCCGATTCCTTTCTGTGAAGGAAATGCTCGAAATATCTGCTCAGAATACAGTAGAACTGCTGCGGAGCGAACTGCTTATCCGTAAAGCAGAACTTGAGCTGCAATGGCACTATTCATCGCTCGAAAAGGTGTTTATTGAAGAAAGGATATACCGAAAGATCGAAAACTGTAAAACCTGGGAGTCAGTTATTTCAACGATCGACAAGGGGCTTGAGCCGTTTAAAGAGCGGTTTAAGCGGGAGATCATCCGCGACGACATTATCCGTCTTACCGAGATAAAAATTAAAAGGATATCAAAATATAATTCCCTTAAAGCCGATGAACTGATCAAAGCGATCGAAGAAGAAATGGAAGAGGTAGACAATCACCTTGATCACCTCATCGATTATACCATTAACTATTTCAGACAGATAAAGAAAAAATACGGGAAAGGAAGAGAACGCAAAACCGAGATCCGAAACTTCGATAACATCGAAGCTACTTCTGTTGTAGCTGCCAACCAGAAACTTTATCTCGACAGGGAGGAAGGCTTTGCCGGTACTTCACTTCGCAAGCATGAGTTCATTTGCGATTGCTCCGATATTGACGAAATTATCGTGTTTCGGGCCGATGGTACTTTTGTCGTTACCAAAGTTGCGGCAAAAACATTTGTTGGCAGAGATGTGATCCATATCGATGTATTCAAAAGAGGTGACGACCGCACGATATACAACATGGTGTACAAGGATGGACGGAAGGGAAACTACATGGTGAAACGCTTTCCGGTGCTGGGCATTACCCGCGACAAGGAATATAATATAACAAAGGGAACTGAAGACTCGAAAATCCACTATTTTAGTGCAAACCCAAATGGAGAAGCAGAAGTGATCAGGGTGGTGTTCAGACCAAACCCAAAACTGAAGAGCCCTGCTATTGAATTTGACTTCAGCACCCTGGCAATCAAGGGCCGGGGCTCGTATGGGAATATTCTTACCAAAAAGCCTGTTAAAAGCATTGTAAAAAAAGAGGAAGGCGTGTCAACGCTGGGTGCACGCGATATCTGGTTCGATGATACGGTTAAACGCCTCAATGTTGCCGAACGTGGTCGATACCTTGGAGCATTCCATGGCGATGATAAGATACTTACCATCAATGCTTCAGGTCATTATCGCCACTATAATTTCGACCTTGCCAACCATTTTGATGAAGATATGGTGGTGATTGAGAAATTTAAGCCCGACAAGATCATGACGGCAGTGTATTTCGATGCCGACCAGGGTTTTGTGTACCTGAAGCGTTTTAATTTTGAGGAAAGTGAGAAAAAAACCAGTTTTATTGGCGACAATCCCGAATCGAAATTGCTGGCATTCAGCCTTGACTATTTGCCCGTGCTTGAGGTGAAATTCGACGAAAAGGTTAATGAGAGAGAAATTGATGACTTGACCCTTGAAACAACTGAGTTCATTACCATAAAAAGCTACAGGGCACGGGGTAAGCGCTTGACAAAGAATGCGATAAAAAGCCTGAACTTCCTCGAACCACTCCCTTTTGATGCGGAAAAGGAAAAAAAGGCTGAACAGGAAGATAATGGATCACCCCAGCAGGAAGTGGAGAAAAAAGACCTGCCACCGGAAACACCAGCAAAAGAAATTAAAATTCAGAAGAAACATAAAGATAAAGATATAGACGAAAAGCAGATCAAACTGGATCTCTGAAAAAGCAACAATCATGAATCAGGAGAAAGATGACAAAATTCTGGAAATAAGCCCCGATGTTCACTGGATAGGGGTGCTCGACTTCGATATTGTTACCTTCGACGTTGTGATGGAGACAAAATACGGAACCACCTATAACTCCTACTTTATCAACGCAGAGAAAAAAGCCATTATCGAAACGAGCAAGGAAAAGTTTTGGGATACTTATATTGATAAGATCAGGAGGATGACAGATCCGGCTGATATCGAATATATAATTCTTAACCATACTGAACCCGACCATTCGGGCAACCTGATGCGTCTTCTTGAGCTTGCCCCTGATGCAACGGTTGTTGGAAGCGGGAATGCCATACGCTATCTGAACGACATTTTTGAACCGGGATTTAAACATCTCGTTGTCAAAGACGGCGAAACACTCAGCCTGGGAAACAAAACCCTGAAGTTTATCAGTGCCCCAAACCTGCATTGGCCCGATACAATGTATACATACCTCGAAGAGGATAAACTGCTGTTTACCTGTGATTCGTTCGGGGCACATTATTGCGATGCCAAAATGTACGATGATAAAGTGGGCGATTTTAGCGACGCATTTAAATATTATTTCGATGTCATCCTCAGGCCTTTCAGTAAGTTCATGCTCAAAGCAATAGAAAAAATTCGTCCGCTTGAGATCAATGCCATTTGTACAGGCCATGGCCCCATATTGCGCACGAACTGGAAAAAATGGGTTGATCTGTCTGAGCAGTATGCAAAGGAATCCGTTGAACTACCCGAAGAAAACAGGGTGTTTATTCCTTATGTTTCGGCCTACCATAAAACCGGCCTGATTGCTGAAAGTATTGCCAGAGGGATTGGCAAAGTGGATGGCATCATAACCGAAATTATGGACGTTGAAACCATCTCGCTTGGCGACCTTGATGCCATGATGGCAAAAAGCAATGCTGTGATCGTAGGCAGCCCCACCATTAACCAGAACATTCTTCTGCCCATTTATAAGCTGTTTGCAGTGATCAATCCCATCCGCGACAAAAAGAAACTGGCAGCAGGTTTCGGCTCCTATGGCTGGAGCGGCGAAGGGCAGAAGATCATCGAAGCAAATCTGCGAAATCTGAAACTTAACTATTTCAATGAGGGTATATTCATAAAATTTTCACCTTCAGAGGAAGATATCCAACGGGCCGAAGAATTTGGTACGTCTTTTGCATTTGCGCTGAAAGAAAATAATGAATAATCAATGAAAGATGTGCTAAGAAAGATTATATTTTGCTTCGCGTGCTTCTTAATTTTGTCGGGACTGGCATCGTGCTCCATAGAGCGTAAGATTGCCAGGGAATATATCGAAAAGGACCATTCCCGCTCCCTGCTGGTGATCCCTCCACGCTTTATTTATAAGGTTTCACTGAAAGAGTGGCAGATCGATAGTGCGGAAATGCTTACCGGGAGCGAAATTGATTCCTTGTTGTTTGAGCAAAGCCTTTACCTGAAATATATAAACGATTCAGCTTTCCTTGATTATTATGTCTCTAACTTTATTGCTGAAATGGAAGGCTATGGGTTTGAGGTATATGTTGAAGATTCGCTAAGCGCTTTTCTTACCGGAAAAAACAAGGCCTTTATTGTAAATATGGCTCAACTTGAATTGGAAGAATATGTAATGCCTGTTAAAGAGGAAGAAGAATTTGGCGGCTATATATACTACGAAGTGATCGACCTGAATGCGGTCAACCTGAATTCATGGTTCGAGATCAGCCGGGTAAATGGAGATGAAAATGTGGAATTGTTTTTTTCAAGCATGTATGCCACCGATGGCCTCGACGGCCTTTTCAAATATAATTACTTTACAGGTGAAGTACTGTTCCAGTATGAGATCGATACCTTAACACTGAATGCTATTTATCGTTTAGGGGCTCTTGCCGGATATACATATGCCGGATACACTTTTGATTATCTTATGAATAATTATATCGATAAACGGATGCAGGAGGAAGGCCGTTATCGTTCCGATATATATTATCATTACAACAGGCAGCAACGATACCTTACACCTGCAAACAATCGCTTTATTCCAATGAAATAAGCCGGATTTATCTCTAAGGCTTAAAGATGATCTTACCGTCCGACATGTTTCGTATATATTGCATCAGTGCAGTTCCATGCTCGCTAAGACTGTAGATTTGCCGGATACGGGTTTTTAATATTCCGCTCAGAAAAAGTTGCTGTAATTCAGCCGATATATTTTCAAATGAATTCCTGTCGAGCGCATTTTTCCATTCATTCATGTTAAAACCCTGTATGGTTTTCTTTCGGAAGATAACATCTGTGGCCGGAATTTCAGATAGTGTGCTTGCAGCCAGTGCACCGTAAAGATATAATGCACTGTTGCCGGGCATTGATTGTAACATATACCCACTTTGTTCTCCTCCTACCGCATCGAATGCCATCCGGGCATCAAGAGCGCTCGCCCTGTGTTTGAGGTTCTCCCTGAAATCTTCGGCGGCGCTGCAAAGAATATGTTCATATCCTGCTTCTGACAATTGATTGATGTGTTCTTCCTTTCTAACAATGTTAATCACCCCGATGCCTTCTCGCTTTGCCAGCACATTTACAAATCGTGCCACCTGTCCTCCGGCAGCATTCTGAATAATGGCTTTGCATCCCTTGTTTTTAGCAAGCCTAACCATGGCGTATGCAGTAAATGGATTCACTGAAAAGCAGGCAGCCTGCTCAATGGGCATGTCCTTATGAATAATCAGGCAGTCAGTGGCGTCGACAACCGTATGCGTGGCCCACGATCCGCCACTGTCCGACTGGGAAAAGAAACTTACCCGCTCGTTGAGCAATGCTGTTACTTCATCCGAACTTCCCGCATCAATAACAGTCCCGCATCCTTCAAATCCAGGGATGGCCGGGATGGATTTCTTTATATTGTACCCGCCCTGAATGAAGGCAAGGTCGGAGGGGTTACAGGGAGCCGCTTCAATGGCGATCATTACCTGATGGGGATGTAAAACAGGAGTTGTGTGATCGACAAGCTCGAGGCTTCTGAGTGCCCTGATAATATTGCCCTGGTATTGTGGAAGTTTAACAGCTTTCATCATGCCTTTGGGGTTGTTGTTAAAAATTACTGCGGGCATAAGGTGTAATGTCCTGGCTTGCAAAATCCTGCTTCAGGAATTTATAATAGCCTGCAATGGCAATCATTGCCGCATTGTCGGTAGTGTATTCTACCCTGGGGATGAAAACATTCCATTGATTAGTGGTACCTGCTTCCTGCAAGGCAGCACGCAAACCACTATTGGCCGAAACACCTCCCGCCAGAGCAATATCCTGTATTCCTGTTATTTCGGCTGCTGCTTTTAATTTATCCATTAGGGTTTCAATGATCGTTCGTTGAAATGAAGCCGCCAGGTTTGCCTTTTCTTTTTCAATAAATTCAGCATCCTTTTTCAGGGCATCCCTAACGAGATAAAGAAATGAGGTTTTAAGGCCGCTGAAACTATAATCCAGGCCCCCGATCTTTGGCTTTGGGAAATTGTATGCATATTCGTTCCCGGTGCGGGCAAGCTTGTCGATAACAGGCCCACCTGGATATTGAAGTCCGAGGATCTTTGCTGCCTTATCAAAAGCCTCGCCTGCTGCGTCATCAATAGTTTGCCCCAAAATATTGAATGTGTAAGGATCGTCAACACGCACGATCTGGGTATGCCCTCCCGAAACAGTGAGGCAGATGAATGGAAAACGGGGCACCGGGTCACTTTCTTTGTCTTTGATAAAATGAGCAAGAATGTGCGCTTTCAGATGGTCTACCTCGATAATAGGAATATCCAGTGCCAGCGAAAATGCTTTGGCAAATGATGTGCCGACAAGCAGCGAGCCCAGGAGGCCGGGACCCCGTGTAAATGCCACTGCATGAAGTTGATTTTTCTCTATCTTTGCCTTGATCAGGGCTTCATTGATCACCGGGATGATATTTTGCTGGTGAGCCCTGGAAGCCAGCTCAGGAACAACACCTCCGAAGTTTTTGTGAACTTCCTGGCCGGCAATGACGTTGGCAAGGATTTTGCTATCCTGTATCACAGCTGCAGATGTTTCGTCGCAAGAGGATTCAATGCCTAATATCAGGGTGCTCATCCGGTATGAATTTTAAAGCGCAAAGGTATCAAAAAAAGAATTAGTAAAATATTGCTGTACCCCTTGTTGGTCATAGTGGTCATCCCTTTCTTATTTTCGTGGATGACCTATAACCCTCTGGTGCAAACATTTATTGCCCGGATTGCAGCTTCCTACCTTACGCAAAGCCTCAATACGGTTGTGAAGATCGATGGCCTTTATATTACGCCACGTATAGACCTGAACATGAAAGGGGTGCTGGTGCTCGACCGGAAAGCCGATACCCTCTTTAATGCCGAAGATGTTTTCCTCGATATGAAGCGTTTTAGCTACAGCCAGGAGCAAAAAATCTTTGCCATTAATAATATCAGTGTTCATGGGGCTTCTTTTACCCTCTTCAAGGGAAGACATGATACAGTGTTTTCATACGATTTTATTCGCGATCACTTCGAAACGCATTCCCCTGAAATAATTACTGATACGATACACAGCCAACCCGACTGGAGGGTGGCACTTAATGGACTGGAACTTGACCGGGTCAGATTTCGTTATATTGATGAGAATAAAGAACGAAAATCCCAGGGGATGGATTACACCAATCTCGACATTTTTGTGCAGCAATTAAGAATGACCGACCTGACCATTCATAACGACACCTTTAATTTTTACATCAGTCATCTTCAGGCAAAGGAAAAGTGTGGATTTATTGTTGATACGCTGCAGGGAAACTTCATGCTAAGTCCGCTTTTCCTCATTGCCGACAGCCTGAAGGTTGTCACACCCCGCTCTGATATTGATCTCGACCTGGCTTTTCATTACCGGGGTTGGCCGGCATATCTTAAATTTACTGAAGAAGTGGAGATGATATCCTATATCCGGCCTTCAGAGATAAATATGAAAGATATTGGATATTTTGCACCCGAGCTGTTGGTTATGAACAACCAGCTCAGAATAGGAGGGAAGGTGAAAGGTAAGGTGAACAACCTGAGGGTATCGGATTTTCGCTTTGCCTACGGCGACAACACACGCTTTAATGGCGATATCAGGCTTTATGGTTTGCCTGATGTTGTTGAAACTTATATTCATACCCGCATCAACGAGTTTAAATTTGCCCTTGATGATATCAAACACTTTGCCATTCCGGGTGAAAACACTTATGTTACAATTCCAAAGGAACTGGAAGTGTTCGGTGAGATGAGTATCCATGGGAAATTTACCGGATTTTACAATGATTTTGTCTCCACTGCAACTTTCGAATCTAATATTGGAACCATTTCTACCGATGTTTCCCTGCGGCAAAATAAAGACCATACCGATGTGATTTATGAGGGGAAAGTGAAAGCCCGGCATTTTCATATTGGAAAATTTCTCAGACTCGACAGCTACCTTGGAGAAATGAACCTAAATGCTATGGTCACCGGCTCAGGTCTGACCGGAAGCACTGTAAAGATCAATATGAATGGCAGTGTAGATTCACTTGAATTTATGGGCAATACGTTCAACCAGTTAGGGATCAGCGGGGATATTGCCGATAAAAAGTTTAACGGCCATCTCGATATCAACGACAGCAAGATTGCACTTGTTTTCGACGGAATACTCGATTTTGACCAGCCCAAGCCATTGTTCGATTTTACTGCCGATATACAGAATGCCGATCTTTATGCCCTTAACCTGGTCGGCCGTGATTCTGTTAGTGTGCTTTCTGCTATGTTGAATTGTAACTTCATCGGCCTTGACCTTGATGACCTTGAAGGAAGGATCTATATCGATAGTCTTGATTATACCGAAGGCAACCAGCAATGGCTTATGGAACAATTCGCTCTTATCAGTCTGAAAGATACAGGCTATTACAAGCGGATATTATTAAATGCTGATTTTATTGATGCCCGGATCAATGGTAGCTTTACATACAGTGAACTGCCCTATGCCATAAACCGGATCATAGAAAGCGAACTGCATAATTGGGCTTTTCTTACTCCCAGGGCTGTTCCTGTCAGACGGCAAACAATTGATTTTGAGATTACACTTGGCGATACAAGACCAATAACTGATATTTTTGTCCCGGGCCTGGTTATTGAGGAAAATAGCACGATCATAGGTTCATTCGACTCAAAACGTAAAGACACCCAGATCGATGCCAATTTCCCGTCGGTATCATATGCAGGTATTCAAACAGAAAGGGTAAACCTTAATTTACTCTCGAACAGGGAAAGGATCAGGCTGGGATTAAGTGCGAATCGTATCCTTTTGAAAGAAAAAGATGTGGAAGATACACTGCAATTGGGATTGGAAAATTTTGCGCTCAAAACTACTCTTAATAGTGACAGTCTTAATTTTCAGTTTGCATGGGACGATAAAGATGTGATCCGGCACAATAAGGCCGATGTCAGGGGATATTTTACTTATCTTGATAGCATAAGAAGTGAACTGCGGATCACACATGCCGATGTGCTGATCAACGATTCTGTCTGGACTGTGGCCGAAAATAACCAGATCATTTTAGCCAAAGATCATTATACTTTTAAAGGACTTGACTTTAAAGGGAACAAGCAGAAAATGGCCATTATGGGCAGTGTTTCCCATAATCCGCTCGACACCCTGCTGGTTGATTTTGTTTCCTGGAAATTGTCAAATTTTGATATCATCTTCCGTAATTATAATTTCGACCTTAACGGGATCACAAATGGCCATTTCGGAATTAGCGACCTGTATGGTTCTCCGAACTTCTTCTCCGACCTGAAGATCCGTCGGCTGGAAATGAACGATATCCTTATTGGAGACGCCAATCTCCGGTCAAGGTGGAATGATGAGCGAAAATCGATCGATGTGCTTTCAGAAATTATTTATCATGGCAATGTTGACGATAGCAGGGTGCTGTCATTAAGGGGATCATACTTCCCTGACCAAAGCAACGATAACCTCGATTTCCTGCTCCAGCTAGAAAATATGCACCTTTCGCCCTTCGGACGTTTTGCTGAAGATTATATCTCCGGCCTCAAAGGGGTAAGCAGTGGCAAACTAAATATTAAAGGTTCGACTAATGCACCCCTGCTTACAGGCCAGTTAAAAATGATGCGTACCGAATGCAGGGTAAATTATCTCAATACCAGGTATTCCTTTTCGCATTCCATCGATTTTAGTAATAATGCCTTCAGTTTCAATGATCTTGTCATATACGACACCCTGGGCAATACTGCAACACTCAATGGCAGGATCATGCATGAAAATCTTAGTGATTTTCAATTCGATCTGACCTTAAGACCTGAAAATTTTATCATTCTCCAAACTAACCGGTATCGAAATGAAACCTTTTATGGTACAGGGATTGCCACTGGTATGGTTTGGTTTTACGGGCCGGCGAACGATTTTCATATCGATGCAAATGTGAGTACATCAAAAGGTACAAATATTGTTATTCCCCTGAATAATACAATGACAGTCGTGGATAATGATTTTGTCATCTTTCTGAGTGAAGATCAGCAGGACGAAGACCAATTGCTGCAGGATTACAGCGTAGATCTGAAAGGCCTGAACCTTGATTTTACGATCAAAATCAACAATACGGCCGAAACAATGATATATCTGCCGTCGAACATGGGGACGATCAGCTCCAAGGGCTATGGCGAAATACGCCTTACAATTGATCCGCGCGGCCAGTTTGAGATTTACGGTGATTATAATTTTTTACGCGGAACTTTTTTCTTTACCTTCCAGAATATGATCAACCGGAGGTTTGAGATTTTGCAAGGGGGCAAGATATCTTTTGCCGGCAACCCTTATAATGCCGATGTTGACCTGCGGGCACTGTACAGGCTTAAAACTTCATTGAGCGGGCTTGGAGCTAATATCAGCCCAGAGCTTGAAGGTCAGCGCGTTAATGTGAATACGATACTTGGCTTGCGTGGTAAACTGGCCAATCCCGAAATACGTTTTAGTATCGATTTTCCCAATGTTACTGATGACATAGAACGAACCATTTATGCAATTCTCGATACAAATGACGTGGCTCTGATGAACCAGCAGATGATCTCACTCCTGCTGATGAATAGCTTTAGTTATGCCAGTACTTCAACCAGTATGGGGGCTTCATCACTCAATATCATCTCCAGCCAGCTAAGCAATTGGCTATCGCAGATAAGCAATGATTTTGATGTTGGCATTAACTATCGTTCCGGGGATGAACTCACACAGGATGAACTCGAGGTCGCCCTCTCAACACAGTTTTTCGATAATCGCCTTACCGTTGATGGTAATGTAGGCTTGATTACCCGCAACAATACACAACAAAATGCGAGTAATTTGGTGGGTGATGTCAATATTGAGTATAAACTACGCCCTGATGGTCGCCTGAGGCTCAGAGCCTTTAACCGCTCAAATAATTTCAACTCTCTGGAGTTTAGTTCCCGTTACACCCAGGGAGTAGGTGTCTTTTTTATTCGGGATTTTGACCGTTTTGAAGACATTTTCAGAAGACAGAAAAAATCCACGGAGAAGTAAGCACTTATTTAATGATCCTGTCAAGTATCCTTCTGCCTGCCTCTTTGTAAACCATGATATTCATCATTTTGAGCCTGACATAGTCTTCATGAATAAACCGATATCCTTTGTTTGGTCCGTTAAATCCACCGGCACCTGAATCCTTGACCATATACCAGCGCTCAGGCCCGTCGTCATAGATGCCAACGATATGGATGCAGTGGTCGTCGGTGGTGGAGCCATTACTCAGACGCATCTCCCTGGCCGATTCATTGATATGGCTTGAGGGGATGTCGAAATCGGGAATGATGCCTGCTTCCGACCAGCTGTCGAAAGCGGGTTCACTGATATCGCCGCAGATGCATACCGTATATGCGCTGTCAAGGGCATCGTCGATAACCATCATAAAATCGGCGATGCTGACATTATAGTAATCGTCGCAATGCCACCAGTTGTCGGGTTCGACCAGCTCGCCTTTCTGATTGTATACCTGCGACATGGTCGACATGAAACTGAAGTAATCATCAGGATTGATGCCGGGCACCCCGCTCATAAAACTGAGCGGCGAATAATGTTCTCCATTGTAAATAAAATCCTGCGGAGGCGATCCCATATATGTATTCAGTATCTCACGGATGGTTGATACCACCATGACGGTGTTCCAGGCATTGCCTTTTTTAACGCCTTCGAGATATTCCGTCATCTCCTTCAGCATTGTGCTGTGATCATGGAATCTCTTGTCACGCGGCAGGCCCGGGTATGCTTCACGGGTCACAATGCCATACTTTTTCATGATTCTGAGAACACTCGTAGCCTCCGACCCCTCGGCAAAATATATATCGCCGCGTTTTTCGACAAATGCCCTTGCACGTTCAACATATTCCCAGTAAACAATATACATTTCTGATAAACCTGGCGCAATATCCCTCGTTCGCATGATCTCCGATTCAAGAAAGGAAATGGTGGCGAAGCACCAACAGGTGCCTGTGGCCCCCTGCGAATGCGGAGGCGAATGCCAGTAAGTAGTATAGGCATCAGGATTGGTTGGGAATTCCAGTCCTTCAAGCCTGGCAGCAAAATATTTTGCCGGAACCGGATCATTTTTGGCATGGGTTTCAGCCCTTATCTCCTGCTCATAAAACCCGGGCTTGCGATCCTTGAAAGTGCCTTCTGTTATATTTTGTCCGGAAACGGAGACAAACATGATTGAGAATAATAGAAAGATCAGTTTTTTCATGAGCTTCGAATTGATTTTCAAAATTAATCAATAATTCTTACTTCAGTTGCTTCCCGGTGCATTCGCAAAAAATCGGGATTGATTAATGAAATTTGCGCGATCAATTTTTGTATTTTTACACAGATGAGTTTCACCGTATACAGATCGTCGGCCGGTTCGGGTAAAACATATACACTTGTTAAGGAATATCTTAAGATTGTACTTTCCCGGCAAACCGGCTTTCGTAACATCCTGGCGATTACATTTACCAATAAGGCTGCCAATGAGATGCGCGATCGGATACTTACCTCCCTGAAAGAGATGTCGGGGCCGGAGGAGTTCCGCGAGTCAGGTTCAGTAAAGTATATGCTTCCCGAATTAATGAAATTAACGGGAATGGATGAACAAAGTCTGAGCCAGAATGCGGCTGGTGTCCTCACAAATATCCTGCATAATTATCAGGACTTTGCTGTAAGTACGATCGATAGCTTCGTTCATCGCATCATTCGAACCTTTGCATTTGATCTGCATCTGCCGCTCAACTTCGAGGTTGAACTTGATGAACAAAATATGGTCAACATGGCTGTCGACATCCTTCTGGGAAGGGTGGGTATCGACGAAAATACCACAACAATACTTAAAAGATATACCGAATCGCGTATTGATGACGAACAGAACTGGGATATCGAAAACGATCTTAAAAAGTTTTCAAAACGTTTGCTCAAGGACGATATCGCTGAATATCTTCCTGCCCTGAAATCAATGAAAAGCAAGGATCTGATCGCTGTCCATAATAAGCTGGCATTCACCGTCAGGTCGTTTCAACAGGAATTATCTGCAAAGGCGGCCAGTCTTATGAAGCTGTGGAATGATAATGGGATCACCGAAAGTGATCTTTTTCATGGCAAAAGTGGCATCTTCGGGTGGGTGCGCAGACTCGATGAGCAGGATTTCAGCAAAATGGAACCAAATAAATATGTGATACAAACACTTGAAGAAGATAAGTGGTACAGCGGTAAGACCGACCCGGCCAGGAAGGTTGTTATCGACAGTCTGAAACCACAAATGCTTGACTTGTTTCAATCAATCACCGGTTATATTGATAAGCATAAAAGCAAGTTCATTTTTTACAGATTGTTGAAACGGAATATATTCCCGCTGGCCGTGCTGAATGAGATTGATGAGGTGATCGGGCAGATCAGGAGTGCAGAAGGGATCATTCATATTTCAGAGTTCGATAAACGCATTGCCCGCATGGTACACGACGAACCTGTGCCTTTTATATACGAACGCCTGGGCGAAAAATATCAGCACTTTCTTATCGATGAATTTCAGGATACATCTGTTCTTGAATGGCAAAACATCCTTCCTCTGCTTGAGAATTCACTGGCTGTCGACCAGTTCAATATGATTGTTGGTGATGCCAAACAAGCCATATATCGCTTTAAGGGTGGAGAAGTAGAGCAATTGGTAAATCTCCCCGAAATATATAAAAAGCCGGATACCCCGGAAATGGATTCCAGAGAGCAACAACTCATCCGTACCTACCAGCCCGAAATACTGAAGTATAACTTTCGCTCGCGCGAAGAGATCATTAATTTTAATAATGATCTTTATTCCTATGTGTCGGGATTATTGCCCCCCTTATTACAGGAAATCTATGCCGGTGGCGTACAGGAATTACCCGGACCCAGGCCCGGCGGAGAGGTTTGCCTGAATTTTTTTGATGCTAAGGGGAAAAAGGAAGAGTGGGAACTGGATTATTACAATAAGATACTGGAAATTCTGGATGAACTTGTTGGCCAAAATGTTTATTCATACCGCGATATTGCCATTCTGTGCCGCTCCAATGATGATGCAAGCAAATTGGCCCGGCATCTCTTGCTCAGGGGCATCAACGTGATCTCGGCCGAGTCCTTGCTGTTAAGCTCTTCTCCTGAGGTTAATTTTCTGGTTTTTTGCCTTGACTATATCGCCAACGATAACGATATGCTTGCGCTTGCAGCTATGATCAGCTACCTGAATATTGAAGAAAATGATGATGGCTTGCATGAACACCTTCTTATTTGCCGCCCTGATAAAGGGGCCGGAAATAATGATATCGCATGGAAAGGGTTTCAGACTTTCCTGAAGAGTAAAAATATTGTTTTTAAGCCGGCCGAACTCAGGCAAATGGGCTTGTACGAGAGGGTAGAAGCACTGGTGCGCATATTTATTACTTCCCCTGTGCCCGATCCCTATATCATATTCTTTCTTGATGCTGTTTTCGAATATAGCCGCAATAAGCGGCTTGCCCCGGAGGATTTTACAACATACTGGCGCGATAACAACAGAAAATATTCTATTGTGGTCCCCGAAGGGCAGGATGCCGTTAATATCATGACCATCCACAAAGCAAAAGGGCTGGAGTTCCCGGTGGTTATTTACCCTTTTGCCAACAGCAGGCTCAACATCGCCCGGGAGCAGAAATGGGAACATATTAATGATCCTGATCTCCCTGGATTGAAAACAGCTCTCCTGCCCCTGTCGTCCGACCTTAAGGAGACCGATCATAAAGCGCTTTATGAGATGGAAAAAGATAAGGCATTGCTCGATATGCTTAATATTTTATATGTTGCAACTACAAGGCCCACTGAGCGGTTGTTCCTGCTTTGCAATAAACCTCCGGCAAAGAAAAATGCTACAGCCGGTGATTTAACAAGTATACCCGAATTGCTGAAAGCCTGGCTCATTCATAAAGAGTTATGGAACCCGGATAAAGACGAATATCGTTTGGGAGATCCCGGTCATGTACCCTTTAAACGAAAGGAAAAAGAAAAGCCACGCCATCAGCAGCAATACATCAGCAGCGACTGGCGAAGAAAGATCCTTCTCAGTGGCCATGCGGCAGAATATTGGGACCTTGACGATGATGCCAGAAATCTTGAATGGGGAAAGCTGGTCCATGCAATACTTGCCAGGGTTGTCAATGCAAGCGAAATCGACCAGGTGATCAGTGAGGAGATCAACCAGGGCAGGATTAGCGGGGAGGAATCCATCGTTCTTTCCGGAATTTTAAAGAAAATTGTTGAAAGCCGCGAAGTAATGCCTTTCTTCGACGGAAGCTGGCAGGTGAAAAATGAGGCAGCTATTATGCGGTCGGGCGGAAGTGAATACAGACCCGACAGGATCATGTTCAAAGAGAATAAGGCCATCGTTCTCGACTATAAAACGGGAGTGCGGTCGGCTGCCCACATTCAACAACTTAACCGTTATGGCGAATTGCTGAAAGAGATGGGCTATGATCCTGTTGAGAAATACCTGCTGTATATCGATCGTGAGTTTGAGCTTTTGCCGGTGTAGTGTCCATTTCTGAACGGCTTTTGTCCGTCAATGGACAAGCATGATATTTTTACCTGGTACTGCCAATACTATACTGTTGTAAATAAAATGATTGCAATTTTTGGCACATTATTGGCGTGCTGAATATCTTCTAAAATCAGTTAACGAATAAAAAGGGATACTTATGAAAAAAATTACAGTTTTATTACTTGCCATAATGATTGGCACAGGGCTTCTGGCCCAGGATGAAAGCAGGTTAATGCGTTTTCCTGCGGTACATGGCGATCAGGTTGTGTTTACCTATGCCGGCGACCTCTATACTGTCGGCAGGGCAGGGGGGGTGGCACGCAAGCTCACCAACGATGCCGATGGATATGAAATGTTCGCCCGTTTTTCGCCCAATGGCGAATATCTTGCTTTTACAGGGCAATACGACGGAAATACTGAAGTATATGTGATGCCGGCTGGGGGTGGGATCCCCTTCAGGGCCACCTATACCGCAACACTGGGACGCGATGATATCTCCGACCGCATGGGTCCGAATAATATCGTCATGACATGGAAAGACAATCAAGAGATCGTTTATCGCTCCCGGAAGCAATCATTTAACTCCTTTAAAGGTCAATTGTTTCTTGCCGACCGGGAAGGTGGCTTATCGGAAGAATTGCCTCTGCCTGCCGGTGGATTTTGCACGTACTCACCTGATGGGAAAAAACTGGCCTATAACAGGGTGTTTCGCGAATTCAGAACCTGGAAGTACTATAAAGGCGGGATGGCCGATGATATATGGATTTACGACTTCGATAACAAAACAATAGAAAATATTACCAACAACGAGCACCAGGATATCTTCCCGATGTGGCATGGCACGAAGATTTATTTTCTTTCCGACCGCGACCGCACCATGAACCTTTTTGTATATGATATGGAAAGCGGTGCAACTACCAGGCTGACAAACTACACCGAGTTCGATATTAAATTCCCTTCGCTGGGCGATGATGCGATCATATATGAAAATGGCGGATTTCTTTATACTTACGAACTGGACGGAGGCAATATTAGTAAGATCAGCGTAACCATTGCCGAAGATCTTATTTCAGGAAGAAACGAACTGAAAGATGCAAGCAAGAATATCATTTCCCTTGCGGTTTCGCCCGACGGTAAACGTGTTGTACTTGGCGCCAGGGGAGATGTGTACACCCTTCCCGTTAAATCAGGTATTACACGTAATCTTACTACGAGCAGTGGCGTTAATGACCGCAATGTGGAATGGTCGCCCGATGGAAAATATATCTCTTTTATCTCCGACAGGAGTGGTGAAGACGAGATCTATGTTATGAACCAGGATGGTACTGGCAAAGCCAAGCAGATTACCGACAATGCCGATACTTACAAATATAATCCTGTCTGGTCGCCCGATGGCAAAAAATTGCTCTGGTCCGATAAGAAGCTTAGATTACAATATGTTGATATCGCAACAGGAAAAGTAACCCTGGTAGAACAGGCCAAAGCGTGGGAGATCAGAGATTATGAATGGTCGCCCGACAGCAGGTGGATCACATATACCCTGCCCGAAACGAGGGGTGTGAGCAAAGTATGGGTTTATGGTGTTGAAACAAATAAAAAACAAGCAGTCACCGACGAATGGTATAACAGTGGCACTCCCACCTTTAGCGACGATGGCAAATATTTGTTCTTTACTTCAAACCGCGATTTTAACCCGATTTATAGCAATACAGAATGGAATCATGCGTACCGCGATATGGGAGGCATTTATTTTATTACCCTCCAAAAAGATACACCAAATCCTTTCGAACCCGAAAATGATGAAGTTGCAATAAAGGAAGAAGATACTGAAAAGGATAAGGACGAAGGGAAAAAAGAAGGCAAGGATAAAGAGAATGGCAATATTGAGATCGATTTTGACGGCATTGCAGGCCGTATCATAGGGTTGCCAGTAGAAGCAGGCAACTACTGGAATATTCATGTTATTGGTAAAAAGCTTTGGTATACCTATGCGAAATCCGGAGGGAATGGCGCAGAAACAAAGATGTACGACCTCGACAAGAAAAAAGAAACTTCACTCGGAAACCTGGGCTCATTTATTGTTTCGGCCGACAAGAAAAAGGTTCTTGTGTCGCCAAAAGGAAAATATGCCGTGATCGACCTTCCTTCTTCCAAACCTAAAGTGGAAGATTTTATTGATCTTTCAGATATGAAAGTATGGGTCGATCTGCG
>JAVVEM010000070.1:0-8188 GCA_032250805.1 Bacteroidales bacterium
TCAGGTGGAAAGTTTTCAAAATACCACAAAATATTCCGACCTTTGAACCCATTGATCACCAACTACATTTTCTTATTTTTGTCTTGCATTATCACTTACTTGGATAGTTTTTGTTTCCTATTTGTTGCCCAATCCGTGTAAGTAATTGATAAACAACGTACGGTTACTTTTTGCATCGGAAAGTAACTGAGACCGGTTTTTCTTGAGTAAAAGCGAAATGAAAAATCATGGCCGAAGTTATCCCGTCGAACGTAGTAGGATCGAGAACACCCGGCGGCTTGCTGGATGCTGGCTTTGCCCTCCGTAGTCCCTGGAACATGGGATGGAGGAGGGATACTGGATGCTGGATGCTGGATACTGGATATTTACCCGCCGAAGCTTTTCGGCCTTCGCTAAAGATTTGGCTGATGAGAAGCGAAGGCGGGCTGGATACTGGATACTGGATCGCTCTCTAAGCCGGTCGCTACTGGTTCCTGGCTACTGGTTAAAAATTTTGTTATTCTCAATACCCATTACTCATTACTCATTACTCATTACCAAATACTCGCTACTAATCACTGCCCGATTTCAAGACCAAATTAATTTCATTGATCTTTTTTAATGATACTCCTGTTTGCCTGGCATAGACAGGCCACCTGGAAACAGTGTCACGTATTTGGTCAACAATCTCTTTACCATTCTTTACCCGGATAGATTTTGCTATGGAAAGCATATCATTTTCAGTGATGTTCTTCCTTTTTCCATTGATGCTTAAGGCATGCTGACCCACCCACCTGCTCGAGGGATCAAATGACCACGAAACATCGTATGCCGGAGCCAACTCCCACACACTTCCTTCTTTTAGCCTGAATGCGAAATTTTTTGTGTGATCATCACAATTAAATGCCAAAACGTTGAATACCATTCTCCTGAACATTTGTCCGGCCTGGGGATGCGGGAGCCTCAGCATTCTCATTGTTTGGAATAGCTGTTCATAACTGTAACTGAGCACATCATTGTAGTCAAAATGCTGCATAGCACATAAGGTCTGAATATGATGCTTTGTCTCTGATCCTTCGCGGTCAAACCTTTTCGTCATAAAATGAGCTGTATCACCTTCTTCCAGGAGGCGGCATTCCATCATGTCAATGCCACAATCTATTGCCATGTTATGATATGCCATTTCAATTCTACCATAACCTGTTAGATTCCCTGGCTTCGGATCATTCACACCATCAAGTTTGATCAACCAGTGTTCAAAGCCGGAGGGAACACGAGTTTGTCCTGACCGAACTTCTCCTGTTTTTTCATTGTAAGCTATAATAGCCTTTGCCCTCATTCCCCCTGCAGAAGTACCTATTTTAAGAATATCCTGCATTGCCTTTTTCTCATCAACATTCAGGTTTACATTAAAATCTTCCCTTTCATGCAGGATTTTCTTCGATAATTCAACCAGTTCATCAATATCAACACTAAAAGTATTCCTGGCTTTTTTAAATTTAGCAGGTTCAAACGTTAATGCCCCCATGCCGCGTGATCCAATAAAACATAATTTTTCGACAGGGTTCATAGAATTCGGTGCTCTTCCCTGCTCTGCTAACCAGACATCAATTAGTCTGTTTCCATAATTATCCGGCAATGAATCTGCCAGCAATCCCGGTAAACCATTAAATGTGAAGGTATTTCTTAGCTCCGGGAATGAAAAAACTCTTTTGTCAGAATGAATTGGCATTTTTATTGGCGCAATATCCAGGGCCTTCGCCCTAAATGCCGGATCATACTCAAAACGCCCCAATTGGGTGGCATCATCCCAGGCTATTGCACCAACTCTTGAACCCCAAATATTTACAAATGCAGTTGTTACCATTACCAATCACTTTCGGGTTTTTTGTTTTTTCGTTTATTGCTTGCCCTTTTTCTCTTCTGTTCTTCCAATTTGGCAAGTTCGAGCGGACTTATCTGATCCTCTATTTTGAATACATCCATTACATTTAACAAATCCAGGGCACGTAATACCTGCACCAGGGTAGATATATTCACAACTTCACCATTTTCCAAAAGACTTAAGGTTGATCGATTAATCCCGGCATCATCCGCTACATCCTGCTGTGTTCTGTTCTGTTCTATCCGTTGATGTTTAATAAATGCCCCTATTGATCTTATAATGGCATCATCACTCATTGCAACCCAATCATTGTTGATCCTTTCCATCATTAATCATATTAAACGTTATTAGCGTTGCTTTTATCCAACAAATATACAAATTATTTTGATCTTAGCATTGTTTATAATTATATTTTACTGGTTTCTGGTTACTTTTTTTTAACCACAAAGTACACGAAGCCTGCCCCGATTACTCGGGTTCGCGCAAAGGCCACAAAGAAATTCTTTGCGATACTCCGGGTTCTCCATTCTTATCTCGTCCCGATTGCTCAGGATTCTTATTGCCTGCCCGCCGGAGTCCGAAGGACGGAGGAGGGTCCCTTGCCTGCCCGCCGGAGTCCGAAGGACGGAGGAGGGTCCCTTGCCCCCTGTCTGTTGTATGCTGGATTCTAATATACCCAATACTCAATACTAGATACCCGATACTAAATACTGTATTCTATTCAGAATGCCGGAAAATAATTAACGTATACATTTATCTTTTTCTTAAATTTATACACTTATACCTAAAAACCTCATCTTATGAAAAAGCTTTCTATCCTCAGCCTTTGCATTATTTTGACACATATGATATTTTCGCAGGATCTGCAATGGTCGGTGCTAACCGATACCAACCAGCTAATCATCGGCAACGATGTGGGAGATCCGCTACAATGGCTTTAACAACGAACATGAATTTGCGGCCAGCATCGTTCTGGATCATGAAGAAAATGTCATCTTAAGCGGCATGTCAATGGGATTAAGCGGTTATCGTCTTTGCGGATGGAAGTATTCCAATCCCCTTGATATTGAAGAGCTTAATGTAAATGCCCTAAACATGCTCAGCATGTATCCCAACCCGGCCCAACAATATTTAAATATCCATATCGGTGAACCGGCAGTCCCTGAGCTCCTGGTCAGGATATTCAATATCCGGGGAGAAAAAGTATCTGAGCACATTAGCCTGTGTGATGATGGCTTCATGCAAGTTGATGTTTCCGCTCTCAGGCCCGGAACCTACTTCTTACAGGCCGCTACAGGAAAAATGCAATACAGCGCAAAATTCCTGAAGGATTGAGGGGTTTAAGCATGCTTTCAATTTTCCGGTATTTTCATCCACAACTGTAGAAATTATACCCCACTATTCATATCAACACCTGGCATTTAACCGGCTAAGGAATCTCTTCAGGCCAGTAACGGCCATACCATCGGCAATCCAACAGTATTGTGGCACATAAATTGCCATAATATCATCAAAATGATATAGATATAATATTCAACTTCATTAACAGTATAATCAAAAAATTGGAGGAACAACAATGAAAAAATTAATTCTGGCACTAACAGCAATATTTTTCCTTGCCGGACAGCTCACCATGGCACAGGTCGAATCAGGTAAAAAGAGCAATATGGATAAGAAGGGCATGAAAAGCGAAAAGATGATGCATAAGCAGGATATGTCCCAGCAAAAACATAAAATGCAGGAGCAACGGATGATGTCAATGATGATGGACCAGCAAATGATGATGAAAAAGAAGGTGATGCTCATCAACAACCTTCCGGATATGAAGGAAAAGCTTAATCTGACCGATGATCAGGTAAACACACTCATTGATATGAGAACGAACTTTAAAAAAGAGCAGATCGACCGCGAAGCGGAATTGGAAAAGAAACATATGAAGATGAAGAATCTTCTTGATGAGGAAGCATCGCTGGAAGATATCAGGGAACAGATGGAAAATTGTTCTGTTTCTATGATAAACATGAAAATGGAGGCTTTGTCGACAAGCCGTAAAATGATGAACGTATTGTCGGAAGAACAAAAAGTGCGCCTGCAGCCTGTCATGGACGACAAAACAGATATGCATCAGCAGCGTAAACAATAATTTGCGGAGGGCCTTATTATGATGGAAAGTTTCGGTGAACACGGATGGGGTATGGGGCTCGGAATGGGCTGGTGGTGGATCATCGGCCTGTTCCTGCTCGTTCTTGTAATCTGGTTAATCATCAGGACCGCCAACAGAAATCCTCAAAGGAGTAAAAGCGAGTCGCCGCTGGATATTCTGAAATCCAGATATGCCAGGGGTGAGATCGATAAAGAAGAATATGAACAGAGGAAATCGGATCTTTTGTGAGTGATGATCCATCATATCACAGATCAGTCTTACAGCCCGGTTTCTGGCCTTCAAACTGTAAGTTTCTTTTTATTTGACAATTAACCATTTTAATGAGCACCTATAAAAAGAACAGCCTCTCACTAGCCGGTGCCGTTGCCATGGGCACGGGAGTCATGATAGGTGCTGCCATCTTCGCACTTGTTGGTCAGGTTGCTGAGCTTTCAGGAAAATTATATCCTTTTGCTTTTCTTGCCGGTGCGTTAATTGCGGGCCTAAGTTCTTATACCTATATTAAATTATCGCAGACATTTCCTTCGGCCGGTGGCATTGCCATGTACCTTACCAAGGCATATGGGAAAGGAACCCTTACGGCGTCCGCTTCGCTGCTGATGGCTTTTGCCATGGTGATCAACCAAAGCCTTGTGGCCAGAACCTTCGGTTCCTACACTTTACAGTTGTTTGGCAATGATATCGATACGATGTGGGCAGCAGCGCTGGGTGTTGGACTGCTGATCCTCATTTTCTTCATTAATATTTCCGGTAACGATGTAATACAGAAAACTTCTTTCGTGATGGCCCTGGTGAAAATCCTCGGTATCGTCATATTTGCCGCAGGAGGTTTGTGGGCCGCAAGCTTTTCATGGGGAGAGATCATCCCACGGAACCTGTCGGGAAACAACCCGGCCAATGACCTGCTTGGCGCATTTGCTCTTTCAGTGCTCGCCTATGCAGGCTTTACCACCATTACCACCAGTGGCGAGGAGATAAAAAATCCAAAAAAAAATGTGGGCCGGGCCATCATCATATCGCTGATCATCTGCACGGTCATTTACTTCCTGGTAACCCTTGCTGTCGGGTTTAACCTATCGGTTGAAGAACTGATAGATGCCAGGGACTATGCCCTGGCTGAAGCTGTCAGACCGGCATACGGAACCTATGGTCAATGGTTTACTATCGGGATAGCTATTATCGCTACAGCATCGGGACTTATTACCAATGTTTTTGCGGTTTCACGGATGACCACCATGCTGACGGAAATGAAACTTATCCCCCATAGTCATTTTCGAATGCCAGGCGACATACATAAGCACATGCTTGTATATACTGTTGTACTTGCAATCACCCTGACCATCCTCTTCGATCTTACCAGGATTGCATCTATTGGGATCATCTTTTACCTTACGATGGACCTGATCATCCAGTGGGGCGTATTGCGCCGCCTGAGGAACAAGATAAATGCCAGACCATGGGTCATTATCCTCGCCATTATATTAGATGCCATCGTGCTTATAGCATTTTTATGGGCCAGGGCTGATGACGACCTTCTCATCGTCATTGTTTCAATTGTTTTGATGGCTCTTCTGTTTGCCGGCGAACGCCTTTTCCTCACCAGGTGGAGGCAAAAATTCTCTGCCGACCCTCCGGAATGAAACAGAAGATTAAGTACCTGTTTTCCCCTGTCATAAACATTGCTGTCATCCTGCCGGATGTTGGCTACTTGATTCCGGATTCTGGATTGCTGTCGTAGCCGATCAGTTCTGGTTATCCCGAAAAACCAGAAATCTTCGATTTCATTGTTTTTCGAGGATACTCGAAAAAAGAGCAAATCAAAGATTTGCATTTTTTCGGGACTGGTTGAAAATGATAAAAATCGAAATAATTTGTTATATTGCAGTCACTTTACGGTTACAGTTGAAAAGCAAAAAAACAAGCAGGCTGTCGTGGGCTGAAATTATTTTGAGCCCTTACTTAATGGCCATGGTCCTGGCCATCATCATTATCCTCATACTTCCCGATATCTTTAATCGCTATGAAGCCAGGCTGGTTAGCAGCGGCCGCTCCGACAAGGCCAACTCTTACGAAGTATACCACGATCTTGATAATAACGGCTACAGCGAACGGATTGTCGCATATATGAATTCCCTTGCAGAACCAGCCATTAAACTTCTGAGCAATAAAGGTAAGTCGATCGAGCAATGGAATTTTATCGGCCGTTTTCCTGAGCGTGCCGGCTTCCTTTCGTGCGGCGACACCGATGCCGACAGCATTAGCGAGATCTACCTCTTCACCATCAGGCGCGATTCCCTCTTCCTGCATGCCATAAACCCTTTCGGAAACAAAAGGGTGATTTTTAAAAATAAGCTTGTAACCACCATCGACTGGCGCAACGATACCATACAGGGTTTTGTAAATGAGGCCACATTTTACGATCTCGACGACGATGGTTACAAAGAAATGATCTTTCCTGTCAAGGCAGGCTTTTCGCTCCAGCCCAGAGGGATATTTGTTTACGACCGCCAGCAGGACACCATTTACCACAGCGAAATGCTGGGTGCCAACATCGGGCAGATTCACATCAGGGAGTTACAGCCTGAAAACGGTCCGGCAATATTCGTTGCCTGCAATACCCTGGGCAACATTGCCGATTCGCTGAATATTCCTTACAATGATTATTCGTCCTGGTTCATGGGCTTCGACAGAAATCTTAATTTCCTGTTCCCTCCCATCCCCTATCATGTATACCCTTCCTCAGCGAGTTTTGCTTTTACTGAGTTCGCCGGTAAGCAAGCCCTTGCAGTATTTTTCCAGAATAGAAGCGAAAAAGATGATCCCTCCCTTATCCTTATCCTTATCCTTGATCCTCAGGGAAATATCCTGTTAAAAAGAACTTTTTCGAAAGATCTGCAGGAAACAAATGGCTGGCACAGCATCCATAATGTAGTGCTTGACGATAACAGGGAGACGCTTGCACTATCCGGCATGGATGTCATTACCCTATTGAATGATTCTTTACGTCCATCAAGCAATGTCAGCATTATGTCAGGAGGACATATCAGAATGAAAACCGACCTTAATGGCGATGGCAAGCGGGAGATGATCTTTTCAGAACGCGATAATAAGATTTTAATCTTTCAGGCCGGCTTGCGATACCCTGTTTATGTTGATACTCCAAGGGATCCGTTTTCCGAAATATTCTTTTCGATGTCGGTAAAATATAAGGGTGAGGATGTCCCGGAGCTTTTTATCAAAGCCGACAACCGCATCTATTTTTACACTTTTAGCAGCAACCCCTTGTATTATCTGCAATATCCCATTTGGCTTGGAATTTATTTATTTCTTCTGCTGATCATCCTTTTGATCAGGCAGGCCATGAAGCTGCAGCTCGAACGTAAGATGGAGGTTGAAAACCGCCTGAATGCTTTGCAGCTTAAGACCCTGAAAAGCCAAATGGATCCCCACTTCATGCTCAACGCACTGAACAGCATTTCTGATAATATTCTAAACAAAGAACACGACATAGCATACCGTTATCTTACCAAATACAGCAATCTGCTCAGAATGCTGTTTACCAGGGCCGACAAACTTTCCGTAAGCCTGCAGGAAGAGTTCAGCTTTGTAAAACAATACCTCGAACTGGAACATTTCCGGTACAGCGACAAGTTTACCTTTTCGATAGATACCGGTCCCGGCACAAACCAGGATACTCCCCTTCCCCGCATGCTAATCCAGCTCTTTGTAGAAAATGCCATCAAGCACGGAATAATGAACAGGCAAGGCCGGGGACATATCAGAATCTCGACAGAGCAGTTGTCTGACAGCTTGCTGATCACCATCGAAGATGATGGCATCGGCCGCCAGGCTGCAGAAAAGCTGGTCAATGGCCATGGCAAGGGGCTGAAGATCGTTGATGAGATGATAAGCTTGTTTGAGAAAATTCAGGGCGTGAAAATCAGCTACTCCATCAGCGACCTGGATAAAACAACAACACCACCGGAAGGTACACGGGTGCTTATTGAAATACCGTGCTGATCAACGATCCCTGATCCTTAATTATTTTTAGGATACTGGATGCAGAGTTCTGGGTTCAAATGGTTAAACTGTTAAATGGTTAAACAGCTTGCCCCGAGAACTCGGTGGCTTCAGTGATTCAGTGATTCAGTGCTTCAGTG
>JAVVEM010000071.1:0-7877 GCA_032250805.1 Bacteroidales bacterium
TAATAATACAATTATATTTGTTTAAAATATTGTCCAGGGTAATTAGACCATCTCACTGAAACCCTGAAACATGTGTCCGGCCATCACCCCGTTATTTATGCACTTCCTGTAATTTGATCAGCTCATAGTCTTGCTGATGATAAGGATAATCCCAGCAACCCATTCTGTGAAATATATGGCCTCCAAAGCCTTTTTTGTATACATGCACCCCGTGCAAAGGATGGTTAAGGTTAAGATTCGGGGCACTGCCAAACATGTCGTACTCTGTACATCCGTGATTTTTGGCGATTTTTATCGCTTCCCACTGCAAGGCGTAACTGGCCATACAATTTCGCTCCTTCGATGATGAGGCCCCATACAAATAGGTACCCCTTGTGTTGGAAAGTACCAGAAACATGGAGGCCAGGAAGTTGTCTTCATCATCGGCCATTAACAGCTTAATCCTTACGCCCCTTTTTTCATTGTCCTGATTTAATAATATCGTCGAAAAATATTTCTTGTCCCGGATGGCCAGATTCTTACGCATCGCCGTATCGGTATACAGGGCATACCAGTCATCAAGGGCTTCAATGCCCGATTCCTTTACCCTGATGTTCTTCCTTTGCGCTTTACGGATGTTGTAACGGGTATTGTACCGCATGTTATACAACAAGTCATCCTCGTTCATGCTCAGATCGATAAAAAAGGTGTTCTTTGGCAAGATATCGCCGGGGCTTTTCTTCAGATTCCAGTTGGCGGTATTAAAATTCACCCTGAACTCCTGGATCTGCGAAGGAGGAGGCCCCAGCCAGTTACCGTCGGTATCGAAGTATTCATCTTCATGCGACCATTGGTTTTCCCACATCAGATCGTATCTGATAAAAACACAGTCGGGAGGCAGGTATGGCCTGATAACCTCCGACAAGGTTTCGAGAAAAACACCATGATTCTCAAAATCGGGCTCGAGTTTCGGCCCGTACGGGACATATGCAAAACTGTGGGTATGATCAATATATTTTATTAAAATCAGCAGGTCATCCTTAATGGTTTTATTATGATTAATGGATGGATTCAGCAGGTCTGCCGAAATGGTCAGTTGAAACCCTTGTGGAACAAAACCTTCCCTGCTTTTTACGCGGGCCCAGAAAGATGTTTGAGGCAGAATATTTGTCGGCTGTATGTCATCTATTTCTTTTTTATCTACCCGGCAGATCATAAACATCTGATTTTCCGCAAAATTAAAAATTATGGGGAGGATGAAAAAATCTACCACGCATTTTTTAATTGCTCAGGTGTTATTTCTAAGGGTAGATACCAAAGGCGATACAATCATAATATTTCCCTTGCATACGCAAATGACATGAAGCAGGGCTAATTTCCCTGCCGCTGGCGGTTGTGCATACTGTTGCCCTGCTGCATCGGACATCCGTACAGTTCATGATACAGCCTGGAAAGGCGCAGGGCCTGTTCGGGTGTGCATATTTCTTTCAGGGTCAGGTAGTGTTTCATATTTTCCCGCTGCAACTGTCCCTGCATATTTATCAGTTCCGTAAGGAGTTGGTCCAGGCGAAGGCTGTCGGGATCATCCATCGATAATTCATTGAGAATTTCTCCGCGGAGCGATTTGATCTTTTCGGCCATCTCTCCGGAGGCCTTCAGGTAGTTTTCGCTCAATTGTTCTACCTGCACAGCCTGCCCGTCGCTCAGGTCCAGCTGGTTACGGTAGTAGCATCCCGGATGTGCGTCGGTGCCTGCACAGGAAAGGTTTTGTTGTTTTGCAGGGAAGAAAAAATAGGTTGCAAGTGCGCCAAGGTTCACTGCGATCAGGAATATCAGCAACCAGAACAATAGCCGGTTTTTGGGTTTGGTTTCCATAATGTTTGGTTTATTGACCGGATAGCATATAAAGGTCTTCATCCATAAATTGCGGTATAAAAAGATTATCTTTTAGCAGTTCGATTTCCTGCGAAGGCAAGGGGTTTCCCTGTATCCTTTCAATTCCGTAGCTGCCAATGAGAAATCCCAGCGAGAGGGCCAGAAACAATGCCAGAGTGGCCGCCAGGGGCTGAAGTATTCGCACGGGTTTTACCGGCTCTTTTGCCTGATGGTTATCGAGGTATTGCATGATACGGGTGCCGGCAAAAGGATTGGGCTGTTCATTTTTTTCAGCCGCGATAGCTGCTTCCATTCGCCGGTAATCAGCCAGGAGTGAAGCACAGTTCGGGCATGTGCGGGCGTGCGCTTCCATTTGCTGAAGAGATCCTGAATCGAATGATCCTTCACCAAAGGTTAACAGCTTGTTTTGAAATGTTTTACAGTCGATCATGATTTTCGTGTTGAGTATTCAGTAAACTGGTTTGCCAGACTTTCACGGAGATTTATTTTGGCCCTGTGCAGCAAAGCTTCGACCGATGACAGGCTCAGACCCATAATTTCCGCTATTTCCCTGTTGGGCAATTCCTCGTACCTGCAGAGGATAAATGCCGTACGCTGATTTTTGGGCAGGGCACCGACAGCTTCTTTCAATAATTTTCTGTTTTCTTTGGCTGCCATTGCCTGTTCGGGCTGGTTCATCCCGTCAGGCTGCTCAGCGGTATTTGTATTCATTCCGGCAATACTTTCAAGCCACACAAAAGCGCCTCTTCTCTTTTTTTTCTTCAGGGCATTCAGCGAGCGGTTAACGGTGATCCGGTAGATCCAGGTTGAGAGTCTTGCGTTCTGGCGAAATTTCTCCATCGAAGTCACCACTTCCAGAAAGATGTCTTGTGCGAGGTCTTCCGCATCTTCCATATTGCCAAGGAAGTAATAGGCTGTTTTGATAACTTTGTGCCGGTGGTCTTCAACCAAACGGCTCAGCGCCTCACGTTCCCCGTCAATTACTCCCCTGATCAGTTCCTTTTCGGTCATTCTTGCCAGCCAGATAAATAAATAAACCGGTGATGGCCGGCCGGGTGCTCTTTATTATTTTCAGGCAACCCGGCCACACATCCCGAATACCAAAAATAGTGTTTATTTTTTACCCGGATCATGCTTTGATCCGCATGGGCCTTTACAACCTGTTTGGTTTGCGTGACCTGCGCACTTGCCTGTACTATGGCCTGTGCAGTCTTTCTTTCCTTTTGCATTTATTGCTTCGCCATGGTTATCGCATATGCCGTCGCCATTGGCGTCTTTAAATTTTTCGCCCTTGCCGTCTTTTCCGCCGGCCTCAAATTTGTCGCAAACTCCATTGCTGTTCTTGTCGGCAAATTTACATGGGCTTTCGGTTTTGGTTGCCTTTTTTTGCGGATCCTGTTTATCGACGGTTGTCTCGCTCTGGGCAAAACTTTGTCCGGCAAGAAACAATGTGAAAACAGCCACAAGGATCATTCCACTCATTTTTTTCATAGGTTCAGTTTTTTAATCGATTAACAATGCATTTATATCACTTAGACAACAAAAACCAAAAAAACTTGCGCCAGACCGGGAAAATTTTTTAATCCACCTGCGTGTTTCGCTTCTGACGCTTACACTAAAGCTTCAGCGACAGCATGCGGATGCGAAGGGCAGTTAAATTCCCCTTAACTCCCTGCCGAAAGAAGAGTCCGGAGCTTGCTCCGGGCTTGAATATCATTTATTCCGGTCAATATTTTCAGGCATTTATAAACATTAAAAGCCTTTTGTTGTTTATTTTTGTAAAAACCCTAAACTATGAAAAAAATAATAAGCATTATGATCCTTTCCTTTGCTGTGGCCTCTTTAACGGCACAGCAGGCAACTGAAGATCAGTCAAAACTTAAGATCACATCATTCGGGAGCAGCATCGGCTTTTCCGGAACTTATGTGTCGAACACCACCGCCGACTATAATAGTCTGGCAGGAAATGTTGAGGATCCCGGGTATTTTGTCAATGCCGGCCGCTACGATGAAAGTAAATACAATTACGGCTTTGGCGGTAACGGAAACCTCCAGTTCTACCTCGGCCTCACTCCTTATTGCAAAAAGCGTGGTGAATACCGGACCGATCGTGAGCTGAGGATCAACTTCGGCTTCAGCTTCGGCGCCCGCAGAACTTTCAGCTATTTTCATCGAAACACCTTTTTGGTCGATAGCTACCAATCAAATTCAGGCAACATGGTGTATGCCGATTCAAGCAATTTCACACGCATGAACTATGCCGAAAGCTATTATGGCGTCGGCCTGGGACTGGCCTATCTCTTCAAGACAAATCCCGAACGAAGATTTCATTTTTACACCGGCCTTGGTATGGAATATGGCCTTGCCCTCAGATCGTTCGTAAATATTAATGAATACCACGAATCGACATTTTATTATTACAGCGAGGGTAACAGGCCTGTACTGGAAGAGCCTGATTTTGAGTGGATGGGATTCAAGGATGATGATGGCAATTCAAGCAGAACCACCACCAACATGAATGGCAACCTCATGTTTATCCGCCCCTACATCCCCCTGGGAGTCAACTTCAGGATCACCAATCAAACCCAATCATTTTTTAACCACGTAAATCTTTTTATGGAGATCAATCCCGGTATCGAGTTTCAGCTTGTGGGGAATGAGGAAACCTATATCAATCCCTATTTAGGGGTAGCCATGATGGGGTTTACTTACCGTTGGTAATGATTTGAATATTGCGTGGGATGCCGGAAGGTTACGCTTTTGGTTTTATCTCAGATAAATTGGGCTTTTAGCCCGTTTTCCTGTTCCGTTTCCGGTCCAGTTCATTCAGCATGATCTTCCTGATGCGGATTGATTTTGGCGTAACTTCCACGTATTCATCTTCACCGATATATTCCATGGCTTCTTCGAGCGAGAATTTTATTGCCGGGGCGATCGACATCTTCTCGTCGGATCCGCTGGCCCGCATATTTGAAAGCTTTTTGGTTTTGATCACATTGATCACCAGGTCATCGTAGCGGGTACTTTCGCCGATCACCTGTCCGGCATAGATGTTTTCGTTGGGTTCAATAAAAAACCTGCCCCGGTCCTGCAGCTTGTCGAGCGAGTAGGCAATTGCTGTGCCGGTTTCCATGGCAATAAGGGCTCCATTGCGTTTTGCCTGAATAGTGCCTTTCCAGGGTTCATAGCCTTTAAAGCGATGCGAAATGACTGCCTCGCCTTCAGTGGCAGTGAGGATGGGATTGCTAAGGCCGATCAGGCCCCTGGCCGTGATCTTGAATTCGAGGTTGATGCGGTCGTTCTTTTTTTCAATGTTTAATATATCGCCTTTGCGCCGGGTTACGATCTCAATTACTTTACCTGAAAATTCTTCTGCAACATTCACATACAGGAGCTCTACGGGTTCATTTTTAAACCCGTCGATCTCCTTGATAACCACTTGTGGCTGACCCAGCTGAAGCTCATATCCCTCGCGGCGCATAGTCTCGATAAGTATCGAAAGATGAAGGATACCCCGCCCGTAAACGTTCAGCCTGTCGGGCGAATCGGTTTCTTCCACCCGCAGGGCCAGGTTCTTCTCGGTTTCTTTAAAAAGGCGGTCGCGAAGGTGCCTGGAAGTAACATATTTCCCTTCTTTGCCAAAGAAAGGAGAGTTGTTAATGGTAAAAAGCATGCTCATGGTGGGTTCGTCAACCGCGATGGGGATCAGTGCTTCGGGGTCTTCATAATCGGCTATCGTATCGCCGATATCGAAATCTTCGAGTCCAGTAATGGCCACGATCTCGCCTGACTTCACAATTTCTTTGGTTTTTTCTTTTCCCAGTCCCTCGAAGAGAAATAACTCTTTAACCACTGATTTGTGGATCAGCCCATTGCGTTGCACGATCGACACCTGGTCGCCCATTTTCACAGTCCCACGGTGTATTCTTCCCACTGCGATCCTGCCGGTATACGAAGAATAATCGAGCGAGCTGATCTGTATTTGCAGGCTGCCCGGATTTTCTTTGGGTGGGTCGATATAGCTGAGTATGGTGTCGAGCAGGTAGGCTACATCCTGTGTGGGTGTGCGCCAGTCGGGGCCCATCCATCCCTGTTTTGATGACCCGTAAACTGTTGGGAAATTCAATTGCTCATCACTGCCTTCCAGGGTGAACATCAACTCAAAAACGGCTTCATTCACCTCTTCGGGCTTGCAGTTGGGTTTGTCAACCTTATTGATCACTACAATGGGTTTTAATCCCAGTTCAAGTGCTTTTTGCAGCACAAAGCGTGTTTGCGGCATGGGTCCTTCGAAGGCATCAACCAGCAAAAGCACCCCGTCGGCCATGTTCAGCACACGCTCTACCTCTCCGCCGAAATCGGAATGGCCGGGCGTGTCGATAATGTTGATCTTGGTACCTTTGTATCGCACGGATACATTTTTAGAAAGGATGGTAATGCCCCGTTCCCGCTCCAGGTCGCTGGAGTCGAGGATCAGGTCTCCGATATCCTGATTGTCTCTGAACAGTTTTACCTGATGCAGGATCCTGTCAACCATGGTGGTTTTGCCGTGGTCGACATGGGCTATGATGGCAATATTGCGGATATCCATAAAATTATATTGTATTAGTGGCCTGCAAAGGTAGGCTATTAATAATGATTATGGATGATGGCCGGGTATATTGCCTCTGAGCACAAAAATCGGTACCGCGCCCTTTGCGCGGTACCGTATTTATCCAATGGATATTTATACTTTGATCAACTCAAAAATTTATTTCACCATCCATTCCGGTTTCACAAAAGCTTTTGTTTTCATGATGGGGTTGATCGTGAAGGATTTTCCTGAGCTGAAAGTGGCAATGTCAGCTACTTCGTCGGGGTTTAATGAGCCCTCGTACTGGTTTACCTGTCCAAAAGCCTGTATGCGCACGGTGTAATTGGCAGTACCGGTGCCGCTGTAATAATGTACCTGGCAGAAATATTCGCCGGAAGGGGCTTCGCCCAATGGCCAGTAAATATTTTCGGGCCCGAAACCATCGACATCGTCGAAATCGAGTTCGCCCCCACTGGCTGAAGTAGAGTTGGCATAATAGATCTTTTCACCTGAAGGGTCGGTAACCCACAGGTCGAGGTCGGAAGTGTTATTCCAGGTAAGGGTTACCTGCACGTCGCCGCTACCGGTAAAGAGGAGTGACTCGGCAAGTCTGACCTGATCTTCCTGTTCTTCGAAATATTGAACAGCATTGGCTGTTTCAGAAAGTGCTGTTGCCGAAAGGCCGAGGGCACATTCAATGCCAAGCGATTGAACGCATCCAACAGCAGTAGCTACATTGCCAATGGTACTGGCTGATAAGCCTACTAGCGGGTAATCTTCCGGAATAAACTCTGAGGCAATGCCAACAACGGCTGCACCACAACCAACATATGCAAGAGCAAGGCTGATGCCTCCTGAAGGAACTGCAGCAGCATAGCCCACACCGCACGAAACGGCGCTAACCACATGCCCCGACCAGCGGATCACATCGCTCCAGGCTTCGAGCTCTTCAAAGTCTTTCATGGTGAAATTGTTCCAGTTAATGGCAGTTTCAACTTCCCTGATAATGGTTACTTCACCATTGGGAAGCACCACGGAAATGTCCATCATGTTTTCGTTGAAGTTGCCAAACAGGAAGATATGATCCTGGATCAATGCCCTGTCGGGCCGGCCAGCATCATTCAGGAATACGGTGTAGCCCGGAAAATCATTGTCGACCTTAAGATAAACCTGTGTTGGCATTTCGTTGGCCTGCATAATGAACATCTGGTCGCCACCTTTTCCAACAGTCCAGTAATCCCATTCGGTATTGGCACTGACGTCGAACATATAGGCGTCTTTTTCAGATGGGGGGACTGGGTTTTCGTCCTCATCTTCGTCTTTTTTACACCCCGAAAGACTAATTCCGGAAAGAAAGATCAAACCGGCCATTAAAACATACATACTTCTTTTCATAATCTCATAAAGTTTAATGAATAATTGATTTTAT
>JAVVEM010000031.1:0-39706 GCA_032250805.1 Bacteroidales bacterium
TTAGGAGAATATAATGTTTGGACCTGCATCTGAAATCAAATTATACTGATAACAGCGATTCAACGAAGCAAGCACAGAAGCCATGAGATATGAGATATGGGAAACGTTTGATCATTATGCATGAAATGGGAGATGGGAAAGGTAATCATTTTCCATTGAGCATTTTGCATTTTGCATTTATGATTTTGCGTACTGATGTGCCTTCGTGCTGCCGTGAAGTCGTGTGCTCGGGCCATCCGGGAAATTATACTTCTCCATTTCCTGCTTCCATATTTTTTCTGTCATTGCTCTTCTGATAACAGATATCTGATTGAAGCAAACATTATTTGCATTTAAGTGTTTTATTAATAATGAAAAAGGTTTTGCCCATCTTATTATCTTTTATACTCCTGGCAAGCCATATGAGTTTGTCTGTTGGCACTCATTTCTGTTGTGGCGAAGCTATGGTGACAAAAATATTAGTGGGTGATACGCACCTGGGATCCGGCATGCAGGATATGGAGGGCACGTTTAACGATTCCAACAGACCCAATACCAATGAGCTGCATTTTGAAAATGTTCCATGTTGCGAAAACAGATACCAGACCCTTCAGAGTACCGATGAATTTATAAAGGACGTGGAGACGCACTCCTGCAGGCCTGATTTTGTATTGGCGTTTGTTTATACAACCCCGGATTTGGAAATAAATCCAAATTCAACTCATCGGTTTTTCACTGAATACATTTCCCCACCTTTAGAAAAAGATATTCAGATACTTTTTCAAACATTTTTAATTTGATCTTACGCTGAATTAATGGGTACCATGCTGCTATTGTAGTATGGCTGTTGGTGTATGTCACAATGATGATTCGAAATGGAAGATAACAAAAATAACAAATACTATTGCCCCATGAAATGTGAGGGCGATAAAACCTATGATCAGCCCGGCAACTGCCCGGTATGCGGAATGCACCTGAAAAAGGAAGGATCCCGGCAAACATCCTTAGCCGGAAAAACCGTTTATACCTGCCCGATGCATCCGGAAATAAAACAGAACAGCCCCGGGAGTTGCCCGAAATGCGGAATGGATCTCGTTCCTGACAAAGCAGGAGAAACCAGTGAAGAAGAGAAAGCATATAAAAAAATGACCAAAAAATTCTGGGTGGCAATGGGGCTAAGTATACCGGTATTTATTATTGCAATGTCGGAATTTTTCCCCTTTCTTAAGCTCGACGAAATAGCTACACGAAAAGTGTGGGGTTGGGTTGAATTTATTTTGGCTACACCTGTTGTTTTCTATTCCAGTCGCGACTTTTTTAAGCGAGGATGGAGTTCATTGGTACGGTGGAGTCCAAACATGTGGACATTAATATCTATTGGTGTTGGCGCAGCATATGTATTCAGTGTATTTGCCTTGATCGTTCCCGGAGTTTTCCCCGGTCAGTTTAAGGATGCATCAGGAAATGTGCATCTTTATTTCGAGGCTGCGGCGGTAATTCTCACATTGGTTCTACTCGGGCAGGTGCTGGAACTTCGCGCTCACAGCAAAACCAATTCTGCCATAAAGGCTCTCCTCAACCTGGCACCTCCGGTGGCGAGGGTAATCCGCAACGGAGAAGAAACAGAAATACCTCTTGAAGAAGTACGGGTGGGCGATATATTAAGGGTACGCCCCGGCGAAAAAATACCAGTAGATGGTATAGTGACAACCGGAACGGCTGTAATTGATGAAAGCATGATATCAGGTGAACCTATTCCTGTAGATAAATCTCAAAACGATAAGCTTACCGGTGGAACGATAAACGGGAATACTTCGTTCGAAATGAAAGCTGAAAAAGTTGGCGGAGATACCCTTCTTGCTCAAATTATTGAGATGGTAAACCAGGCCAGCCGCTCGCGCGCACCAATTCAAAAACTGGCCGATGTGGTGGCTAAATACTTTGTTCAGATTATTGTGGGAGTTGCCATTATTACCTTTGCCATTTGGGCTGTCTGGGGCCCCGAGCCTGCTTATGTTTACGCATTTGTAAATGCAATCGCTGTACTTATAATAGCATGCCCCTGTGCATTGGGCCTGGCTACTCCGATGTCGATCATGGTAGGCTCAGGAAGGATGGCACAGGCAGGCGTGCTGGTAAAAGATGCCCGGGCCATTGAAGAAATGAATAAAGTTGATATCCTTATCATCGACAAAACCGGGACAATAACCGAAGGGAAACCAGCACTTAAATCTTTCCGTTCATTTGGGAAATTGCCCGATGCAGATATTCTAAGGATGGCTGCTTCAGTCGATGCCAACAGCGAACATCCGGTGGCAGAAGCGATTGTACGGGGTGCAAAAGAAAAAGGAATTCATCTGCACAAGACAGAACAATTTGAAGCCATAACAGGCAAAGGCGTAAAAGGAATGATAGATGCGAAAAAGGTGGGGTTAGGAAATAAGCGGTTAACAAATGATTTTGATGCAACCCTCACAGAGGATCAGCAGGAAATAGTAAAAGAATGGCAATTGACCGGGCAAACTGTAATGTATCTTTTAATTGGGAATAAGGTCGAAGGGATTGTAAGCGTGGCTGATACCATTAAAGAATCTTCTGCCAGGGCGATTCGTGAATTACAGAAAATGGGTGTGAAAGTCCACATGCTTACCGGCGACAATAAATTTACAGCCAAAGCAGTAGCCGAAGAATTAAAACTGAATGGTTATGAGGCAGACTGTTTGCCGGATGATAAGTTTAATAAAGTGAAAGAATTGCAATCGCAGGGTCAAAAAGTTGCCATGGCAGGTGATGGAATCAATGATGCACCGGCGCTGGAACAGGCTGATGTAGGTATTGCCATGGGGACCGGAACCGACATTGCCATGCAAAGTGCCGAAATTACCCTGGTAAAAGGAGATTTAGACGGTATAGTCAGGGCACGTGTGCTGAGCCAAAAAGTCATGCGAAACATCAAACAAAATCTGTTCTTTGCTTTTATTTACAATGCACTGGGCGTTCCGGTCGCTGCCGGAATCCTGTTCCCGTTTTTTGGAATTTTGCTCAGCCCGATTATCGCTGCCGCCGCTATGAGCTTCAGCTCGGTTTCGGTTATTTCCAATGCATTAAGATTGAAAAAAGTGTAATTAAGTTAATTAAAAAAATACTGATTATGAAACATTTATTGAAATTTACGGGTATCGCAATAGCATTATTGGTTCTGTTTGCAGCTTGTAAAAAAGACAAAACCAATGAGCCAGTCGTTGAAGGTGTTTATCAAGGCACTTTAACAGGGCCATTAAATAAAAGTACTACAGATCACTCTGAAACCACTGATGCTACTTCTGAAATAACAATTACCGGCGAAAATGAAATTCAGGTGCATTGTTATGCGGACGATTTCGATACCACCTTTGTGATGAACTATTACCATCACAACAATAGCGCTTATGTATGTTATACCGGCGATGACTTTGAAGAAACGTATGGCCACATGTTGGGTGATGGTCATATGGGGGGAATGATGGATGATATGCATAATGGCGAAACCGAATGGATGCACCACATGGATGAGGAACACGAAGAAGGGGATGAACATTTTGGAGGATTTGATATTGTAAATCACAGCTTTTCATTTACTTTCCAAATGAATGTACATGACCCCTCAGATGATTTGCATTTCCACGGTATTAGAAAGTAATTTATTTTAACCATTAAAATTGTATATATCATGAAAACAAAAGTGCTAAGTTTAGTAAGTATGTTCCTTTTAGGGACAAGTATGGTGTTTGCACAGGCAAAGACCGAAAAATTTGAAGTAAAAGGCAACTGCGGCATGTGTGAAACCCGCATCGAAAAAGCTGCAAAATCAGTAGATGGTGTTAGCGCAGCTGATTGGGATAAGGAGACCAAAATGCTTGAAGTGTCCTTTGATGCATCCAAAACCTCAACCGACAAGGTGCAAAAGGCAATTGCCGGAGTAGGCCACGATACACCTATGCACAAAGCCAAAGATGAGGTTTATGACAAGCTTGCGGATTGCTGCAAATACGATCGCACCGAAACAAAAAAGGAAATGGAAGGCCACGAAGGCCATAAACATTAATTCAAAACAAGAGGCTGTCTCACAAGGGGCAGCCTTTTTTTTTATATTCCGAAATAGAGTTTGTGTATCAATCAACTATAATTAGTCCTGAATGCAGCAGTTAAGCAAGAATACAATCCAAAAATTGTCATATCTCAGATGTAGTAAAGGACTAAAGTCCTGCAGACATATGCAGGAGTGGCATTTAATGCTCAACCCGGATTCATCTGTGCAAAAGCAATGCATGTCTCAACAAATAATCCCTTCATTTAAATTGCCACGTGGCTTATCGCAGCTTTTTTAATAAAGGCATTGAATTATGAGGAAAAATCTTATTTTTTCTAAACTGAAGTAAGTCCACTTTCACCACGAAATCCGGAATCATTTGAACTGGCAAAGTCAAATAGTAAAACTAATTTTGCAAACCTGAAATAAATTCAAGATATTGCCAAAAAATACTCCATACAAACAGGATAAATATTATTACAATGATAAAAACAAACAATTTGTATCTGATCGTGGCATTAATGTTTGCATTCATGCTAAACATGAACAGCCCTTTGCAGGCATGCACAAGGGTAGTATACCATGGAACGAATGGCACGATAATTACTGCGCGGTCGATGGACTGGAAAACTGAGATTCCAGCCAATTTATGGATATTCCCCCGGGGGATGGAACGGAATGGAGAAGTCGGACCAAACTCAATCAGGTGGAAATCGAAATATGGAAGTGTGATCACCAGTGCCTGGGATATTGCTACAGCTGATGGAATGAATGAAGCCGGACTGGTTGCGAATTTACTCTGGCTGGCAGAAACCCAATATCCTGAATTTGATACAAACGGAAACAAGAATGGGTTAACAGTCGCTGCATGGACACAATATGTTTTAGACAACTTTGCAACAGTGAAGGAAGCCGTTGATGAACTGGAAAAGGAAGCTTTTGTAATTGTATCAGACTATATTCCCGGCACTGAAACCTTTTCAACACTGCATCTGTCAATTTCTGATGCAAAAGGCGATAATGCTATTTTTGAATACATTAACGGCAAACTGGTCATTCATCATGACATGTCATACAATGTAATGACCAATTCGCCAGTATTTGATGAACAGCTTGCCTTAAACAATTATTGGAAAGGCATACCCGGAACTGTGATGCTTCCGGGCACAAATCGTGCGGCCGATCGGTTTGTGAGAGCTTCATATTATATCAGTGCCATTCCAAAAACTGACGACAGCAGAATTGCTGTTGCAAGTGTTTTCAGCGTAATCAGAAACTGTTCGGTCCCATTGGGGATCAGCACAGCTGATGAGCCGAATATATCCTCCACCAGATGGAGATCAGTATCTGACCATAAAAACCTGGTTTATTACTTTGAAACAACCATAACGCCAAATGTTTTCTGGGTGGATCTTAAACAGGTGGATTTCAGCGAAGATGCAGCTGTAAAAAAACTCAGTGTTGAAAACTACGAAACATATGCAGGCAACGCCATCGATCACTTTAAGGAATCCAAAGCCTTTCAGTTCATTGGATTATAGTTATATCATTTCAAATTAAGGAATGAGCGGCGCAGCAGCCAGCGGCATTACTCTACAACAATTTCATCGATAAACACCCAGCCCGGGTTGCCTGCACCCGGATGCCATTCGGGGCAGAGACCGGGGTTTTTGGCGGCTATTTTAATATATCTTGCATTGATCCCATTTAATTTTCTTGAAAAATTCTTTACCATGGTTTCTTTGTTTTCCTGCGGAACGCTGTTGATGAACTTGCCGGCGCTTTCCCAGGGACCATCAACCTGATTGGCCACCATAAAGTTTACTGTTGAAGGCAAAAATATCCAGCTGGTTATGTTTTGCATAAAAGCGGTGCTGATGCTGTTTATTGTCATTTCTTCGCCCAGATCGATAATCACCTCCACATCTTCGCCACTGAAACCCTGCCAGTGGCCATCGCTGTAATGTATTGAACCACGGATCCCGTCGACAAGCCCAAGGCTGCCACCGGCAGTATATTTGGGGCTGTATTTATTCGTATAGTCAGGCACCTTGCCGGCAGCTTTATGAATAAGGAATTCTTTTTCTGAAATATGGCCTTTCAGTTCTCCGTTCACTTTGAGGCGTGCTTTTACTTTGGCTGAATGGTCGAGGGCAAAAATTGTATCATAAAGTGTAGCGTTTTCACCGGGCTCAGAGCCATCAAGGGTATACCATATCACGGCATCCGGAATATCGCTGCTCATCCGCAGCGACAGTGCCCGTGTACTGCTATCAAAAACAGCTTTAATATCAACAGCATAAACGGCATCGCAATAGTTTACCTCCATCACATCCAGTATGCTGAAATGATGATCGAGCTTACGCAGGAAACGTTCCCACCTGATGCGGTCGTTCCTGCTCCAGGCCACCTCGGCCAGTGCCAGCATACGTGGCACAGCCATATATTCAGCATATTCGTGTGTAGCAATATATTCCGTCCACAGGTTGCCCTGAACACCCAGAATTCTTTGTTGTTCAGCTTCGTTCAGTTCTTTTGAAACAGGGTTGTAATGATAAACATCCTTAAGTGTAATAAGCCCGCCTATAGCCCTTGGTTGTGTTGCCGGGTCGGCCTGGTAGTAGTCGAAATAGCAGTGTGAGTTGGGTGTCATCACCACGTCATGGCCCATCTGCGCCGCTGCAATACCGCCTTCTTCACCCCTCCACGACATCACAGTGGCTTCCGGTGCCAATCCCCCTTCAAGTATTTCATCCCAGCCGATAAGCTTACGGCCATGCTCACTGAGGAAGCGCTCCATGCGTTTGATAAACCAGCTTTGCAGCTCCGCCTCACCGGCCAGTCCTTCATTTCTGATCCGCGCCTGGCATTTGCGACATTCCTCCCAACGGTCTTTAGGTACCTCATCGCCCCCAATATGGATGTATTCGCCCGGAAACAGATCCATCACTTCCAGCAATACGTTTTCAAGAAATTCGAAGGTTTTTTCGTTGCCTGCACAGAACACATCATTTTTCACACCCCATAATGATGCAACCTCAAACGGGCCTCCTGTGCAACTCAGTTCGGGATATGCTGCCAGCGCAGCCATACAGTGCCCGGGCATTTCAATCTCGGGCACGATGCTAATATGCCGTGCTGCAGCATAGGCAACGATCTCGCGGATATCTTCCTGCGTATAATACCCACCATAAACACTTCCATCGGGTTCGGTCCTGTATGCCCCAACCTCAGTCAGCCCTGGATATTTCTTTATCTCTATCCGCCAGCCCTGATCCTCAGTGAGATGCCAGTGAAACATGTTCATCTTGTATAAGGCCATCATGTCTATGTATTTTTTGATGAATTCTACTGAAAAGAAATGCCTGCCAACATCAAGATGCATGCCCCTCCACTTGAAGCGCGGATAGTCGAAAACATTCATTGCCGGCATCTCCAGATCGATCTCTTCCACGCGGCTTTTGCTCAGCACTTCAGGTGGCAGGGCCTGCAGAATTGTCTGCACACCATAAAAAAGTCCCCTGGCTGAATTGGCCTGCAATACTACCGAACTGCCACCCTGCACTCTCAGGTCATATCTTTCTTCGTCCCAGGCGGTGTCGGCATTGAAGGTAGTGATCACCACATCGCCCGAAAAGCTATTTACTTCTTCATCGTCGATAATGGCCAGCCTGTAGCCGGCCGATGTTTCGAGAATATCATTAAGATACTCGCATACACCTACAACTTCATCGTTTTCCATCTGGGTAATGATGCGTGTATCTGAAGTAATGGTAAACGATCCTGGAATCACGAAAGCATTGGCCGGTTGAGGTATGATATTGATATCGTCGGGTGAGGGTGGTTTACAATGACTGAAAAATATTGCAGCCATTATCAGCATGATCATGTGTCGTGATTTCATAAGCTTAATTATTTGATGTAATAGTCGCTTTGGATAAGTTCAAATTTCCCTTCCCGGAAGAGCGCATAGGTAAATCCTTTCTGCAGGGCATACGCCCCTGTTTCGCCGGCAGTGTTGACAGTGAGGTAACCGATCTGAAAATCACTGTAGCCGGGAATTTTTCTTACTATGCGCTTCACACCTTCTTCACAGGCTTCCTGTGGCGTATATCCACTGCGCATCAATTCGACCATAAGGAAGGAGCCCAGGGTTTTTAATACCAGCTCGCCCATACCAGTTGCTGTTGCCGCACCTACTTCATCATCCACAAATAATCCTGCTCCGATCACAGGCGAATCTCCAACGCGTCCGTGCATTTTGTATGCCAGGCCGGAAGTTGTGCAGGCACCAGCCAGCCGCCTATCTTTATCAATGGCCAGCATACCGATCGTATCGTGGTTCTCAATGTTGATCACCGGCGCATACTTCTCGTTTTCGAGCCATTTCTCCCAGGCTTTTTTTGCCTTTGCAGTAAGCAGATTTTCTTTCATAAAGCCTTGTTCAAGGGCAAACTGAAGCGCTCCATCTCCTGAAAGCATCACATGAGGAGTTTTTTCCATTACCGCCCTGGCAACAGATACCGGATGCATAATATGCTCCAGAAAAGTCACCGAGCCACACTCGCCATTACCTTTCATGATCGACGCATCAAGGGTAACATGGCCATCGCGGTCGGGAAGTCCGCCAATGCCCACACTCAGGTTGTCGGGATCGGCTTCGGTAACCATTACCCCCTGTTCAACGGCATCTACAGCAGCTCCTCCATGCTCCAGCACTTTCCATGCCACCTTATTGGCTTCATAGCCGTGGTCCCAGGTAGAGATCACCAGGGGGATATTTCCCGTTAACGGCCCGGTTGCTGGTGCTGCTTTTATTTCTCCCAGCCAGGCAGGCATATATACTGCGCTTGCAGCAGCCAATGCTGATCGGGCGATAAATTTTCGTCGGTTGGTTTTTTGCATTTCTTGTGTGTCAATAATGATCTGTTTATTCAAAACGAAAATAATTCTTTTTCATATCTAAGGCATCCTTAATTCAAGCCACACCCATACCGGCAGGTGATCGGAAGGAAAGTATCCACCCGAATTTTCGGCTGCTATTTCATATTCTTTCACGCCAAAGTGCGGGCTCACGAATATGTGGTCGATGATCTTTTGATATTGAATGTTTGGCGGGAAACCCAAAAAGGTAGTTGGCATGGCCACCGTTTTCTTGTCGGCTATGGTTGCCGCATCGCCGAAAAGATGTAACATCCGATTATAGGGTTCAGATCCGGGTTCACAATTAAAATCTCCCATAACCACCAATGGCTTTAGCTGTGCGATAGCCCTGATACTGTCGGAGAGTAAGGCAGCACTTTGCAACCTTGCTTCTTCGCCGACATGGTCGAAATGTGTGTTAAAGAAAAAATATTCATAGCCCGAATTTACCTCTTTCAGTTTCACCCAACTCACCATACGTGTGCAGGCAGCATCCCAGCCCACACTGCCTGGTATGTGCGGCTGCTCCGACAGCCAGAAATGGCCTTCATCCAGTTTAACAAAGCGGTCCTTGCGATAATAAATGGGCACAAACTCTCCCTGTGTTTTACCGTCGTCCCTTCCAAGGCCAACCCAGTTGTAGTCCGCCAGGGCCGAGTCAAGCTCATCCACCTGTGAGGTCATGGCTTCCTGTACACCCAGCACATCAGGCTGGTAGGTTTTAATGGTCCATATTACCAGGTCCCTACGATAATCCCAGCCAAACATACCATCCTCAGGATTATCAAAACGGATGTTAAAGGTCATCACATGGATCTGGTCACGCTCGGGTGCCTGGCATCCGCCAAACAAAAAATGGGCAACCAAAAGGGTCAATATAAACCCAAAAACATTAGTATGTCTCATATATCGATTTTATCGTTAGTTTGTCATTCAGTTCATCCGGTGAGGCTTTGCCGTAAAAGCGCAACCTGCGTTCTTCTCCGGCAGCCATATCGAAAAAATTATCCTCAAAGCGTCCGGTTAGATCAGCTGCATCGAGAAATACCTGCCGGGCAAGATTTTTTGTTTTCAGAATAAGCAGTGGGCCGTCGCTGGCAGCTTCAACATAGAATGTAAGTCCTGCATCTGTAAGCAACATATCTTTTGTTGGAACAAAATAATGAAAGCATTGACTGACCACCGAATCGCCAAGCAATAATTTTGCTATGAATACTTTATCATTCGTTTCTTCAGGCAGGTCTTCAAGCAAATAAACCCTTTGATTGCTCTGCGGAGGAAGATCAAGCAATTTATCGTCCTGTTTGACAATATTGCCGTAAAAGTCAGTCAGCCGGCATTGCAGTTTTAGTTCCGCTGCTGCAGTCTGGTCATTCAAAGCAAAAACATGCAGCCCGTTATCATCCCTGATACTTCCAACCATAAAGGGTGCATAAGCTCGTTTTACATGGTAATGCAAGGCTTTCCATCGTCCATAATAATCAAGCCCGGCCCAGGAAGTTACAGGCCAGCAGTCGTTGAGCTGCCAGTAGAGTGTACCCATGCAATAGGGCTGGCTGATACGGTGGGTGATGTATGCCTGGCCCATACCTTCGGCCTGCAAAACCTGGCTCACATACACATAGTCTTCGAATTTTTTGGGGATGATAAATTCGCGTTCCATGTATTTCTGAATAAGTTCAGTGCCACGGGGATGCTTTTGGTGGGCTTCGAGTATGTGGGCTACCGGATAGCCGGAAGAATCGGCAATCTCCCATACCATTGTTTCCCAAAAGTTCACTTCACCGGGGGAGCCGGTCCGGGTACCGGAGGACGGTTCATTCCCGATCCCACCAAAGGAGCGAATTGTTTCCATGGGAGGCATCGCCTGAAAGCCGTATTCACTCACAAACCTGCCCACCTTTTCGCGATACATGCTGAAAGGCTCTTCGCCCCACCAAACGCCCCAATAATGTACATCACCCTGCGTATATGCTTCTTCCCTGCCCCAACCGGTCATCGGAGATGAAGGCCAATAGACGGTGCCCGGATCACAGACTTCAACCACTCCGGGCAATAGTTCATGGAAAATGTTCAGATAATCATTCCAGATCTTTGCAGAATCTTTTTTTGAATATCCCAGCTGCTGCTGCCAGCCCCAGTTATGCCAGCCTTCATCAATTTCATTGTTGCCGCACCACACAGCAATACAGGGGTGATTCGACAAACGCGACACATTGTCGATGGCCTCCTGCCTGACATTTTCCAGAAAAGCTTCATCGCCAGGATACATGGTACAGGCAAACATAAAATCCTGCCAAACAAGGATGCCATATTTATCGCAGAGATCATAGAAGATATCATTCTCATAAAAGCCGCCTCCCCATACGCGGAGCATATTCATACCCGCCTCCTGAACTGAACCGATCAGCTTTTCATACCGTGCGCTGTCGACGCGGGGCAAAAAATTGTCCTGTGGCACATAATTGGCTCCTTTCATAAATACAGGAAGCCCGTTTACGGCAAAAAAGAACGATTCGCCATATTGGTCGGGTTCACGGATCAATTCAATCTGCCTGATTCCAAAGCGGGCAGTTGCTTCATCCATATATCCTCCTGCGCTAACGCTTGCATGTAAGGAATATATCTTCTGCCCGCCCAGTCCGGCAGGCCACCAGAGTTCAGGGTCTTGTATGCTTGCCTGAAGAATGATGGTATTTGTCCCCTGCTCAAGTTTAACTTTTTCATAAGCCAGTCTTTTACCGCGCTCATCATCAAATAATCTTATCCTGACGCTTTGGTCGGCTTCACTTTCAATGGTCAGGTGTACAAATATGGGCAGCGGATCTTCGTCGATGGAGGTATACTCAACATGTACCCTTGCGATCCTGAATTTATCCCAGCCCCTGAGATATACCGGTTTCCAAATGCCGCAGCTTACAAACTCAGGGCCCCAGTCCCAGCCAAATTGATAGGGCGATTTGCGTGTAAAAGCCCTATTATCAGGCAAAGTGTACAGAAGTTGAGCCGCTTTATTATTATTGATCGTAAGGGGTGAATAAAAAATAACTTTAAGCCTGTTTTCGGAGGTATCCAGCAAACCTTTCACATCTGCCCGCCAGCGTCGAAACATGTTGTCGGCTTTAATGATCATGGTATCATTCAACCAAACCTCTGCATATGTATCCAGTCCTTCAAAGACCATCTCAATGTGGTCTTTCAGCATAATATCCTCCCCTGCCCTGAACCTTGTGTTATACTCCCAGTTCGTTTCACTTATCCACTGCAATTTGTATTCATTATCCCCATAAAACGGATCATCAATAACATTGTTTTCCATCAGGTCCAAATGCACACAACCCGGCACAGTAGCAGGATAAAAAACTTTATCATTCAATTTTCCCATTACCCAATCGCCGGGAATATCTTGTTGTATTGAATTATCGGGAGAACATGCTGCCAGCAGCATCACGAACAGTATTATACTCAGAATATTTCTCATCGATCAGCGATTTGCCAGTTCAACGATCCTGCAAATACGGTCGACACTTGTAATCCACTGTTCATATTCCGGAACAATAATATTGTCGCCCATTGACACATCAGGATTTTTATATTTCATTTTGCCCGGAAACAGGCTCCGTCCGGTAACATGGAACTCCCTTGCCCCGGTGATGTTTTTAATTTTCGTTATTGTATCTTCATTCACGCCACTGCCGGGCATGATCGCGATGCGGCGTCCCGCTCTATCAATTAATTCCTTCAGCAGCATAACCCCTTCCGTTGCTTTGTTCTTGCCTCCACTGCTGAGAATGCAGCTTAAGCCGCAGTCGATCACATCTTCAAGCGCCTGAAATTTATCCATGGTCATGTCGAAGGCCCTGTGGCAGGTAAAGGCCATATCGCCGGCAACATCCCTAAGTTCCTTCATCCGGCCAACATCGATACTGCCATCGGGTTTAAGAATACCCGCAACGATACCATCGGCACCAAGGGTTGCGGCCATCGCCACATCCTCCTTCATAACCAGGAATTCATCGTCAGAATAACAGAAATCCCCCCCCCGGGGACGTATCATTACATGAAGTCCTATTGAGATCATTTCGCGGGTTCTTTTAATCATCCCGGCACTGGGAGTTGTTCCCCCTTCGATCAGGTTATCGCATAGTTCAACCCGCAAAGCACCTCCCTTCCGGGCATTCAACGCAGAAAATACGGAGGTGACACAGGCCTCAATCAGAATGTTTGGCATAAGATCAAAGATTTCCTACGAATATAAGAATACCTTTTGGAAAAGCCGGGCTCCGGGTGTTAAAATTAAAATTAAAAAAAGCGGAAAAGGAAATTACACATTGCAAAGGCTCAACAAATCATCATCCATATGTTCTGAGTCATGTAACTTACTTTTTCCGGGCAATCAAACAAAATCATTGCAATATCCATTGCTCATCATCCACACTGATATTTCTTATCTTTGCAGCGTGATCATTCCATTAAATTTCGAACAAAAGATCGGCTTCGATAAAGTCAGGTTACTATTACAGGACCAGTGCATCAGTGTCCTGGGTAAGGAGCATGTTGAGGAGATGCAATTTGAGGCCAGCCATGGCATTATACAGGAAAAACTTCAGCAAACGGAAGAATTCAGGCAGATACTGCTGTCGGGCAAGTCGTTTCCGAACTCGGGTTATTTTGATATGACATCCGAGCTGAAACGCATACAGCTTAAGGGTACGTACCTTGATCCTGTATCCTTATTCGACCTGAAAACATCATTGCAAACCATTAACAACATCCTTGAATTTTTCAATAAAGCCGGTGATCAGCAATTTCCCGGGCTCAAAAAGCTTATGCATGGCCTGCAGCCGAACGACAGTCTTCTGGCCAGGATCGAACGCATTATTGATGATAAGGGAGAGATCCGCGATTCGGCATCTCTACAACTAAAGGAGATCAGGGAAAAGTTGATCAGTAAGCAAAGATCTATCGACAAGAGGATCAGGAAGAGCATGCAGTCGGCCCATGCTGCAGGCATCGCTCCTGAAGATGCAGAGGTAACGATTCGCAACGGACGATTGGTAATTCCGGTAATGGCTGCCAACAAGCGACAGTTGCAGGGATTTATCCACGACGAATCGGCCACCGGCCAAACAGTTTATATAGAACCCACAGAGGTGTTCGATCTCAACAATGAGATCAGAGACCTTGAGAATGCCGAGCGGCGGGAGATCATCAATATCCTTAAGGCGTTTAACGATTTGCTCAGACCTGAGAGCGAAGATTTGTTCATGGCCTATGAATTCATGGGCAGGATTGATTTCATCAGGGCCAAAGCCAAACTTGCCCTCCGCATTAATGGGATTAAACCGGTGCTGAAGCCCACGCCAATGTTTAACTGGCGGAGCGCAAGGCATCCGCTTTTATATCTAACGCTATTGGATCAGGGCAAGCAGGTGGTCCCGATGGATCTGGAGCTTAGCAAAAAAGATCGCATACTGGTAATCTCAGGGCCCAATGCCGGTGGCAAATCAGTTTGTTTGAAAACTGCAGGATTACTGCAGTTTATGCTGCAATGCGGTATGCTGGTTCCGATGGAAGAAAACTCGAAGGCGGGTGTATTTTCAGGCATCTTTATCGATATCGGTGATGAGCAGAGCCTTGAAAACGACCTCAGCACATACAGCTCACACTTGCTCAACATCAAGGAGTTTATAAAGGCAGCCGATCGCAATACACTTTTTCTGATCGATGAATTCGGTTCAGGCACCGAACCTCAACTGGGCGGAGCCATCGCCGAAGCATCGCTACATGCACTTAATCAGCGTAAGGCCTTTGGTGTTGTAACTACACATTATGCCAATATCAAGTTGATGGCAGAAAATGAAACAGGCATCATCAATGGCGCAATGTTGTTCGACACCCGTGAGATGCGCCCTCTGTATATGTTGAGGACAGGAAAGCCGGGAAGCTCATTTGCCTTCGAGATCGCCCGAAAAACAGGCTTCCCCGAGGATGTTCTGGAACATGCAACCAGCATCACAGGTTTTTCGCAGATCGACTTTGAAAAGCAGCTTCAGGAGCTGGAGACAGAAAAGATGCACCTTGAAAAAGAAAAGGAAAAATATGGCATTGCCGACAGTTTCCTCGCAGAAATGATCGATAAATATGAAAGCCTTCTCGAAGAATTGAACAGCCGTAAAACGGAGATCATCAACGATGCCCGGACAGAAGCAGGTGATATTCTTGCCGGTGCCAACAAAGTGATCGAAAAAACGATCAAAGGGATCAGGGAAGCGCAGGCTGAAAAGGAAAAAACAAAGGCTGTAAGGAAAGAACTCAAAGAAGAAGCGGATAAGATTTTGCAAAGCAAGGAGGCCGGGCATAAACATAAAGGGCAAAAGACAAAAAAAATAAAAAGCAATAGAACAACCTTTGCTGCCGGTTTACCCACCGGAGGCGGGCATACAGGGAATAAAGACCTGATACCGAAGAAGAAAGATAAAAGAGGCGGATTTGAATACCCGGAAGGTATTCCTGTTGTTGGCGATATGGTTGAGATCGTGCAGTATGGGACAAACGGCGAGCTGGTGTCGATAAAGGGAAAAATGGCAACCGTTACGAGTGGCACGGTGAACATCAAAGTTCCTCTGAAAGATTTGAAAAAGATCAGGTTTACGGAGGGCAGACCGGTTGCTGCTTACCGTAAAAATCCGGCTTACGGTTCAATCAGCTCCGATATTAACCGCAGGGCGGCAAACTTTAAACCCAGCATCGATCTGAGAGGAAAGCGGGCCGTTGAAGCCCTCGATGAGTTGCAATCCTACCTCGACGATGCCATCCTGCTGAGCGTAAAAGAGGTTAGCATCCTTCATGGCAAGGGCGATGGCATATTGCGACAGGTGATCCGCGAGTACCTTCAAACCATCGACGAGATTGAACATTTTGGCGACGAACATGTTGAACGTGGAGGCCAGGGAATTACGATTGTCAGGCTTCGGTAAGCTTTGGCACAGCCTTTGTTAATATATAGTTTCTTACATACTTAATCAACACCAATGACAGAACAGCAAAATACTGACAGTCCGTCAGCACCTGAAAAGAAAAAAACAAAATTTAACTGGCTACCGGTATTCGGAGCCGTGGTTGGCGCAATTGGCGGATACATTTATTATATAGAGATTGGCTGCAACTCGGGAAGTTGCGCCATCACCTCAAATCCATATTTAAGCATGCTCTGGGGAGCTGCCCTCGGATATCTTGTTTTTGATCTTTTCAAAAAACGGAAAAAGAAAACTGCATAGCTGTAGCGAGGTTCGATGGTATTCTGCCTTTAAGGAGACTGCAAAAATCACAGATCATTATTCAGCATTTTTTGATCTTTATTGGGTAGTTTACTTACAATCAGTTCGTACGATTCATCAATCCATTGCCTGATCAGTGAAGGGTCGATGCTACCATCGATCATGACGAGGGTCCAGTGCCTTTTATCAAAATAGCGTGCCGGCTGCACAGCCGGATATTGTTCACGCATCGCCACGATTTTTTCGGGATCGGATTTTATCACCACCGCAAGATCATCCTCCAGGTCGGTAACCGCAAACATTTTGTTCATTACCTTAAATACCAATGTGGTTTGGTCGAAGGGGAAACTTTCTGTAGCTCCTTTCTTTGATAAACAGTATTGCCTCAGATCTTCAATATTCATTGTATCTTATATTACAATTGTTTTTTAAAGTACGAACAAATTGCCTTATGAAATTAAAAATACATTAATTTTGCCGCGCACAATAAGGGAGATATATGTAAATGGCAATTGGCAAATCGTCAATTGCCTTGATTTTTAAATGGCCCATGCCTTATCTTTGCATAAACAAATATATGTATTATGGCTTTAAAAAGAAAAACCTCCGACCTGAAAAGACGTATGCGTGATGCACTTCAGGGAGGCGGATCCAAAGCAATACAAAAGCAAAAGTCAATTGGAAAGCTTACCGCACGTGAAAGGATCATCGCGCTACTTGACCCCCGGTCATTCCATGAGTACGACATCTTTGTGGAACATGCCGCCAGGGATTTCGATATGGACAAGAAATACCTTCCCGGCGATGGCGTGGTTACCGGCACTGGCAATATCAGCGGTCACCCTGTATGCATTTATGCACAAGACTTTACCGTGGCGGGAGGTTCGCTGGGGCTGGCCCACGCCCGCAAGATCACCAAGATCATGGATCATGCCATGAAACTGGGTGTGCCAATTATCGGGATCAATGACTCAGGAGGTGCCAGAATACAGGAAGGCGTAAATTCGCTGGCCGGTTATGGAGAGATCTTTTACCGCAATACCCAGGCATCAGGGGTTATTCCTCAAATATCGGTGATCCTCGGGCCCTGTGCTGGCGGCGCGGTATATTCACCTGCTTTAACGGATTTTGTGTTCGTAGTGGAAAACATTTCAAAAATGTTTATTACCGGACCGGAAGTGATCAAGGCCACCATTGGTGAGGAAATATCGATGGAAGACCTGGGAGGCGCACGTGTACATGCCGAAACTACAGGAAATGCACATTTTTTTGCAAAAAGTGAGCAGGAGTGCTTCGACCAGATCAAAGAGCTGATCACCTTTATTCCGTGGAATAATCAGAAAAAAGCCGATGCGTTCCCGAAGAAAGCCCCGCGAACGCGCAGTTATAATATAGAAACCATCGTACCCACCGACCCAAAACAGCCCTACGACGTGCGTGACGTGATCAAGTCGATCTGCGACGATTCGGATTTCTTCGAAATACAGGAGCTTTTTGCCGCCAATATCGTGATTGGCTTTGGCCGGCTCAAGGGAGAAACAGTAGGGTTTGTTGCCAACCAGCCCCTTGTGCTGGCCGGTGTGCTTGATGTTGATTCATCTGATAAGGCAGCACGTTTTATCCGCTACTGCGACGCATTCAACATCCCGCTGGTCACCCTTGTCGACCTGCCTGGTTACCTGCCGGGTGTCGACCAGGAACATGCCGGAGTGATCCGCCATGGAGCCAAGATCCTTTATGCTTACTCGGAAGCCACAGTCCCCAAGATCACCGCTGTTTTGCGTAAAGCCTATGGAGGTGGATATATTGCCATGTGTTCGCATCACCTGCGGGCCGACTTTGTATTTGCATGGCCTACTGCCGAGATCGCCGTGATGGGCCCTGAGGGTGCAGCAAATATTATCTTCCGCAATGAGATAAAAAATGCCGAAAACCCCGAAGAACTGAGAAAACAAAAAATTAAGGAATACAAGGAGAAATTTGCAAATCCTTATGTGGCTGCAGCTTATGGATATATCGATGCCGTTATCGAACCTGCCGACACACGAAGGATGCTGATCCATGCCCTTGAGATTTCTTTAAACAAACAGGAAACACCTCCGAAGAAAAAACATGGTGTGCCGCCATTTTAACATTCACGCATCATGAAAAAAAATAACGACAAGGATAAAGATAAGCTTAAACTCCTGAATATTGATTATTTCAGGTACAGGACACAGTTGACCAAAAAATTCAGGAACCGTGAGGCATACAAAGCCACCGACCCCATGAAGATCCTTGCTTTCATCCCGGGTACCATATTAAAGATCAGGGTAAAGGAAGGCGACCTGGTAAAAGAAGGCGATCTGCTGCTTACCCTCGAAGCCATGAAAATGGAAAACAGGATACTTTCGCCCTTCAATTGCAGGGTAAAACATTTGAATGTTGCCATGGGACAAACTGTGGCCAAAAATGCATTGCTTATAGAGTTGGAAGAATCTAAGGACGACCTGGCGCGCTAAAATATTTTTCGTACAGGCCATTGTTTATACTGATATACTGCAATATTTCGGAACGGCCTAAACCGGAAACTGCTGAAGTAATAAAATACTGGGGCATATCTTCCCATTTTGTCATCATCTCTTTAACATAATGGCTTACCGATTCTTCCAGTTTCGTTTTTGAAAGCTTATCGGCTTTTGTGAAGGCTATCACGAAAGGGATTTGCTTCATGCTCATCCATTCCATGAATTCCATATCGGGTTTTTGTGGTTCGTGCCTGATATCGACAAGGATAAAAGTGCATACCAGATTCTTTCTTTTAAGGAGAAAGGCATTGATCATTGCCCTCCACTTCCTGCGCTCACTTTGTGATATTTTAGCATATCCGTATCCGGGAAGATCAACCAGGTACCAGGCATCATTGATCATAAAATGATTGATCAACCTGGTCTTTCCGGGTGTTTGACTGATCTTTGCCAGGCCTTTGGTGGAGGTAAGCATATTGATGAGGGAGGATTTTCCTACATTCGAGCGTCCGATAAATGCATATTCGGGTATCATCACATCCGGACTTGAGCCAACATCAGTGCTGCTGGTAACAAATTCTGCTTTATTGATCCCGGAAATCTTTTTATCCGGCATTGTCATTTAAATATGTCGAAATGTGGCGATCCTTCTTGTAGTCGTAAATATCGGCAATGGTTACAAGTATTCCCATTTCTTCAACATTGCCAAAAGAAGGGTTCAGGGCTGCTCCGAATGACCGCATGGTAGCCGAAAGGTTCATATAGGCATTGAACAGAGGAGGAACACCTTCCTTGAGTGAGCGCACCTTATGCACCAGTATTTTATAATCCTCATCGTAATTACAACCCGTAAAAATGCTTTTAAGCACTTTATCGGGGGTTGTTTTCTGAACAGGATTTTTAGGAAAGATGAGCTTATCCTTGTCGGGAAAATATTTTTCGATGAAATAATACAGCAGGTCGCGTGCCAGTTTATCATAATGCGGGTAGAGGGTCACCTTTCCGAAAAGGAACTTGATGTCAGGATTGTCGATCACAATTGAGCCAAGCCCATCCCAGATATTATCGAGCGAATACATTCCGCGCCGCAAATCAACTGTGGGCTGGTAAAAGGTTTGCACAAAACTGCGGCCCAATTCAACAGTTACGGGAAGATAGTCTCTGATAAATTCTTCAGAAAAGGAAAACAGTTTGCCTGTAGGAGTGCGCAGCGTCCCGTCATCGTTAATGGCAATATCTTTGCCATGGATAAACCGGTAGCCCCCAATAATTTCGCGCTCATCAGGGTCCCATACAATGAGCTGCTTAAAGGGCTTTTCATCGGTATCGTACGGATCAATATCGATCGATTTACCTGTTCCACCGCCGGCATCACGGAAAGTCATCTCACGCAGGCGGCCAATCTCGCGCATGGTGTTGGGTGAATCGTGATGTGTGATCACATAGATCTTATTGTCGGCATTGTTGGTATCCCTGACGAACCTGTCGGCATTCAGTTCCTTTTCGATCAATGCCCTGTCAACCGGAGGAATAATGGTTTCCATATCTTATAAATTATTTTGTTCCTTGAGTTCATACACTTTTTCCCTCACCATAGCGGCCCATTCCAGATCGCTGCGACTGCGGTCGAATGATTCCCACGGAATCGCATCGCCGATCACTATATGAATGGTTTTATTGTATTGCTTGTAAGTTTCGTTTACAAGGTAAAGCATTTCAAGGTTAGCCTTAACCCCCAAACGGGTGCGTAAATTAGCCAGGTTGTAGAAGAAATTCGAGTTCTTGCCGTCCATGTATACAGGAATCACATCCCGCTTATGCTGCCGGGCCTTTGTGACGATTGTCTTTTTCCACTCAAGGTCTATAATTTCTCCCTTCTTCTTGCGCGATACCAAACCGGCAGGAAAATACAATATTAATTTTTCGGAAGCAAAGGTATCGTTGAACATCCTGATATTTTCGGCATTGCTCCCGTGCTTGTTGATCGGAATAAAATAATCTTTCAGGTTGTCGAGGCTGAGCAGGATATCATTTACCGGAAAGATAAAATCGGAACGTACGCGCGATACTGCGCTCATGAATGCAATGCCATCAATTCCACCCAATGGATGGTTTGATGCCATAATATATCTGCCCGTAGGGGGGATCTTGTTTTCAGCAATTACTTTCAGATTGGCACCAAATTCATCCATGATGGCGTAAACAAAATCAAGGCCTTTCTTGTGGCCATGCCTGTTGATAAAATCATTAACATCATCTTCATGGACGATCCTGCGCAGATAGTTTAAAACAAACCCGGGCATCAGGGCAGCCAGCCGCTTGTCCTTTTTACGGATCACCTCCTTCAGGTCGATGAATTTTTCTTTTTTACTCAATGCTCCTGTTCTTGCGTGTTAAATATTCTGAAAATGTTATTCATGTACACAAAAATACGACTATTTAGAATGCTATCGACATCCCCGTTTTTATGCACGGCACGATTAACCCAAGCTCCTGAATGCTTGATTTTTACCCCCCTTTTTTTAAAAATCCCCGGAAATCAATCCTTTCGACATATTAACATTTTGTTGATAAAAAATGTAACAAATAATGAAAAAAAGTGGTAGAAAGTGGTAAAAAGTGGTAAATCATTTCATATTTTTACACAAATTTGAATTTCGTGCCGAATATCATTGGGACATACGAGTGTAAGGTTGATGTAAAAGGAAGGTTTATGTTTCCTGTTGCATTCAAGGGCCAGCTGGCGAAAAGCCTTCCTGATGGCTTTGTCATCAAGCGAAGTATTTTTCGTAAATGTCTGGAATTGTACCCCATGGGAGAATGGGACCTTGAAAGCAAGCGCATCAACAACCTCAACCGCTTCGTAAAGAAGAATGTCGATTTCATTCGTAAATTCATGGCTGGTGTAAAAACTGTTGAACTTGATTCTACCGGAAGGTTGCTGATCCCCAGGGACCTTATTTCTTACGCAGAGATCAAAAGAGAGATCGTGCTTGCATCAGTTGTGAACAAGATTGAGATCTGGGACAAATCGGAATATGAAAATGCGGTTGACTATGACCCCGACGAATTCGCCAACCTGGCTGAAGAAGTCATGGGAGATATAGAAACCGAACCGATTGACTGATGTACCATACCCCTGTCCTGCTGGACGAAAGTATAAACGGACTCATGCTCACGAAAGGGGGCATTTACGTTGATGCCACATTTGGCGGGGGCGGACATTCAAAAGAAATATTAAAGCAGCTGAAGGGTGGGAAATTGTTTGCTTTCGACCGTGATCCCGATGCTGCAAAAAATGCAATAAACGACAAGCGCTTCATGATGATCAACGCCGATTACAGATACATCAGAAATTACCTCAGGCTGCACGATGCTATTCCCTGCGATGGTATCCTTGCTGATCTCGGCATTTCCTCGCATCAGATCGACATTCCGGAGCGTGGTTTTTCAACAAGGTATGAAGGTGCGCTCGACATGCGGATGGACAGCCGTGCCGAAGTGAGTGCAGCCGGTATCATCAATGATTATGCTGAAGAGGAGCTGGCGCAAATCTTCTGGAAGTTCGGGGAAATCAGTAACAGCAGAAAGCTGGCCGGCAGCATCGCCGCTGCACGACAAAAGAAAAAGATCCACAGCACATCTGATCTGAAAGCCATTGCCGCTGCCTGTGCTCCGCGCGCCCAGGAACACAAATATCTGGCAAGGGTATTCCAGGCCATCAGGATTGAGGTGAATAAGGAACTTGAGGCGCTGGAAGAATTTCTGCAGAAAAGCCTTCAGGTGCTCAAACCCGGTGGCAGGATCGTTGTCATCTCTTATCATTCGCTCGAAGACAGGCTGGTAAAAAATTTTATGCGCAGTGGAAATATCAAAGGAATAAAGGAACAAGACTTTTATGGCAATATAAAGTCAGAGATACAGGCATTAACCCGCAAGCCGGTGCTTCCCACTGAAGAGGAAATCGCCGGTAATCCCAGGGCCAGGAGTGCCCGCTTGAGAATAGGAGAAAAAATAAAGTGATGAACGTACAGGCAAATAAAATTAAGGATGACAAAGCCGGAAAACGGTGGGGCAAGCGAAGCAAGGCAGGCTTTGGCAGCGCTATGCAGCAGGTTTTGGGCGGAAATTTCCTGAAACGTGAAAGCACACTCAGGCTCCTGCCTTTCCTCCTTTTTCTTACGCTCATCATCATGTTTTATATTGCCAACACCTATCACGCCGAAAAAAAAGAAAGAGAGATACAGGCGCTCAGAAAATCGCTTAAAGAATTGCGCTACGAATACATTACCACCCGCTCGGAACTGATGAACCACAGTCAGCAATCGGAAGTTGCCCGGAGGCTGAAAGCAATCAATATAAAAGAATCCAGGGTACCTCCTGTTAAAGTGATCAAAAATACAGAGAACGATAAAGCAGACCATGACTGAGGATATAAAAAAGGACATATTATGGCGCGTATACCTTGTTTATCTGGGTATCCTCATCATGGCCCTTGCCATTATCGGGAAAGCGGCTCATATACAGTTTGCCGAAGGGAAGGAACTGATGGCCCTTGCTCAGAAGCAGGAGCTCAGATTTTTCAGTATCGAAGCCAACCGGGGGAATATTTATGATGCCAACGACAATCTTCTTGCCACCTCAGTCCCCATATTTGAAATACGCATGGATGTAGCCTCGGATCTCATCTCCGACAAGCTCTTCAGAGAAAAGCTCGACTCACTGGCGGGCTGCCTCAGCAAACTTTTTGGAAGCCCTTCGAAATACCAGTATATGAAAAGGTTGGAGGAGGCGCGCAAAAACGGCAACAGGTATTACCTCCTCAAAAGAAATGTAACCTATGCGCAGCTAAAAAAATTACGGACATTTCCCATCCTGCGCCGCGGAAAATACAGTGGGGGGCTGATTATCATACAAAAGACAAAGCGAAAGATGCCCTTTGATGATCTCGCCAAACGAACCATCGGCTATGAAAACCAGCAACAGGATGTGTTTGTTGGTCTTGAAGGAGCATATAATGATGTATTGCAGGGCATTGACGGGAAACAGCTGCGCCGGCGCATCAATAATGGCGACTGGATCCCTGTATATGCCGAGAATGATACCGAGCCCTCCGACGGCTACGACATTACCACTACCATTGATATCAATATACAGGACGTTGCCGAAAACGCACTTCATGAGCACCTCATAGAGCACCAGGCTTATGAGGGTTGCGCTGTACTTATGGAAGTGGAAACCGGCCATATTAAAGCCATTGCCAATCTCAGGCGCAACAAAGAAACCGGCGAATATGAAGAATCATACAATATGGCCGTTGGCGAAAGGATTGAACCCGGATCGACCTTTAAACTGCCCACCATCATGGCCCTGATGGAAGACGACAAGATCTCGCTCGGGGACACGATCGATACCGGCGACGGCTGGACGGTTTATTATGGCTATACCATGAAGGATGTTAAAAAAATCCGCGATGGAATGATCACCATCAGGGAAGCATTCGAAAAATCATCCAATGTTGGTATTTCGCAGATCACCATGCAGGCATATAAGGAGAAACCGGCAAAATTTGTTGACCGGCTTTACGATATGTCGATAAACAAAGCCTTAAATCTCGAGATTCCCGGCGAACAGGCTCCTAATATCATCCATCCCGACAGTACAACCGATTGGTGGGGAACAACACTTCCCTGGATGTCGATAGGATACAACCTTTCACTTACACCCATGCAAACACTGGCATTCTACAATGCCGTAGCCAACAACGGAAAGCTTGTAAAACCCATGTTCGTAAAAGAGATCGTACAGGCGGGCAGGGTCATAGAAAGTTTCGAAACGCAAGTCCTGAATAAGCGGATATGTTCACAATCCACGCTCGATTCGGCCAGGTCATTACTCGAAGGTGTGGTTGAAAGGGGAACGGCGACAAACCTGAAAAACGAACATTACCAGATCGCAGGCAAGACAGGCACAGCGCAGATCGCAAAGGACGGCAGCTATAACAGGAGCAGCTATAATGCATCATTTGTGGGCTATTTCCCGGCCGACAATCCAAAATACTCCTGCATCGTAGTGGTTAATAACCCGGCCCGGGGCAGATACTACGGAGGATCGGTTGCAGCACCTGTTTTTAAAGAAATCGCCGACAAGGTATACGCTACCCACCTCAATATTTACCAGGAGGTTGAAATGGAGGCGGTGTCGCCCAGCCTTCCAAGGATAAAATATGGGAATCATGAGGACCTTGGCTGGTTATGCAACGAACTGGACATCGACGTGCTGCCGCAAAGCAACCTCTCCGAATGGGTTGTAAACTTCAGGGAAGATAATGGTATCCGCTTCGAGCCAAGGATTATCAGGGAAGGTACGGTACCCAATGTGAAAGGAATGACGGCACGCGATGCAGTATACATCCTTGAAAAACTGGGCATGAAGACCAAAATAAAAGGCTACGGCATGGTGGAGCATCAATCCGTGGCACCCGGCACCGAAGTAACCCGGAACCAGGAAATTACACTAACACTTTCAGCCAGGGGATAGCAAAAGGATATGATCAAACTGAAAGACATATTATATAAGGTAGCCGTGAAAGAAATACATGGCACAACCGATATCCCGGTCGGCAAGCTATGTATTGATTCGCGCAAAGCGGGCAGGAATGATGTTTTCATTGCCCGGAAGGGAACTGCCGTCGATGCACACAAATTTATTCCTGCTGTTATTGCAAATGGCGTTAAAGCCATAATATGCGAAACCCTCCCCGGACAGCTGGATAAAATGGTCACTTATGTGTGCGTTGACAGCAGTGACCAGGCCCTCGGCATTATGGCCTCGCAGTATTATGGCAACCCTTCCGACAAGCTCGTTCTTGTTGGTGTTACAGGCACAAATGGCAAAACAACCATTGCCACGCTCCTGCACCAGATGTTTACCGGGCTGGGCTATGCCTGCGGATTGATCTCAACGGTAAACGTGAAAGTCAATAATAAAATTATTGAAGCCACGCATACAACACCTGATGCCATCAGCCTCAACATTCTGCTTAAAGATATGGCCAATACCGGCTGCAGCTATTGCTTCATGGAAGTGAGCTCGCACGCCATCCACCAGCAGCGCATTGCCGGTCTTAGGTTTGGCGGCGGAATTTTTTCAAATATCACCCACGATCACCTCGATTATCATGGTGATTTCAGGTCCTATATCGAGGCAAAGCGATCCTTTTTCGATCAACTCCCCGGGGAAGCATTTGCTCTTGCCAACAACGATGACAAAAACGGCCAGATCATGCTCCAGAACACCAAAGCCACAAAAAGAACCTACGGCCTGAAATCGGCTTGTGACTTTAAGGGCAGGCTGGTAGAGAACCTTTTCGACGGGCTGATGCTTGAAATTGACAAGCATGAGGTCTGGTGCAGGCTCATTGGCGAATTTAATGCCTATAACCTTATGGCGGTATATGGGGCTGCAATCCTGCTGGACCAGGACCCGACAAAAGTGCTTACCCTTTTGAGCAAGCTTGATACGGCCGAGGGTCGTTTTGAATATTTCCGCACCAAAGAAGGAATTACCGCCATTGTTGATTATGCCCATACACCGGATGCATTAAAAAATGTTTTACAAACCATCAACTCCATTCGTACGGGAAATGAGCAACTGATCACCGTTATTGGCGCCGGAGGCGACAGGGACATTAGCAAGCGACCAATAATGGGAAAAATTGCCGGACAACTGAGCAGTAAGGTGATCCTCACCTCCGATAATCCGAGGACCGAAGACCCCGAAGTGATCATTAAGCAGATGAAGGAAGGAATAGAAGCGGTTGACTACAAAAAACTGCTGGTGATCACCAACCGGAAAGAAGCCATTCATGCAGCCTGCGCACTGGCACAGGAAAACGACATTATCCTCGTAGCAGGCAAAGGACATGAAAAATACCAGGACATACAAGGTGTGAAACACCCCTTCGACGATAAAGAAATATTAAAAACAACATTGCTAAAAACCGCATAACGGAATATGTTTTATTATTTATTCACATACCTGCAAGAATGTTGTGATTTCCCTGGGGCGGGCCTGTTCGCCTACCTGTCGTTCAGGGCGGCGCTGGCCGTGATCACTTCACTGGTGATCACCCTGATTTTCGGGAAAAGATGGATCCGCTACCTGAACAAAAGGCAGGTAGGCGAAACCATCCGCAACCTCGGCCTTGAAGGGCAACTCGAAAAAGAAGGAACGCCCACCATGGGCGGCCTGATCATTCTGAATGCTGTAGTGATCCCCACTCTGTTGTTTGCCAGGCTCGACAATATCTACATCCTCCTGATGCTGTTTACCACCGTGTGGCTCGGCATGATCGGCTTCGCCGATGATTATATTAAGGTATTCAGAAAAAATAAGGGTGGATTACCCGGAAAATATAAAGTTTTCGCACAGATCATCCTTGGGCTCGTTGTCGGGCTCACCATGTATTTTAATGAAGATATCGTGATCAGGGAAAAGATCACCGACCCTGTTACGATACAAGAAATGAAGGCCGAAGGCAATAGTGTTGTATTATTTTCTGAAGACCCGGTAAAATCACAAAAAACCACCATCCCATTCTTCAAAAACAACGAGCTCGACTATAAAAAGATCATTTCATGGATGGGGGAAGGGGCCGAAAACTGGACGTGGATCATTTTCGTGCTCATTGTGATCCTTATCATCACAGCCGTTTCGAACGGGGCAAACCTTACCGATGGAATGGATGGCCTGGCAACCGGAACCTCGGCAATCATAGGGGCCACACTGGCAGTGCTGGCCTGGGTGTCGGGCAACATCATCTTCGCCGATTACCTGAATATAATGTACATCCCCAACACAGGCGAGCTAACCATTTTTATCAGTGCCTTTGTCGGAGCATGTATCGGCTTCCTTTGGTATAATTCCTACCCGGCGCAGGTATTTATGGGCGATACCGGCAGCCTCGCCATTGGCGGGATCATCGCCGTATTTGCCATCCTCATAAGAAAAGAACTGCTGATCCCAATATTGTGCGGGATTTTCCTGGTTGAAAGTCTTTCGGTGATCATGCAGGTGGGTTATTTCAAATATACCAAAAAGAAATTCGGTGCCGGCAGGCGGATATTCAGGATGTCGCCCCTGCATCACCATTATCAGATACTCGGCTATGCCGAACCAAAAATTGTGCTGCGTTTTATGATCATTGGGATCATGCTGGCCATATTTACCATCATCACACTAAAACTGAGATAAAATTGAATGGAAACAAAAAACATCATTGTCCTGGGCGCCGGCGAAAGCGGAATTGGTGCAGCAGTGCTTGCCCGAAAGCAAGGCTTTGATGTGTTTGTATCCGACATGAATAAGATAAACGAAAAAAATAAGAACGTTCTTTTAAAGTCTGACATTGAATTTGAAGAGGGAAAGCATACACAAGGCAGAATACTCAAGGCTGACGAAGTGGTTAAAAGCCCCGGCATACCTGATCATGTTCCGGTTGTAAAAACCGCAAGAGAGGTAGGTATCCCGGTGATCTCGGAAATTGAATTTGCTGCGCGGTACACAAAAGCAAAGCTCATATGCATTAGCGGATCGAACGGCAAAACCACAACAACACTGCTCACCCATCACATCCTGAAAAAAGCAGGCCTCGATGCAGCAGTTGCCGGAAATGTGGGGAACAGCTTCGCCATGGAATTAGCCGCGGGCGACCACGAGTATTTCGTGCTTGAGATAAGCAGTTTTCAGCTCGATGGGATGTTCGACTTCAAAGCCGATATCGCCATGCTGATGAACATTACGCCCGATCACCTCGACAGGTATGATCATTCATTCGAAAAATATACCGATTCGAAGTTCCGGTTGATCAGGAATATGGGAACCGAAGATGCTTTCATCTATTGCGCCGACGATCCTGTGATCAGAAACAAAATTGAAACAATTCAGCCGCCGGTGCACATGTACCCCTTCACTTTAAAGGACCATGTTGACGGCGATGGAGCATACATTAAAGACAACAACATAATTATAAATATTCAATCAAATACTACGCAAATGACTTTAGAAAGTTTAGCATTACAAGGCAAGCACAATATTTATAATTCTATGGCAGCCACAGTGGCAGGCAAGCTATTGGATATAAGAAAACAGCACATACAGGAAAGCCTGTCGGATTTTCAAAATATCGAGCACAGGCTCGAGCAGGTGGCAGTTATTCACGGAATCGAATTCATCAATGATTCAAAGGCGACCAATGTCAACTCAACCTGGTATGCACTTGAGAGCATGAAGAAAAATGTGATCTGGATCGCCGGCGGAATCGATAAAGGCAACGACTACTCCATGCTCGACGATATGGTGCGTGAAAAAGTAAAAGCCATTGTTTGTCTGGGTAAGGACAATCAGAAGATCAAGGAAGCCTTTGCCGGAAAGATTGACAATATTATCGAAACCCGGTCGATGGATGTGGCGGTACAAACTGCCATATACCTGGGCAGCAAGGGCGATACGATTCTTTTGTCGCCGGCCTGCGCCAGCTTCGACCTTTTTGAAAACTTCGAAGACCGCGGCAATCAGTTTAAAGAAGCCGTAAACAAACTTTAATTCATGACACAGATACTAGGCAAAATAAGAGGTGATAAGGTAATATGGGCGGTAGTGATCCTGCTGTCGGTATTTTCGCTGCTGGCAGTATACAGCTCAACCGGCACCCTGGCTTACAAAGATCAGGGCGGCAATACCGAATATTATATGTTCAAGCATCTTTTGCTCCTGCTTTTTGGATTAATGTTTATGTATCTCACCCATTTGATAAAATTCACTTATTTCAGCAGGATCTTCCAGATCGCGCTGTATATCGCTGTTCCCCTGCTGGCCATTACACTTTTCTGGGGACTGAACCTGAATGAAGCCAAAAGGGTGCTGGCCCTGCCCTTTGGGCTCACTTTTCAAACTTCCGACCTTGCCAAGCTCACGCTGATCATGTACCTGGCCCGCCTGCTCAGCATCAAGCAGGACAGGATAAAAGATTTTAAATCGGCTTTTGTACCACTGATGATCCCTGTGATCATCGTGTGTGCCCTGATCCTGCCTGCCAACTTTTCAACCGCGGCCATGTTGTTTACCACCAGCCTTGTGATCATGTTCATCGGAAGGGTAAGCCTCAAGTATATCTTTTCACTCATCGGTATCGGGATCGTAGGTTTCGCATTATTGATGGTTCTTGCCCATGCCTATCCCGAGATGTTACCGCGTGCAACAACCTGGAAAGCGAGGATAGAAAATTTTGCCAATTCGGAAAATAACGACGCCGACAAGAATTACCAGGTTGACCAGGCAAAGATCGCCATCGCCTCCGGCGGACTGTTTGGCAAGTTTCCCGGCAACAGTACACAAAGAAATTTTCTGCCTCACCCCTATTCCGATTTTATATTTGCCATCTTTGTGGAAGAGTATGGACTTATTGGCGGATCCTTTCTGGTGCTGTTGTATCTAATCCTGTTTTTCAGGGTAGTACGCATTGTAACCAAGATACCACGAAATTTCGGCGCTTTCCTCACTGTAGGGGTAGGTTTCAGCCTGGTGTTCCAGGCGATGATCAACATGGCAGTGGCCGTAAACCTCATCCCGGTTACCGGACAACCACTGCCCCTGATGAGTATGGGGGGAACCTCGATCTGGTTTACCAGCATCTCACTGGGGATCATCCTCAGTGTAAGTAAAGAAATTGATACACAACCCGAAAATATAGAAGAATATGCAGCAGCCTAGCAAAAAAATATTGATCAGCGGTGGCGGTACCGGGGGGCATATCTTCCCGGCCATAGCTATTGCTGATGCCCTCAGGGAGAGGCTGGGCACGGCTGAAATACGCTTTATCGGTGCCAGGGGTCGCATGGAAATGGAAAAGGTTCCCGCTGCAGGATATGCCATCGACGGGCTGTGGATAAGCGGCATACAGCGCAGGCTCACACTGAAAAACCTGTCGTTCCCCTTTAAGTTGATCGCCAGCCTGATGAAGGCGCGAAAGATCATCAGAAAATTCAGGCCCGATGTAGCCATAGGAACGGGAGGATATGCCAGCGGGCCCATGCTGAGGGTAGCCTCAAAAAAAGGCATCCCTTCCCTCATACAGGAGCAAAACTCCTTTCCGGGGATTACGAACAGGATACTGGGCAAAACCGTCGACAGGATATGTGTTGCCTACGAAGGCATGGAAAAATATTTTCCGGTATCAAGGATCGTGATCACTGGCAACCCGGTGAGGAAAGAAATTATTAACATGCATGGAAAAGAACAAGAAGCAAAAAGTTTTTTTGGTCTCGACGGCAAATTAAAAACAGTTTTGGTGGTTGGGGGTAGCCAGGGCGCACGATCGGTGAATATGGCCATAGGCAGGATGCTCGGGCAGCTTATGGATGAAGATATACAGCTGGTCTGGCAATGCGGTGAGCACTACCCTGAAGAAGCAAAAAAGCTGACAGCAGATCTGCCTCCCGAAAAAAGCCGGCGCGTGCAGGTGCATACCTTTATTACGCGCATGGACCTGGCCTATGCAGCTGCCGACCTGGTTATTTCAAGAGCCGGAGCCATCGCCATTTCCGAGCTTTGCATTGCAGGCAAGCCACCCTTGCTTGTGCCACTGCCCGGAGCAGCAGAAGATCATCAGACAAAAAATGCGCAGGCCCTGCAAGATAAGGACGCAGCCATCATGGTGCCCGACAATAAGCTGGATGAAGCTTTGCTTCCTTCACTTATCGCCCTGTTGAAGGATGATAAACGCAGAGAAGCTATGGGGCTGAACCTGCAAAAGCTGGCGTTGCCGGATGCAACAGAAAAAATTGTTGACGAAATCATTACATTATTAAATAAATGAATAAAGCCCTGCATACAAGTACCATTTACCTGATTGGCATCGGCGGAATCGGCATGAGTGCCCTGGCCAGGTATTTCCGGCAGCAGGGCAAAGAAGTGTCGGGTTACGACCGTGTATCGACAGCGCTAAGCAGGCAGCTTGAAAGCGAAGGGATGAATATCCATTATGATGATGATCCCGCCTATGTGCCCTGCGATGCAGGACTTGTGATCTATACACCTGCCATCCCCGAAAGCAACAGGCAGCTTACCTATTGCCGCGAGTTCGACGTACCGGTGAAAAAGCGTGCGGAAGTGCTGGAAATGATCGCCGAAGACCACAAGACCATCGCCATAGCAGGTACGCATGGCAAGACAAGCATTTCATCGATGGTGGCCCATATTATGAAAAGCAGCGCTTTTCCGGTGAATGCCTTCATTGGAGGGATCATGAGCAACTACGACAGCAATATGTTGCGTGATGAGCAAAGTGAATACCTGCTGGCTGAGGCGGATGAGTACGACCGTTCATTTTTGCGGCTGCATCCGCACATTGCAGTGGTATCGGCCATCGCTGCCGACCATCTCGACATTTACGGCTCGCATGAGCGTCTCCGCGAAGCATTTTCCGCTTTTCTGTCGCAGGTCAACGAGGATGGAAAAGTAATTGTAAATGAAAATATCGCAACACAGATCGCACTGCCCCCGAACAGTATCATATACGGCACCGGCAGCAAGGCAGCGCTCAGAATTGAAAATGTGAAGGTCATGAACCATCATTTTCAGTTTGATTTTTGCCATGATAACCTGCGCACAAACATCGAAATGAGAGTGCCGGGAAGGCATAACATCGAAAATGCCTGCGCAGCAGCAGGGGTCTGCCTCGAACTGGGGCTAAATGATACCCAGATCAAAGCAGGGCTTGAAAGCTATAGGGGCGTTAAGCGACGCTTTGAATATATCATCAATGAGGAAACCCTGGTATATGTTGATGATTATGCCCATCACCCCGATGAGATCACCGCATGTACAGGTACAGCAAAGGAACTCTATCCCGGACGGCATATTACCGGAATATTCCAGCCACATCTTTACAGCCGTACACGGGATTTTGCCGAAGGCTTTGCCGCAAGTCTGGAAACACTCGACGAAATTATCCTGCTGGATATTTATCCCGCCAGGGAAGAGCCGATAGAAGGAGTAAACACAAGGCTGATCTTCGACAAGATCAAAAACAAAAACAAACAGCTATGCACCAAAGAAACACTCGCCGGAGCATTGATGAAAGGCAAAACAGAAGTTGTGATCAGCATGGGAGCAGGCGATATTGATCAGCTTGTAGAACCGATAAAAGAAATATTACTGAGAAAATGATGAAAAGGGTATTCCAAATATTGATCTGGCTTATCGTGCTGGCAGGCATTGGCGCGGCACTGGCATTTATGCAGATAAAGCACGAAGAGACCATCTGCCAGGGATTTGAGCTCAGCATTATCGACGACAATTCTGACCCGCTCATCGATGAAGCATCCATAACAGCAAAGATTATCGAAGCCACCGACACCCTCACCGGCAAAACTTTGGGCGAGATCGACCTGAAGGAGATACACAGCATACTGCAAGCGATCCCATTTGTGCTTGAAGGCGATGTACAGACAAATATTTCGGGATACCTGAGCATTAAAGTTAAGCTTCGCAAGGCCATCATAAGGGTGGTCAATAAAAATGGTTTGAATTATTTTATTGATGAGGATGGTTGGTTGTTGCCGGTTTATCCGGGCTTTCCGTCAAGGGTGATGATCGCCAACGGAAATATTAACGATAACATAAGTAAGCTTGAAGAGAAAAAGATCCATTACAGCACCCTCAACAACGCCCCCCTTATTGCCGAATTGTACGCGATGGCATTGCATATCAACCAATCACCTTTCCTTAAGAAAATGATCAGCCAGGTATGGGTCGACCGCAATGGGAATTACGAACTCATACCAATGGTAGGAAGCTATACGGTAAAACTTGGTGATGGCGGGTCGATGACAGAAAGATTCGGAAAACTTGAAACCTTTTACAGGGAAGGAGCAGGCAAAGCAGGCTGGATCGATTACAAAACTGTAGACTTAAGATACGAAAATCAAATAATCTGTTCAAAAAAATAAGATCATGGAAAACTCAGAAATTATTGTAGGACTGGACATTGGAACGACCAAGATCGCCGCTATCGTAGGCAGGAGGAACGAGCATGGAAAGCTGGAGATCCTTGGTCATGGAAGGACCGAATCGATCGGGGTGAAACGCGGTGTTGTGTCGAATATCGAAAACACCGTAAACTCAATCAAAATTGCCATTGAGCAGGCAGAGCAAAAATCAGGGGTCGATATCAAATTTGTAAATGTTGGTATTGCGGGGCAGCACATCAAGAGCCTGCAACACCATGGCAGCATCATCAGGAAGAATGTGGACGAGGAGATCAGCAAGGAAGATATCGACACGCTCAATGCCAATATGTATAACCTGAACATGGCACCCGGAGAAGAGATCATCGACGTAATTCCGCAGGAATACATTATCGACGCCGAGCAGGGCATCAAGCAGCCTGTTGGTATGCTGGGAAATTCGCTGGAAGCAAACTTCCATATCATCATTGGCCAGACTGCTGCGGCCAAGAACATCTATAAATGCGTTCGCAAGGCCGGTTTGGAAGTTGTGGACCTTATCCTCGAACCCATCGCCTCGGCCGAAGCAGTGCTCAACGATGAAGAAAAAGAAGCAGGCGTTGCCCTTGTTGATATCGGTGGGGGCACGACCGACATTGCCATTTTCCAGGATGGGATCATTCGTCATACGGCTGTGATCCCCTTTGGTGGCGACATTATAACCGAAGATGTAAAGGAAGGCTGCACCATCATCAAAAAGCACGCCGAAGAGCTGAAGATCAAGTTTGGCTCTGCCCTGGCAAGCGAAAACCGCGATGAAGAAGTAGTGGCCATACCGGGTCTTCGGGGAAGGCCGCCCAAAGAGATCACACTAAAAAACCTGGCAAGCATCATACAGGCCAGGATGGAAGAGATCATCGATCATATCCACTACGAGATCAAGAACTCAGGCTATGAAAAAAAACTTATCGGCGGTATCGTGCTCACCGGTGGAGGAGCCATGCTCAAGCATTTGGTGCAACTTACAGAGTTTGTTACCGGCATGGATACACGCATCGGCTATCCGAACGAACACCTGTCGCAGGATGTACCCGACGACATGGCCAGCCCCATGTATGCCACAGGCGTCGGCCTTGTCATAGAGGGAATCGCCAGGCTCGACAGGGATAAAGAAAAGGCAATGAGCAAGGGAGATAAGAAAAAGGGAAAGCAAAAAGGAGTGAGGCCTGCCAGGCAGGCCGGATTCCTGAAAACAATACAGGAATGGTTTGACGATCAGATAGATTGATTAATCAACAGCCATTATGTTGATAACTATAATAAGCCAAAACGAAACAACGCAATTATTAATCTAAATTTATTATACCAAAATGGAGGATATGCTTAAATTCGAAATGCCTAAAAACCAATCATCGATCATCAAAGTTCTCGGTGTTGGCGGAGGCGGAAGCAATGCGGTCAACCATATGCACAGCCAGGGTATAAACGGTGTTGATTTTATTGTATGCAACACCGACACACAAGCCCTTGATATGAGCCCTGTGCCAAATAAGATCGCCCTTGGCTCGAAAGGGCTGGGCGCCGGATCTGTTCCTGAAGTAGCTGAAAAAGCAACTCTGGAAAAAGCTGATGAGATCAAAAAAATGCTTTCTTCCAATACGGAAATGCTTTTTATTACGGCAGGAATGGGAGGCGGTACCGGTACAGGTGCGGCACCGGTAATTGCCAAGCTGGCCAAAGAGATCGAGCTCGACGACGAAGATGTGAACAGGATCCTGGTAGTTGCCATCGTAACGCTGCCATTTGGTTTTGAAGGCCGTAAAAGAAAACAACAAGCCCTCAGGGGCATCGAAGAGATCCGAAAATATGCCGATGCGGTGCTGATCATTCAGAACGACAAGCTGCGTGAGCTCGACGGAAATCTTAAGCTTTCGGAAGCCTTCAAGATCGCCGACAATGTATTGCTTACGGCGGCCAAAGGCATTGCCGAGATCATTACCGTAAAAGCATATGTAAACATCGATTTTAAAGATGTGAACACCGTGATGCGCGACAGTGGTGTTGCGATCATGGGCAACGGAATTGCCGAAGGGCCCGATCGTGCGATAACAGCCATCGAAACAGCGCTTACCTCGCCCCTCCTCAATGATAATGATATCAAAGGATCAAGCAACATTCTGCTGTATATCTCATCGGGATTGGAAGAGATCACCATGGACGAGATCACCGACATTACCGAATATATACTTGAAGCCGCCGGCGATAAGGCAGAGATCATATGGGGTGCAGGCAAGCATGAAGGTCTGGGAGAAAAGATCAGTGTTACTGTTGTAGCCACAGGTTTCGACAAACCAAAAGAAGAACCCGACATAAAGAAGGTCAATACGCTCTACGAAAATACACCCGCCGGATCAAATCATCCGGTGGAAGTGGAACCACCACGTCCGACTCGTCCCGCACGTGAAGTAATCGTCGAGGAAGATACGGAGGATGAGAAGGAAGAAGATGAGCTCAGATTTATTACACACAAGAAAATTGAATCGCCTGACCGCATTTCAGGGCAAGCGGCAAAACGCGATGAACCGGAAACCAACCGGCCTGTCGTGCGATATACACTCGGCTCCGGAATCACCGAAACATCGGATATTGCAAGCAATCAAAAGCACAGCAGTACGACCGGGGAAAATAAGGATGAAGCCGAATTTGAATTCAGGGTAAAAGAACAGGAGACAAAACCCCTCAGCAAAACCACCGAAGAAAATGATAAAGCCCTATCAACGGAAGACAGGGAACAGATGGAGCGAAAGTCGAAAGAGCGGGTGGAAAAGCTGCGGCAGATGAGCATCAAGCTCAAGGCTCCCGGCGGACTCACAGAGATGGAGAAAGAGCCTGCATACCGCAGAAAAAATGTTGAGCTGTCGGAAGAAAAACCTTCTGAAGAAACCAGGGTTTCGAAGTATACCCTCTCCGAAGGAGATGACGATGAAGCCGAGCTGAAATCAGATAACTCATTCCTGCACGATAATGTTGATTGATCCGTTTTTGTTTCAATATTTTCCATTAGATTTTTTTGAACAGAAAAATCCCTCCAAAGCGGGGGATTTTTTATAATTATGGTTTCATGCTTAAATGGCTGCCCCGGGACCCCGGGGGTTAAATGGCTAAATGGTTAAATTGTTTCATGGGTTCATGGTTAAAATGCGGTATACGGTACGGGGGCCGCGGAAGTCGGGAATCCCATAGTCTCACTGTCTCACAGTCTAATGTGTAATTCTAACTGACAGTTTTCGGGGCATTGCCGCAATCAAAAAAAATAGTTATTCTGCACATCTACTTGTGCATTTTCATCCGGATTCTGCATAAATACTTGTGCAATCTGTAAAAGCTTTTTACTTTATTCATTTTATTATGTATTTTTACTCAATACGTTGAGTAAATTGTATTTCGGATCCGAATTATGCAAGACGCATACACCGCCCTTATCATCGACGATGAACAGGATGACCGCGACGGCCTGGAAGCCCTGTCCCTTGCCTGCCCGCCGGAGTCCGAAGGACGGAGGAGGGCCCCCTGCACCCTCAACCTATGCATTCTCTCCATTCTTTTACTAACTTTGCAAAAAACCCGATACACCATGACACTTGCCGAAAAAATCAACGAAGATATCAAGGCCGCAATGCTGGCCAGGGATCTGAAAAAGCTTGATGCCCTCAGGGCCATAAAATCCGGTCTGCTCATATTAAAGACCGGCAAAGGAGCTGCCGGCGAGATCCCTCAGGATCTGGAAATGGGCCTGCTCAAGAAACTGGTAAAGCAGCGGAAGGAGTCGGCAGCCATTTACCGCGAAAAAGGCCGCAGCGATCTTGCCGAAGAAGAAGAATTCCAGGCTGAGATCATCGAAGCATACCTGCCCGAGCAAATTAGCGGAGAAGAACTGCGCGAAACGGTAAAAAGCATTATTGCCGAAACAGGTGCAGAAAGCATGAAGGATATGGGCCTTGTGATGGGTACTGCATCAAAGCAACTGGCCGGAAAAGCCGACAATAAAGAGATCTCCATGATCGTGAAGGAATTGCTCGGCTAAGCTAACCCTTACCATAGCCTCCTGCTTCGTGTGGATGCAGGCTTTTAGCTTCGTTCCGGGCCATTGTAATAAAAAAAAGCGAGCTTTTCGGCCCGCTTTTCAGCATTTATATAATAATGGTATTATACACTTAACATAACCCGCCTGAAAGCTGTTACTTTAAGTTCTTTATCGGTTTCGGCCAGGTATTCGCGTACGCTTTTCTTTCCTTCGCGTACAAATTCCTGGTTAAGGAGTGTGTTTTCTTTCATAAACTTATTGAGCTTACCCATAGCGATCTTCTCCAGCATATCTTCAGGTTTGCCTTCCTGGCGCGCCTGATCCATGCCGATCTCGATCTCCTTGTCGATAATTGCCTGGTCAACATCATCCTTGTCGACAGCCACAGGAGCCATGGCGGCCACCTGCATGGCCAGTTCGCGGCCTGCCTGGCCGATCTTTTCGCCATCAGCCTTGTTAAGGCCGAGGATAGTGGCCAGCTTGTTTCCCTGGTGGTTATAAGCAAAGGTTTTCGGTGCCTCGATAATCTCGTATGCTCCTAGTTTAATGCTTTCGCCAATCTTTCCCATCTGTTCGCTGATATTTTCTTCAACCGTATGGCCGTTGAGGTCGAGGGCATTCAGTTCATCAGCATTTTTTGCTTCTTTGGCAATGGCCAGGTCGAGCACAGATTTTGTAAAATCAACAAAATCATCGTTCTTGGCAACGAAATCGGTTTCGCAGTTAATCATCACCACGGCAGCAAATGTTTGGGTATCGTTGGTACCTGCAAGCACAACCCCTTCACTGGCGGATTTGTCGGCACGCTTTGCAGCAATTTTTTGTCCTTTTTTCCTGAGTATATCGATTGCCTTTTCTTTATCGCCATCGCTTTCGATCAGGGCTTTTTTACAATCCATCATTCCGGCCCCGGTCATCTTGCGCAGCTCGTTTACTTCAGCAGCTGTAATATTTGCCATTTTTGTTTGATTTAAATATGTTACTAACGAATTTTATTACTTCTTGGGTTTTGCAATTGGTTTTCTGGGACGTTTGCCTCCTTCTTTTCTTTTGCCTTCAGCCTCGGCAGCAACTTTTGCCGGGCCTTTTCCTTCGCCTTCTCTCAGCAGTTTTTCCGCTTCCTCATCTTCCAGGTCGGCATATTCTTCAGCCGTTTTCAGGGCATCTCTTCTTTCGGCCTCCTCTTCAGCCTCTTCCTCTTCTCTTTTATCGCGTTCGATCTTTCTTTCGGCCAGGCCTTCTTCAATGGCATCAATCATTATTCGTGTAATTAGCTGAATAGACTTTGATGCATCGTCGTTGGCAGGGATAGGAAAATCGATAAGCGTGGGATCAGAATTGGTATCTACAATTGCAAAAGTGGGGATATTCAGTTTTCTTGCTTCTGCAACCGCGATCTTCTCTTTTAAAATATCAACCACAAAGATTGCTGAGGGCAGGCGGTTCAGGTCAGCAATGCTGCCCAGTTGTTTTTCAAGCTTGGCACGCTCACGGCTGATCTGCAACTTTTCCCTTTTCGAAAGGTTCTTATAATGATCCTGGGTTACCATTTTGTCGATCGACGACATTTTTCTTACGGCTTTCCTGATCGTAGCAAAATTGGTAAGCATACCTCCCGGCCAGCGTTCGGTAACGTAAGGCATATTCACTCTTTTAACCTGCTCGGCAACAAGCTCTTTGGCTTGTTTCTTGGTAGCAACAAAGAGGATTTTTTTCCCTGATTTGGCAATCTGCTTGATCGCTGAAGCAGCTTCTTCAAGCTTTGCCATCGTTTTATAAAGATCAAGGATGTGAATACCATTGCGCTCCATAAAAATATAGGGAGCCATGTTGGGATTCCATTTTCTTTTCAGGTG
>JAVVEM010000072.1:0-110 GCA_032250805.1 Bacteroidales bacterium
TAACACTTTAACTGACTTGCGGATTTTAGGCGGGAGATCCGCGCCAGCGGGGGCAGAGATGGCAAACTGATGGAGATCCCGCCGGTGGCGGGATCAGTTCGACTTAATAA
>JAVVEM010000072.1:210-7592 GCA_032250805.1 Bacteroidales bacterium
TACGAATCAAATTCACCCCTGTTGGACGGAGATGGCAAACTGATGGAGATCCCGCCGGTGGCGGGATCAGTTCGACTTAATAATTTCAGTTCACTTCGTTTCTGAAATTAGGTCCGTACGAATCAAATTCACCCCTGTTGGACGGAGATGGCAAACTGATGGAGATCCCGCTGGTGGCGGGATCAGTTCGACTTAATAATTTCAGTTCACTTCGTTTCTGAAATTATAGTCTTACTGATTTAATATTATGTCTTATATTTATCGTCGAAACTTTAAATGATCGTTATGGATACCGGATTCTTACCCATTGATTACATTGTTTTTGCTATTTACGGAATACTGATCGTCTTTGTCGGTCTATGGATTTCGCGCACTAAAAAAGGCGTCGAAAAAACCAGTCAGGATTATTTCCTGGCCAACCGTTCGCTCACCTGGTGGGCCATTGGCGCCTCGCTCATCGCAGCAAACATATCAGCCGAGCATTTTATCGCCATGTCGGGATCCGGGTTCAGGATCGGACTGGGCATAGCTGCATACGAATGGATGGCTGCCATAGCCCTGATCATTGTGGCCAAGTATTTTCTTCCGGTTTTTATCGAAAACAAGATCTATACCATGCCGCAGTTTCTGAAAGAAAGGTATAATTCGGGTGTTAGTACGGCTTTTGCGGTATTCTGGCTGCTGGTGTATGTTTTTGTAAACCTGACTACCGTGGCCTGGCTGGGTGCCAATGCCATGAACCTCATCATGGGTGTCCCGGTCATCTGGGGCCTGGTCATTCTGGCGGTTACTGCAGGCATCTATTCCATTTACGGAGGGCTTAAAGCCGTTGCCTGGACCGATGTTGTACAGGTTATTTTTCTGGTGGGCGGCGGCCTGATCACGGTTTACCTGGCACTCGATGCCGTATCAGGAGGTCACGGCCCCCTGCTCGGCTTCAGGGAGATCTACGATCGTGCACCACAACTATTTAATATGATCATTGAAGAGGGCACTATGACCAACGATGGCAGTGGAGGCATGAAAGATGCTTTTATCGACCTGCCCGGCCTGGCAGTGATATTTGGAGCCATGTGGCTGGCCAATTTCGGATACTGGGGATTTAACCAGTATATCATCCAGAAAGGGCTTGCTGCCAAAAACCTGCGACATGCCAAGCAGGGACTGCTCTTTGCCGGATACCTCAAGATCCTCATCCCTCTGATCGTGATCATCCCCGGTATTGCCGCTTATGTGTTGCAATCAAACCCCGAACTTGTGCAGGGCATGGCGATTGACGGAACCATCGAAAAAGCTGACCATGCATACCCCTGGCTGCTGCATAATTTTGTCCCGCCAGGCATTAAGGGACTTGCTTTTGCTGCCCTGGTGGCAGCCATCGTGTCGTCGCTGGCATCCATGATCAACTCCACCTCCACCATTTTCACCATGGACATATATAAGCAGCATATCAACAGGGAGGCAAGCGAAAAACAACTGGTAAGGACCGGACGTATCGTTTCATTTCTGGCCCTTCTTATCGCCATGCTCGCGGCCAAACCGCTTCTTGGCGGCCTCGATCAGGCTTTTCAGTATATACAGGAATACACCGGATATATTTACCCGGGCGTAGTTGTTGTCTTTGGCATGGGCCTGTTCTGGCGACAGGTAAGCAGCAAGGCAGCACTGTGGACTGCCATTGCCACCATCCCGGCAGGGATCATGTTCAAACTGATATACCCCGACATGCCTTTCATTCTGCGAATGGGGAATGTATTTATCCTGCTGTGCATCATTGTCATTGCAATCACTTTCCTCGACCGCTCACACCGCATAGCCAATGAGGGCGTGCAAAATGCAAAGTTAATCCGCCGCGCTTCCTTCATACTCATTGTTTTGGGTGTTTCAGCAATAAGTGTCGGCCTTTTTACGGTCGAACAATATGCTTATCTGGGTATTGAATCAATATTTATGTTCGGGACGATGCTGTTCGTGCTCGGGCTGATCCTGTTCTGGAACGATAAACTGGACTTTAAGAATTATAAAGCACTACGAACAAATTTCGATCTTTACAAGACAGGAAAAATATTCAATATCGGCGCCATCGGCATCCTGTTCATCATTATCATGCTTTACGCCTTATTCTGGTAAGTATTATGAAAAACTTTCTGCCTGTCTTGCTGGTATTCAGCATACTCAGCGCCTGCACCCCTGAAAACAAGCAGGAGGAAACCTCCCTCTCCGGGTCTGTCAATCCGGTACAATATGTTGATCCCTTTATCGGAACAAAAAATATGGGCCATACCTACCCCGGCGCAACAACAGCTTTCGGCATGGTTCAGCTCAGCCCGGAAACCAACTTCGAGCCCATGTACCTTGAAGATGGAAGCTATAATAAAGCTACCTACCGTTATTGCTCAGGCTATCAGTTCGACGACAGCACCATTTTCGGGTTCAGCCATACCCATTTCAGCGGTACAGGCCATTCCGATCTCGGCGATATCCTCATCATGCCCACCACGGGCAGCTTAGTTCCTCATCCCGGAGTGGCAAATATGCCGGGAAGCGGTTATCACTCCGGATTTTCACATGACAATGAAAAGGCCGGCCCGGGATATTACAGTGTATTCCTCGATGATTATCATATCAGCACCGAGCTCACAGCAACAGCGCGGGTCGGGTTTCACAAATATGCATACGGGGGTGACGACACACTGAATATCATCCTCGACCTCATGGCAAACATATATCACCACGATGATAAGAATGTATGGACATTTGTGCGGGTTGAAAACGATACCCTTCTTACCGGTTACAGGCAAACCAACGGCTGGGCCAGGACCAGAACCGTTTATTTCGCCATCGCCTTTTCAAAGCCCTTTGACGAATACGGGCACAAGCGCCATGAAAAAGTGACCTACAATGGTTTCTACCGGCGTTTCGATGAAGAGCATAATTTTCCTGAAATGGCCGGCAGGGATATCAGGGCATGGTTCAGGTTTGCTCCTGTAAACAATGAGCCTTTAATGGTAAAGGTTGCCCTTTCGCCGGTAAGCACCGCCGGGGCCCTGGCCAATATGCATGCTGAAGTTCCGCACTGGAATTTTCAGAAGACCCTTCAGGAAACCACCAACAACTGGAATACAGAACTCTCAAAAATCAGGGTAGAAACAATGAGCGAAGCAGATAAAACAATATTTTACACGGCACTCTATCATACTATGCTCAGCCCCATCATCTATGAAGACACCGATGGCCTATACAGGGGCCTCGACCAGAACATCCACCACACGGAAGGATTTTCGAATTACACTATTTTCTCGCTTTGGGATACCTTCAGGGCACTGCACCCATTGTTCAATCTCATTCAGCAGAAAAGAAACAACGATATGGTCAAATCCATGCTGGCCCATTATGACCAGAGCGTGCACCCCATGCTCCCCATATGGTCGCATTATGCCAACGAAAACTGGTGCATGATCGGTTACCATTCGGTGCCTGTGCTTGCTGATGCATTGATCAAAAAGACCACCAATGCTGATCCCGAAAGGATACTGGAAGCATGCATCAGCACTTCTGTCACTCCTTATTTCGACGCCCTCGACAGTTATATGGAGCTGGGATACGTTCCGGCCAACAAAACCTCCTCATCCGTATCAAAAACACTTGAATTTGCCTATGATGACTGGTGCATTGCACAGATCGCCAAATACGTTGGCAATCAGGAGGTTTACAATGAATACAAGGACCGCTCGGAAAGCTACCTGGCCCATTACGACACGGTTTCAGGATTTATGCAGCCAAAAGACACGCAGGGCAGGTTTACAGACAACTTTGATCCCCTCGACACTCATGGCGCAGGTTTCATCGAGGGCAATGCCTGGACATACAGTCTGTTCGTTCCCCATGCCCCTGATGATCTCATTGAACTCATGGGAGGCAGGGAAGCATTTACGAAGCGCCTCGATGCACTTTTCACCATGGAGCTGGATGACAAATACATTGAGCATACCGAGGACATCACCCGCGACGGGATCATTGGCAACTATGTGCATGGCAATGAACCCGGACATCATATCCCATACCTCTATAATTTCAGCGGCCATCCGGCGAAGACACAATCGCGCGTCAGGATGATCATGGATGAGATGTACGGCACAGGACCGGATGGATTATGCGGCAATGATGATGCGGGGCAGATGTCGGCCTGGTATATCTTCAGTGCGATGGGCTTTTATCCGGTTTGCCCGGGCTCGGATCACTATGAGCTGGGCAGTCCGAATGTTGTTTCTGCCGATCTCAGGCTTGAAAATGGAAAGGTGTTTAAAATACGGACGACAAATCAGGGTAAACAAAATGTATTTGTCGACAGCATTAAACTCAACGGAGAAATCCTCCACCGCAACTATATTCTTCATAAAGAGATCATGGCCGGAGGTGAACTACTGTTCCATCTGCGGTAGCCAGACACGCATCTCACCGGGGCCACGGTTATTCCATAGGTGATAGGGAATCAACTTAACTGTGGTGGGCACCTGCATGATAAATCCTTCTTCAGAGTATGATCTTTCGGCTATTCCCGGCAAGCTGATGGTTTGTGTTCCCTGCAGGAGTCCGGGCTCGAATACCGAAACGGCTTCAGCATCTGCATCGACAAAAAGATTTAATGCCCTGCTCTCATCATTGTCGGGCCATTCGGCAGCAAAAACGAGCGGGCCGCGCTGGAAGGCTATCATTCCGCTATCGGCCTTTACCCTTACGTCAGCCTCTAATTTACGAACCTCCATGGGCAGAAGAAGGTCAAGATGATCTCCGGGATGCCAGAACCGGTGCACGACTGCATAGCCATTTTCGATATTAAGCTCAACCTGCTCTCCATTTATTCTTAGTACAGGCGCCACAGTGGGTGCTTCAGTAAATCTATACAAGTCACCATCCAGGGCAGTGCTGCCGGTCCATCCCGGTATTCTCAGGTGAATCGGGAACTGCATCACCCCGCTGTTGTTCAAAACAATATTAACCCTGCCATCCCAGGGATAACCCGTATACTGTGATATGTAAACCGTATCCTTCCCCCTGTCGATCACAGCATCGTTCGACATATAAAGGTTCACATAAACACTTTCCTCATCATAGGCATAGATGTATCCGGGTACCGAGGGGATAAAACGCGTGATGTTTGAAGGGCAGCAGGCACAACCAAACCATTCGCTCCGCTTATGGCTGCCATCCGATTCAAGCACATTGGGATAAAAGAAATGGTCGCCGCTGAGCGAAACGCCGGAGAGCATGGCATTGTAGAGAATGCGTTCGAGCAGATCGTAATATCTGGCTTCGCCATACAACAGGAACAGGCGTTGATTAAAAAAGATATTTCCGATAGATGCACAGGTTTCGCAATAGGCAGTCGCATTGGGGAGGTGATAAGGTTCGGCAAAGCCTTCATTGCCTCCACTGGCCCCAATGCCGCCGGTAACATAGGTCTTCGTCCACGTCAGATCCTGCCATATCCTTGTAATCGCATCGATATAGTCCTGGTCGCCCGTTATTGCCGCCACATCGGCCATGCCCGAATACATGTATGTCGCCCGTACTGCATGGCCCACAGCCTCAGTTTGCTCAGTTACCGGCTTATGGGCCTGATTGTACTCCATGCCGTCCTTCCGTGCATCGAGGAAAAACTTTGCCAGGTCAAGGTAGCGTTCATCACCGCTTACGCGATAAAGTTTTACCAGGCCGATGGCAATGCCCTGGTGCCCGGGATAGGAAACTTTGGCATCCCAGCCAAAATCCTCGTCGATGCGATTTGCAGCCTTAATGGCCAGGTCGAGCATGCTTCGCTTGCCTGTAGCATTATAATGCGCAACGGCAGCTTCAAAAAAGTGGCCCATATTGTATAACTCATGGCTGTACAAGTGGGTATTCTGCCAACGTTCGGTACCAATCCATTCATGGCCGCTATCACCCATAATGGTCCTGTTGGTATAAAGGTATCCATCTTCCTCCTGGGCCATGGCAAACTTATAGATGAGGGTGTCGAGATATGCTTCGAGGGCACTGTCGGCAAAGGTCTGCAGCGAATAGCTGGCCCCTTCAACGATCTTGAACACATCAGAATCGTCGAAAGGATAAGCAGAGCAAAAAGTGCCTTCGGTCAATCCGCCGGCCACCTCGAAGTTTTTCACGCGCCCCGTGGCCTCACAATGGCCAAAAGCGATAGGTATCGTCACTTCATGGTTGGTACGGATACGTGGCTTCCAGAAATTATCGGTCACCGTAACCGAAGTGAAAGGAACAGGCTGGATCGGGTAATGCCCACTTTGACCAAAAAGCGTCATTGGCAATAATACGAGGGTGATGAATAAATTGCGCATAGAAAAATTATTTTAACCAAAATTATGAAAAAGAATCCTTAAACAAGAGATTGAAGGTAGAATTCGGGGCTCAAAATCAGGTGGCCAAAAGATAAAAGCAAGAATGATGTCGATCAGAAAAAAAAATTATAGCAAATTTGCACTGAATATTTTACCGGAACACGTATTGATGTAAAAACAAATTATAAGATGAAAAGATTAATCATATCTCTTATTCTTATCGGATCCTTTTCCATTGCCCAGGCGTGCACAACCTTTACCATCAATGACGGTAAGGGCAATATTGTTTTCGGGCGTAATTTTGATTTCCCTGTGGGGATGGGGCATATCGAAGTGAATTACCGCGGCGTTCACAAGACGGCTTTCGTCCGCCCGCCCGAAGTTCCGGTGGCATGGGTGTCGAAATACGGCAGCATCACCTTCAATCAGATCGGCAGGGAGTTTCCTTACGGAGGCATGAACGAAGCCGGCCTGGTGGTGGAACAGATGTGGCTGCAGGAAGTCATCGACAGCGTTGCACAGGAGAACAATACACAATGGAGCATCGTGTATGATATCAGCCATCAGAAGATCGCTTTCAGGTCGACTGTAAATCCTGAAATACAGGCGATCAGTATGGCAGATTTCGACTTTTCCTGCCGTGAGGAGCTTTTGTTTGCCGATATGTCATGGGATATCGGCGGTTCGGAAAGTTTCCTGACACTCAGCAGGGAAGAGAACCTCAGCCTGATACGTACTGTTGTCGCCGGTGTCGACTTCCTCAGGAGCAATGTGCCCGATGAGGCCAATGTAGCCATGACGGATTATGCTTTTGGCTTGCAGTGTATTGATTGATGAACTCCTCCGCCAGTTAAAATAAGCTGTCATCCTGACCCCGGGCCCCCGGGGGAAGGACCTCCCGGCCTTGTGCACTAAATAGTATAATGCACCTGCCAGCGTTTTGCAGAACATCCGGCAATCCCCCGACTACCGCTCGGGACAACAATTTTGATCGCATCCAACATATTGTTCTCGGCTCCGCTCGAACAA
>JAVVEM010000073.1:0-7466 GCA_032250805.1 Bacteroidales bacterium
CACCGCATTTGCCTTCACCGCACTTCCCTTCTCCACATTTGTCTTCCCATACTTTGGCGCGTACAGTATTTGATGTAAGGGCTTTTTCAACCATGTTCATGTCCATCAATTCACTCCTTAGTTCATAACCTGTACCCAGGTCTGAATAGTTGAACAGATCGTTGGCATTTGCTTCATTGGCTGCAAGGCCTGCAACAAGACCACCTACGATGGTGCCTGAGATAACTGCAGCATTTCTTGTGTGATTCATTTTTGTGTTCATTGTTTATCGTTTTTAATGTTTAAATTTTTTCGTTTTCATCTTAGTCGGGAGCAATTGGACATCCTTACAACATTGCAAAAAAAATTATTAAAATTTGTTTGCCAGCAAAACAAAACAGGCTGTTTTAATAAGGCAGGTATTATAATTGTAGTGATTGTATTAAAGGAGTTGCAATAATGGTTGTCCGGGAAAAGTATCCGTTGCAGAGTTTCCGCGAATATTTGTCGCCGGAGTTGAAATCGACTGAATTTCTAAAAAAATTACTTGCTTTTAAGTGCTTGCCCGATCTCGGCTTTTTTGGCAGGAGACAGTTCTGCTTTGGGAGGATCCTGCTGCAGAATTTTTATCTTGTCGGAAAGAATGGCATTTTGCCTGTTAAAGGCCCTGCAAAATTTACACCCCATAAGATGAGCTTTTAATTGAAGGTTTTCCTTGCAACTTAGCTTCTGATATTCGGCTTTTACAATATAGAATGTAGCGGTATCACATGAAAGCATCATGTAATGCATCGCCTGGTTCATCCATATTTTTGGTTTGTTGTTCATTATAATTTTTTAAACCATTTGTTTTCAACACATTCACGCAATTGCAAGCGTGCCCTGTGAAGGAGTACCCATAAGTTTGACTCTGAAATATCCAATTCCTTACAAATTTCTTCGGTAGAAATTTCATCCAGTGTTTTCATGCTGAATGTAGCCGACATGTTGGGTGATAAAAGAGAGATACAGTGTTGTATGACTTTCATCAGTGCTTCGTCATCCTCACCTTCCAATTTGTGTATATCCCACTCAGCAGGTGCATACTCACTGATCCAGCCTCCATCATTTGCGCCCCCTTTATGAAAAGGAAGATGAAAAGCATCGGTAAGGGATTCAGGGTTGCGGGTTTGTCTGCGGTAATGGTCAATGATCTTTCTTTTAAGGATGGATACCAGCCAGGTCCGCTCAGAACTAATGCCCCTGAAATTATTGCGTGCTGCAAAGGCCGACAACAAGCACTCCTGCACAAGGTCTTCAGCAGTTGCCCGCGAATCAATGCGGCTAATGGCAAAGGAAAACAGGTAATCTCCGTGATCCTGTACCCAGCGCTCCGGATTCAGCTTATGTTTATGTTCCTGGTCTTTCAATGTTACGCAATATTTGATAAAGATAAGAAAGTTTTGATTTTCAGCACTTACATACCAGGGCACTGTCCGGTCCGCCATTTCCCGATCCACTTAACAAGATCGTGGCTGGCACGTATATTAATTCAGAATATTTTTATTTGCAGTCAGCCAGGTTATTTTGTATATTTACATCAATTCTATACGGCAAGCAGGCGGTATTGTTTTAACTGATAAATCCATCCGGATCATAGCTTAATCTGTTTATTCACTTAATTTATCATTTATGAACAAATTAAAACCAGTACTCCTTGTCATTGCTGTTTCACTGGTAGGAGTCTGCTCAGCGCAGATGCTGCCACGGCATGTTTATTGTTCCGGGGGCGGTAATTTCGAATCGGCTTCCGTGCACCTTTCGTGGACGATAGGCCAGGCCGAACCCGTGACAACAGTCTACCAGCCCACTGTTATACTCAACTGTGGCTTTCAACAATATGTTGATATTCCTGTGGCGATAAAGGAAGTTGATCTTTCATTAGATGCTTCCGTTTATCCCAACCCATGTCATGACTATGCTGTGATCACTGTCAGAAACCCTCAACTCAGGGGCCTTTCGTATTCCCTTCACGATTTGAATGGAAAGCTGATCCTGAAGCGGGAAATTTCAATCGCTGCTTCTCACTGCAATGAAAGCCTCGACCTGCAATCATTGCCACAAGGGATCTACCATTTGAGTATAAGTATGGAAACAGATAATAAGAATATTGTTAAGCAGGTCAAACTGATTAAACATTAACCCTAAAAAATATTGTTATGAAAAAAATAAGATTTATACTTTTTATTACAGCAATTTCATTTGGCCTGATGCTTAGCGGCCAGGTGCCACAGCTTATTGATTACCAGGGAATGGCGCGGGCTGGTGATGGAACGCCCATTTCATCAACAACCATAACCGTGGTAATTGAAATTGTTCAGGGTCCCTTGCCGGGAACAGTTGCATATGCCGAATTACACCATCCCGTAACCAATTCCTATGGCCTGTTTCATTTAATGATTGGCGACGGTGCGATCATCTCCGGAAGCTTCCCGGCCATTGACTGGTCAACGGGAGATTATTATATTCATACTGAGATGGATCCCGAGGGTGGATCAAATTTTATTGATATGGGGATGAGTAAACTGGCCACTGTACCCTTTGCCTTTTATGCTGCTGAATCAGGGGGTGGCGGTGGCAGCAGCCCCTGGCAATATAACGGCAGCAATATCTATTATGATGCCGGCTGGGTGGCCATTGGCCACGACAATCCACAACAGGCACTGCATATCGACCAGCAGGGAAGCGATGCCCATGCACTTCTTACCAGCAACGGTATGGCCTACTGGAAGGCCGATGCTCTCGGCAATACCGGTCTGAATATGCTGGAGGCCGGAGTAGATGTCGCATGGTTGTATTGGAATCCCTTTTCACAGGCTGTATTCATGTATGAGGGCAGCAGCCAGACCATGGCATGGAAAGGGAACAAAGTAGGTGTTGGCATTCTCGAACCACTGGTGAAAGTACACGTCATCGAAGAAAATTCTGACGGAGCTTTGAGTTCAGACCTGAACGTGATGTACAGCTCAGGGCAGACAATGTCGCCGGCCGTATTTGGCTGGGCGGAAAACAATACCAGTAATATTTCTTCCGGTGTATTGGGTCATGCCTATTCAACAACTTCAGATTTTAACGAAGGTGTATTTGGCGAAGGTGGTGGAGGAATATACAATAACTATGGGATTTACGGAGTAGGTTATGGTCAGTCCGGATCAAACTATAGCATTGCAGTATATGGCGCTGATGAAGGAAGCGCCACAACGAATTATGCTGCGTATTTTTCGGGTGATGTGCATGTATCGGGAACTTTCTCCAAGTCGGGAGGTTCCTTTAAAATCGACCACCCGAAGGATCCGGAGAATAAATACCTGGTGCATAGTTTCGTGGAAAGTCCGGATATGATGAATATCTATAACGGAAATATAGAAACGGGCGCCAATGGATACGCAACAGTTGAATTGCCCGCCTATTTCGATATGCTGAATATTGATTTCAGATACCAGCTCACTGTGATCGGTGAGTTTGCACAGGCCATCGTAAAAGAAGAGATATCAGGAAATCACTTTACCATACAAACCGACAAACCTCACGTTAAAGTTAGCTGGCAGATTACCGGGGTCAGAAATGATGCCTGGGCACAGGCCAACCGCATACAGCCCGAAGTAGATAAACCTGCCCATGAAAAAGGACTGTATATGCACCCTGAGCTGTTCGGAAAAGCTGTGGATAAAGGCCTGAAGACTGGCTTACCACACGATACGAACAGGAAATACCATGGAACACCTCCCAAAGAAAGGGATCCGCGTGCTGAACCGCTGAAAAAATAAAAGCAATCAGATATAACAGAAGATCAATTGATCTTCCTGAACGAGATCATCTCCGAAAAGATCGTATCGGAGATGATCTTTTTATAATGTTTGCGTTTGGGGGCAAAAAGATAATATTCAGCCTCTTCGGTTTCTATGTCGCGCACCTTGGAGGTGATCTCCTGAAGCCTGGCAAGATTTACAACATTATCAGGATACATGGCATAAAGCCCCATCTCACCATCATGAATGTTGGCATACAGAATATAGGTGAGCCAGAAATGTTCACCGTTGATCATGATTCGGCGGCTGTAAAAATATTTACCCTTATAAATTTTCATTACAGCCGAATCGGAAAGATATTCTGATCCTGCGATACGAAATTCTTCTGAATTATAATTAAAGTGATCTTTAAAAACATGGAGCGTATCATTGTTCTGATCGAGCCATATCCCCAGCAACTCATGGGGGATTTCAATACAGTTGTCCGTCCGGGGAGGCTGAGGCTCGGGGAAGATCACCTGGTCGCAGGATACCAGAAGCACTGACAGAAAACATAAATAAAGATATCGTTTCATGACCTTATGCATAGCTTGATATGATTGAAATCAGATTAAAATATTATTTCTAAACGCTTAAATATAAGTATATCCAGACAACTTTTTGCATTTTTTTTATCTTTAATCCGATAAGCCCTGGTTTATTTGGCAATTGCCCCCGGCTATAATAACTTTGTAGCCTTGTGTATTATGCTAATTTTGATGATTGGCTTGATAAATAATCAATAAGCCGTTGACAGCAAATCAAATATTTGGAAATATCATCAGTAAGGTTCTGATCATTGCAATATCTGCATTGCTCATAAAACCGGTTCAGGGCCAGTTGGTCATTGACAACACCCTGACTCCCGAGCAACTCGTTCAAAACATACTGGTGGGTACAGGCGTTTCGGCCTTTAATGTTACCTATACGGGCAACCAGGCCAATGCCATCTGTTCCTTCTCCAATGGGATTACAACCAATCTGGGGATCGATGAGGGCATTATTTTATCGTCGGGTATTTCCGGAGAAGCAGCAAACCCCCAGGCATTCAATGCCAGTACGAGTAACAATACTGCAGGGGATCCCGACCTTGATTTGCTTCCGGGAGTGCTGGGCACCAACGATGCTTCAACACTTGAGTTCGACTTTATTCCACAAAGCGATACACTTGTATTCAGGTATGTGTTCGGCTCGGAGGAATACCCCGAATTCGTAAATCAATTCAATGATGTGTTTGCATTTTTTATCAGCGGGCCGAACCCGGCCGGAGGCAATTATGTGAATGAGAATATCGCCCTTATTCCGGGGACGAACCTTCCTGTTTCTATTAACAATGTTAACAATGGAAATGCAAATACAGGCCCCTGCGTAAATTGCGAATTCTATATAGACAATACCGGTGGCGGTACCATTTGCTATGATGGGTTTACGGTTGTACTCGAAGCCATTGCTGTTGTAGTGCCCTGCTCGACATATCACATGAAGCTCACCATAGCCGATGATCTTGATTATGTTCTTGATTCAGGTGTTTTTCTCGAAGCAAACAGTTTTTCTGCCCAAGGGCTCAACATTTCTTCCACCTTCAGCTCATCGTCGATCAGCTACGGATCACTGATCGAAGGATGCAACGAAGCAACGGTTTATTTCGAACTCATCGACACCCTTATTTATAATTACCCCATCTACTTTGAATATCTCGGAACAGCGGTAAACGGAGTAGACTATGTTCTTTTGCCCGATTCACTTGTAATCCCTGCAGGCTCTGTGATTGATTCGCTCAACATCATCCCGGTGCAGAACAATGCCATTGATCCTACCCGTACGGTGATCATCGTTTTTGATTACGAATCGGCTTGTGCAACCGAGGTTGATACCCTTGAACTTACCCTGCTCGATAATTCTATCGAACTAAGCGGGCTCGATACCCTGTATTGTTCATCCGATCCTCCGGTAAACCTCACAGTATATCCGCCCGAAGGGGTGCTTACGGGGCCCGGAACATCGGGAACTACTTTCGACCCGGGGCTGGCCGCTCCCGGCATGAACATTATCTCTTTTACCAATTATTTTATTGATAACACGCTTGCACCACCAGATACGGTTTGTATAAATGAAGCCATTGACACTACCTGGGTTACCTATGCACCCACTGTTGATGCCGGATCAGATGAATCGCGCTGCCAGGAAGAACTTTTCGACCTGGGGACTTCCTTTGTTATTCCTTTTGTTACAGGCCAGGATTCCCTGCGCTGGACTGGCGGTCTGGGTACTTTCGACGACCCTGCGGTGATCCATCCCGTCTATTTCCCCGACGCTTCGGAAATTGGCGATGTCACCCTAACCATTACAGCTTTTGGGCAGGAACCCTGTGGTAATGTCAGCAGCAGCATGACCCTGACCCTGGACACACTGCCGATCCCCCTGATCACTGCCTCACCAATGGATTCGAGTTGTGTTGGCGATCCGGTGCAGTTTTCCGCTTCGGCAAATATCCAGATTGCCTCATGGCAATGGGATTTTGGCGACGGCAGCACGGCAACAGGGCAGAGTGCCTCCCATACCTACACTGATCCCGGCACTTACAATGTAAGCCTCATCGCCGAAAGCTTCTATAACTGTATCGACACAGCCTATTTCACCAAGATCATCACCGATCCCCTGATCGATTTCTTTAGCAACCCCAATCCCAGCTGCGTGGGGGATACGGTCTGGTTTACAGGTACAGGAGATGCTGCCACTTATACGGAGTGGACCTGGGACTTTGGTGATGGAAATGGCGATGTGGGCAGTCAGGTCTGGCATATCTATGATGACCCTGGAACCCAACCCGTCACCCTCGATGTATGTACAAAATCTGCGTCACATACGCATGAGGTGATCCCTCCGGCCATTGCCGAAGCCGGCTCAAACGAGTCCATCTGCGAAGGCGTTCCTTTCGACTTTGCCACGGCCTCCAGCCCGGCCACTGTTTTCGATAACCAGGGCCTGGAGTGGAGCACCAGCGGCTCGGGGATCATCAGCGATCCCAATGTTATCCATCCCGTGTACACCCCTCCCCCGGGTGAGCTCGGACCCATCAACTTTATGCTGGTAGCCTTTGGCATCAGCCCCTGCAGCAACGACACCTCATACATGGAGCTGACCATCCTGAACGGCCCCGAAGCAGATTATACCATCACCCCTGCCGACAGTATATGTGTGAATGAAAATGTGAGCTTCGACGCTTCTTCCACCACCACCATCACCGACTGGCAATGGGAATTTGGCGATGGCAACAGCGGCTCCGGACAAAATGTTTCACATACCTTCAACACAGCAGGCAACTATCTCATCACCCTGATCGTGACCAATACCGATGGCTGCCGCGATACGGTGGAATATCCCGTGGAAGTGTTTGAGCTGCCCGTGGCCGACTTCGTGGTCAGCCCGGCCAATAACATCTGCCGGCTGGAAGAGCTCTCCTTCAACGCTTCTTCATCCACTAATATCCTGGATTGGTACTGGGACCTGGGCGACGGCACTACCGCCAACACGCAGAACACCACACACACCTACGCCGCCGCAGGAACCTACAGCGTCTCCCTTTACGTATATAACGAAAACTCCTGCCGCGATACAATCACCCAGAGCGTGACCATCTACGAGCTGCCCACCTGCGAT
>JAVVEM010000074.1:0-7376 GCA_032250805.1 Bacteroidales bacterium
CCAGGCATGTGGGCTCGGGCGACCAGGTAAAATATACGGTGGGGTTGCCGGGAGCCACCAGGGGTTTGGTAATTGTATCGGTACATAGCATCCCGGCCGAATCTGATGTAATGATGAGCGTTACATCGTAGAAACCGCTTGATGCATATGCGTGGTAAGGATTTTGCAGGTTGGAGCTATCGCCATCGCCAAAATCCCAGATCCATTCAACAATAAAATATCCTGCCGGACAGGTTGAGAGATCAACAAAACTTACTGTATCGCAGCTATAAATGTTAAAAGTAAAGTCGGCAGTGGGTGGTTCGGCAACAAATATTGTTCTTGTGATAGAAGTCTGGCAACCATTGTCGGCAAGAACATAGAGTGTGACTACCATGGGGCCATAAGTTGTGTAGGTATGCGAAACCACTTGTCCTGAAGCTGTTGTACCATCACCCAGATTCCAGTCCCAGGTAAGAATATTGTCTGTACTCTGTCCATAGAACTCGAATTCGGTATTGATGCAGGCAGAACTCTGGCTGGTGGCGAAGTCAATATCCGGCGGGTAATAAACAAATACCTGGTGTATTTTTTCATCCGGGCATCCCAGATCATCGGTATATGAAAAGGTAACGTCATATACACCCGGGCCAAGATACGCATGGCTGGGGTTAAGGGCAGAGGAAAAATTACCATCGCCAAAGTCCCATTGCCAGCTCACAAGATTGGCTGTGCCAGTCTTCGTAAAGAAGAAATCATCTTCGATGCAGGCTGAATCATTGGGTGATATGGTAAAGTCGGCATCGATCTCAGGATGAACAAAAAGATCAGTAATGATCACACTGTCGCATCCCCAAACCGACTGAAGGGTATCATAATATATTCCTGTAGTATTGGCCCATCCGCCTCCCGGCAGCGTAATGGTGTCGAGAAAGCAAATGGTAATATTCTGTGTTATTTCATAGGTTGGATGGATGGTAAGTACCATTTGATCCAATGAATCGCAGTTTAGCACATTGGAGGCTACGAAGGTAAGCGTAACAGGTCCTGTTTCATCGGGATCAGGGACATAAACGGGTACAACAGCTGTTGGATCGACAAAGTATCCTGCTCCTCCGCTCCAATAAGTATTTGCAGCATTATAGGCCTGGGGAACAACCGTTGAATTTGCAAAATTATATGGATCCCCCTGGCAGGAGTGTTCGTCAGAACCGGCAACAGCATAAGCACCCTGTTCAATTGTAATTGTCATGGATGAAGTATCATCGTAGCAGGGAGAAATCCCGACAGCGATCATGGATAGTGTTACGGGGCCGTATTCATTGTCTTCGGGAGTGTAGACAGGCGCGATGAGGGTTGGATCATTAAAAGTACCCAATCCGCCGATCCACAAAATTGAACTGTAATTTGATGCCGATGGTGGACTGGTGAGTGTTGAAAGATCGAAGGGGACATCCTCACATGAAATGGTGTCGGAGCCGGCATAAGCTGTAGGTAAAGGATTTACAAGTAAATCGTGCTGAACGGAAACATTACAGAAACTAAGCGTTATGGTATATGTTCCAGGGGCGGTGAAAACATGAGTCACATTTTTTCCTATTCCGGTGTTGCCGTCGCCAAAGTCCCAGAGGTAATCGGTAAAGGCATAATCGCCGATGCCTGTAAAATCCACACTATAGGTTTCGCAGGAAACCAGCGGGTCGAAACTAAAATCAATCACCGGGTTTACGGCCACACGCTGATGAATGGCAGTGTCCAGGCATCCGTTCGCATTTGTTACAACAAGCATTACATCATAGGTGCCCGGATTGGTGTAGGCATGGTTAACCACCTGCCCGCTGGCGGTATTGCCGTCATCAAAGTCCCAATCCCATGCAACAATATCAGCAGTTCCTGTGCCGCTAAAAGTAATCTGCTCGTTAATGCATGAAGAATCGTTGGGTGCAATGGTAAAGTCGCAAACAGGCAATTCAAATATCGTAATGGTTTGCGTCATGGTATCACGGCAGGAATTTTCGTTGTAAACAACGAGCGATACATCAAACGACCCGAAAGTTGTATAGGTATGGGTCTGGTTTTGTCCTGACGCAGTGGTACCATCACCAAAGTCCCAGTACCAGTTTAAAATATTTGTTGATGAGGAGCCAGTAAAGGTTAATTCTTCATTTGTACATATGGCTGTTCCCGGTGTAACCGTAAAATTGGCAACTGGTAGTTCATGTACTTCTATCGTATACACTACCGTATCAAAGCAGGCGTCGCTGTTTGTTACCACAAGGGTAATATCGTATGTTCCTGCAGTGTTCCAGGCATAAGCGGTATTCTGTCCTGAGCCTGTATTTCCATCCCCAAAGTCCCAGTCCCAGTTTGTTATGGTTGTGCTGGATGTGGCATCAAGGCTGATCCATTCGTTTACGCAGATAGAATCGGGAGGGGTGATGGTAAAATCGGCTTCCGGACCATCGAAAATTGTGAGCGTCATCGTCGATGTATCGTTTTCGCAGGGTATCCTGGCAAGGGAGATCAAAGATAGCTGCACAGGACCAAGCTCTCCTGCTGCAGGAGTGTAAACAGGGTGGAGGCTTGTTGGGTCATTAAAATTACCCAGCCCGCCGATCCATCGCAATGAATCATAGGCACTGGCTGTAGCCGGTGTTACAGCTGTCGAGAAATCGAAGGAATAATATTCGCAGACGGTTTCATCGCTCCCGGCAAAGGCCGATGCCGGTTCCTGCACAATATGTGAATGGGTCACTGTATCGGAGCATACAATAAGGGTAATATCAAAAGTGTCGTAAGTTGCATAGGTATGACTGACGAGCTGCCCAATGGCAGTATTGCCATCACCAAAGTCCCATATCCAGTCGGTAAAGGTTACCAAATCGCCCGTACCTTCAAAACTCACCGGACTACCGAAGCAACTGGGGGAGGGAATAATGTTGAAGTCAATGTTTATATCAACAACCACGCGTTGATGTATTGTGGTATCGAGGCAGCCATTGCCGTTGGTCACGATCAGCATCACATCATATGTGCCGGGATTGGCAAAAGTATGATTCACATTCTGGCCACTGGCAGAACCACCATCATCAAAGTCCCAGTCCCAAGCAACGATGTCGGCCGATCCTGTTCCGGCGAAAAAGACTTCTTCATTGATACAGTTGGTATCGTTGGGCGACATGGAGAAATCCGACGTGGGGAGTTCAAAGATGGTTACCTGTTGCAATACAGTGTCGGTACATGAGTTCTCATTATAAACGTAGAGATACACATCATAGGTGCCGGCACTTGTATATGTATGGGTGATAGATTGTCCGCTGGCTGTATTTCCATCGCCTAGATCCCAGTACCAGTTAATAATATTTGTTGAGCTGCTGGCATTAAAGGTGAGCTCTTCAAAACGGCAGATTGAATTCCCGGGCAGGACATCAAAGCTGGCGACAGGCAGTTCATTAATTTCAATTGAATGGCTTACGGTGTCTGCACATGCTCCTACATTGAGTGCAATAAGTGTAACATTATAAATGCCTGCCGAATTATAAGAATGATCAACGGTTTGGCCATTACCAGTATTTCCGTCGCCAAAATCCCATGACCAGTCGTTGATGGTTGTAGTTGCTGATCCGTCGAAAGTGATCAATTCATCAACACACAATGAGTCGGGAGGTGTGGTGATGAAGTCTGCTTCGGGCGAATCCGTTATTGTGAGGACCATCGAAGAGGTATCGTGATCACAGGGTGATTTTCCGTAAGCGACAAGGGTGAGTGTGACAGGCCCCAGTTCGCCGGCTCCTGGTGTGTAAACAGGGAAGAGCATTGTTGGGTCGCTGAAGGTTCCGGTACCACCCGACCATTGCAGAGAATCATAGCTGATGGCAGAGGGTATTGTTGCAGATGATGCAAAATTAAAGCTATAACCTTCGCAAATGCCTTCATCCGAACCTGCATCTGCAAACGCCGGTTGCAATACAATATGCTGTTGTATTACCGTATCAGAACAAACAACCAGCATGATATCGAATGTATCATAGGTGCTGTAAGAATGATAAATATTTTTTCCGGTTCCGGTAGTTCCATCGCCAAAGTCCCATATCCAGTCTGTGAATGTTACATCATCACCTGTTCCTGAAAACAGAATGCTGTCGCCGAAACAGCTTGGTGTTGGAATGATGTCAAAATTAATGTTGATATCAACAACTTCCCTTTGATGTATGCTTGTGTCGTAGCAGCCATTGTTATTTGTAACAACCAGCATGACGTTATAGGTTCCGGCAGTGGTATAGGTATGGCTAACATTCTGTCCGTTTCCGAAGTTACCGTCATCAAAATCCCAATTCCAGGCCACAACATCAGCTGAACCGGTCCCGAAAAAGAATATTTCTTCATTGATACAGTTTGTATCGTTGGGCGACATAGTAAAGTCGGATGTTGGCAATTCGAAAATGCTTACCGGAAGTGTTGCTGTATCCACACAGGAATTGTCATTTTCAACGGTAAGTGTAACCGTATAATCGCCGGGTGCAGGATAGGTATGTGTAACACTCTGGCCTGTAGTTGTGCTTCCGTCGCCAAAGTCCCATTCCCAGCTAATGATGTTCGTAGTGCTGCTTCCATCAAAAATCATCTCAGTGTTCAAACAAACAGAATCATTGGGTGTAACAGTGATCTGGGCTTCGGGCAGAACGTTAACCAGCACTGACTGGTAGACAGTATCAACGCATGCTGTATCATTGGTAACAATAAGGCGGACAGTATAAAGGCCATCCGTAGCATAGGAATATGTAACGTTTTGTCCAACATCGGAGTTTCCGTCGCCAAAGTCCCATTCCCAGTTTACAATATTTGTGCTGCTGCTCCCTGAAAAACTGATCAGCTCATCAACGCAGATCGAATCCGGTGGAGAAACAGTGAAACTTGCCTCCGGCCCGTCAAGTACACTAAGAATCATGCTTGATGTATCATTGCCACAGGGCCCGATACCGTATGCAACAAGTGAAAGGGTAATATCTCCCAGTTCTCCTGCGGCCGGAGTATATATGGGCAAAAGCAGGCCCGGGTCATTAAATGTTCCTAGTCCCCCGGTCCACATAAGCGAATCGTAGCTCACTGCGTCAGGCAGCGTAGCTGATGTTGCAAAGTCAAAGTTACGATGCTCACAGATGGATTCATCAGAGCCGGCATCTGCAACACATGTTTCAATTATGGTGTGTTCTTTTATGGTATCTTTACTGCAAACGCTGAGTGTAACGCTGTATGTTCCGAAAGTTGTGTAAACATGTGTTACATTTTTTCCTGTATCCGGTGGTGAACCATCGCCGAAATCCCAGATCCAGTCGGCGTAGGTTACTGCATCTCCAGTGCCGCTGAAGTATACTGTGTCGTTTTCACAGGATGGATCCTGTACATGGTCAAAGTCTATGAAGGGATCGGTGATTGTACGTTCATAGTTAATTGTGTCCTGGCAACCAAAGGGGCTTGTTACAGCAAGAGAAATATTGTATGTTCCCGGGGTGGCATAAGAGTGCATTACATTTTGCCCGTTTGCACCATTTCCGTCTCCAAAATCCCATGTCCAGTCAGCGATGGGAATGTTGGCGCTCCCGTTAAACTGTATGTTCACACCGTAGCAGGCCGTATCAACAGGTGAGGTGGTAAAGTCAGGGATTGGCAGAGTGTCGACCGTAAGCGTCATATAACTGGTATCATTTCCGCAGGGTCCTGATCCGTATGCGATCATGCCCAGTGTTATGGGGCCAACTTCAGAGGGATCAGTATAGTAAACAGGTATTGTATCGCCCGGATCAACGAAAGCCCCCAGGCCGCCAAACCATAAGATAGAATCGGCGCTGATGACATATGGCTGAGTCACGGAAAAGTTAAAATCCCAAAATCCTTCCTGGCATACTGATTGGTCGGATCCGGCATTTGCAACTGTGGCAGGAATAACAGTCAGATGAACTGTATCGGTGTCATAGCATGTGGCATTCCATACTTCAACAATATATGTTCCTGTAGTATCGGGTGTAATGAACTGAGTAGTTTCCCCGGTGTTCCACAGGTAACTTTCGAACCCCGGTCCGGCGTCAAAATAGGCAGCATTGGTCCCATCCCAGCAGATTGTGGTATCGGGGCCAAGGTCGGTGTCTGGTGTTTGGGCAACAAAGATGGTAACCGTATCTGTAGCGAAGTTGTCAACGGTATCAAAAACCATTACGTAATATTGGGTGGTTTCGGTGGGTGCTACCTTTTCGACTGGATTGAATACCGTTGGTCCGTGGCCCCAGATCACATTCTGATTGTTTGAGCAGAATATTTTTACTTCATCAAGGCCCCAGGAATCATAGTTTTGTTGGTTATCAAATTGAATAAACCTGAATTTTGTTGCAGAAGTTTCTGCTGCAAAAGGAATTTCACAATCATATTCGTGCCACCAGTAAGTGGTGCTGGTATCATACCTTTCATCACAGTGGCTATTGAAACCACTACAATATCCTGTTGGAGACCAGTAACCTCCTGTTCCAGGTGTTGTTGTTATAAACGGCCTGTCAGACTTATTGGGCCCTTGCGGAAATTTATCGGAGCCAGGCAAATTGATCCAGTTGGAACCATCATCTATGGAGTATTGCAAATTTACACCTTCATTAGGTGAGTTGGGATCCTCACATGTTCCTGCATCATTTTGCCTTCCATAACGCATCCAGAATTTTACCGAGCAGTTACCAATAGTTATATCGAAGCTATCGGTTACGATGCTTCTTTGTGCCGAAACATTTGTCCCAACCCATAAATAGAGGCCTTCTGGTCCTTCGCCGTTTGGATAATACTCCTCACTACACCCTCTGTCAAAAAATTCCGGGTTGGCTGCAGTTTGCGACCAGCCAACTCCTAAGCCGCTTTCAAATCCATTGTTGAGGAATACGTCGCAGGAACCCTGCGACCTGAGATAGATAGAATCGCCCAGGCAGATGGTTGTATCGGAAGAAGGTCTTGTAATCTCTATAGTACATTCCTGGGCCTTGCTACTACCAATCAAAGCGAGTAAAAAAATGAAGCTAAAGCGTATTTTTTTTGTCATTTTGGGTTTAATTGCCGGTAAAATCATCAGTCTTCAGAACCCATTTTAAATAAAGTTTCCGGTTCTAATAAAGCTTGTTTTAGTTTTTTAGCTGATATACAGAGCCTTGAAAGGAATGTAGTCAGATTGCATAAAAAAGTCCTTAAAAATAGTTAAAATATTAAAACTTACCAATTTTTCGTGAGGTTGAAATCCATCATTTGATTACATATACTCAGACATGAAATAAAGATGGATGGTTGCCTGGAAAGAAAATTCATCTCACCGAAAGTTACCTGATCAGCACCACTTTTCCAAAGGTATTGGTATTCCCGTCGCCGGC
>JAVVEM010000075.1:0-3273 GCA_032250805.1 Bacteroidales bacterium
GTTACTTGTTATTTTTAAGTTTTTTTCACCGCAAAGGCCACGAAGTCTGCGCGAAAAACACGAAGAGTTTGAATAATGGATTAAGGTTTAAACAATTCGAAAATCGAAAATCGAAAATCGCTAAATCATGAAACTTCCATGTTCATCATTCCCTGCCTGCCCCCACCTCAGGCACCATTTGTCATGTATCATATACCATTTGAATTAAATAGAAAATGACAAATGAAAAATGCTCAATGCCGAATAAACAACCGCTACGCGGTAGATATAACCTTATCGTTACCTGCCGGTCTACAATTGAATATCCGCTACGCGGAAAGAGAAGAAAAGGTATTGTTATATGGTTTCAGTGCCTGCCCCGAAACCTCGGGGTTAAATAGCTTTATGGTTTGAAATCAGATATCAGATATTTGATATCAGAAATCAGAATTGTGGGGCTGCTCGGCTTCGCTCGCGGTTCTCTCAAATACATTGTTTTCGCTTTTTAGAATTTCCCCGGGCCCTACTGTATCAGAAATCAGAATGGGAAGGTCGGGAAATGGTTTTTCAGACTGCACGACGGCACGAAGAGAAATAACAAATAACGAATAACGAATAACGAATGACAAATCTGGTTTCTGGTCTCTGGTTACGACTCAAGTTCAACTACAGTATTCCCGGAAATACTGCTTTTCTGTTTTTCGGGTAGTCTTCAAAATGCGATCTGTACCATTTATGGTGGTCGAGGGCTCTGGGGACGAGGTTTGCGAAGGTCCACACTGCGAATGCGAGTGCCGGCATGTTCCAGACCATGATGGCATAGCCGGTCCATTCGATGATCTCTGAAAAATGATTCGGGCAGGAAATATATCTGAATAATCCGCCGTAGGGAATTTTATAGCCGTTGCTGCTGGTTTTGCGCAACCAGATAAGCATATTATCCGACCTGATGTTGAATCCCATGCCGACACAAAAAACGATAAGGCCTGTAATGAATTGCGGGCTTGTGAGCCAGCTTACGGTATATCCGTCGGAAAAATAGCCCCAGTAATAGCCAAGAAAAAACCCATTGACCGTGTTAAAGAAAATGGCCATGAGCACGATTACCAGAGGTATTTTTTTACCTTTTGTCCTGAGCCTGAATGGAAAGATCAAAACGCGGTTGATATAATGGATGAGGAAAGGCAGGAAAAGTATCCAGATCACCCTTCTGCTGCTGCCTTCGCCGGTGAGAAAGATGATCAATGGCAATAGGAGAGCAGGGAGTTCCATGATGAGCCAGCCCAAACGGTTGCCGATCATGGGGCCCCAGTTTGATTTGGTGTGGCGGCCGTATGGGGCCGTAACAAATAACAGCAGGATCATTGTCAGCACCGCAATGATGATCCAGATCCATATTAATTGATTAAATAAATATTCGTTCATGAGCCTGGTTTAGGTTTGTGATGGAGTTTGGGTACGATTCAGTTTTTTTTGTAAAAGGCAGCAGTGGCTTCAATGGCTTCTTCTTCCGTATATTTTGGTATAAAGTCGAAATGTTCCTCAGCGCGTGATGAATTAAATATAAAATCGGTACAGGTATAATTTACGGCAAATATGCTCAAACCGGGATTATAGCGTTTGATGGGCCGTACAAGAAATGCGATGCTTTCTGAGATGGCTCCCAGCGGGTAGGCTGCCGCCCTGGGGATCCATAAATTTTTGGGTTTGATCCGATATCCGGCCTTTGTAACGATCTGGTCGAAAAACCTGAAAAAATTGTTGGCAGGTGCATCGGTCATCAGGTAAGCCTCACCAATAAGTTCTGTCCGGCCTTTCATAAGGGCATTGAGTGCCAGCACATGGGCCCAGGCCATATTCCCGACGAAGATATGCTGCGATTTCGATTTGCCTCTGCCCAGGCGCGCGTAGAAGCCCGTTTTGGCCATCCCGATGAGGGCTTTCATATGATAGGGATCGGCAGGGCCATAGATGTCGGAGGGCCTTAGGATTGTGGCCCTGAGCTGCCCGTCGCAGGCCTCTTTAACCAATAGCTCGCCGCGAACCTTGCTTTCGCAATACATGTTGTGGAACCTGCCCGGATAGGGCTGGCTGTCGTTGATGTTGCGAAGAGGCTTGCCCGTAAATACAGCGTCGAGGGAGCTGGTAAAGACCATATATCCGATACCCAGTTCTTTGCAGGCTTTGATGATGTTTTCCGTTCCGCCAACATTTACATCGAACACGTATTGTGCTGAATGAGTTCCCCAGTCGACAACCGCCGCACAATGGATCACCCCGTCAACACCTTCACAGGCTTTTTTTACCAGGTCATAATCGCGGATATCCCCCTGGAAAAATGTAATATCTTCTGTTCCGGTGTATTTTTTCAGGTCGAGCACCCTTACTTCCGCCTGCCCCAGAGGTGAGCCGGCTTCAAATAATTCTTTTACAATATGGCTTCCGAGAAAACCTGATCCGCCGGTAACAAGTATAGTGGGCTTGTTCATTTAGATATATGGTTTATATTTGCGAAGAAGCAAAGATAAAAATTTTACTTAGTTCAAAAAGCCATGTGTTCAGGTATGTTCTGAAATATCAATAAAACACCGAAAGACTTGCTTTTCGTTCACAATGGCTTGCAGAAGATTAACCTGTATGCAAAAAACAATCAGTATCATAAAAGGGCGCAAGGATGAAACTTATCATGATTTTCATTCGCGCATTAAGGATATTTGTTTAGGGATCAGTGAACACAAGCCTGCGGGTCTTCATTACACCATCACCCTCGAGAAACCACCTAAGTTATCGGTAATTCCTTTTCTTGGCAGCAAGATCGCCCTTATTTCCATCCACGGCAATAATATTATTCCTTATGAGAATATGGCTGGTTATGAGGGCTTTGCAGGCAGCTATGCAGTGACCGAAGCCCTGCCGCTTGCATACACGAAGAATTGGAGCGACGGGGAACCAACACCGGGCATCTGCCTGCTTACCCTTTTCAGGAAGAAGAAAGGACTCGGGCATGAAGCCTTTATCGATCGCTGGCATAACGGGCATACACCCTTTACTTTAAAGGTGCATCCCATTTATCATTACAACCGCAATGTGGTTAACGGGGCCATTGGCGAAGTGCAGGAACAGTACGACGGCATCGTCGAAGAGCATTGCCGTAACAGAACAGAACTGCTGAACCCGATGAAGTTTTTTGCCAAATCGGGCTTCGCCATAAAAAACATGATCCTGACCTGGTTCGACACAAAATCATTTATCGATTATAAAAGCATGGAAACATACCTTGTACAGGAATATCAT
>JAVVEM010000075.1:3373-7251 GCA_032250805.1 Bacteroidales bacterium
AAAATCATTTATCGATTATAAAAGCATGGAAACATACCTTGTACAGGAATATCATTTGATCAGTTGATTTAAAAAATCCATTATCCAGCCCGCCTTCGCTTCTCATCAGCCAAAGCTTTAGTGAAGGCCGAAAAGCTTCGGCGGGTAAATATTCAGTAAGCAGTAACCAGAAATGAACAACATATTATTCTCCCTCATCCGTATCCATAAGTTCTTTCGCAAGCTTGTTTTAAAGTTTCGTGGCAAAACCGGGCAGGACGTCCATGATGAGCGTATTGTGAGTGGCAGGGCCTGGGAAGAATTCTGCGATAAGCTTAAGCTTGCCGGATCGGCCCTCATGTATTCGGGCACCCCCCGCGACCCATTCCAGCAGGCCGAAGGGGTGCGCTACCTCAGCAGGCTCACCCGTGCCGGGCTGGAGGCTTTTGTGGAATACAATGATCCGAAGTTTCCGGTTTTCAGGCGCATGGTGCATGAAACCGTAAAAATGGGGGCCGACAACCCCGACAACCATTATTTTAATACACAGATAAGCGGAGCATACGAATACAGGATTGCGGGTAAGCGAAATACGATCCATTATCTGGGATTTTTTACACAGAATGGCAATTATGGCACCACCGGAGGGCTGGCGCCTTGCGGAGTGCTGGAGCATCAGGATTTGATCGTGGAGGATGACGGCAGTTTCGAGATCACCCTCAGCAAAGAGAAAAGAGGGAAGAACTGGCTGAAAATTGAAGATGAAACCGGCATGGTGATGGCACGCCAAACATTTTTGCACAGCGACAGGGAGATCCCTGCCGAAATTAATATCAGCCGCATCGGAGGCAGCGGCAAGCCTGAGCCCCTTACCGCCCGGGCGGTGGATGAGGGCTTGAAAACAGCTGCCCTTTTCGTTGCCGGTGCTCCTATGCTATTTGCAAAATGGGCCAAAGGCTTTCAGAAACATACCAATAAGCTGCCACTTTTCGATGCATCCACCTCCAATGCTGCCGGCGGTGATGCCAACATTATTTACCATCACAGCCACTGGAAGCTGGCAAACGATGAAGCCCTTGTGATAGAAGTAAAACCACCGGCCTGCGATTCATGGAATTTCCAGCTCAACAACTACTGGATGGAGTCGCTCGATTACCGTTACTTTAATATTTGTATAAATAAAGGCAATGCTGCTTATCGTGCTGATGGCAGCGTTCGTGTTGTTGTGGCACATCAAAATCCGGGTTTGCCCAACTGGATTGAAACCTGCGGTCATAACGAAGGCACCATGTGCTGGCGCTGGTACCGTTTGGAAGCGGATGCCCGGGCTGTGGAGCCTGAATGCAAAGTCGTGAAGTTTAATGAAATTAGTGATGGCGAATAATCAGAAAATTATTTCACCGAAAGATTTCAGCAGCCTGCCCTGGTGGTTTTACTCGCTCAACAGCTTGTGGAGAGCGTCATACCCGCTGGGCACGAAAATAAGGCTCGATAAGGATAACCTTATCAGGGCCGCCCGCAGGTCGGCGGGTCATCACGACCTGGGCAGTGATTTCTGGGAGGAGCCTCTGGAAAGGATGCTTCGCTCGATCAATGAAGAAGCCCGTTTGCATCCCATAGGCATGTTTATTTCACGCGAACGCATTGTCAATCTGCTGGCCAACAGGATCCGTGCCGGGTATTTTTTTAAAAAGCATCCGGAGATCCTCGACCAGGAGTTATATCCTGTATGGCTGATCGCGGGATTGCAGCGCACCGGCACCACGAAACTGCAGCGTCTTCTCAACGCCGACCCCGAAAACCGGGTAATAGCCAGCTGGGAAGCCATTAACCCGGCTCCCTTTATCGGTGAATATGCTTCGCCGCATAAACGCATAAAAAAGGCCCGCATGTCGGAGCAGGCACTCAAGCTGATGGCACCGGGATTCTTTGCCATCCACCCGGTCGAACACCTGGCACCGGAGGAAGATATCCTGCTTCTCGACATCACCTTCATGAGCACCACCCCCGAGGCCACCATGCATGTTCCGTCCTATGCAGCCTGGCTTGAGCAGACCGACCAGAGCTATGCTTACGAATATGCCGTTAAGCTGATGAAACTGCTGCAGTGGCAGCGCCCCGCAAAGCGATGGATACTCAAGTCGCCCCACCACCTCGAATTTCTTGGTCTGGCGAAGAAGACCTTCGGTGATGTAAATTTTATCTGGACGCACCGCGACCCACAAACATCCATTCCTTCCTTCCTCAGCATGATGTCGCACAGCCGGGCACTCTTCAGTAAGGATGTTAGCCTTGAAAAAGTGGCCCGTCACTGGGTGAGGAAAAGCACTTATATTTTAAATAAAGGGGTTGAATACAGGAAATCGGATCCTCAGGCCGGATTTATAGATATCCATTACGATGACCTTGTTCAAAAGGCAGGGAATACGCTTGAAAGCATTTACAGTCTTGATGGTGGCATGACGGAAGCCATGCTGCAACGCTTTAAGCAGGCAGAAAAGGAAAATCCACCGCGTAAATACGGGGTGCATCAGTATTCACTTGAAGATTTCGGCCTGAAAACGGATGACATCGAAGAGAAGATCATTCCTTACCGGAAGATGATGCATGCATTGAACAACGTAGCCACCTTCCGCCAATAAGCTTTTCTTTGCCATTTTTTTCCGGAAGATTCGCTTACATTTATACCAGTAATTTTAAGTGTCATGTCGCAGGTAAAAAAAAATCATTTTCCTGTTAACCTCAACCTCAATGTGAGGGGACTGGAATCATCGGCCACACTGGCCATCAATGAGAAAAGCAAGCAAATGATCGACGGGGGCCGGGAAGTTTTCAGGCTTGGCCTTGGACAATCGCCTTTTCCGGTGCCCGATGAGGTGGCGGAAGCCCTGAGGCGCAATGCCCACCAAAAAGACTATCTTCCTGTAAAAGGCCTGATGCCGCTCAGGGAGTCGATTGCAAGGTTCAACCTGCGGATGCATAAGGTCGATGATAATCCTGACGACATTATTATCGGGCCCGGATCCAAAGAGCTTATTTTTATCCTTCAGCTGGTTTATTATGGCGATCTGATCATTCCCACGCCGAGCTGGGTGTCGTATGCTCCGCAGGCGAGGATCATCGGACGCAACGTAAACTGGGTGCCTACATTTAAAGATAACGATCTGCGGCTCAGCCCCGATATGCTCGAAGAGATCTGCAAAAAAGATCCCGACAAGCCCCGTATTGCCATCCTTAACTATCCGGCCAATCCCACCGGTGTTACCTATCCCATTGAACGTTTAAAAAGGCTTGCCGAAGTGGCACGCAAATACCGGGTGATCCTTGTTTCGGACGAGATCTATGGGTTGTTGCATCATAATAACCAGCATGTTTCGGTGGCACGGTATTATCCCGAAGGAACGATTATCAGCAACGGGCTGAGCAAATGGTGCGGGGCCGGCGGCTGGCGGCTGGGATTCTTTTCCTTTCCCCCGGGACTGCGGTGGCTGCTCAACGCCATGACCGTTGTGGCAAGCGAAACCTTCACGGCTACTTCGGCGCCCATACAGCATGCTGCCGTGACGGCTTTTGAGGGAGGTCCTTTCATGGATCAGTACCTTGTGAAAACCCGCAAGGTGCTGAAAGCCATCCTGAAGTATATCACCCATCGTTTTGATAAACTGAATATTACCTACCCCCATCCCCAGGGGGCATTTTATATCTTCCCCGATTTTGGTTTCTACAGCGAAAAATTAAAGCAGAAAGGAATATTTACGGGAAAGGAGCTGTGTGAGCGGATCCTCGATGAAACAGGGGTGGCCATGTTGCCGGGAGCGGATTTCGGACGTCCGCCCGAAGAATTCTCAGCCAGGATCGCCTATGTTGATTTTGATGGTGCCGAAGCCATGGAAACCGCC
>JAVVEM010000032.1:0-30440 GCA_032250805.1 Bacteroidales bacterium
GTCGCCGGTATTGATGATCCCTGTTTGTGTAGTAAAATACTCTTCAGGGTTCAACGTATACTCATGGAAGGTTGGCGAAATGAACATGGTTGGCGCAGTGAGGATAATGTCCTGCTGTGTCAAACTTGCCGGAGCAACATATGTAGGCTGATAAACGAGGTTATACCCTTGTTTCCAGGCATACACTGTTTGGTTGCCTCCGGGAGCACCAGCGAGCATATAATAGCCCGTGGCATCTGTTGTTGTTGAACCAAATTCTTCGATACCAACAGTAGCTCCTCCAATTGACAGGCCACCACCGTTCATCACATATCCTTCGAGGTCGCCCGGAGGAAGTTCGTACCACACTTTTACATTGTCAATAACGGCAAAGTCGCCTTCATTATAGTAGCCTTCATAATACTTACAGGAAGATTGCAGCGAGAGGCTGAAAGGAGCGCCATCATAAGCTGACAGGTCGAACTCCAGTTCCACCCACTGTGAGCCTGTCCAGTGCGTAGTGGCTTTCCAGTAATAGTTACCGGTATTCAGGTCGGTAAGCGCAGTGCTTCCGTCAAGAAGAACCCTGAACCAGGAATAATTCGAATTGAACGAATATCCGATTCCGAGTTGAAATTGCAGTTTCAGCGTTCCTGGACTACCATTCGGCACAACGTCGATAACGGTTGTTCCGAAGTGGGATGCCTTGGAAGGATCGAAAGCAGCGGCGTAGCTGTACGGCGTACTGCCCCAGCCAGTGGAGGAACCTCCTTCGCTAAGCAGGCCCCAGTCGCTGGAATATCCACCGGTAGCACTGATCCGTACGCCGGCTTGTGCACCAGGCTGCGGGTCAAACTCCGGAGGCATACTCCCACTTTCGAAATTCTGAAAGTAGGGGAAGCTTGTGATGGGTGTTGCAAGAAAATCCTGGTCACCTCCCGCATTCGGGAAAGGGTTCACCTTGTTTTCCTGCATCATCTTAAGCTCCTCCTGTGAGATCGTAGTCTTCGACGCGTTGTTCTGCGCGAAAACCACTGCTGATGAAATAAGCATCACCAGCACAAGAATAGAAATTCTCGTAAACGTTTTCATAAGATCAAACAGTTTTTGGTTAATAAATAGTTTTAGAGTAGTTTTCTTCATAAAAATTTTAAACTTAAAAATTGCGCACAAAGATATGATTTTATCAGAAAAATCAAAACTTGCAACAATTAATGAAATGTTAAATTTGTAACTAAAGAAATTTTGTTATAAAAAGATTTGTAATTTGTTGAAAATATGCGTGTTAAAAAATAATGATTCAATATCATACGTAAAAAGAACGCTTTTGTTACAGTAAATATCCTTTTAAATTAACATCGCAACATCTTTATAAATCATTATCGGTTTTGCACTGGTATTTTTGCAATGTTTATTTTATTTTGTCTGGCGTTACCTCCTTTTTTAGTTCTTTAATTATTAAAATATCTTATAAACAGGCTTTGATTCAACCCGCAGGGCAGGTTGAACATATATAAAAAATGTTTTTTACGGGGGAGTTCTTTGCAGCCTGCAACCGGCCGGGACTGTAAACCATTATAATATATAGAAGCATTAGAGGGGCTTTCAGGTATATGTAGCGCTGTTTGCTCAGAATTTTTCCATATATCCCTTGTAAATACATTATCACAACAACCCTTAAGGGCCATTGTGAAGCGCAGGTTACATGAAAAATAATCTGTGGTGTAGTAAAATTTATCCATATGATGTAGCAAACAGTGCAAAAAATTCTGCTTTTTGGAATCTTAGATGCGGCAAAAAAATAGTTGTCAGGACTTTCAGCCCTTCAGGACGATTAATTTAATTGCCAGTATTCATGCACATTAAGTCAAAAAGCAAAAATTATAAATCCAGTTATTCATTGCAAAACTCGAGTGATAGACAAAATTTTTGAAGATATGGTTGCATTGCATCCAAAAAAATCTTCAGGTCTGCGCTTAATTAATGAACCACTCTGAAATAAGTAAGGGGGTATTATACGCACTTATCACGAGTACCATGGAAATTCCTTATCCCTGGGGAAGTAAAACAGGTGAATATAAAGCGACCAATATCAAAAAAAAGAAGTAAAAATCTTTGAACAATCAAAATTTTTTATAATTTTGCACTCCATTTTTGAAAGATCTATATAAAGACATAATAATGTACGCAATCGTTGAAATAGCCGGACAGCAGTTCAAGGTAGAGAAAAAACAGGAGATCTTCGTGCACAGGCTCGAAGAAAAGGAAGGTGCAAAAGTTGAGTTTTCCGATGTAATGTTAATTGACAACAACGGAACCATCAACATAGGCACACCTACTATTGATGGCGCTGTTGTCAGTGCCAAAGTGCTTGAGCACCTGAAAGGCGACAAAGTGCTTGTTTTCAAGAAAAAGAGGAGAAAAGGATACCAGAAGCTGAATGGCCACAGGCAGCAGTTTACCAGGATACAGATAAGCGATATCCTTGAAAATGTTCCGAAAGCCGCTGCAAAAAAAGAAGAGAAAGAGGCTACTATAGCCGATGAAAAGCCTGAAGCAAAAAAGGATGTAAAAAAACCTGCTTCAAAAAAGAAAGCAACTTCCGCTAAAGAACCTAAACCGGCTGCAAAAAAAGAAGCAAAAGCAGCTCCAAAGGCCAAAAAGCCGGCAGCGAAAGCGGAAACAAAAAAAGCAGCCCCTGCAAAGGAAGCCAGTCCCAAGGCGGCTCCCAAAGCAAAAAAGGCTGATGAAGAAAAAAAAGAAGATAAATAAATCAGAAACACATTAAAATAATAATATCATGGCTCATAAAAAAGGTGCCGGTAGTTCCAACAACGGTCGTGAATCAGAAAGCAAACGACTGGGAGTAAAAATTTATGGCGGACAATTTGCCAAAGCCGGAAATATCATCATACGGCAGCGGGGAACGGTACATCAACCGGGCCTGAATGTTGGTATGGGTAAAGATCACACACTTTTCGCTCTTGTCGACGGTAAGGTTGAGTTCAGAAAAAGAAGAAATAATAAATCATACGTCAGCGTAGTTGTTGACGAGCAAGAAACAAAAAATTAGTTGCGATTACAATGTGGACAAAGGATCCTCTCCGGTTGCCGGGGAGGATTTTTTATTTGAGGCTGAACGAGGTACAAAGCAAAGTGTTTCATATTTTTGAAAAAAATTTAACATGTTACAATTAAACATCATCAACGAGGATCCTCAGAAAGTGGAAGAACTGCTATGGATCAAAAACTTTGAAGCCGGATCGCTCATCAGTGAAATCCTTGATCTTGACAATTGCAGAAGGGAAACGCAAAAAAAACTGGATGACGGCCTGGCCGAAGCCAACCGTCTTGCGAAAGAGATCGGCATTCTGTACAGCAGTGGCAGAGGAGATGAAGCCAACGAACTCAAGCAAAAAACCGCCAGCCTGAAAAAAGGAACCCAGACGCTCTCGGCCGGACTCGAACAGATCAAGCTTTCGCTGGAGGAAAAATTGCTTCAATTGCCAAATATTCCACACCCTTCCGTTCCTCCGGGAAAAAGTGAAGCCGACAATGAGCAGGTAGCCATGAACGACATCAGGGTTGAACTGGATCCCGGAGCGCTTCCACACTGGGATCTGGCCGTCAAATACGATATTATCGATTTCGACCTGGGGTCGAAAGTTACGGGTGCAGGTTTTCCGTTTTACAAAAACCATGGTGCCAGGTTGCAACGGGCACTCATTAATTTCTTCCTCGACGAAGCCATTAAGGCAGGCTACACTGAATATCAGCCCCCGCTTTTCGTAAATGAAGATTCGGCCTATGGTACAGGACAACTACCCGACAAGGAGGGACAGATGTATCATATCACTGAAGACAATCTGTACCCTATACCCACGGCCGAGGTTCCCCTTACCAATATCTACCGTGATGTTATCCTGGCAAAGGATCAGCTACCCATAAAAAATGTGGCCTACTCAAATTGCTTCAGGCGCGAAGCCGGATCCTATGGCAAAGATGTTCGCGGACTCAACCGCCTGCATCAGTTCGATAAGGTTGAGATTGTGCATATCTGCCATCCGGAAAGGTCTTACACAGTGCTTGAAGAAATGCGTAATTATGTGGCCTCCCTTCTTGAGAAGCTGGAGTTGCCCTACCGGATATTAAAATTATGCGGTGGCGATCTCAGCTTTACCTCGGCCCTCACTTACGACTTTGAAGTTTACTCGGCTGCCCAGCAACGCTGGCTGGAAGTGAGTTCAGTATCAAATTTTGAAGCTTTCCAATCGAACCGTATGAAGCTCCGTTTCAGGGGAGAAGATGGCAAGACCAGGCTGGCACACACACTAAACGGCAGTGCGCTGGCGTTACCAAGAGTGGTAGCTGCATTGCTCGAAAACAATCAAAGCGGAACAGGCATTCTCATCCCTGCAGCACTTCAGGGGTATACCGGTTTTGACAAGATAGCCTGACACCGGACTTTGGCCATCAGGCCAGGCCATTTTAATCTTAAGGGTGTAAATGAGAAAAATCCAACATATCATTATTTTCATCATGCTTGGCGCGGGAAGCCTGCCACTCATGGCACAGGAACTTATAAAACCGCAACCCATCGTGCATCCGCAAGACAACAAGCGTGAAAAGCAGCGTTTGGGAATACAGTATTACCAGAATCGCGATTTTGAGAAGTCGCTGGAGATATTCAATGAATTGTATGCTGCCGAACCGGTACATATTAATTATACATACGCACTGTACTCGCTTGTGGAGCTGAGAAATTTCGAAGAAGCAGAAAAGCTTGCAAAAAAACATATCAAAAGCCATCCCGTACAGTTACAATACCAGGTCGACCTGGGCTTTATCTACATCAGGTCGTCGCAACCTGAAAAGGCCCAAAAAGCGTTTGACGAGGTGATTGAGCGCCTTAAGCCAAATGTTAATGAGATCAAACAGGTGGCCAATGCTTTTTATCTGCGCAACCAGACCGAATATGCCATCAAAACCTATGAGCAGGGAAAGATCCTCATGAAGGGCGAGTACAATTTCGATATTGAACTGGCCACCATGTACGAGCGAAACGGCAACTATGAACAAATGGCAGAAACTTACCTCGACCACCTTGAAGATTTTCCCGATGCAAGAGAGAGCGTGCAGAACCGTCTGCAAAGTGCCATGAACCGCGACATTGAAAATATTCTTCCCGGCATCCTGAGGGAAGCTTTGCTTATCCGTTACCAGGAAAACCCTGAAGAGGTTACTCTGAATGAACTCTTGCTCTGGCTCTCGGTTCAGCAAAAAGATTTTGCCTTTGCATTTATCCAGGCCCGCTCACTAGACCGCCGGTTCAATGAAGAGGGCCATCGCATACTGGACTTGGGCGAACTGGCCATGTCGAACAAAGATTACGATGCGGCCCTCGACTGTTATGAGTACATCCTTGGAAAGGGTAAAGCCGCTCCGCTGTACCTCAACGGCCTGATCGGTTTCCTCGAAACACGTTATCAGCAGATCTCTGACAATATAAAGATCGAAAAGCAGGAACTTCTGGCACTTGAAGAAGCATATATCGAAGCCATTGAAGAATTTGGCATCCACCGGCAAACCATACAGCTATTGCGCGACCTTGCGCATATTCAGGCTTTTCACCTCGAAAAGGAGGTTGAGGCCATAAAAAACCTGGATCAGGCCATTGCCGTTCCCGGACCGGAAACCATCGACCGGGCGGAGTGTAAGCTGGAACTTGCCGACATTTACCTGTTCCGTGGAGAAGTTTGGGAAGCTACCCTTCTGTATTCGCAGGTTGAAAAAACTTTTAAAAATGAACCCATCGGCCATATGGCAAAACTTAAAAATGCCAGGCTAACTTATTATATCGGAGAATTTAACTGGGCCAAAGCTCAGCTTGATGTGCTCAAGGCAGCTACCTCCAAGCTCATCGCCAATGATGCCCTTGAGCTCTCGCTTTTGATCGCCGACAACATTGAAGCCGACAGCAGTTACAATGGCTTGCGGCTCTATGCAAAGGCCGACCTGCTTGCCTATCAGAACAGGCTCGACGATGCGCTTTCAACCCTCGACTCTATCAATATGCTGGGAGGATGGCATCCGCTTTTTGATGAGGTCCTCTATCAAAAAGCCGGTATACGTATGAAGCAGGGCATGTATGAAAAAGCCGACAGCCTGCTGGAACAGATCACCTATGCCTATCCGGATGATATCCTTGGCGATGATGCCCTTTTCAGCAGGGCCAGATTACAGGAGGAGATCTTCAAGGATACGGAACAGGCCATGACACTCTACCGCGAGCTGCTTACCCGCTATCCGGGCAGTGTTTTCACAGTCGAAGCCCGGCGGAAATTCAGGGCATTGAGAGGAGACGACGTTTAATATCTGACATTCGATAAGCCCATATCATGATTGATGCAAAGGATGTTGCCTCTTACTCCAGATGACAGGCCAGGCTGATAAATGCATCCACGCTTAACTGCTCTGCACGTTTGCTTAACAGTTCCTCTATTTCGGCAGTATCTTTCCCGGCCAGAAAGGGCTTGAGGGCATTGCGCAGTGTTTTTCGCCGCTGGTTGAAGGCTGCCTTAACAATCGAAAAATAAAATCCCGGCCTGCAACCGATATCAGTTGTTGTATTTCTGCTCAGGCGAATCACCGCCGATCTGACTTTTGGCGGGGGATAAAAAACGTGCGCGGAAACAGTGAACAGGTATTCGATGTCGTACCACGTTTGCAGGAGGACACTCAGAATACCGTAAACTTTACTACCGGGTCCCGACCTGATCCTGTCGGCAACCTCTTTCTGTATCATGACAACGGCAGACTGCATTCGGTCGCGATCATCAAGTATCCTGAAAAATATCTGGCTTGAAATATTATAGGGCAGATTGCCAACGATACGGTATTGACCTGGCATAAGCTCCTTCAGGTCGACCTTTAAAAAATCTACATGCCGTATCTTTTCGTTAATGCCAGGAAAGTTTTCAAGGAGGTGATCAACGGCCTCCCGGTCGGTTTCAATAAAAACGGGCTCGGTTTCTTCCAATTCAAGAATAAATTGTGTGAGCACACCGGTACCCGGACCGATCTCCAGAAGCAGGGAAGGCGACCGCGGAATGGCACTAATGATCTTACGGGCGATATTTTTATCGGTAAGAAAATGCTGGCCGAGTGATTTTTTTGGTAAAACCATAATGTCAGGATTTTACAAAGGTTGGAAAAAATATTCAAAAATTAAGAAAGCGGCGAATCAATAACTTACAAGTTTATCAAGAACGCCGCTTTGTAATTATGATGACATTCTTATTCTTTCCATTCGGGTATCCTTCCCGGTGTCCAGGGGGCCCCGATCATATCCAGTTCATTTTCCAGCGCCCTGAGCTCAACTTCTGAAATATGCTTCAGCTGTTCGAGGAGAGGCGGAAACTCTTCGGTAAGGATATCATACATCAGCTTTTGCGTTTCCGATACCCTTGAGGTTGAGTTCCAGTGCGAGTATACCAGTGCACTCAACCTGTCGTTGAGGGGAGGCTTTGCAGGCCAGTTCTCTTCGCGGCTTGCCTTTGGTTGCTGCCCGCTAAATGCCCAGTTGATATCGTCAAGTTTATTTTCGATCGCTGTTGCCCTTGCCAGCAATTCATTGGAAGCTTCAGGCGTATTGTTGATGGCCTGCTTCACGTATTGGGTGCGCTTCATCAGATCGTCAGCCATCTGGCGGGCTGCATAGATGGCACGTGTAAGTTTTGACGTTTTTTTCTGAAAAGCAAGTAACTCAGCACGGTCGGGAGCAGGAAGGGTAACATTGTCGAGCACTTTGGCTGTAAATTCAACCGGTCCGGCCAGTTCATCAACTTCGCCCCTCACCCATTGCGACAGGCTCACATAATACCTGCCGGGCATCACAGCCATTGCATCGCGGTCGTTGTTCAGCGGATTGTATTTATCATCCCTCAGCCTGATATTGCTCATCGAAGGATAACGAAGATTCCAGCTTGTGCGGTTCAGACCGCTGGAGAAGGATTGATTGATCTTCCTGATGATATTCCCTTCATCATCTGTTATGGTAAATATCAGGTATGGTTTAATCTCATTTTCTTCGGCCCTGAGTTCGTCCATGGTGGGAATAGGTATTGGTTTTTTATCCTTGATCAGCTTTTTCTCTTCTTCTTTGCGCATTTGTTTCAGCGTTTTGGGTGCTTCTTTCACATAATAGGTAAATATTGCGCCAAATTCGGGATTCTGACCATAGTAGGGCATCGATCCCTGGCCGTATTTGCCCCGTTTTTGTGTATACATGAGGGCATCCTTCACGGGAAAAATAAAGGCTGTTGAATCATAAAGCTCCCTGGTCAGTATGCGCAGGGGTGAATAATCATCAAGGATATAAAAGCCACGGCCAAAGGTAGCCAGCACGAGATCGGATTCCCTTTCCTGTATCACCATATCTTTTACGGCTATTGAAGGCAGGCCTGAACTAAACTTTGTCCAGATCTTCCCGCCGTCGATGCTGAAAAATACACTGAATTCTGTTCCTGCGAACAACAATTCAGGGCGTTCAAAATCCTGTTCGATCGTATGAACCGTACCATTTTCGGGAAGATTACCGTTGATCGGTTTCCAGCTTCGGCCCTTATCGGTGCTTTTGAGTATGTATGGCTTAAAGTCGTCGCGCTTATGGTTGTCGAAAGAAGCATATACGATGTTCTCATCAAATTTATCGGGAAGGATGTCGCTCACGTATGTATATTCCGGCACACCGGGAAACTTCTTCACCTGGTACCAGTTTTCTCCGGCATCTTCGGTAACAGAAATTACACCATCATCGGTACCCACATAAAGAAGGTTTTCTTTTACCGGTGATTCGGCCAGCGAAACTGCCATCCCAAACAGGGATGTTGAAACATCTTTTTGCACGGCATCGATACCCCAGTATCTTCCCATCACAGGCCAGGTATTGCGGTCGACCTGCGCGGTGATATCGTCGCTGATCACTTCCCATTTATCACCCCGGTTATCGCTCCTGAACACTTTATTGGCCGCCATGTACAGCCTTGTAGCACTGTGCGGGCTAATGATAAAGGGTGTGTTCCAGTTCCATTTATATGTATCCTCGCCCTTGCGTGGCTGGGGCTTTATGCCGGTTCCCTGGCCACTTTGCTTATCGTAACGCGAAATATTGCCATACTGCGACTCAGAATAAACGATGTCGGGGTTTCCGGGTTCAATGGCCTGCCAGAAGCCGTCGCCACCCTGGGTAACCACCCATTCGCCTGCTGTAACACCCTGTGTGCTCAGATTTTGCGAAGGTCCGCCAAAGCTGTTGTTATCCTGCGTACCGCCATAAACCCAGTAAAATGGTTCGGTATTATCAACATTCACTCTGTAGAACTGGGTAACGGGGAGATTTGTTTTAAAAATATAGTGTTTACCTCCGTCATATGTTTCATAAACACCACCATCGCCGCCAATCATAAAATGTTCGGTATCAGAAGGGTCGATCCATAAGGCATGATCATCGACATGACGGCTGTTGTTCCCAACATTATTCCAGGTTTTCCCTCCGTCGAGTGTGACTTTAGAAACGGTTTCCATGGAATAAACCTTATCAACATCTTTAGGATCACAAAAGATCTCGTTGTAATATTGACCGCTGGCGTGGTGGCTGCTCATTTTTTGCCATGACTCACCACGGTTTTCGGTACGGAAAAACCCTCCGCTTTCGCCTGCGGCTTCGATAATGGCATAAACCACATCAGGGTTCACAGGAGAGATTGCCAGGCCGATACCTCCAACATCACCTCCGGGAAGGCCCGATTTGAGACTTTTCCATGTTTTTCCGCCATCGGTGGTTTTATGTATGCCTGATTCGGGGCCGCCGCCAATCTTTGTATGAACATGGCGTCGTCTTTGCTCTGAAGAAGCATAGATCACATCAGGGTTGCGCGGATCTATCACCATGTCGTTGATGCCTGTATGTACACTGATCTCCAGCACAAGCTCCCAGCTTTCGCCTCCATCAGTGGTTTTGTATAATCCTCTGTCGCCTCCGGGGCCCCATACAGAGCCTTCAGCGGCAACATATACAACATCCGAATTTCTGGGGTCGATCAATATTTTTCCGATCTGGCGTGATTCTTTCAGCCCCATATTTTTCCATTTCTTGCCGCCATCAAGCGATTTATACACGCCATTGCCATAGCCCAGTGCACGCTGATGGTTATTTTCGCCTGTTCCGGCCCAGATCACATGATGGTTATTGGGATCCATGGCCAGGCAGCCCATTGAATAAGCACCATAATTGTCGAATACCGGTGAAAAAGCAGTTCCGTTATTCACGGTTTTCCAGATATGCCCTGAGGCCACAGCCACAAAATATTCGGCCGGGTTGCATGGGTTTACGGCAAAATCGGCGATGCGCCCCGAAGTAAAGGCCGGCCCAATGCTACGCCATTTTAAACCGCTCACCTGCCCGGAAGTGATGGTGTCGTTCTTTTGATCATCATTTTTCTTTTTCTTTTGCGCATTGGCTTCCTGTGGCGGCAGCACCAGCGCAATCATTAACAGCAATATTAAAGTTTTACTCAAAAAGGAAAATACAGCTTTCATGTTGTTGGTTTTTGGTTAGAATTTGTATAGAAGTTTCAAAAATACATAAAAATATGAATTACACGCCCTGCATGGCATACAGGCATGCTCCTTTCATTCTGGGCGACGATAGCCGAAGGCAAAAGTCGCCGTAGGCTATTGTTTCTTGTGGAAGTGTTGAAATACAATGCCGGCTTTTGCTTTTCCTATTACTGCAGCAAGCTCTTCTTCACCGGCTTCCCGGATCTTGTTCACCGATTTGAATTTCCAAAGCAGTTTTTGTGCAGTATTAAAGCCAATGCCTTCGATGGCTGTAAGTTCGGATTTGATCGTACCTTTTTCCATGCGTTTACGGTGGTGGGTTATACCAAAGCGATGTGCCTCGTCGCGCAGGTGACGTATCACGCGGAGGGTTTCGGAAGTTTTATCAAGGAACAAGGGAACAGAATCGGTGGGATAATAGATCTCTTCCAGTTTTTTGGCGATGCCGATGATAGTGATCTTGCCGCGTAGTCCGAGCTTTTCGAGGCTTTTCAATGCCGAACTAAGCTGCCCTTTACCACCGTCGATAACAATGAGTTGCGGAAGGCTTTTTTTTTCATCCTGCAGGCGTTTATACCTGCGGTAGATGATCTCTTCCATGGAGGCAAAATCATTGGGGCCTTCAACTGAGCGGATATTGAAATGCCGGTACTCTTTTTTGGCAGGCCGTGCATTTTTAAAGCATACCATCGCTGCCACCGGATAGTCGCCCTGTAAATTTGAATTGTCGAAACATTCGATGTGCACCGGCAGCTGCTTCATGCGCAGGTCGTTCTTCATCGTTTCGAGTATGCGCCGGGTGTGGCGCTCAGGATCTGTAAGATCGAGTTTTTTCTGCTTCTCAAGCTTATAATACCGGGAATTTCGCTCCGAAAGTTCAAGCAATTGTTTTTTATCCCCCCGGGCGGGGATAAGTATCTTTACACCGGGCAATTGTTCCGCGGGGCGGATGGGAAGAATAAGTTCCTTGCTGCTGTCGCCAAAGCGCTGGCGCAGGTCGGTTATGGCAAAACCCAGCAACTCGTCATCGGGCTCTTCAAGTTTTTTCTTCAATTCTACCGTATGGGCCTGCACGATGGCACCATTTACCACACGGAGAAAGTTAACATAGGCAAACTTCTGGTCGGTGATGATCGAAAATACGTCCACATTATTGATCTTCGGGTTGACCACCGTTGATTTGCTCTGGTAGTTTTCGAGCACCCCGAGCTTTTCCTTTATGATCTGGGCTTTTTCGAATTCAAAGGCAGCGGCGTGCTTCATCATCATTTTCTTCAATTCCCTGATGATGGTGCTGATGTTGCCCCTGATGATCTCGCGGATCTCATCAATGTTTTTGGTATAATTTTCTTCCGATTGTTTGCCAACACAGGGGGCCAGGCAATTGCCGAGATGATATTCGAGGCATACCCTGAATTTTCCGCCTTCCACATTTTTTTTGCTTAAATTATGCTTGCAATTGCGCAAAGGGTAAAGGGAACGAATGAGCTCGAGCACGGTATGCATCATCCTCCCCGAAGCGTAGGGTCCGAAGTATTCGGAGCCATCATCAACAGAGTTTCGTGTTGGAAAGATGCGCGGAAAACGTTCATTTTTGATACATATCCAGGGAAAAGTCTTGTCATCTTTCAGCATCACATTATAGCGGGGCTGATATTTCTTTATCAGATTGTTTTCGAGCAGGAGGGCATCCAGTTCAGAGTCGACAACCATATGGTGTATATCCCTGATCTTCTTAACCATCACTGAAATCTTGCCGCTGTGAGAAGGGCCTTCTTTGAAATAGGAGGCAACCCGTTTTTTCAGGTTTTTTGCTTTTCCTATATAGATGATCTTTCCCTGTTCGTCGAGAAACTGGTAGATACCGGGCTTACCGGGCAACACCTTCACTAATCCTGCAAGATCTGTATTTTTGTCTTTTTCCATCAGGATGTTCCGGATGATCGTTTTTTGAGTGCGTCCCAGCCCAGTGCTTTCAGTTCAACCGACAAGCCATCGGGTGTAAGCAAGTTCATCCCTGAGCCCTGGTCGGTCATATGGCCGATAACGGATATGCCGCTGAGGTCCTTAACTTTTTCGTAATCAGCAGGTTTTATGGTAAAAAGCAATTCATAATCTTCCCCGCCGTTCATAACAGCCGTATTGGGGTCGATCTGGAATTCAGCGGCTACTGATATCGTAACCGGATCGATCGGAAGCTTATTGGTATAAATTTTACATCCGAGCTTTGAGCCTTCACAGATATGCATAATATCGGAAGCAAGGCCATCAGACAGGTCGATCATAGAAGTGGGTTTTACCTTGATCCCTTTGAGCACTTTTCGGATATCCTGCCGGGCTTCGGGTTTTAACTGCCGCTCGAGGATGTAACCGAGCCCTTCAAGACTGGGCTGCATGTCGGGGTTGGCCTTGAAGACCTGCTTTTCGCGCTCAAGCACGAGCAATCCCATGTAGGCTCCTCCCAGGTCGCCGCTCACACAGATCAGGTCGTTTTCATTTGCTGTATTCCTGTAGATTACATCGTCATTTTCCACCGATCCGATAACGGTTATTGAAATAAACAAACCGCTGAGGCTTGAAGTAGTATCCCCTCCCACCATATCGACACCATAGCGTTCGCAGGCCATTTTCATGCCATCATATATCTCGTTAATGGCTTCGAGCGAAAAACGGTTTGATACCGCCAGCCCGACAGTGATCTGTTCAGGGTTTCCGTTCATGGCATAAATGTCAGAAAAATTAACCACAGCCGCCTTATAGCCCAGATGCTTCAGCGGAGTGTAGGTGAGGTCGAAATGAACTCCTTCCACGAGCAGGTCGGTCGACACCAGGGTCATCTTGTCGCCGTTGTTGATCATGGCGGCATCATCGCCCACCCCCAGAATACTGCTTTTATTCTTCAGGCTGATATCTTTTGTCAGGTGCCTGATAAGGCCGAATTCACCAAGTTCAGAAAGTTCTGATCGTTTATTGTCTTCCATATGGCATAAATATAGCCCAAAATTACCAAAAAACCACTTACCAGGACATGATAAAACCGTAATGCTTAATGCGGGAAAGCATTGTCGGGATCAAACAAATAAACAATTTTACGAATCAAGGGTGCATTGCGATCGTGGATCACTTCACGGGAACAGTTTGTTTAAAACATTTCAGTACTTCTTTTGTTGTAATTATAAATTAACTTTGCATTTCATTAACACATACAGCAAAGGAGAAGAAAAGGTCTCACTATCATGGAAGAAGACAAGAACAAGATCATTGATGAGGTTACCCGGTCGGAATACAAATATGGCTTTGTTACCGATATTGAGATGGAAACCGCTCCAAAGGGTTTGACCGAAGATACGATCCGCTACATATCGGCCAAAAAGAATGAGCCTGAGTTTTTACTTGAAGCACGACTGAAGGCATTCCGGCACTGGCAAAGCATGAAGGAACCTGATTGGGCTCATGTAAAATACCCACCCATCGACTACCAGGATATTATTTACTATGCCGCCCCGAAAAAGAAAAAGGAGCTTGAAAGCCTCGATGATGTGGATCCGGAATTACTCGAGACTTTCAAAAAGCTTGGCATTTCGCTGGAAGAACAAAAACGCCTGGCAGGGGTAGCTGTCGACGCTGTAATGGACAGTGTATCGGTCAAGACTACCTTCAGCGAAACACTTGAAAAATATGGTATAATTTTTTGCTCTTTCAGCGATGCCGTACAAAATCATCCCGGGCTGGTGAAGCAATATATGGGAACGGTGGTGCCGTATACCGATAACTACTTCGCTGCTTTGAATTCAGCCGTATTCAGCGATGGTTCTTTTTGCTACATCCCAAAGGGTGTTCGCTGCCCCGTGGAACTGTCGACCTATTTCCGCATCAATGCGGCCAATACCGGGCAATTCGAACGCACCCTCATTATTGCGGAAGAAGGCAGTTATGTAAGCTACATGGAAGGCTGCACAGCGCCCATGCGTGATGAGAATCAGTTACATGCCGCTATTGTTGAGATTATTGCCCATGATCATGCTGAAGTAAAATATTCAACCGTACAGAACTGGTATCCCGGCGATAAAAACGGCAAAGGAGGCATTTATAACTTCGTTACCAAGCGTGGGATGTGCAAGGGGGTAAGCTCTAAGATATCATGGACACAGGTTGAAACCGGTTCGGCCGTCACCTGGAAATATCCTTCCTGTATTCTTCTGGGTGAGAATTCGGTTGGAGAGTTTTATTCGGTGGCGGTAACCAATAATCACCAGCAGGCCGACACAGGATCAAAAATGATCCACATCGGAAAAAACACGAAAAGCACGATCATTTCCAAGGGAATATCGGCAGGATACAGTAACAACAGTTACCGCGGGCTGGTGCGCATCATGAAAAATGCTACAAATGCAAGGAATTTCTCGCAGTGTGATTCACTCCTGCTGGGCGACAAATGCGGTGCACATACTTTTCCTTATATACAGGCAGAAAACCAGTCGTCGATCGTTGAGCACGAGGCCACAACATCGAAGATCAGCGAAGAACAGATGTTTTACTGCAACCAGCGCGGCATCGACACCGAAGGGGCGATCGGCCTCATTGTTAACGGTTACGCCAAGGAGGTACTCAGCAAATTGCCGATGGAATTTGCAGTGGAGGCACAGAAACTGCTTGCAATATCGCTGGAAGGAAGCGTAGGCTAATATTGCAGATCGCAGCGGAACAGGAGGACCTGCCCAGGCTCACAGCCTTGCAGGGAGCAAATACGAATAAAGAATAAACTGAAACGCAAAATAAAAAATTACAATAATGCTTTTAAAAATTGAAGATTTACATGTTGAGATCGGCGGCAAGGAGATTGTCAGGGGGCTGAATCTGGAAGTAAATGCCGGAGAAACCCATGCCATTATGGGACCTAACGGAACAGGTAAAAGCACCCTTGCCCTGGCTATTGCAGGCAAGGAAGGTTATGATATAAGCAGGGGCAAGATCATTTACCAGGGTAAGGATATTACTGAGATGGCTGCTGAAGAGCGGGCAAGAATTGGTATTTTCCTCGGCTTTCAATACCCTGTGGAGATCCCCGGTGTGAGCATCGCCAATTTTATGCGTACAGCCCTGAATGAGATCATGGAATACCGAAAACTTCCGCCGCTTTCGCCATCGGAATTCCTTGCCCGGATAAAGGAAAAAGAAGAGCTTGTTGAAATCCATTCAAAACTTACAAACCGTTCTGTAAATGAAGGGTTTTCGGGTGGTGAAAAGAAACGTAACGAAATCTTCCAGATGGCCATGCTCGAACCAACCTTCTCGGTCCTGGATGAAACAGATTCGGGTCTTGACATCGATGCCCTGAAAGTAGTGGCCAATGGTGTGAATACATTAAAGACCAAAGAAAATGCCTTTCTGATCATCACGCATTATCAGCGCCTGCTCGAATATATCATCCCCGACGTGGTTCACGTACTCTACGACGGCAGAATTGTCTTGTCGGGAGGCAAGGAGCTTGCTATAGAGTTGGAAAACAAGGGATACGACTGGATAAAAAAAGAATACGTTTAAGATCATGAGCACAACAACGAACGGCATAGCATTAAAGGCTGAACTGGAGGATCTTTTCCGGCATAATAAAGAAAAAATCAGCAGGTATGATTTTCCTGCCATGAAAGGACTGCGTGAAGATGCCATGGATACATTTTCCAGGACCGGTTTTCCGCACCGCAACATGGAAAGCTGGCGGTTTACCGACCTCAGCGAAACGCTTGAAAAAAATTATGAAACTTTATTTGAGCCCGGCCACGGAGACCTGAGCATCAACGAAGTTTTTAAATGCAATATCCACGACCTGGAAACAAAGCAGATATCGCTGCTTAACGGTTGGTATGTCGACAAGGAACATCCACTTATCGAATCAGAAAATGGTGTGATCTCAGGCAGCCTGGCCGCGGCAATGAAGAAATATCCTGATTTGTTCGCGACACATTTTTCCAAATATTCACAAACCGGAACAGACGGATTCCAGTCGCTGAACCTGGCTTTTGCACAGGACGGGTTCTTTATCTATGTGCCTGATGATGTTGTTGTGGAAACACCCATGCAAATGGTCAGCATTATCAACTGGGAAAAGGGCCTTTTTATTCAAACCCGGAACCTTGTGATCATGGGAAAGAACAGCAAGATGACCATGGTACATTGCGACGACAGCACCAACCAGGAGGCCATGTTCAAAAACTCGGTTACAGAAGTATTTGTTGATGAGGGTGCAAGCCTTGAACACTATAAACTTCAAAACCTCAATAACCAGTCGAGCCTGGTCAATACAACCTGGTTCAGGCAGATGAAAGACAGCAATCTTCGATCAACCGCCATCACCCTGAATGGAGGTACGATAAGAAATTACACCCACACCGTTCTGGACGGGGAAGGGGCATCGGCCGATATCTTTGGCGTATATCTCATGGATCGCACCCAGCATGTCGATAATCAGGTATTTGTCGACCATGCAAAACCAAACTGTTACAGCAACGAATTGTTTAAAGGCATCCTTGATGAAGAGGCCAGTGCTGTTTTTAACGGGCATATCCTGGTTAGGAAAGATGCCCAGAAAACCAATGCCTTTCAGAACAATAAAAACATTCTTATGACCGACACGGCAAAGGTCAATGCCAAGCCTTTCCTCGAAATCTATGCCGATGATGTAAAATGCTCGCATGGAGCTACGGTCGGGCAACTGGATCCTGAGGCCATGTTTTATTTGCGGCAGCGCGGCATATGTGAAGCCAATGCCAGGTTATTGCTTTTATATGCTTTTGCAGGAGAAATTGTTGAAAAGATAAGCATAAGTGCCCTTAAATCGCGTGTCGACGATATGATCAAAAAGCGGCTGAAAGGTGAATTGCATATCTGCGACACCTGTGCATTGCACTGTGAAGGCCCCAATAAGGAGATCCTCTTCGAGATTGACATGTCGAAAGTATAGGATGCTGACTGGTTTGCAGCCGGATGGAGTATATATTCTGTTTTAGTTCCTGATCCAGGTATACCAGTTCAGTGAAATTGCCAGCAGAAGCCAGATAAAGTACGGCAGTACCAGGAGTGTTTTCCATTGCAAATGTTTAATCCCCCAAAAAACAAAAAAGCCGGTTATTATCGTTAGCAGGAGGATTACGACCAGGCCGGCCCCCACGAAGTGATATCTGAAAAATATCGCATTCCAGCTCACATTCAGGATAAACTGCAGGATAAACAACAATAAAACAAAGCTAAGGCTTCTGAGGTCGGCAGCGTAGGCCATAAAAAATGAAAAGCAAATCATGATGCTCACCCATGCTACACCAAATGCCCAGCCGGGTGGTGTCCAGGGGGCCAGTTCGAGCGACTGATACCAGGAAGAGCGAGCTCCCTCCCCCTGCAAAAAACTGCCCAGCCATAAAGCTCCGAAATTGATCAGCAGAAAAATGACCAGTTTATAATAATAGTTCATAATGTAAGTTTGTTTTCAGTAAAAGATATGTTTGCCGGTTCCTATTGCCGAAATTACATAAAAAAATTTTGCAATGGCTTAAAAATTGGCATACTTTCGCATATCAGAGTCACCGGAAAAGTTAGGTGTATATGCATTTACACTTTCTTCGGAGAGCATAATTTGGTATCTTTGTAAAATAATAAAACCGAAAAATTGGCATTTGATATAGATAAAATACGCCTGGAGTTTCCGGTCCTTAAAAGGCAGATACACGGCAAACCACTGGTATATTTCGACAATGCGGCAACAACGCAGAAACCGCAGGCGGTTATTGACCGGATAACAGCATATTATACAAACGAAAACTGCAATATCCACAGAGGAGTTCATTACCTGAGCCAGGTTGCAACAGCTGCTTTTGAGGATACCCGCAAGCATATTGCCCGTTTTATTCATGCCCCCAGAGCTGAGGAGGTTGTATTTACCAAGGGCACTACAGAATCCATTAATCTGGTTGCAGCATCCTTCGGAAGGATGCGCGTAAACGAGGGCGACGAAATACTGATCACGGGCATGGAGCATCACAGCAACCTGGTTCCGTGGCAAATGCTATGCTATGAGCGCAAAGCAAAGCTTAAGGTTGTACCTTTCAGTGATAAAGGGGAGATCGACCTGAATACGTTTGAAGATATGCTTAACGGGAAAACCCGCCTGGCTGCCTTTGCCCATGTCTCAAATTCTTTGGGCACCATCAACCCTGTAAAGGAAATGACCGAATTGGCCCATAAAAAAGATATTCCGGTACTGATCGATGGCGCCCAGGCAGTATCGCATATAAATGTTGACATAAGCGATCTCGATTGCGATTTTTATGCTTTTTCAGGCCATAAGGCATACGGCCCTATGGGTGTAGGTGTATTATATGGTAAAGAAGAGCACCTGAAAATGATGGATCCTTACCAAAGTGGTGGTGAAATGGTTGACATGGTAACTTTGTATGAGACAAGCTTTAATGAGATCCCTTTTAAATTTGAAGCCGGAACACCAAATGTTGAGGCAGTGCTTGGCTTTGATGCTGCCATTTCATTTCTTGAAGAAACCGGACTGGAAGAGATTGTGAAACATGAACATAAGCTCCTTGCCTATGCCACCAGGAAACTGAATAAAATTGACGGGATTCGCTTTTATGGTACGGCAAAAAACAAGACTGGTATGCTTTCGTTTATCATAGACGGTATACACCCCTATGATGCAGGCACGATCATGGACAAGTTCGGCATAGCCGTAAGAACTGGTCATCACTGTGCCCAGCCTGTCATGAACAGGTTTGGCATTACGGGCACCATCAGGGCAAGCTTTGCCATGTATAACACCAGGCAAGAAATTGACCTCATGCTGGATTCCCTTCAGCAGGTAATCCGCATGTTTAAATAAACCAAATCTTAAAAATGACTATTCAGGAGATTCAGGAGCAGATAAAGGATGAATTCAGTTATTTCGATGACTGGATGGACAGGTACAATCATTTGATAGAGATGGGTAAGAATTGTCCGCTCATCGACGAAAAATTTAAAACCAAAAACTACCTGATCACAGGATGCCAGTCCAGGGTGTGGCTGCATGCATATATGAAAGACGGAAGGATCATCTTCACAGCCGATAGCGATGCCGTGATCACTAAAGGCATTGTAAACCTGCTGATCAGGGTTTTCAGCAATCAAAAGCCGGATGATATTCTCAATGCCGACATTTCATTTATCGATGAGATCGGCCTCAAGGAACACCTTTCCCCAACACGCTCCAATGGCTTGATGTCGATGATCAAGCAAATGAAACTCTATGCCCTGGCATTTAAAACCAAAGCACAAAACAAAGGAGACGACCAGGATGGATAAAAAGCATGCTGAAAAAGCGATCATAGAAAAACTCAAAGAAGTTTATGATCCCGAGATACCGGTAAACATTTATGAGATCGGCCTGATCTATGAGATCAGCATCAGTGACGATGGAAAGGCCAAAATCCTAATGACCCTTACCAGTCCGAATTGCCCTGTTGCCGAAAGTTTGCCTAGCGAGGTTAAACATAAGGCCGAAGAGGTTGACGGCATCCATGAAGTAAATGTTGAGCTCACTTTTGAACCTCCGTGGACCATGGAAATGCTGAGTGATGAAGCAAGACTGGAACTCGGAATGTTCTGACCACGAAAACCGGGCAATTTCCGGCATCCCGCACCCGGGTATCCCGAATCATTTTATTACCTTTGCATCCCCAATTATAAATTATGGACATCCAGGCCGGCAAACTACTTTCGAGCATTAATGATCCTTCAGATCTTAAAAAGCTGAGCGAAAAACAACTGCCTGAGCTATGCCGGGAGATCAGAGAATTCATTATTGACGAAACCTCGCTCAATCCCGGTCACCTGGGTGCGAGCCTGGGAACCGTTGAATTGTCGGTAGCCATACATTATATTTTCAATACACCTTACGATAAGGTGATATGGGACGTTGGTCACCAGGCGTATGCCCATAAAATACTGACCGGTCGCAGAGACGTGTTCCACACCAACCGTAAAAAAGGAGGGATCAGCGGTTTTCCGAAGATGGAAGAAAGTGCATATGATTCTTTCGGAACCGGCCACTCCTCCACCTCTATTTCGGCTGCCCTTGGCATGGCCACAGCTTCAGCACTGACAGAAGATAACGGACGCCTGCACATTGCCGTTATCGGCGACGGGGCCATGACCGGCGGAATGGCTGTCGAGGCCATGAACAATGCAGGTGTGTCCAATGCCAATCTGCTGGTGATCCTCAACGATAACGGCATCGCCATCGATAAAAATGTAGGTGCTATCAAAGAATCGCTGGCAGCCATGATATCCTCCAAAGCATACAATAAGTTCAAGGATAAGGTGTGGTTATTGCTGGGTGGTGGTACACGCTATGGAAAAAATACCCGCGGCATCGTAAAACAAATCGGTAATGCCGTAAAATCTACGATCCTGCGACGAAGCAACCTCTTCGAGTCATTGAATTTCAGGTATTTCGGTCCCATCGATGGCAACGATGTGGTTTCTCTCTCCAAGATCCTTCGCGACCTCCAGCGCATTCAGGGACCCAAGTTGCTGCATGTGATCACCACAAAGGGAAAAGGCTTTAAGGAAGCTGAAAAAAATCAGACAACCTTCCACTCGCCGGGAACATTTGATCGAAAAACAGGAAAATTGATCAACTCTGAAGACAATGGCAAGCATGCCCCGAAATATCAAACCGTATTTGGTAAAACAATTATTGAACTGGCAAAGGCAAACGACAAGATCGTGGCCATTACCCCCGCCATGCCCACGGGATCGTCACTAAACCTGATGATGCAAGTCATGCCGGAAAGGGTATTCGATGTCGGCATTGCTGAACAACATGCAGTTACATTTGCAGCAGGCCTTGCGGCACAGGGCATGATTCCATTTTGCAGCATTTATTCCACTTTTGCACAACGTGCCTACGACCAGATCATCCATGATGTGGCGATCCAGAATCTTCACGTCGTGCTTTGTCTCGACCGTGGCGGTCTTGTTGGCGAAGACGGTGCAACCCATCACGGAGCTTTCGACCTGGCATACCTGCGGGCAGTTCCCGGGCTCACCATCGCCTCGCCAATGAATGAGGAAGAACTCAGGAACATGATGCAAACCGCAGTTGAATTCAATGGACCCATCGCCATCAGATATCCCAAAGGACAAGGTGTGATGACCAATTGGAGGTTGCCGCTCAATTCCCTGGCCCCAGGGAAAGGCAGAAAAGTACGTGAAGGCAGTGATGTGGCGATATTAAGCATAGGCCATGTTGGCAATTTTGCCCTCACTGCTGCCTCAATACTGGCAAATGAAAACACCGAAGCAGCCTGTTACGACATGCGTTTTCTTAAACCAATTGATGAGGATTTGCTGCACGAAATATTCAAAACCCACAAGTACGTCATCACTGTTGAAGACGGCACAATTGTAGGAGGTCTTGGCAGTGCCGTAATTGAATTCCAGTCTGACCATGGCTACCAGGCCAGTGTACGCCGCCTGGGGATCCCAGACCGTTTTATCGGACATGGAAAGCAGGAAGAACTTCAGCATGATTGCGGATATGATACTGAGGGAATCGTAACTGCTGTCAGGGAAATCATGAAGGTCAAGGCTAATCAGGTATAATCAATGCGAATTTCGTAGATTTTATGTAAGTTTACCCGAAATTTATCATCTATGACGGGAAAGGTGTTACGCAAATCTTATCTGGCATTCCTTTTTCTTGCGTTTGGGTTGACTTCACCGGCGCAGAATCCCGACAATTTACCTGAACAGATAGATGCCGGCATACCATTCATCGTTGTTCAGCATATTCCCTTCGATATTGAACTTGACATTGCCGGTCTGCCCCCGGGCGATACCGTTTTAACGATCCAGGTTGGTGATGAAGCCAAAGAGGTGCAGTTACAGGATGGTAAAGGCAGCATAAGCCATACCCTCCATAAAAAAAGCAAGCTAACGATCAGGCATGAATCAATGTCAGTGCAAAAACCTGTTCGTCCCATTCCATTATGGATGTCGATACTTCCGCCGTTAATTGCCATACTGTTTGCCCTTGTGTTCAGGGAAGTATATTCGGCTTTGTTTGCAGGATTGCTTGTAGGGACAACGATATTGCATATATATGCAGGCAGTAATATTATTCTGGCCGTCTTTGAGGGGATCTTTACCATTGCCGATACCTACCTGCTCGAAGCTATGCTGGACCGGGGCCACTTATCCATCATTATTTTTTCCATGCTGATTGGGGCTATGGTTAATCTGATCACGCGCAACGGGGGCATGAAAGGAGTGGTAAACCTTTTGTCGAAATATGCCAACAGCCCCCGATCGGGACAGTTTTTTACCTGGCTGATGGGGATCCTGATCTTTTTCGATGACTATGCAAACACACTGGTAGTTGGAAATACGATGCGGCCTATTACCGACAGGCTAAAAATATCAAGAGAAAAGCTGGCTTACCTGGTTGATTCCACTGCAGCACCAATTGCTTCAATCGCATTTGTCACGACATGGATAGGAGCTGAGCTGAGCTATATTCAGGATGGCATTAATATGATCGGGCTGGAGGAAAATGCATACATGATATTTTTTAATTCGCTGGCCTATTCATTCTATCCGGTATTTACGCTCATCTTTATCCTGTTTATTATATACAGAGGTGTTGATTACGGTCCTATGTTAACGGCCGAACGAAAAGCACGCATAGCCGAAAATATTGAGGAGAATAAAGAAAATTCCTTTTCCAACGATATTAACGATCTTGAAGTTGACGACAACATAAAGGCACGCTGGTATAATGCCGTTATTCCCGTGATGGTGATCATACTGGGCACACTGGCGGGTTTGCTCACTACAGGTTGGGATGCTGCAGTTTGGGAGAATGATCATATTGCCTTTGGCAGAAAAATATCCGAAACCATTGGCAATGCCGATTCATACACTGCCCTGCTGTGGTCGTCACTCTCAGGGGTACTTGTTGCCATAGCCCTGACACTCGGCCAGCGCCTGCTCAACCTCAAAAAGAGCATCGACAGCCTGATCAATGGTTTCCGGACCATGCTCACTGCTATTATCATTCTGGTGCTCGCATGGTCGGTAGCCCTGATTACCGAGCATATGCATACGGCCACATTTATTTCTAACCTCATGCTGGAGATGTCGCTCTCGCCTTACCTGGTCCCGGCCATTACGTTTATCCTGTCGGCACTGGTTTCATTCTCGACAGGCTCATCGTGGGGCACGATGGCCATATTGTACCCGTTGATCCTGCCAGCCAGCTGGCTGATCTCGCAAAATTATGGCATGGATTATGCCACCTCCATGGATATTTTTTATAACGTAGTTGCTTGTGTTCTTACCGGCTCGGTTCTGGGCGACCATTGCTCTCCGATATCCGATACCACCATACTCAGTTCACTGGCCAGTTCATGCAACCATATCGAACATGTGCGCACACAATTGCCTTATGCACTTACTGTGGGCATTGTAGCTGTTTTTTTTGGCACACTTCCTGCCGCCTATGGAATCTCTTCATTTATCCTGTTCCCCTTGGGGCTCATGCTGCTTTATATTACACAATGGGTGCTGGGACGAAAGGCAATCAAGGCCTGATACTACACTGATTTGTTTTTAGAATTGAATTGCAGTATATTTGCTCCAGTACCCAGACCTTAAAGATTATTCTATACGTTGATTGAAGACGCCACCTCTTCATTTCCGGAGGTCACTAATCCGCTGTATATCTGGGTAAATTACAAGCAGTTATGATCATTTTTACAAATGGATCAATTTAAAATGCATTAATGTCCTGGGATATGAAAACAATATCTTTTACAGTAAATAATGCAGATGACATCGGTGGTGAAATGGATTTACGCCTAAAAAATGGCTTTTCGCCCCAACTTGCATTTGTATTTGCTTCGGCGAGGCAGGGGATATTCGAAATATCAAAAGCCTTAAAACCCTATGATATATGCGTGGTAGGAAGCAGTTCGGGGGGAAATATCCTGGCCGAAAATGAAGGGCAGGTGATTTATGAATATGCCATTGTAATTACGCTGCTCGAACTTGATAAAGATGCTTTCGCATACACGATCACCAAACAAAATGATCTCAGCGATCATGCTTTCGGACTGAAGATAGGAAATTGGGGTTCCGAAAAATTCAAAAAACCACATATGATCGTTATTGCCAGCGGCATGAGACTAAACGGGCAGGAACTTGTTGAGGGTATTCTCGATGCGAACGGACAAGACATTACCATTTTTGGCGGCCTGGCTGGTGATGATATCAGGTTTGAAAATAACTATGTTTTTAACGGCAAACAGGTGATCGAAAATGGAGCCATCGTCCTGGCGTTCGACCCTGAAAAGATCGATATGCATGGAATGTCTACGAGCGGATGGGTTGGATTGGGCAAAGATCTGACCATAACATCTGCCAGGAGTAATATCGTTTACAGCATTGACCATGCGCCCGCCCTGGAAGTGTATAAAAGCTATCTTAGCGTGAATGATACCGATTTGCCCGCTATCGGAGTTGAATATCCCCTGCTTATAAAACGTGATGACAACACTTCTGCTTTACGCGCAGTAATGGGTGTTGACAGGAAAAAAAAGGCACTTATCTTTTCGGGCACAGTTCCGGAAGATTCTATCGTTAGCTTTTCCAGCTCACCCGGCTTTGAAGTGATCGAGTATACAAAAGAAAAAATCGACGCCTTATATAAAAACCACCCGCAGGCTGATATGATTCTTCTCTTTTCCTGCATGGCCAGGCACCTTGCCCTGGGGCCTGTAATCACCGAAGAAATCTCCTTTGCCAGAGATAAATGGGGGCTGCCGGTAACCGGTTTATTCACATATGGAGAAATAGGAACCAATGAAGGAAATGTATGCGATTTTTTTAATCAGGCGTATTCCCTTGTGATTTTAAAGGAAAAGTAATATCTTACTGCCCTCGTTTTACTGTGTGATGGGTGAAAGGATAAAAAAAATAAACAAAATCATTGAAGGCATCACCTCTATTGAAGATTTCAACCACTACAAGGATGAGATCATGGAAGAGGTGCAGGGTCTTGATCGTGACAGGCAGGTGATGAATTTTAAATTCGAACGCCTGCTCAAGGATAAGAATGTTCTTAATTCTCTGTTAAAAAAAACTACCGAAGATCTTAAAAACGCTGTTGAAGCACTAAAGATCAGGGCTGAAGAACTGAGCATATTGCTATCAACCATCCCGGCCCTGGTGTATTTCAAAGATAAAAAACTCAATTATATCCTTGTTAATAAAGCCTTTGAACGCTTTATTAACCTTCCCTTTTATGGAATACAGGGCAAAAAAGTTGAAGACCTTCTGCCCGAATACAAGACCAATAATTACCAGGAAATGGAAATGGAAGTAATTGAATCAGGTCTTCCTTTATACAATATTGAAGAGGTGATCCATAAGGGGGGAAAAGAAGTCTGGCTCACATCCAACCTTGCCCCATACCGCGACAACGAAGGAGAGATCATTGGCCTCGTGGGCATTTCATGGGATATTACCGACCGGAAAAAATATGAAAATGAGCTTCAGAAAGCCAAGGAACAGGCGGAAGAAGGAACGAGGGCAAAAAGCGAATTTCTCGCCAATATGTCGCACGAGATCCGTACACCCATGAATGGCATTATTGGTATGGCTGAAATATTAAAGGAAGCCAACCTCGGAAAACAGGAAAATGAAAACCTTGATATCCTGATATCCTCAACACGCAGCCTGCTATCATTGGTTAATGATATTCTTGATATATCAAAGATCGAAGCGGGGAAAGTTGAACTCGAACTGGAGGATTTTCAGATCAGGCATATCCTGAAGGATATTGAAAACATTATGTTTATCAGGGCCGAGGAAAAAGCACTCGATTATAAAACTTTTATTAGTTCCAATGTACCTGAATTTTTAAAGGGAGATCCATACAGGCTGAGGCAGATCATCCTTAACCTGGTAAATAATGCCGTGAAATTTACCGAAAAAGGACATGTTCACATTTTTATTGACATCACCGAGGAGGATAAGGAATTCGTAACCCTGGAAGTTAAAATTGTTGACTCCGGCATTGGTGTTACCGATGATGGCAAGAAAAATCTCTTCCAGTTGTTTTCACAGGTAGATACGTCTACCACAAAAATCTATGGTGGCACAGGCCTGGGCCTTTCCATTGCCAAAAGGCTTGTAACGCTGATGGATGGCGAAATTGGCATGGAAAGCGTTTATACGAAAGGTTCCACTTTCTGGTTTACGGCCAGATTAGAAAGGAGCAAACGCGAAATACCCGTACCCGGAGTATTCGATACTAAACCCTCAAAAAGTAAAAAACCCTTTAAAAAGCTCAGCATACTGCTGGCCGAAGATAATGAGATCAACCAGAAGATCATACAGTACAGCCTTATAAATTCAGGATTTAAGGTTGATATCGCAAAAAACGGACAGGAAGCCATCGACTGCTACCATGAAGGAAATTACGACCTTGTGTTAATGGATGTTCAAATGCCTGTTCTGGATGGCTTTGAAGCAACAGCCCATATTCGTGAAATTGAAAAAGCTGCATTAAACGACAGTGTACATATCCCCATTATTGCCCTTACGGCAAACGCCATGAAGGGCGACCGCGAAAAATGTCTCGAAGCAGGCATGGATGAATACCTCAGCAAACCATTTACCCCCAACGATCTGCTGAATATCATCAGGCTGGTAACCGAATAAATCATTACATTTGGGCATTAAAATCAAATTCAGCCAATGGAACTCCACTGGATAGAGATTATTGCCCTGATCATTGCAGGCCTCATGGTAGGGTTTATAAATACCCTGGCGGGAGGAGGATCGATCATCTCCCTTTCTGTATTAATGGTTCTTGGTTTACCGGCCAATATCGCCAATGGCACCAATCGCATTGCCATTGCAGTGCAAACCCTCACAGCCAGTACCAGTTTCAGGCAGCAGAAAGTGCTCGACACCCGAAAAGGCATTATCCTGGGTATTCCCGCATTGATTGGCTCGATTGTCGGAGCGCTCATTGCGGTAGATATCAATGAGTCGGTTTTTGAAAAAGCCATCGCCGTGATCATGCTGATCATGCTGGTATTCATTATTTATAAACCGCAAAAATGGCTTACGGGAAAAGAGGAGCTCCTGAAAAAGAAAACAAACTTATTTCAGATCATCCTGTTTTTTCTTATTGGCATTTATGGTGGATTTATTCATATGGGCGTAGGATATTTCCTGCTGATCGCACTGGTATTCAATATTGGATACGACCTGGTTAAAGCCAATGCGGTAAAGGTTTTTATCGTCCTGATATACACACCGGCCGCACTTTTGATCTTTCTGATCTACGGACAGGTAAACTGGGAATACGGGCTTACCCTTACCATTGGAAATGTTGTTGGGGCTTTGGTGGCATCGCGTCTGGCCGTAAAAAAAGGGGCAAACTTTGTCAGGTGGGTGATCGTAGTGGTGATCCTGCTAACTTCAGGGCACTTATTTGGATTATACAATATTAAAAGCATGGCCGAAAAAGCCATTCTTGGAAGCACACCCGCTCCGAAGACCGAATGGGTCATCGTTGTACATGGCGGTGCAGGAGCCGGTTCACCCGCGAGCATCTCTCCCGAAAAACAAACCGCCTATACTGAAGCGATCAGTCATGCCCTTGACCTGGGCAGCGAAATCCTAGCAAAGGGTGGAAGCAGCCTCGACGCCATAGAGGCAGCCATCAGGTCGATGGAAGATAATCCTGTTTTTAATGCAGGAAAAGGAGCAGTGTTTACTGCAGCAGGGATCAACGAACTGGATGCATCCATCATGGACGGGCGCGACCGCAACGCGGGAGCTGTTTCGAGTGTAACCAATATCAAAAACCCAATATCTGCAGCAAGGCTGGTGATGGAACAATCGCCCCATGTAATGCTTATCGCAGAGGGTGCGGAAGAATTTGCCGCCATGCACGGCATAGAAATTGTCGATCCGTCATACTTTTATACCAGTTCGCGATGGGAAAGCCTGCAGCGGATCAAAAACAGAGAAGAAGAGGAAAACCGCAAGCTGGGTACCGTTGGCGCAGTGGCATTGGATAAAGCGGGCAACCTCGCTGCCGGAACCTCCACCGGAGGCATGACCAATAAAATGCATGGAAGGGTTGGCGATTCGCCCATCATCGGGGCCGGCACCTTTGCCGACAATCAAAATTGTGCTGTTTCGGCTACCGGTCACGGCGAGTATTTTATCCGTAATGTGATCTCCTATGATATTGCTGCCATGATGACCTATGCCGCCTTAAGCGTGGAAGAAGCAGCCGACAGTGCGATCTTTGGAAAGCTGAAACCTTTGGGAGCCGAGGGCGGCATCATCGCAGTAGACAAAGACGGGAATATGGCCATGCCCTTTAATACTTCCAGCATGATCAGGGGTTTTCGCAGTTCTACGGGTGAGTGGGCTGTTGCCATTTTCTGATTCAAGACTGCAGGGAGCCTGATGTTATTGTCCTTCGTATTGTTCAATCTCATTACTGAAATAATCCAGTATTACTCCAGCATCTTTAAAAAGGGTTTCTGATTCGCTCCCTGCGTGGTATTTCTTTTCGCATACCACCCTTTCGATACCACAGTTGATGATGAGCATGGCACAGGTGCGGCAGGGTGTCATTTTGCAGTATAATGTACCCTTGTCGAGTGCGATGCCACGACGGGCTGCCTGGCAAATGGCATTCTGTTCGGCATGTACCGTGCGCACACAGTGCTGGGTAACCCGTTCGTCTTCATGATAGGTCTTTTTGAACAGGTGCCCGGCTTCATCGCAATGAGGCAGTCCCTTAGGTGAACCTACGTATCCGGTAACCAGTACATGTTTATCCCTGACAATCACACAACCGCTCCGGCCCCTGTCGCAGGTTGCTCTGCGGGCAGCAGTATTGGCCAGTTCCATAAAATATTCATCCCAGCTAGGCCGGATGTGCTTAATCTTTTCGTTTCCCATCTGCAATGTTGCTTTTAATTTCATGCATCACCCTTTTAACCTTATTGATCAGCCTTGCGATGCTGCCATTATTCCTGAATGTATAATCAGCCATATCAATACATTTCGAAATGTTTTGCTTGTTTGGATCGTTAGATTCCATTTCCCTTTTTTCATTGGCGAGAAATTCCTTGTAACTAACCTGGTCGGTTTCCGAAGCACGGTTTTTGATCCGTTCATAGCGTTTGGAAGGATCGGCATCCACCGCAAAAAGGTAAAAATGCTGTTTACGTCTGAGCGACATGATCTCTCCGGGTGCACGAATGCTTTCTATTACACAATTATACATGTTGGCCATGGCCTCCTCATAAAGCTGATCAGTAATATATGAAGGTCCGTAAGCAGTGCGCAGCCTGTTTGCCAGGGTAGTCATCGAGTTCCTGTTCTCAGGCATGCCAAGCCGTTTCATCTCTTTCAGTAAAAAGCCCCTAACCGAATAATGAACGAATCCCTCCTCCTTTACCAGGTAATCCACGATCGTTCCCTTGCCTGCACCCAGGGTGCCGGTAATGCCAATAATGATCATCTTTAATCAGTGTTTTTACAAAAATAGTATTTAGTTATTGAGTATCGGGTAATCAGAAGATTTATTTGTGATGGGTTACTGGCCGGCTGTTTACATGGTTCATGTGATTACCGGGATTTCTGCGCCACATTTACTGCAGTTCCCTTCTTCGTCGAGTCCGGTAATCTCAGTATAATAGCCTTTGCGACTGATCACCAGCTGACCACACTTCGGACAAAGAGTATCGCGCCCTGCAGCA
>JAVVEM010000032.1:30540-37802 GCA_032250805.1 Bacteroidales bacterium
TGCCTGTAAAATGACTCAGTAAAAGCCTTGAGGTCGACACTAAAAGCATCGATAAGCGGTAACAGTTCCCTCAGCGGTTCTTCATTGATAAAACCATTGGTGACCATAACATTTTTCATACCCGCATCCCGGGCAGGGCCTGCAGTGTCGCGCATAAACTCAAACCAAACCGTGGGCTCATTGTAGGTATAGGCAATGCCGGTATTTTCTTCCTCGTTAACAGCCTGGCTGACAATTTCTTCAGAGGTATATGAACGCAGGAAGGAATATTCTTGCACTGAGGTTTGCGATATTTCCCAGTTCTGGCAGAAACTGCAATGCAGGTTACACCCCACACTACCTACCGACAGGATTTTCCGGCCCGGATAAAAGTGATACAGCGGTTTTTTTTCGATCGGGTCAGCATGCAGTGAACACACTTTTCCATAATTTTCGCTTATCAGCGTGCCATCAACATTTTTTCTTACACGGCATATCCCGGCCTTGCCGGGTTTAAGCAGGCAGTTATGCGGACAGAGCCGGCAACGTACCAGCCCGTCTTTCTCCAAAGAAAAATACGCAGCTTTCATAAATCCCTGTATTAATATCCTTTTTCTTTCAATCTGTCGACCCATTTTTCGGCTACCTTAGCGCGGTAATTTAACATGCTGCCGACCAATGCCAGGGGATCTGTATTTTCAAGGATATTGTCACGGTGCTCAGGCCTGACAAATTTCATTTCCACTGCATGATCGAGCCATTGGATCATCGGATTATAGTAGCCTTCGATATTATATATGCCTACGGGTTTATTGATCAGTCCAAGCTGGTTCCAGCTCAACATTTCAAACATCTCATCCATGGTTCCAAAACCTCCCGGCATGGTGATAAATCCATCCGAAAGTTCTTCCATGGTTTTCTTACGTTCCTGCATATCCTCCACAAGAATGGTTTCCGTCATACGCTCATGAAGGATCTCATTTGCAGCAAGGTTGCCCGGCATCACGCCTGTTACAGCGCCCCCACGCATCAGCACACGATCGGCAATCACTTTCATGAGGCCAATATTGGCTCCGCCATAAACGAGTTCAATATTTTTATCCACCAATACATCTGCGAGCGCCTCCGCCTGCCTGGCATATGCCTGAAGGATACCTTTACTGCTGCCGCAAAACACACAAATTTTCTTCATCAGGAATTAAATCTTCGCCAAATCATTGAATCCGGCATCTTCAGAAAATCACTAACTTTGTCAGGGCCAAAGATAGATAAAATAAGCATGAGCAAGCTATATCCCTTAAAATTCAAGCCCGTATTTAAAGACAAAATATGGGGTGGCGATAAACTAAATTCAGTGATGGGATTAGATTATTCGCCTCTGCCAAATTGTGGTGAAGCGTGGATGCTTTCGGGGGTGGGTGGAAGCCCGAGTATCGTAAGTAATGGATTTCTTGAAGGAAACGAGCTGAATGAGCTTCTCGAAATTTATATGTACGACCTGGTAGGTGACGAAGTGTATGATAAATTTGGCAATGAGTTTCCGGTGCTCATCAAGCTGATCGATGCCAACGACTGGCTTTCCATACAGGTACACCCCGACGACCAGCTGGCAGCAATCAGGAAGACAGGGCGTGGAAAGACCGAGATGTGGTATGTGATCAATGCCGACGAAAACGCACAACTCATCAGCGGGTTTAAGAAAGCCATCAGCAAGGGAGAATATATGCAACTGCTGAGAAACAATCGTTTAACGGAGGTGATGAATTTTGAGCCCGTCGAAGCCGGTGATGTATTTTTTATGCCGGCCGGCAGGGTACACGCACTGGGGCCAGGCGTTTTGCTTGCCGAGATACAGGAAACCTCCGACATTACATACCGCATTTACGACTGGGACCGGACCGACAGTGCCGGCAACCATCGTGAATTGCATATTGAAGATGCCCTCGATGCCATTGACTTCCAGGTACACAATAACTACAAAACAGATTATCTGCGCCAGCCCGATAAAAGTGTAAGCCTGGAGCGTTGCGAGCATTTCACGGTTAACCTGATCCAGCTCGAAAAACATGCCCTGGAAAAAGATTACAGCGCACTCGATTCCTTTGTAGCGCTTTTATGTGTTGAAGGAAATGGGGTTATCCAGCACAACAGCGACCGATACCCTATCAGAAAAGGAGAACTTATCCTGATCCCTGCCATTATGCAAAGCATCATTATTAATCCTTTGGAAAAAACCAGGCTGCTGGAAGTGCATATGTAGATTTTTCTTACTTTTGGCACGGTTTTTTTAATAACATAACCACATATATAAAACTAAAAATATGAAAAAACTTGTTCTGATCATGTTGGCATTGTTTATTGGCATCTCTGTTTATTCCCAGACGGAGGAAGAAGAGGGCCGGACACTCCCTTCCATTGTTTTAAAAACAGCCGGAGGCGAACCTTATAACACTGCCGAAATCAGTAACGACGGCAAGCCCATTATCCTTAGTTTTTGGGCTTTATGGTGCAAGCCCTGCATTAAGGAACTCAACACCATTGCAGATGTTTATTACGACTGGCAGGAAGAAACGGGGGTAAAGCTTATTGCCGTTTCCATCGACGATTCGCGTTCAAGCACCAAGGTAAAACCCTTTGCCGACGGAAATGACTGGGATTATGAGATCCTGCTTGATGTAAATAGCGACTTTAAACGTGCCATGAATGTAAACATGATCCCCCACACATTTATCCTCGATGGCCAGGGCCAGGTTGTATGGCAACACACTTCATTTTCGGAAGGCGGTGAAATACAGCTCATCGAAAATGTAAAGAAAGTTATCGCAGGCGAAAAGATCGAAGCCCACTAAAAGCAGCAAGTATAAAATAACCAATCAAAAAGCAAAAAGATGAAGAATTTTCTGCCCGCGCTCATCGCAGGATTCATGCTTATTTTTTCCGGCGCGGCAAATGCACAAAGTTTTACCGACAGGGGTAAAGTAACCGGCAGCTTCCAGTTCGACGGACAATACTATGGAACAGACGAAGCCCTTGGAATTACCGATTCAACGCTGGATGGAAAACGATTCAGGATGAATGGATTTGGAAATATCATTTACACCAACGGAGATTTCCGGGCCGGATTCAGGTATGAAGCCTACCTGCCGCCCATTGCCGGGTATAATGAGAAATATGAAGGGCATGGCATTCCTTATTACTTTGCCGAATATCAGTACAGGAATATCCAGATCACTGTTGGAAACTTTTATGAGCAGTTTGGTAACGGGCTTGTACTAAGAAGTTTTGAGGAGTGGACCCTGGGCTATGACAATTCCATCAGGGGTGCCCGTGTAAAATTCCAGCCCTACAAGGGGATCGCCTTAAAAGGATTGATCGGCACACAGCGCTATTACTGGGAGCCTTATGCCAGTGGCAACCGCGGCATTGTGAGAGGCCTGGATGCCGAGTTCTTTCTCAATGATATATTTAATGGCATGGCCAATGCCAAAACAAAAATCATTTTCGGAGGTAGTTTTGTAAGTAATTATGAAAAAGTCAAGGACAAGTCACTTGTACAGGATACCACAATTTACAAATACGATCTTCCGGCCAATGTTGCTGCATACGCGGGAAGGCTCAGGTTGATCCATGGCGGGTTCCAGTTCAATGGTGAATATGCCTATAAGATCAACAATCCTTCGGCCATGAATAACTACATTTACCGGCATGGCGAGTCGTTACTGGCCAGCGTTTCTTATTCACAAAAAGGCTTTGGGGTCTCAGTTTCGGGTAAACGGATCGATAACATGAGCTATAAATCGAGGAGTACCGAGCTGGGTGAAGCCCTCGACATTAATTATATGCCTCCGCTCACCAACCCGCAGGCATACAGCCTGGCAACCATTTATCCTTATGCAACACAGCCCAATGGCGAGATCGGCATCCAGGGGAAACTGAATTACACCATTCCGCGCAGGTCGAAACTTGGTGGAAAATACGGAACGAAAATAGAATTGAATTATTCCAACATCTTTAACATCGAAAAGAATGCGGTTGCAGAAGACATACCTGTTGATTCAACGGGTACCCTGGGATATGCATCTGATTTTTTTACCATTGGCGAGCCAAAATATTTTGAAAGCTTCGATATCAAACTGGACAGAAAATTCAATCAAAAATTCAAGATGATCCTTGCATGGGTATACCAGGTATACAATATCGATGTGGTTGAAGGCCATGTTGGCGAACCCAGGGTTTATGCCAATATCGGCATTGCCGACCTTACCTATAAATTCACTCCTGTAAAATCACTTCGGATGGAGGTTCAGCATCTTTTCACTGAGCAGGACAGGGGCGACTGGGTAATGGCCTTGCTCGAATTCAATATTGCCCCGAAATGGTTTTTCAGTGTGTTTGACGAGTACAATTACGGAAACCCCGACACAGACATGCAGCTCCATTATTATTCGGCAGCCATGGCCTATGTGCAGGGCACATCACGTATCTCTCTTTCATACGGGCGCCAGCGCGAAGGACTGCTGTGCGTTGGAGGCATATGCCGGCAGGTACCCGCAGCCAATGGCCTGACCCTAACCATTTCAAGCAGTTTTTAATCAAGAATTAGCATAATCATGAAAAAAACAATCTATATACTCGCAATTCTCGGGCTTGTTTTAGGAGCCTGCGATAAGATCGAAGAACCTTATCTTAAGGAATCAGGAAGCACAGGGCCGGATCCTGCTCCTGTTGAAAAAGTCAGAAAGATCATACTGGAGGAATTTACAGGCCATGTCTGCCCCAACTGCCCTGAAGCAACAAAGCTTGCTCAGGATGTATTAAAACCCCTTTTTGGCGATCAGCTGGTACTGATGTCGATCCATGCAGGAGCGCTGTCGGTTCCGGGAAATCCACCCTATGATGCAGATTACAGGACCGCTGCGGGGACAGCCATTTTTAATTTTTACAATCCGATCGGGGTGCCAACAGCACTCATCAACCGCACTGCATACCAGAATGAAACCACCATGACCAAGGACAAATGGGAAAATGCCATACAGGAACTGATCGATCTTCCGCCGGAAGCATACATCGAAATAGAAACAGAATATGACGATGCTACGAGGGAACTTGATTTACATATACATACAGAGTTCCTTCAGGATCTGTCGCTCCCATGCAACCTGAGTGTATTTATTACGGAGAGCGGAATGATATCGGCACAAATGAACGACCTGGCAAGCATTGGTGCAGTTCCGGATATTCTGGATTATGAGCATAAGCATGTGCTGAGGCAGGCCGTAAATGGCAACTGGGGTGAATTGCTTAGTGAAAATCCCTTAAATGGCACTACTTTGACAAAAGATTATTCATTGACCGTCAGCAATAGCTATAATGCCAACAAGCTGTCCGTGATCGCTCTTGTGATTAATGCCAACACCTATGAAGTAGTCCAGGCTGAAGAAATACACCTCCATTAAGGGAATTGATTCCGACAGATGAAAACGTTCATCAGGCAACATTACAAATGGATCATTTTTCTTGCGCTCGTCAGCCTGGGCAGTCTTGCCGGCGAACTCATCAACAAGCGGCTGGGCATGCCCGACCTGGAAGTCTATCATAAAACCACTGAACGTTTGCTGCAGGGCGAAGAGTTATACCGCACAGCCGAGGAGGATCCTTACGAGCATTACGTTTACAAATATTCTCCACCGGCAGCTTTTATATTTATCCCCTTTGTGTTTACGGGCTTTGCGGCAGCCAAATATCTTTACTGGTTTTTTCTCACCCTCATACTCGGGCATACACTATATTTACTGCAACGCATATTGATCAGGTCTGATGGTTTGAATAACAGAATGATCATCAGTATTATGCTGGCCATCGTAATTACAGGAACGCATTTTTTCAGGGAACTTCATCTGGGCCAGGTTAATTTACTGCTGTTATGGTTATATGTTGTTGCCCTATATGCACTTTGCTGGAAAAAGCCACTGCTGACAGGCATTCCCCTGGCCGTAAGCTTATTTCTCAAGCCCTTCGCCCTGATCTTTATCCCATTCCTGCTTATTACCGGACATTATAAGGCCCTGGCGAACATGCTCCTGTTTGCATTGATCATGTTTGGCCTTCCATTTATATTTTATCCTGAAATGAACAATTTTCTTGGCTTGTATGCTTCATGGTTAAACGAACTCGCCATAGAACTGAACAATAAACAGGAACTGCTGGCGGCAGGCAACCATACCATTTTTTCAGTTCTTGCGCGTTACAGTCCCCTGCGCTTTATGGCACTTGAAGGAATTGCCGGAATGATCTACCAGCTATGTTTACTCCTGATCATTACAGGCATTTTATTATGGTTTCTTATCAGAGATAAAAGCCGTGAAAGCAACATACGCATCTACATCATCCTCATTGCTCTGATCCCGTTGCTGGCCTATACCAGCTACAACGCTTTCATCCTGACTTTGCCTCTCACTGCATATCTCTTATTTCACTTCAGGGAATTGAGCCTGCCCTGGAAAATCCTGTTCATATTCAGCAGTATACTGATCGGAGGAAATATATATGACCTGGTTGGGTCATCTCTTTTCGATCTTTTCTGGGCCATATCAGTATATGCCTGGGGTAGCCTGGGAATGCTGTTGATCATCTTTATCAACTGGCATAAATTTAGCCGGTCCGTGGCGAAATGATGGCAAGAAAGAACGGAGTTCATTATTGCATTTTCACCGCTTTGCGGGTAATCACACCATCTTCGCCAATGATCCTGAAGAAATATATTCCATCTGTTGCTCCTTCACCATTCCAGATAAAAGAATATGATCCGGAACCAAGCCTCTCATTTATAAGTAACCCCATAAGCTGTCCTGCGGCATTGTATACCTCAACAGAAATATTGCTTTCATCTTCGAGTGAAAAACTGATATTGGCCTGATGATGAAATGGGTTGGGATAAATGCCGGCAGCAGTTATGCCGGCCTCCGGCCGTTCGGGCAGACTAACCCATATGGATTGAATTCCAAAAAATTCAAGGTATTTGTGCATCAGGTAGTCTTTTGATGATTCAGCATCCTCAAGTCCGCCAAATTCAAAAGAAGATCCAATGGTACGATACGATCCTCCATCAAAGGCAACGGCATTAATGTACTCCGGCGATTGATTTTGAAATATCGTAAACGCTTCTCCCTGAGGAGCGATATGGTCGATCCAACTGTTGTCGCCCGAATAAAAATATTGAAGTCCTTCTGTAAATGAAGCCGGTTCGCCAAGAATAATTCCCAGGTCACTGCCACCATCTTCCA
>JAVVEM010000076.1:0-7101 GCA_032250805.1 Bacteroidales bacterium
AATTAGGATTTAGGGTTTCCCGACCTCACAGGTCCGGGGACCTGTGAGGTCAAGGCCCATGCACAAAATTTCACCTGCTCTCCTTTCCTGTATTTAGAATAGGTTTCAGAAAACATGTCCTAAAAATGCCGTGGCGGAATGTCAAAGAAGGTATAAATAAAGTCAAATAAGATTTATTGAACAATTACCTATATTGCCATGATGTTCCTGACAATATTCCGATGAATACTTATTCATTTAAGATCTTGACAATTTGTTAATAAGCGTGAAGTACTTTTCAAATTCTTGAAGCTAGTGATATTGTTCAAATGCCTAATATAATGCAACTTACGAGAGAGAGAGAGAGAGAGAGAGAGAAGAAAAAAACTTATAAACAAAGGGTTACCTTTTATGCGTTTTTCGTATATATATATGAAGTTGCGATGCTCACAGATAACTAAAACCGCTACATTAAAACTCCCATCACGAATAAAAGGCCTTTTTTTGGCCATTATTATATTAATAAATGGTATAAATCCCAGAGCAAGCTCCGGACTCTTATTTCCGCAGCAAGCTACGGGGAATTTAAACACCTCTTCTCGTCCGCCGAAGCGGAACGCGTAGGTGGATTAAAACTTTTAAAGGAGTAATTAAACAAAAACCTCCTTTAATCGAAAACCAGGCAAAACACCGCAAAATGCATACCTAATGAACAAAGAAAGGAGGCTGGGGCAAAGATAAACATTTGTAACAGTGTTGCCGGCTGATCATGAAAACTAATTACACAATGTTTAATTCTAAATGCTTCTTAAAATGAAAAAGATCCTAATAATTATTTTTCTAATCACATTTTCGGCATTGGGAAATCAAGCCGTTTCGCAATTACTCGGGAAGTGGGTCCTTCCAATCGTGTTGGATGGTACCCATACGCATAAAACTTTATTACTGACTTTTTACAGCGATGAAATTGAATCCAGTTATATTGATTTTATACCCGAGGCAGCGGGATTAAGCTTTTGCGAAATTGCTGCAGGAGGTTATGATCCAAATTATGAACTATCAATTCACGTTTTAGGGCAGACACTATATCATCAAGGGTCATCTTATCCCTGGCATTTTGTTTGTTCACAAACTATTAATGAGTTCCATCCTGAATATCAAATAATAAATCGTCCTGGTTATACGGATAGATACTATTCATTTTATTCCGGTAGAGACCTGGATGATGCAATTCAGGATAAATTTGTATATAACGAAATTTGGTTCCAAAACGACATTCCTCAATTCTCATGTCATAATTATCTTCTGGGAGGGATACAGCAGGATAATTACTTTGCTTTTGCAATTACAGAAGAGGTGGATCTGGAAAGAACTCTATTTGCAACCTCAATTACTAACGGCACTGATCCAGCGGCTCTATACCAATGGACCATCACGCAGAATGGAGTTATAAATAAAACTGAAATTATAAACGCGAATAGTTCTAATTTTGAAGAAAATGATTTTTCATCATATAACCTTGAAGTAAAAATTGATGAAACTAATGATGATGTAATTCTTGCCTGGATAACAAAAAAAGAACTGACTAATGATAAAGTATTTGTTGTAATTGATGGTGATGAAGATGATTATGATCTTAATCTGGGCAATATAGCTGGCATTGAATTTTCGATATATGAGGATAATGTTTTGTATGTGTCATGCCCTGGTATTGGTATTGTTAAACTGGATTATAATACCGGTATCGTTTCAACCCCCCTTGCCGGAAGTCAAAACTACGGGCATTCGTTCTTACAAACAGCTCCTGACGGACACATCTATGCTGTAGCTGATGATGGTACTGAATTAGGTCAGATTAATCAGGGTAATAGCCTTTTCTATCCAGCATTTTTTACTATACCGGATGAATTTTATATATTTTCAACTTACAGGATAATCGATAATGCAAAATATTTTATTTTACCTGAAAACGACCACACATATGATCCATTGCTTGTCTCAGTGACAGTAGAAGGTATAACCTGCCCGGGATATCCAGATGGTACAGCAACAATATGTGTAACTGGAGGCACTCCCGGTATTTACCCTGATCCTGAATACAATATTCTTTGTATTGGCCCACAAGGAAATGAAGTGACAAGCTATTATTACGACCCTGTCAGCGGGTGTTTTTACTTTACCGGATTATCTGCAGGATTATATTCCTTTCACATTACAGACGATATCGGAACATATTACGATGGAACTTTTACGGTAGAATCATATAATTATGATCTGGATTATATTGAAATCAACAATTCAATGACCTGGGATGACATATATCCATTGCACAGCACGATTGATATTGGAATACGCGTAAAAAGCAACGCAACACTGACTATCAATGATGCCATACTTGAATTTGGCCATGATGGCAAGATAGAAATTGAAGCAGGTGCAAAGATCGTATCAAACAATACTGTTTTACGAAATCTCGATTGCGAACCACAACAAAAATGGAAAGGTATCGAGGTTTGGGGAAACAAGAACCTATCTCAATATTCTGTCACTGGAGGTAATAGCCCACAAGGCGTACTTGAATTAAATAGTTCTACTGTATTGAATGCAGAAAATGGTGTTGCAGTTTGGGCATTAGAGAATAATTACTGGTGGACCTCAGGAGGAATCGTTAAAGCAGTTAACTCAACCTTCAAGAATAATACTAAATCCGTTCACTTTATTCCTTACGAAAACACCTTTCCTCCCACCGGACAAGCATGCAACAATTTAAGTTACTTTAAAAACTGTAACTTTATTCTCAACTATGAATATATCGACAATACCATGTTTTATAAGCATGTAGATTTACACGGAGTGAGCGGGATTGATTTTTATGCCTGTGAATTCAGTAATGCTGCCAGCAACGGGGTATCGCCCTGGAACAATGGCATTGCTTCGTATAGATCGAAATTTAAAGTTGATGCCGGCTGTGATCAGCCCATTATCCCATGCCCTGAACAATATTTAGCACCCTCTACTTTTAATGGTTTTTACAGAGCTATTAGCGCACATGGATCAGGTATGGGAACTCCTATCTATGAAGTCTGGAATGCCGAATTTACGAACAATACTGTTGGCATATATAATATCATGGTGCCAGATGCTGTGATGGTGGATAATGAGTTTAACATTGGCCTGAACGGAACATCCGATGGCGATAACTGTGATAATGTATCAAGCTTTGGTATTGATATCCATGCTGCAGCTGGCTATGCTATTGAAAACAACTATTTCACAAAAATAAACTTTGGAAATCCCGGGAATTATGTGGGAGTGAGATTAGACCATACTGAATCTATAGGAGATGATGTATACAATAACGAGTTTATTGGTTTAAGTGTGGGGAATCTGTCTGAAAATCCTAATAGGCCCAATATCTATGATGACTCAAAAGGAGTAGCATACTTATGCAATGAAAACAGTAATAATAATTACGATTTTCATGTGGCGAATAATTCATATATCAAGGGCAATATGGGTTCAGACGAGACGCCTTCTGGAAATTCCCTTTCTCAAAATGCTGTATTGCAATTCCGTAACGATTATACCCAGGATATACGCTATTATTATTACGATGGCGACCCCTTACAGGAGTTAACACTGTATTCGAATTTTGTATATCCTTATGATGTTTCCACCGGAAACACCTGCCCCGATCATTATAGTGGCGGAGGCACAGGCATTAATGTAATACTATCAAGTACCGAAAAAGGGGTTAAACAGCAGGTTTATAGTCAAAATATGGCTGATTACATACTTACACTCGATTTGATCAATACGCTTAAAGATGGTGGCGACACTCCGCTTATGGAGAATGAAATTGAAACTGCCTGGCCCGATGAAATGTGGATACTGAGGGCCGATCTGCTGGCCAACTCACCCCATCTTTCATTCGAGGTGCTTAAGGATGTAGCCGACCGCACCGATGTATTTACCGAAAGTGTGCAGTTCGACATTTTTGCTGCCAATCCCGACGAAATGCGCAGCAATTTTCTCACTTACCTCGAAACCAAAACCCTGCCCATGCCGCAATATATGGTAGATATGCTCAGGCAAATCGGTTATGGATCTTCGTATAAAACGGTGTTGAAAAACCAGTTGGCAAGCTATTATGGAAATGCAATTAAAGCGGCACAGGATATCTTACGCAGTGAATTGTTCGACAGTATCCCTGACATGAACGAGGAGCGCCTATGGCTTGGAAATATAGGCGCATACCAGGCCGATAAACAGATTATTGCTTCCTATTTACAGGAAGGTGATTTTACCAATGCCCAAACCCTTCTGGATCAATTGCCTGTGACATATTCACTCAGCGGTGACGACTTGCTTGCATACAATGACTATAACAGCATGATGCAGTTACAGATAAACCTGATGCAAGAAGGCCGCACTATATTTGAACTCGATAGCATCGAACTGGCGACCATAACTTATATAGCTGAATACGGCTATGGCAGTGCTGTGTATCAGGCACAAAGCATACTTGAATATGCCCATGGATATCATTACTATGACTGCCCGGCTTTACCTGACTCTCTCACACTGAAACAACATCACCCGGGAGCCAATATATTTTCTAATGATGCCATACATGTGAGTGTGAAACCTAACCCGGCCCATACCTGGGTAGCTTTCGACTATACACTGCCATTTAGTGCAGATGAAGGCGCAATTCTTATCATCGACATTAGCGGACAAGTAATAGAAAACATACGCATTGATCAAAACAAAGGCCAAAAAGTGCTGGATACACGGCACATTCCGGCCGGTGTGTATATTTATAGAATTGAATCATCAGGATACTCATCTTCAGGTAAACTTGTGATCCGATAATACTAACAAGGATGCCACGCATGGCGTGGCATCCTTTTATGCATCCATATGAAAAAACTTACTGCTTCTATTGCTACCATTTTGCTGGTCTGGGTTACATTATTGGCCCAAAACAATATGGATATTACTTGGCAAAACTGCTATGGAGGTACCGGCTCTGAAGACCATGCGAACCTCCTTGAAACCAATTTTGGTTATTTTATTCTAAGTGAAACTAATTCAGTGGATGGGCAAATCACAAATCAATGGGGAGAAGAGGATATATGGCTGGTTGCCATTGATAGTGTTGGCAATTTTTTATGGGGGAGATGTTATGGAGGAAGTAGCCTGGATTTGGCGCAAAATATTGTAGCAGATAACTTGGGTTTCTATTATTTCAGTGGAGTTGTTGCTTCAAATGATGGCGATATCCAGTCCGGCAACCATGGCGGGTACGACAGATGGGTTGTAAAGATTGATGCCACAGGAAAGATCTTATGGGAAAAATGTTACGGTGGAACTGGCAATGAGTACGGGGCAAAACTAAAAAGATTAAGCAAAGGCAATATCATCCTATATGCTGCAACTACTTCTGGTGATGGAGATGTACCTCAAAATTATGGATTCTGGGACGCCTGGATACAAATTATAAATCCACAAAATGGCGATATTATCCAGAATAAAGTTTTTGGGAATAGTGACATTAACAACATTTTCGATATCGTGGAAACCCGTGATGGCGGATTCTTCTTTACCTCAAAAGCCATTGTGGCTAATGGCATGATACAGGGTGATCCACATGGAGGAGAAGATGTGTGGGCGGTAAAAACCGACTCAAATCTCAATATTGAGTGGCAAAAGCTTTATGGTGGCAGCCACAATGATGGTCAGGGAGAAGGGATATTGGAATTGGATGATGGCTACATATTCATGGCATATACTTTATCTAACGACGGTGATGTTAGTGGATTTCATGGTATTCCGGGTGAACTGGAAACCTTAGATATTTGGGTAGTACGCATAGATACCATAGGCAATATTATCTGGGAGAAATGCCTAGGGGGATCAGGTATGGAGGATGCCAGAAAATTAATTCAAAGCGATGATGGCGGATTTGTATTGTTTGCCCAGACTGATTCAGATGATGGTGATGTTTGGGATCTCCATACGGATTACAATAATCAACACTCTGATATTTGGATGGTGAAGCTCTCTGCAAATGGCGATATTGAGTGGTCAAGATGCTATGGAGGTATTGGAGGAGAAAAAGTATCTTTCGATGCCGTAATTAAAAAAGCTGAAGACGATTACGTAATTTCAGGTACAACTTATTATTATTTAAATCCATCCGGAGATGTGGGCTGTAACTATATTGGAATGGGTGACATTTGGTTATTCGAAATCAAAGATTGCGACAACTACATGCCACAAATACCTGCTTCACCTTCAGGTCCCGACACCCTTTGCACCACCACCGATAGCATAAGCACATACAGTATCACACCCGCCCAGGGTGCCTGGAGCTATGAATGGCAGGTTTTACCCGAAGAAGCAGGCAGCATAGCCAGCGACAGCATAACCGCTACCCTTCACTGGAGCCCAAACTGGGAAGGACAGACACAAATAAGCGTAAGAAGCTGGAACGACTGTGGCCAATCAGACTGGTCAGATGTGAAAAGCTCATGGGCCTTTTCCTGCCTGGGAATCCATTCCCCGTCTGCCGGCACCCACGGCCCATATCTGCAGATCTTTCCAAACCCGGCATCAACGCAAATCCAATGTAATATTCAGAATATGGATCGAGCGCCTGAAGGATCAATTGAGATCTATAATTATCTGGGTGTTAGAATGAATGTTCTCCTTTTGCAAGGAAAACAAAAATCAATTAACATTGATATTTCATCATACCCTCCGGGAATATATGTTGCACTGTTAAAAAGCGGATCTGATGTTTTGGCCATGGGAAGGTTTGTCAAGAATTAGACCAGGGAGTTTGAAGCGCCACCCTTCGACTTCGCTCAGGATGACAATGGTGCCGGGTGCCGCTGGAATAATGAACATCGAACAAGGAACATGGAATTTAGAAGTGAATTACCCGCTTCCCCGTGGGTTCGAGCACACGACAATAAAATAACAAATAACAAATAACAAATAACAAATAACGAATAACAAGTAACGAATAACAAATAACAAATCTGCTGGTCTCTGGTTTTAGGTTACTTGTTTCTGGTCACTTGTTTCGGTTTTTGTTTATTCGTTTATTCGATG
>JAVVEM010000033.1:0-1659 GCA_032250805.1 Bacteroidales bacterium
TTCCAACTTCAAGGTATTCATCGCTACTGTAAAATCATGCTTCCTGATTTTTTTCTTTTTACCGTTCAGGGTCAGTGCCAACTCTTCCTCATCAGCAGGGTTTACCAATGCTGTATTTACAAGGTCGTAGGCGGGTGATAAGGCCATTCCCAAGCCCGGCTGGTCCAGCAATGAGAAATTCTTCAAATGCATATCGGCATTGCCTGTCAGAAATGAAAAGAGCAACAATTCAAAGAAATTGATCACATCCAGGCCAGGTATTACCGAGTATTTCTGTATGGCTTTGGCAATTTGCTCGTAGCTGCCATGGTATTTATCTTCGGTAAGCCTTTCGGTCAACTGACACATATCTTCCATGGCCAGCTTTGTCTTTTTGTTGCGGTCTATTCGTCGGGTAATATAGGCTAGATTGCCTGATTTTAAACGGATTAAACTATGTGGCGCTGTTTTAATTCTGGCCAATTGTGCCAAATGCATGGTCAAATCTTCTACCTCCGGCAATTGTGGATATAAGGCATTAGGTGGCTTCAAAATATACCCTCCCCATAAGCCCACTATTGTAAACCGTTTTTCGTTGCCATCATTGCTTTTCCCTGATATGTGCAACGATAATTTGGCCTGCACACCGGTAATGGCCGTTTGACTTTGAATTATCTCTTTAGCCAAAGGTTCTAAATCGGATTCCGAGTAGGGCAATACTGGCGGGCCGGGCTGGCCAAATATTTTCTTTGAGCAGGAGGCATGAAAATCCTCCTCGTTGACAGCTAATGGCTGATAACAAAACAGACATCTTTTCATGGATTATCCTCCTTTATCTCTTCTACGCTTACCGCCCCGATGCAATCTTTGCAACAAGACAGCAATAAACCCATACGGTCTCTGGGATTCAGTTTCCAGTTCTTTTTGGCTATTTCAAGCAGCCAGCCTTCGGGTATCAGTCCGTCAAAGAACGGAAACAATACAGTTGAGGTATAGGGCGCTTCCCGTATCGGCAGTGTTAAGCTAACCGGCCTGGCATCGGGTTGCGCAGCATACACTGCATCGTAAACAAAATGGTATCCATCTTCATCCTGTGTGAGCCAGCCGGCTACATGAGCTTCAATTTTTATAATCGCTTTTCGCATATGTTATAATAATTATCAGGAATCAGACATTGGTTTCTTCATTACAACTCCCACTTCGTACCCGAAGAGTTGCAGTACCTGGTTTACCTTATCTAAGCGTAAACTCTGCTTACCCTGTTCGAGCTCACGGAGGAAACGCAAGCCCACCCCGGCTTTTTCAGCCAGTTCAGGCTGTGTCAGTTGTACTGATTTTCGCTTTTCTTTTACAAAATTGGCCAGATCCATTTTTATACCCTTTTGGGTACAAATATAACAATTTAAACCTTATTTATACCCATTCGGGTATTTTTATGCCAAAATATGCTATTATTATACCCTATTGGGTATATTGCGCATAAATTTTCTATTATATAATACCCTTTCGGGTATATTCAAACATCCTAACTATACACTATACAGTAGGCAATTTACATTATACAATATCGTGTAGTCGTTTATTCGTTGATTCGTTTAGTCGAAACCAATACCCAGTGATCATTTAACCACCGAGTTCTCGGGGCAAGCACTGAAACCATGCGACATGATGATTATTGCA